>CALCXM010000158.1 GCA_937905825.1 uncultured bacterium
CCAAAAGTAAGCCCTACGGCAACAACAAGGTGTGCGACACCGTATTGCCGACAGTCTCAGTTGCGCACCAGCAGGCAACTCACTTGCACCGCCACGCCCGCACCCTTGGCGAGCGCCCCCATGCCTTCCAGGGTCTTGCCCTTCACGTTCACCGCGTCCACCTCGACGTCGAGCAGACCCGCAATCCGTTCGCGCATCGCTTGGCGATGGGGAGCAATGCGTGGACCTTCCGTTGCGATCACGATGTCGGCGTTGCCCACGCGCCAGCCCTTTGCGCTCGCGGCTAGCACGGCCGCTTCGAGGAAGTCCACACTCGCGGCGCCATTCCAGCGCGGGTCGGTATCGGGGAAGAGCGTTCCGATGTCGTCCAAACCGGCGGCGCCGAGGATGGCGTCCGTGACAGCGTGCAAGACCGCGTCCCCATCCGAATGACCGGCGGGTCCAGTCGGGTGCGGCAGGACAATGCCTCCCAAACAACAGGGGCGACCTTCCACAAGCGGATGCAGGTCGAAACCCAGACCGATGCGATAGGGGACAGGGGTCTTCGTCATGGTGCTTGGTTCGCGAGGCGCGCACTCATCAGAGCGCGCACGATCTCTAGGTCGGTGGGGGTGGTGAGCTTCAAGTTGGTGCTCTCACCGGGAACGATTGCGATCGGCCCGACCCAATGTTCGTAGAGGGCGGCGTCGTCCGTGGGTGGCGTGCCAGCGGGCACGCCCCTGTGCAGCAGCTCGAGGATCTGCGCCGGGCGAAAGACCTGGGGGGTTTGCGCGGCCCACAGCACGCTGCGGTCCAAGGTCTCCTGGGCAACCTGGCCGTCTGCGCTGCGCTTCAAGGTGTCCACCACGGGCACCGCCACCAGGGCCGCTCCCTTCTCGCGAGCGCAGGCCAATGCCGCCGCGATCGTCTCGGTTCGAATCATCAGGCGGGCGCCGTCGTGAATCGCGACGAGGTCCAGGTCCGCGCTGCAGGCCGTCACGCCCGCGCGCACGGAATCCGTGCGTTCGGCGCCCCCGGAAACCACGTGCTTGAGCTTGTCGAAGAGTGGGTTGCCCTTGGCCAGGCTGCGAATGCGTGCCGCGTCCTCCGCTTGGGCCACGATCACGATCTCGACGATCTGCGCACAAGCCGCAAAGGCCGCCACCGTATGCTCCAACACCGTCCGGCCGCAGACGTCGATGAAGGGCTTGCGCTCGCCTTCGGCCATTCCCATACGCGTCGAACTCCCCGCGGCCACGATCACGGCCGCCGCCCGAACGCTTTTCGCGGGGGAGGTGGAGCCGGAACTGGGATTGGAGGAGGAAGAGCTCATGGGCGTGATTTGGAACGGGAGCCTACATTCGCTTGGGCTCCACAACAAAGGTAGGTTGGGGACCCGCGGCAGCGAATGCGCGCGAAATCCAATGGTCCCTTCCCAACCACCCCGTCCAACCCCTTCCGATCCCGAGCAGAATCGGACGCCGGAAAACTGTCCATGGCCGATCGTGCTGGGCTTGGACCCGGGCACGAAGATCATGGGCTACGGGGCTATCTTGGACGTTCGAGGGGATCACCGGTTGCTGGCGGCGGGCACCGTGCGTCCCGTGGGGGAGGAAGCTCCTGCGCGCCTAGCGGACATCGCGCGCCAGGCGACCGAGCTCTTCGAGCGCCTGCGGCCCACGGTGATCGTGGTGGAGACCGCTTTCAGCACCCAAAACGTCCAATCGGCCCTGCGTCTGGGGGAGGCCCGCGGGGTGCTCCTGGCCGCTGCCTCGCGTTTTGGGGCCCAGGTCGTGCAGTACGCCCCGGCCGTCCCACGCAAGACTTTGCTGGGAAACGGGAACGCCAAAAAGGAGCAAGTGGCGGCCATGGTTGCTACCCTGCTAGGGCTAACGGAGCCCCCCAAACCCCTCGACGTCACGGACGCGCTTTCCCTTGCCCTCGCCTTTTTGCACCGAGGCAAGACCCTGGATGCGCTGACCCGCGGAAGCTCGAGGTCGCGGCTCCAACCCTGAGACTCTTTCCATCTAGATTGCATGAGCCAACCGGCCCCGGACGTGGATCGACAAACTCTTGAACGCGTTGAACTCGCCTTGCCTGAGTGGGCCGGCGGGTTTGAGGTGCTCGAGCGCAATCTCAAGTTCGATGGAAAGCAGTTGGCCCACTGGTTGGCCTACTCCCAGGGACGGATCTTGCTCGTGAGCGTCGTGAACGGACATTCCGATGGGGCCGTGTTGCGAGCGATGGATGGGCTCTCCTTCGCCCAAAACCAACCGGAGATGCTGAGCGCGTCTCTCGGCAAGATCGAAGACGAGGACGCCCTGGTGCAGGTCGTCTTGGTCGCATTGGAAGGCTACTCCAAGCTTCAACTAGAACGCCTGGGAACCCTGCCGGCGGAGAACATCGAACTTCTCCGGCGCCGGGAACTCTCCACCAGTCGCGGAACTCACACGCGCATGGAATCGGTGGAGTGCAGCGACGGCGGACGCAGCGGCCGGCCCGTTACCTTGCCGGAGTGGTCCCTAGAGCCCGAATTCCGCACCTTCCTCGCGCGCATCGCCCCGGATCGTCTGCAGCTAGCGTTGACGGTTGTGGAACGCATGCGCCGCATGGATCCGCAATTCGGTTGGCAACCGGAGGGCACCGGCTTGGCTTGTTTGTTGGATGGCAAGCGCCTGGCGCGCTTGAACTGGGAAGCGGGACACATGCAACTCTTCTTCGACGAAGACCGGCCGCTCTTGGCGATCCGCGACAACAGCAGTTTGGAGTTGGCGCTCGAGGAACTCTTGGAGCGCTATCTCGATCTGCTGAGCGGAGACCGCAGGCGCGGGAAGCTCGCGGGTGCCAGCGCAGCACAAGAACCATCGGCCACGGAAGACTTGGCGGCCTTCTCCTACGGTGGAGACCGGTGGTCCAAGACCTACCGCGAGCCCAGCGCACAACGGCGGGACCCGGAAGCCCGCGACTTTGGCGCTGCCGGGATCTCCGGCGAGCGAGCCGCCCCGCGTTCCAAGGAAGCATCCAAGGCCTTTCGCGAACCGGGTGATTTGTCCGCGGATCCGTTTTCGGAAAAGTCCCTGGGTGCGGAGCCCTCCCGCACGGCGAAAGACTCGCCTCAGGATTCAGCCAAGATGTATGGGGGATCCGCCCTGACCCGGGAAGAGCCGGCCATCAAGAACGTCGCGCCGCGGACCCCCGTCCGGGGCAGCCGGCACCCGTCGAGCAGCGACGAGGACGCGAACGATTTGCCCGAACTCGATGATCACGAGATTCAGCCCATGCCCCCGGGGCCCTTGCTGACCGCCGCTGAAATCGAAGCCTTCCTCGAATGAGCTCAGGTGGTTCCGGGTCGCCTCAGGTGGGGTAGATACCCTACTGCCAATGAAGTGGGGCTTAAGGGGGTGCTAGCTGGTATCTGACACTTGACTGGGTGATCAAATTCCCATTCAGAGGTGGGAATCCAGTTTATCGCTTGCCCATCCTTGGATGAGGCTACCCGGTCCGGCAGCTTAGGGACTTCCGAGGACCAATGGGGTCCATCCAAAGGCGCACCTGATTCCGATCGGGAGCCACCGAGGTGGTTGTTTATGAACTGGGAGCAAGCTTGCAGACTGCTGCGTTTCGGACGCAGTGAGGGAATCCCGCGATCCAAGGACGGACTCGCAGCTCCATCGCCGTCGAGAGATTTGCTCGGCGTAGCTCGGGCGGCCTCCGTCTGTGTCGCGAGTGGCAAGGGGGGCACGGGCAAGAGCGTGATGACCGCCTCCCTGGCCTCAAAGTTCTCCGCCGTGGGGCGCAGCCTGATCCTGGACGCGGACATGGGCATCGGCAACGCCCACATCTTGCAGGGGGTTAGCCCCGAGCGCTCCTTCGTCGAGCTGGTGGCGGGCACCGCGGGCCCCCGGGAGATCGTCTCACGCTGCTCCGCAACTCTGGACTTGATCGCTGCCGGTTCTGGAGTTTCGAACATGGCCGAGTTGTCCACCTTCGAACTGCACCGCATAGCAGAAGCGGTGGAGCAGTTGGAAACGGAATACCAGTACATGCTCGTGGACTCAGCCGCCGGCATTTCCAATCAAACCGTCACCTTCGCGGCTGCCGCCGATGTGGTCTTGGTGGTCACGACGCCAGCGGTCACCGCGATGACAGACGCCTACGCCTTCTTGAAAGTGCTCTACCGTTGCCGACCGGATAGCGCCCCCTTGCTGGTGGTCAATCGAGCCCACCACGAAGACGAGGCGCACTCCGTCGCCCAGCGCATCGAAAAGGTCTGCGGTCGCTTCCTCGACCGGCACCCGCGCTGGATCGGCTGGGTGCCCACGGACGATGCGGTGATCGAATCGGTCAATGCGCGCACAAGTGTCGTCGAACACAACCCCAACGCCCCGGCGGCCCGAGCTTTGGATCACATCGCGAGCGTGGTCTTGGATGAGTTGGGGAGCTTGCGGGCTCGCGGACTCGGGCGCTCCCTGATGAGCCGCGTGGTACGCACCTCCAAGCTCGCCTGAGCACGAGCTGCGCTTGGAGCTCCCCCAGGGGCGGATGGCTTGCCTGGGGCAGATTCTCTCCTGCGCCAATTCGCTCAAGCCCAGGACGAGCGCGGATTCCTTGGCCGCCCGCCAAGGCATTGGCTAAGGTAGATTCATGCCGGGCAGTGAAAAGAGGGGGTTGCTGGACGGG
Organism: uncultured bacterium; assembly: GCA_937905825.1. Classification (GTDB taxonomy): domain Bacteria; phylum Planctomycetota; class UBA1135; order UBA1135; genus JABACD01. The sequence goes on from CALCXM010000158.1 coordinate 4,660, forward strand.
GTGACCCGTTGGTTTGGACGCAACCATGGGAGTCAGGACGCGGAGCCTGCGCTCGAACCTGTCGAACAGGATGTCGCCTTCATCCCCCAGGCCCCGCCGGACAAAACCCTCGTGAAAGTGGCTCGTGGGGCGGAACAGAGCGAGAAGGGAATCCTGTGGGCCATCGGCGAAGCCTATCCCGGCTTGCAAGTGAGGCTGGATGCCAGGGGCATCGTGCTCTCGGGCGGAGTGCACTCGGGCTGCGAAGTGGGGGTCAGCCACGTAGAAGTCGGCGTGGACATCTTCTCCCAAGTCCCCGATGTTCTTGGGCCCGCCCTGCGCGAGATGCTGCGTCGTACGGTGGAGACCGGCATCATCCAAAAAAATGAAGCCTGCGTGGAATTGGAAGGCCGCAAGGTTTGGTGCTCGGCGAGCCTGGTCCCCGGCGACGATTGCTACTTCATGTTTGCCTTCGACATCACCGAACGCAAACGTCGAGAAGCGGAGTACAAGGAACTCGAACAGCGCCTGCGTCATGTGCACCGCATGGAAGCGCTCGGCCAACTCGCCGGCGGCTTGGCCCACGACTTCAACAACCTGTTGACGGTCATCACCGGTCACGCACAGATCCTGCGCTCGCGCCTCGGTTCCGAATCCGAAGGGCTCGTCAACTTGGACAAGATTCAAGGGGCCTCCGACGGCGCCGCCAGCTTGACTCGCGTGCTGCTCGACTTCAGCCGCACGAGCTTGGTGCATCCCGAGTGGGTCAATCTGAACAAGGTGCTCGAGCACTTGCAGCGCTACATCGACCGGTTGTTGCGTGACGACGTGGAACTCGACCTCGACCTGGGGGAGGGCCTTCCCGATGTTTGGGCGGACCGCGGATCCGTCGAACAAGTGTTCGTCAGCCTGGCCGACAACGCCGCCGACGCCATGCCCATGGGCGGTCGCTTTCGCATCACCACCTCGGTCGTCCACTTGACCTTGGACGAGCGGCAAGAAGAGGAGACCTTTGCGCCCGGCGAGTACGTGCTCGTCACCTTGCGCGACACCGGCGCCGGCGTCACGCCCGAATCGGACAGCGCCGTCGCGGACTTCTCCTTCAGCAAGAAGACAGTCGGCCGCGGCGTTGGCCTGGATTCGGTCTACGGCACCATGGAGCTGGTCAACGGCCTCCTGCGCATGCGCACCATGAAGGACGTGGGCACGATCTTCTCCCTCTATTTTCCGGCCTTCAAGGCTCCGGTTGTGTCCCTCGAAGAACGTCCCGTGCGCGTCCCCGGCACGGGTTTGCAAGGCCGCGAAACCCTGCTCGTTTGCGACGACGACGAGGACGTGCGCGGGGTGATCCGCGAGACCCTGGTGGCCGCTGGTTACCAAGTGCTGCTCGCCGATTCCCCTGCCCACGCCCTGCTGCTCGAGGACGCCAACGAAGAGGTCTTGCACATGCTCGTGACGGACCTCGTCATGCCCCAAACCACCGGCGTCGAACTCGCCGAAGCCCTGCGCGAACGGCGCCCGGGCTTGCGCGTGCTCTTCATCAGCGGCTATCCCGCCGAGGTCATCGAAAACCACACGGCTCTCGACGAAGACGACGCCCTGCTGCCCAAACCCTTCGCCCCCCGGGACCTGCTCGAACAAGTCCGCGAACTGCTCGACCGCCGCGACGACCACCCGCGAAGTTAGCGGGGCAGTGCTACAGAATGCCGGCGGGGCAGCTGGCTAGGCGAGGTGTTTTGCGACGTCACAAGCGCTGCATCGGCCGCCGGAAAGCCCACGGTGCCTCAAGTGTTCCGCTGCAACTCCGCAAGAAATCTCTACGAAGGCCTGGGCTTCAAGCTCGTGGGCGAAACAACGCACCACGTTCAGTACGTGCACTCGTGATGAAGGCGAAGACGTTGAGCAAGCAACAAACACTTGTCTCGACGAGGGAGATTCCCGCGGTACCTGCTTGCAGAAAGCTTGTCGCGAACGAGTCTTAGGGTTCGACCGCGCGCGCCGGGAAGCGGCCCCAGCTGGTGACTTGGAGGCCGTAGGGCTTGGCGAGCATGGCTTGCAAGCTGGAGAGGGGTTCGTAGCCCAGTTGGACCAGGGCCTTCTCGTAAGCGATGCGGGCTTGCAGGGCGCTGTCCGCGGCGGGCTCGGGAATACCGAAGGCCTGCAGGTGATGTTGGGGGGTCCAGGGCGTTTCGCAAACGAAGAAGGGCGCCACGCTTTGGCCTTCGAGTTCCACGCCGGGGATCAGCAGGAAGACGAGGGCTGAGCCTTCGGCGGCTTGCACTTCGCCCGCTTCGTCAATTTCGGGGAGCGCGCCGGTTTGCAAGTCGGCGAAGCGCCAGAGTCCGGTCTTGCTGGAACGGCCGATGGGGACGAGTCCGAACTGGGGGACCAAGTCGGGGCCAGCGAACTCCGGCGTTTCGGAGGGGTCGTTGATCTGCGCGAGGGCTTCGCTCCAGGGGCTGCCCGCTTCTGCGCGCGCTTCTGCGTTCCACTCGTTCAAGCGCGCCAAGCGCGCGCGCGTGCGTGCGATGGGGCCTGACTGGCTTAGCAACTTGGCGAGCGCTCCGGGGGCTTCGGCGGAGGAGCCCGCGCTGGAAGTCCATTGCGCTTTCAAGGCCTCGGCTTGGTCGAGCCAATGCTCGAGGGCGCCGCTCTTGATCGAGTGGGTCGGCCAAAGGCTGGACTCGTCGTTGAGCAGGTCGGCGGCTTCAACACTCATGGCCAAGCGAGCTGCGAGATCTTTCGCTGCTTGCGCTTGGGCGGCGGCCTCCTCCCGTTTTTCTTGTTCCGCGCGCAGGTTGGCTTCGAGTTGCTTTTGAGTCAGTTGAAGCTTTTCGTGGCCAGCGCGGGCTTCGTCCAAGTCGCGGGTCAACACGACCTGAGTGCTTTCGAGTTCGCCCTTGGCCGCTTCGGAGTTGCGCAACTTGTCCGCCAGCTGCTTGCCTTCGGCGGCCAGGGCTTCGCCGGTTGAGTGGGCCAGCACGAGCTCTTCGCGGGTGACCTGTTGCTCGCTCATCAGCTCGCCCTTTTCCATGGCGAGCACGCGCGAGTTGCGGAACTGGTTCGCGGCCCACAGGCTGGCGAGGATGGCCAGGGTGACCATGGCGGTCGAGAGGTTCTTCCAGCGCTGCAAGCTGGAGACATGGACCTCTTCCCTGGAATCGGGCACGTCGTCCGCAGAGAAGGGCTCGATCTTGGCTTCGCGCTCGGCGAGTTCCAGGGCGCTCGGGGTCGGAGCGGCAACTTCCACGGGAGCCGGAGCAAGGGCCCGGGGGCGCAGGCCGTTCATCTGAGCGACCAGACCGCGCACGTTGTCCCAGTCGGCGTGCAGGCCGTAAAGCTCGTCCGCGTAGGCGTCGTGCTCGACGCAGAATTGCTCGAAGTCGGGGGCGGCTCCGGACTCGGGATCGAGCTGGGCGCGCTCCACATCCAAGAGGAAGCCGGCGAAGAGTTCTTCCGCCTTCGGTGAGTACTCCGAAGAGCCGTAATTCGGTTCAAAGTCCATGATCGCGGGCAGTGTACTGGATCCCAAGGGCGCAAGCAGCCCCAAGATTCCCTTGGAAAATGGGGTCTCGGGCAGCCCCTAGGAACGATTCAGCAGAGGGGCCGATTTGGGCGTGGCCGGTTCGGGCGCGCAACGTCTTGGAAGGTCGGAGTGCAAGCACTCCCCGGCCGCCGCAGGGTGCGCGGCCGGTTCCCTCCATCCCACGTCTGAACTGAAGCCCGATGACCCTCGAACTCGCTTGCTTGGCCCTTCTCTATGTCACCCCGCTTCCGGCCATCCCGTCCCATGGCATGGCCCCCCTGCCCCGGGGTCCCCTTCAAAGCGCCGCAACCCACGCAGCCCATCGGATCCACGCCCTGCACGGGCCGCGGGCCGGGGACCAGTTCGGGGTGGCGCTGGCAACGGCGGGGGACGTGAATGGGGATGGCGTCCACGATTGGATCCTAGGAGCGCCGGCCACGCGGGTTGGGCAAGAGACCGTGGGACGAGTGATCGTGGTCTCCGGAGTCAACATGACGATTCTGCACGAGTGGTTTGGCGCGCCCGGATCCCTGCGCCTGGGGGGAGCCGTGGCGGCGGCGGGGGACGTAGATCAGGACGGGCACGGAGATTTACTGGTGGGGGCTCCCTACGGCGCTGCCGGGCACGGGGAGGTGCGACTCTACTCCGGCGCGACCGGCGCTGTCCTGAAGAGCTGGCAAGGGAGCGCCGCTGGGGATCAGTTTGGGCGTTGTGTGAGCGGTACGCAGGATGTGGATGGGGACGGCATCCCCGACGTGCTCGTGGGCGCTCCCCAAGCGGACATCGGTGGCCCCAACGCCGGGGAGCTCAGCCTCTTCTCGGGGAGCGACGGGACCCTCTTGCGAGTTCATCGCGGGAGCACCTTCGACCAGTTGGGCTTCAGCACCGTGGGCACCGGCGACCTGAACGGAGACGGGCGCGGGGACTATGCGGTGGGCGTGCCCTTCTCCGACGCGGCTGCCTTCAACGGCGGGGCCGTGATGGTGTTCAGCGGAACCGATGGAGCGTTGCTCTACCAGGTCGCGGGACAAGTCGCCGGGGACCAGTTGGGCTTTGGTTTGAGTGGAGGACAAGAGCTCAATGGAGATGGAGTTCTCGACCTTGGCGTCTGCGCGCCGGGAGCAGACGCCAACGGGTTTGACTCGGGGGCCGCGTACGCTTTGTCCGGCTTGGACGGTTCCTTGCTGCGCGTGTTCCCCGGTCCAGGGCCGGGTTTGTACTTGAGCGCCGTGTCACTCTTGGGGGATGTGAACGGTGATGGTCGAGGTGAGGTACTCGCGGGTTGTGCCGGGGCGCAAGGGGCAGCCAACGAAGCCGGACAGGTGGAGCTCTTCTCAGGGTCCGACGGCAGTTCCCTCAAACTCTTCTTGGGCCCCCGAGCACTGGGGTGGTTCGGTGCTGCAGTGGCTGGCGGGGGAGACGTGAATGGCGACGGAATCCCGGACTTCCTAGTGGGCGCCCCGGGGCACCAGGATCATCAGGAGCTCTTGGGGTTTGTGGAAGTGCTCTCGCCCGTGGCCTTGCCTTGATCGCTTTCCCCGGGTGTCGCCTTCCGCGAGGCTTCGCCCGGGGAATCGTGCTCCGTTTGCATCGGACGCAGAACGTCCCCCGAAGAGCCTTGCACGCAGGCCAACTCGAGGGCTTGCCGCGCCTCCGCAAGGGAGAGGAACTCCCAGCGCCGGTGTTCCGGTCCTTGCAGCTGATCCAAGCACGGTGCCCATTCCGGCTCGTGCGCAATGCCCGCGCGAGCGAGCAGTGCGCCGAACTGAACTCTGAGACACGCGTCCTGGATGCGCCTCGAACGCCTGAGAATCTGGCCGCCGAGTTCGGGCTCCAAAACCGCACCCGCCTCGTGGGCCAAGAGCAGGGCCAAGTCGGCGGGAGTGTTTTCGCCCCGCAGTCTCCAAAGGGATTCCGCGTGAGTCGCGCACTCCCGCGCCAATTCAAGCTCGCCCGCGCGCCATGCGAGAACCTCTTCATGGAAATGGATTTGTGCTTCGACCCCCACATGACCGAGATGCCGGGTGGCAGCGAGTGTCGAGAGCTCTAGCGCCTCATGCGGAGCTCCTTCTGATCCTTGCGGCAGGGGAACGGGCAGCCCCGCGGACTCACTGCTCCGCGAGCCAGGCCTGAACCCGGGCGGCGGTCTTCTCGCCGATGCCTTGGATTGCATGGAGGGGAAAGCGGGCGCCGCCCAACTCCCAGCGCATCTGGGCAATGGCCGTGGCCCGGCTGGGACCGATTCCTGGAAGGCGCCGGAGTTCCCGGGGGCAGGCGCTCTCGAGTTGCACTCGTGTTGGCCCCGGGGATGGGGGGCGGACGGTGGCCGTGCGTAGCTCCTGAACGACGCTCGATGCAAAAAGCCAGCCCGCGAGCAACAACACCCAACCAGAATTTGCCTCCAGGGTTCCTTGTTCGGGGTGTTTCATGTTTTCCTAGACGGCCCAGCGCCCGTCGGGCCACCGTCAGAATCGCTCTTCCTGTAGTGTTGAGCGGAGTTCGACCGTACAGTTGATTGCATGCCCCTGGATCTCGAAGCCTCCAAAAGCACCTTGCTTCCCGCCGATGAAGTCAGCCGTTGGGTGCGTGCTGCCATCGATGAGGACCGTGGCGCGGGGGATTTGACCAGCGAGCATGCGATCGACCCAGAACTGCAGGCCCGCGCGCGCTTGGTGGCCAAGGCCCCTGGAGTGCTGGCGGGAACTCAACTGTTCGACGAAGCCTTCCGCGCCTGCGATCCCGCGAGCACGCTGCAATGGCGAGCCCAGGACGGCGACCGTATCGAACCCGGGGACGAGATCTGCGAAGTCGTGGGCAAGGCCCGGGCGCTCTTGCTCGCAGAGCGCACGGCGTTGAATTTCTTGCAACGCCTCTGCGGAGTTGCGACGGCCACCGCGCAGTTGGTGGAGCTTGCAGCCGGGCGCGTGCGGGTGCTCGATACCCGCAAGACCACCCCGGGCCTGCGCGCTGCTCAAAAGTACGCCGTGATTTGCGGGGGTGGCGAGAACCATCGCTTTGGTCTATTCGATCAGGTCATGCTGAAGGAAAACCACATCGACATGTCGGGACTTTCGTGCGAGGCGCTGACCGCCAAAGTGCGTAGCCAGGTCGGGCCGCACATCGTGATGACTGTGGAGGCCCGCGACGCGGACGAAGCACGCCAGGCGCTGCGCGGCGGCGCGGACGTGGTGATGCTCGACAACATGACGCCCGAGACCATCAAGGCTTTGATACCGGAACTGCGCGCGTTGGCCCAGAGCACCGGGCGCCCGGTGCAATTCGAGGCATCGGGCGGGATCGATGCGAAGTCGATGGCCGACTACGCTGCCAGCGGCATCGATCGCATTTCGGTCGGCGCCCTAACGCACTCCGCTCCATCCCTGGACCTTTCCCTCTACGTGGAGCCGATTCGTTGAGCGAGGAAACGGAACGTCAGGACTTGAAGCTGGACTTGCCGGCGGCTCACAGCGCGAGTCGCATGGCTCGTCAGGTCGTTGGACAGTTCGCTGCCAAGAATGGAATCTCCGCGGACGACATCGGCACCTTGGAACTCGTTGCTAGCGAGCTGCTCTCGAACGCCGTCGATCACGGCGGTGGCGGCAGCGCCATGGAAGAGAGCGATCTGACCTCGGACGTGCGCATGAAATTGCACTTGCACGTGGACGCGAAGGGTTGGGAATTGCGCGTGGCAGATCAAGGCGGGGGCAACCCATCCGAGCTGGCTCCGTACTTGGACGACTCCGAGTTGCCAGACCTCGAGGACGAGCGCGGCCGCGGATTTTTCCTGTTGATCCAGATGGTCGACAAGCTCTCGGTGGTGGCTTCCCAAGACGGCAAAGGCTTGGAGTTCATCGCCCGCAAGAGCGTGGGCTGAACGCCACAGCAGCGTGGGGGATATCAATCGGGAGACCGGCGCCCTGCGCGCCCTGCGCTGGATTGGCGGGTTGTTCTTGCGCTTGCCGCGGCCCGCGGGAGCCGTTCTGTTCTTGGCCTGGACGGGGGTGATTTGGCGTTTGTCTTCCCTGCAAGCCAAGGCCGACGGTGGAAGTTTCGTGAAGGGCTGGCTGGTGAACAGCGCCCACGCGCCGCTCTTTGGCTTCTTGGCCTTCCTGGCTCTGATCAGCCTGCCGCGCAGCACTCACTTGCCCGAACTCAAGCCCGCGGACAGTCCCCGGACTTGGCCCCGGGTGAGCTCGCTCGGAGGCGCGTTGATCCTCTTCGCCGTGCTCGCCTACGGTCTCTTGGATGAATGGCACCAATCCCACGTGCCGACCCGCGACGCCTCCCCTTGGGACGTTGTCACGGACATGACCGGCGCGGCCTGCACGCTTTGGATCGCCGCGTACTTGGGCCGCGGCGAAGCCAGTGCCCGGGGCCTGTTGCTGCGCTTGGGGGCGGGTTTGTGTCTCTGTTTGCTCGCCGGGTTGAAAGCGGCAAGCTAGAGGCCGGGCCTCTAGCGCGCGTCGTGCTTGGACACGGGCTGCAGATTCCGCAACGGGTGGCCTCGGGATGCCCCTTGGCCCCTGGCGACGATCAGCTCGATTCGGAACGTGTCTGTGTGCAGTCTGCGGGTTGGAGAAAGGGGGCCAGCCACAGGGACTGGCCCACCCACGAATTCTCAGGCTCGATGGACAGCAGGCGAGTCGCGTCGCTGGTTTTTCACTCGTTGCGTTCGCGCTCATCTGCGGCCGAAGAACAAGACGTGTGCGCAGTCCTCCGGCCACGCAGAGTTCCGAGCATTGTCCCGAGCAAGTTGCTCCTGCTGCCTGCGGCCAAAAAAAACCGAGGCACCTGGAGCCCCGGGCTGCGCTCGCCCGGCTTGGCAAGAGGAGCGGTCTCCCCCCTCACGACTCCCCGCAGGTCCGGGGCCCGCAGAGGGCGGCCCCAAGTCCCCTTCAAGCCGTTCCGCTCGTCACCCATCGAACCACGCACAATTTCTACCCTCCAACCCAAGGGGGGAGAGGTCCGCGGGAGCTACACTCCCCGCCGTTCACCCGATCCCCAGCCCCTGCGAGTTCCCCCGTGAGTTTCGAAAGCGAAAACTACCAGAGTCCCTTGGCCGGCCGTTACGCGAGCGTAGGCATGCGCCGCTTGTTTTCACCCGCCATGAAATTCGGCACCTGGCGCAAGCTGTGGTTGGCCTTGGCGGAGGGCGAGCACGAGCTCGGCCTGGCGGTCAGCGAAGAGCAAGTCGAAGAGCTGCGCGCCAACCTGGAGCCGATCAACTTCGAGGCGGCCCAAGCCTATGAAAAGGAACTGCGCCACGACGTGATGAGCCACGTGCACGCTTGGGGCGACCAGTGCCCGAAGGCCCGCGGCATCTTGCATCTCGGAGCCACCAGTTGTTACGTCACGGACAACACGGACGCCATCATCCTGCGCGACGGGGTGCGCATGTTGCGCGCTCAACTGGTCAGTGTGATCGAACAATTCAAGGCCTTCGCCTTGGAGTACCGCTGCATGCCGACCTTGGGCTTCACGCACTACCAACCAGCCCAAGCGACGACCGTTGGCAAGCGCGCGACCCTTTGGATGCAAGACCTGTTGGACGACCTGGCCGACTTGGACCACGCGGAAAGCATGATTCGCTTCCGCGGCGTGAAGGGCACCACGGGAACCCAGGCTTCCTTCCTCGAACTCTTCGAGGGCGATCACGATAAGGTTCGCGAACTCGACAAGCGCGTGGCTCAAAAGATGGGCTTTGAAAAGCGCTTCGCCGTCACCGGGCAAACCTACCCGCGGCAGCTGGACTTCCGCGTGGGCCAAGCCCTTTCGTCCATCGCGCAAACCGCCCACAAGTTCGCCACGGACTTGCGCCTGCTCTCCAACCGCAAGGAATTGGAAGAGCCCTTCGAGTCCAAGCAAATCGGATCCAGCGCCATGCCCTGGAAGCGCAACCCGATGCGTTCCGAGCGCATCTGTTCCCTGGCGCGACTGGTCATCTCGCACTTGGACAACTGCGCGCACACGGCGGCCAATCAATGGTTGGAGCGCACCTTGGACGACTCGGCCAACCGTCGCATCGTCTTGGCGGAGATGTTCCTGGCCACGGACGCGATCCTCAACTTGCTCTTGAACGTCAGTTCCGGGCTCGTCGTATACCCGCACGTGGTGAACCGCAACTTGATGGCCGAGCTGCCCTTCCTCGCTTCGGAAGCCCTCATGATGGAAGCGGTCAAAGCCGGGGCGGACCGTCAGGATGTGCACGAAGAAGTGCGCCAGGCGAGCTTCGCCGCAGCCAAAGGAATCAAGGAAGGGCGCGACAATGATCTCACGGAGCGTCTCAAAAAATCTCCGCTGCTGGCGGGGGTCGCTTCGCGCATCGATGAGATCCTGGATCCCGAGCGCTACGTGGGCCGCGCCCCGCAGCAAGTGCTCGAATTCATGGAGGAAGAGGTCGATCCGGTTCTCGAAAAGTACAAGCACCTACTCGGCGCCACCGGCGAAGTTCGCGTCTAGCGCACTCGCACCAGCCGACGAGGCAACAAGCAGCGCACTCCGGGGTCCTCCGGGGTGCGCTTCGCGTTGAGCCGCAGGGCCCGGGGAATCGAGGGGCGAGTTCCCGTCCGCGGTGCTTTCCGATGACAGCGAAGGCGAGCCGGGCGTGGTATTGTGGGCCCCTATGAAAATCGAGAGACGCTGGAAAAAGGACCCGATCACGGGGGCATTCCCGATCCGCCCGGATCGTCAGAGGGGCTGGGTTGGGCCGATCGCTCTGGCTCTGTCCATGGCCTTCGCGGCGCCCGCCGCGGCCTCTGTTCAAGAGCACCCCGTTTCCTACAGTCGCGACATTCGCGGCGTGTTATCGAACCGCTGCTTCGTTTGTCACGGGCAGGATGAGAGCACACGGGAGGCGAACCTGCGCCTCGATCACTTTGAGTTCGCCACTCGCGAACGGCGTGGGGGAGCCGCGATCGTTCCAGGCAACTCCGCGCAGAGCGAGTTGATCCGGCGCATCACAGCGGACGATCCGGACGATCGCATGCCCCCGAGCGGTGGGCGCCATGAAGCGTTGAGCCCGGAGCAAGTCGAGCTCTTCCGGCGCTGGATCGACGAAGGCGCGACGTACGAAGAGCACTGGGCTTTCGCGGCTCCCAGCCGTCCGATTTTGGAAGGCGAAGGCCGTCATCCAATCGATGCCTTTGTTCACCGGCGCCTGGAGGCCGAAGGGCTGACCCCATCGCCGCCGGAACAGCCGGAGCTCTTGTTGCGCCGCCTGTTCTTGGACTTGACCGGCCTGCCCGCTACCCCGGAAGAGGTGGACGCCTACTTGGCGGAGCGCGCTGCCGGCGATCCCCAAGAGGTTTGGTTGAGCTGGATCGGGAAGATCTTCAACGAGGAGCCCTACAAGACGCGCTACGCCGAACGCATGACGAGCCCTTGGTTGGATCAAGCTCGCTACGCGGACACCAACGGCATTCACATGGACGCCGGCCGCCAGATTTGGCCTTGGCGCGACTGGGTCCTGCGCGCCTATCGAGCGAACATGCCCTTCGACCAATTCGTGAAGGAACAGCTTGCGGGGGACCTGTTCCCCGAGGCAACACAAGATCAGAAGGTCGCCAGCGGATTCAACCGCAACCACATCATGACCGATGAGGGTGGCGCCATCGACGCCGAGTACCTGGTGGAGTACGCGGCGGACCGCGCGGAAACGACCGCCACGGTCTTCCTCGGATTGACTGTGGCGTGTGCGCGCTGTCACGATCACAAGTTCGATCCGATCTCCCAAGAGGACTACTTCGGATTGTTCGCCTTCTACGCGTCCAATGAAGAGCCTGGCTTGTACTCCCAGCAACCGAACCCGATGCGCGCCATGGAGCCCTTCATGGCAGTGCCGAGCCCGCAGCAGACGGCGCTCAAGCAACAGCTCGAAGCGGAGGTTTTGGCAATCGAGGAACAGCTCGCCACTCCAAGCCAAGCCGATCGCGACGGGCTCAAGCAATTCCTGGGGAGTTTCTCGGATGAGCTCGGGATTCACTGGGCGGACACGGAGATCACGGGCCTGGAGTCGAGCGCTGGTTCCACCTTGCAGGTCACCGAGTGGGGCACCGTGCTCGCCAGCGGAACGAACCCTGAGCGCGACGAGTACGAAATTCACCTGCGAACAGACGCTCAGGATTTGCGCCTGATTCAATTGGACGTGCTGAAGCACGCCAGCCTGCCCCACGGCCTGCCCGGTCGCGCGGTCAATGGGAACGCGGTTCTCTCCGGCTTGCGCGTGGAAGCGATCTCGCTGCAGGACCCCGCCGTGCGGCGCGCAGTACCCATTGATTGGACCTGGCAAAGTGGCGCCCAAGCAGACGCGGACTGGAACATCCAGCGTGTGTTCGATGGGCGCGCGAACTTTGGCTGGGCGATTGGAGCCCACAAGTCACCTTCCGAATTGGTGGCGCTGCTGCTCGCCGACGAAGGCTTCGGCTACGTGGGTGGAACGGAAGTGGTGGTGACCCTCGAGTTCAACAGTCACTACGCCAACCATAGCTTCGGCCACGTGCGACTTGGCCTGGGCAGCTTGGACGCAGCAGCCGCCGAGCAGTTGCCCGTTTCCTTGGGCGCTTGGTACCACGCGGGGCCCTTTACCTCGACTTCTGGAGAGAGCCTGTACGCAACGAAGTTCGCACCGGAAACCGAGGAGTACGACTTGGAGGCCTCCTTTGCCCTCGAGGGTGAGGGCAGCCGGAGTTGGGTCTACCGAGCCGAATTCGCCGACGAAACCCTCAATGAGTTGGGGGCTGGCGTGAACGTTCACTACGTCTCCCGTGAGATCTACAGCCCGACCGCGCGCTCCCTCGAGATCAGCATCGGTTCCGACGACGGTTTCGAGATCCTCTTGAACGGTGAGTCGGTGTTGGCCCAGGAGATTGCCCGGGGTGTGGCCGCCGATCAGGATCGCTTGACCCTCGAATTGCAGGCGGGCCGTAACGTCTTGATCTTCAAAGTGATCAACACCGGTGGTGCTGCGGGCTTCTACTTCAAAGCCTTGCAGTCGGAAGAACTCCTGAGCGAGGAACTGCTTTGCGCGGCCGTCAACGCCAGCGCTCTCGCCGATCACGGAGCAGCCCTGGGCCGGCGCGCGACCCACGCGTGGCGCTTGTCCCGTTCCCCCGAGTACGGCGCGGGCCAGGAGCAGCTGGCACTGATCGATGGGCGCTTGACGACTTTGGCGCAAGAGACGCCCTCGACCATGGTCATGCGCGAGCGGGCCATGCCGCGCGAGACCTTCATTCTCACTCGGGGGCAGTACGACAAGCCGGACAAGGAACGTCCGGTGCTGCCGGGCATCCCCGGAATGTTCGGTGAGCTAACCACGGGCCCAGGCCTCGATGGGGGTCCAACACGACGGGCGACGCGCCTGGATCTGGCCGAATGGTTGGTCTCCGAGGAGAACCCCCTCGTGGCCCGCGTCGCGGTCAACCGGCTGTGGCAGATGATCTTTGGCACGGGCCTGGTCGCCACCTCCGGAGACTTCGGCTACCAAGGGGACTGGCCCAGCCATCCGGATCTACTGGATTGGTTGGCGGTGGATTTCCGCGAGAACGGCTGGGACGTTCAGCGACTCTTGACGCTCATGCTCTCGAGTGAAACTTATCAGCAGTCCTCCCACATTCGCGCCGAGGTGCTCCAGGTCGATCCGGAGAACCGGACCCTGGCCCACTTTCCCCGCAGGCGGCTGGACGCCGAGCGTTTGCGCGACCAAGCCTTGTTCGTGTCGGGCTTGCTGGAAGAGGAACTCGGAGGTCCGTCCGTGAAGCCTTATCAACCGGCGGGCCTGTGGAGGGAAGTCGCCATGCCGCAGTCGAACACGCGCACCTACGAGCCTGGGGAGGGCAGTGACTTCTGGCGTCGAAGCCTGTACACCTACTGGAAACGAGCCTGTCCGCCACCTTCGCTGATGTCCTTCGATGCGCCGACCCGCGAAGCGTGCGTGACGCAACGGGCGGTCACGAACACTCCCCTGCAGGCCTTGGTCCTGTGGAACGACGAGCAGTTCATGGAAGCGGCGCGCGTGCTCGGTGAACGCACACTCAGCGCGGGGCTCTCAGTGGAGGAGGGGCTCGTCTCCATGTTCCGCCGTTGCACCGGGCGCGTACCGACGGACCATGAGTTGGGCTTGCTCAGCTCCGGTTTGGAATCCTTCCGCGAACGTTACAAGCAATCCCCCGAAGACGCGGCCGAGCTGGTTGCGGTCGGAATGAGCATGCGCCAGGAAGGCCTCGAGGACTCCGAACTCGCCGCTTGGACCATGCTCGCGAGCACGCTCTTGAACTTGCACGCCACCATCACCCGGGGCTGATCCCGCTCTCGATACTGACTCCTATGCAAGACCGCGATCAAAATCCTGACCCCCTGCGCACGCGCGAGTTGCTCGTCAACCGCCGCCACTTCTTTGGAGTGGGAGCTGGAGCTCTGGGGGGCGTGAGCAGTGCCCTCGGGCAGCTTTCCCTCGGCTCCCTGATGCTGGGTGGCAGCGCCAAGGCCGCCAGTGATGGCAACCTCGGTGCCCTGCCGGCGCGCACGCACTTTCCAGCCAAGGCCAAGCGGGTTATCTACTTGCAGATGTCCGGCGCACCGAGCCAACTGGACCTCTTGGACTACAAGCCAGGCTTGCGCAAGCACTTCGACCAGGACTTGCCGGAGTCCGTGCGCAACGGACAGCGCTTGACGGGCATGACGAGCGGTCAAACGCGCTTCCCCGTGGCTCCCTCGATGTTCCGCTTCAGCCGTTACGCGAACAATCAGGACGGCGCTTGGCTGAGCGAACTCTTGCCGCACACGGGCAGCCTAGCCCACGAGTTGTGCATCGTGCGCTCGATGCACACGGACGCCATCAATCACGAGCCCGCGATCACCTTCTTCCAAACCGGCAGCCAGATCCCCGGACGTCCGAGTTTCGGTTCCTGGTGCAGCTATGGCCTTGGCAGTTCCAACGAGAACCTGCCGGCCTTCGTGGTGCTGATCTCTCAAGGGGTCGGCAACATGCAGGCCCTTTCGGAACGCTTCTGGGGCAGCGGGTTCCTCGATGGCAAGCATGCGGGTTGCAAGATTCGCAGCGGCGCCAACCCCGTGCTCTACCTGAAGGATCAAGCGGGCATCGAACGCAAGGACCGCAGGCGCATGCTGGACCTCGTGGGCGAGTTGAACGAAGCGGAAGAAGCGCGCAGCTTCGATCCGGAAGTGGCCACGCGCATCGCCCAGGGGGAGATGGCCTACCGCATGCAGATGTCCGTGCCCGAGCTGGTGGACCTCTCCGACGAAAGCGAGGCGACCATGGAGATGTACGGACCCAACGTGCGCAAGCCGGGCACCTTCGCGGCCAACTGCTTGTTGGCGCGCCGCCTGGCCGAACGGGGTGTGCGCTTCATTCAGCTTTACCAGCGTGGCTGGGACGCCCACGGCAACCTGCCGAGTGAAATTCGCCAACAGGCGCAGTTGGTGGATCAACCCCAAGCAGCGCTCCTGCGCGACTTGGCCCAGCGCGGGCTGCTCGAGGACACCTTGGTGGTCTGGGGCGGCGAGTTTGGTCGCACGGTCTACAGCCAGGGCACATTGACAGAAACCAACTACGGCCGCGATCACCACCCGCGCGCCTTCAGCATGTGGATGGCGGGCGGCGGCATCCAACCCGGCATCGTTTACGGACAGACCGACGACTTTGGCTACAACATCGTCGAGAACCCCGTCTCCGTGCACGACCTGCAAGCCACCATGTTGCATCAACTGGGCTTCGACCACGAACGCTTGACCTACCGTCACATGGGACGTGATTTCCGTTTGACCGATGTGGAAGGACGCGTCTTGAAGGAACTCCTCGTCTCTTGAAAGAACTGGCAACCATCGACTGGGCCGACGCATTCTCCCGTTTGCATCCCGTCCTGCTGCACCTTCCCATCGGCCTTTTTGTGACCTTGATCTGGTTGCAGTTGATCAGCGTCTTCAAGGGCTTGCGAGCAGGAGCCCGGGGCGCGCGCACGGGCCTCGTCAGTCTCTTGATGATCAGTACCCCCGCGGCGGCGATCAGCGGCTGGCTCTTGAACGAGGGATCCAAGTACCCCGATCCCGTGGACTTGCACAAGTGGTTGGGAGTGGGGCTGGCCGTGTTCAGTCTCGTCCTTGGCTGGGCCCACTTCCGCGGATCCAAGGCCTACACACCCTTGCTCTGGTTGGGCGTCGTGCTGGTGATGGCCACCGCCCACAACGGCGGGACCTTGACCCACGGGGAAGGCTTCTTGACGGACCCTTGGATCGAGCAAGAAAAACCCAAGCAACCAAAGGCGCCTGTCGCAGCCTCAACGCAAGCCAAGGATGCGGGGCAGGGCTTGCCGGCGGCCACGCTCACGGAGCTCGCCACAAACGATTCGCCCGCGGCCCCACAGGCGCCGGCGGCTGCCGTTGCCGCGGTGCCTTACGAAGAGGTGCATTCCGTGATGGAGGATCTCTGCTTCCGTTGTCACGGAGAGCGCAAGCAGCGCGGCGGCTTGGCCCTGCACACCGTGGACGCCATGCTCGCTGGGGGAGACTCGGGGCCCGCCCTGGTTTTCGGTGATCCCGACGCCAGCCTGTTCTTGAAGTTGATGCGTTTGCCCGCTGACCACGACGACCACATGCCGCCCGTCAAGAAGACCCAGCCGGAGCCGGAAGAGATTGCCTTGCTCGAGCGCTGGGTGCAGACCAGCTCGGGGCAGGAGTCGTTCCCATCGCTGGTGAGCGAGCAGCCGCAAGCCCCTGAGTTTGCGGTTGAGCCCGGAGAGGATTCCTTCGAGAGTGAGCCGGCGGAACCGGAAGAGCAGGAGCCTGCGGTTCCAGCTCAGGAAGAGCCCGCTGAGTCGCCGGCGGGTGACGAGACAGGCACCTACTTCTCCAGTCTCGTCGCGCGCCAAGCGCACGTGCAACGGGTGGCCCCGAACTCTGATTCCCTTTGGATCGACTTCTCCTCGAGCAGCCTGAAGCCCGGAGAGTTGCCCGGACTCTTGGCCCCCGTGTCCGAGCGGGTTGTCGAGCTGGGCCTCTCCCGCAAGGCTCTGAACGAAGCGGACCTGCGTTTCCTAGGGAGCCTGCCGGCCCTCGCGAAGTTGGACCTACGCCGCACAACGCTTGAAGCGAGCAGCGGCACGGGGCTCGACCTAACGCACTTAGCCAACTCGAAGTCCCTACGCACCCTGAATCTCGCGGGGACGGCCCTCGCGCCAGGCAGCTTGGACGCCATCGCGAAGATCGAGAACCTGCAAACGGTCTCCCTCGCGGGCACGGGCTTGGAATCGGAACTGCCCACCCTGCGCGAGCGTCGTCCTAGCCTCCAGATCAACTTGGGCAGCGTTCCGCGCGAAGCCTTGGAAGTTGAGCCAGAGGTGAAGTTCGAACGGGTCAGCGAGTCCGAGTAGACTTCCAATTGCCTCGGAAAGCCCGAGAGTCCCCTGTCGGTTCCCGGGCACCCTTGTTCTCCAACAACAGTTACCTTTCATGATTCCTCTCCTTTGCGCTTCCTTGGTTCTGCTTGCTCCCCACGCCTTTGCGCACGAAACGCACAGCGGGCACGAAACCCACAACGGGAAAGAAGCCCACGCTCATCCCGTGGACCAAAGCGCGGATTGGAAACGCCCGCCGGCTCCCGCAGAGCCCGTGTTCGTGGGGGAGGGGGTTTACCGCTATCGTTGGGATTCGAACTGGTTGCAGCTACCGGAAGGGCGCGAATGGCTTGGCAGCACCCACGGTTGCATCGTCATGGACAAGGCGGACCGTGTCTACATGAGCGCGGACTCCGGCCCGGCGGTGCTCGTGGTGGCCCCCGATGGCAAGATCGAGCGGACCTTCGGCGAGGACTGGGGCGCGGGCTTGCACGGCCTCACCATCGTGACGGAGGAAGGCAAGGAACTGCTCTACATGGCGCACACCGCCCGTCAGGAGATCTTGAAGACGACCTTGGATGGAGAGGTCTTGCTGCGCGTCGGTCCTCCGCCCGCGTCGACGGGCTTGTACGAAAACCCCGCGCACTACCGGCCCACCAGTGTGGCCGTCGCTCCCGATGGAACGCTCTTCGTGGCGGACGGCTACGGGCTCTCTTGGATTCATCGCTACGACAAGAGCGGGAAGTACTTGGACAGCTTCGGCGGACGTGGCGAGGAGCCCAAGCACTTGCGCACGCCCCACGGCCTATGGATGGACGAGCTGTCGAATCCGCCCACGCTCTTGGTGGCGGACCGCGAAAACCATCGGCTCGCGCGCTTCTCGTTGGCGGGGGAGTTCCTCGGAGGAACCGATCCGGCCTCGGGACTTTTGCGCCGGCCTTGCCACGTGCAGTTCCGCGGGGAAGTCGGTGTGGTTTCCGACTTGGCCGGGCGCACGACTTTGCTCAATTCTAAGCTCGAACTCATCGGGCACTTGGGAGACAACCCGGACCCAGCGCAGCACGCCCAGTACAACATCGTTCCGAACCTGTGGAGTGACGGGGTGTTCTTCGCTCCGCACTGCGCGCGCTTCAACTCGAAGGGGGACCTGTTCGTGATGGATTGGAACGTGGCCGGGCGCATGACGCGCTTGGAATTCGTCCCTGATCTTTCTGGCTTCTCCGGAGGCAAGTAGGAAGCCTGGGCCAAGAGTGGCCCGGGGACCGATCAGCCCTCGTCCACCGCTGCGCTGCTAGGCGCGGGTTTTGGCGCTTCCGGGGACTTGGCCTTCTGCTTGGCCTCGAGCTTCTCGATGCGCCGGTCGATGCGCTTGCGCTCCTTCACCAAACGGCCCTTTTCGCGACTCTTGTTGAAGCGGTGCAAGGCGTAGGTCAGGAGCAGGGGCACGGCTCCGATGGTCAAAGCCCCGGTTCCGGCGAGGAATGCCTGGAATTTTTGCGGGGCCGTAAAGAGGCTGAACATCGAGCCTTCCGCGCCCCAGGAGAACTGGAAACGTTCCGAGGCCATCCATAAAAAGAAGAGGGCCCAAGAAGCGGAAAGTCCCCATAGGAGCGGGAATTTCATAACAAGATCCTATCAGAGAAGGAGGGTTGCCCCAGGCTTGGAAGAGAGTTTCCAGGCGGCCCGGTGGGAGGTTGATTCGCTGGCTCTCTTATGGGAAAACGCGGCTTGCTAGGTCTGCCCCAGGGATTTTCACTCCGCCAGCTCTGGTGTCGGGCTCGATACGGTTAGCGGCAACAATTCTGTTCGCTGTTTTCATTCCCCCCCCTAGTCCCCGCAACCCCCGCCGTGACAAAGCCTGGAATCCCAAACGAGTACGCGCTCTCCACGGCGTGCTTTGGAAATCGCCTGGCGACGATTGAAGCCCAGGTCTTCGCGACGATTGCGATGGGCTTCCGGCGTATCGAGCTGGGATTGAGCGAGAACCCAGTGCCCCTCGGCGGCATCGAAGAATCGCGCCGTGAGACGGGCGTTGCTTGCAACTCTCTTGTGGCGGGCTGCCTGAACCCGAAGTCCGAGAACATGTCCGGCACCAAGCTGGGCTCCATGGATGCAGAGTTGCGCGATCGCGCGATCCTCTCCTGTCGGCGACACATTCAACTGGCGGCAAAGTACGCCTGTCCAACGGTGATCCTGCGCGGGTGCGAACTCGAGGACCCAAGCCTGCGGTCGGAAGCCTTGATTCTGCAAGCCGCACTTGTGGAGAGCGGGCCCAAGGACGGTCTGAACGAAAAAATCCAAGCCTTCGCGGCCACCGCTCAAAAGAAAGGCCAGCACCAGGTCCAACATCTCTGCCGTTCGATCCACACCCTGCGCCGCGAGTTTCCCGAGATTCGCCTGGCGGTGGAACCCGGACGAACCTTCATCGACCTACTGAATTACGAAGCGATGGAGTGGGTGCTCGAGGACCTGTCCGAGAAAGAATTGAGCTACTGGCATGACACCGGCGCGGTTCACCGCCGCGAGCAGGTTGGGCTGCCGGGCCAAGGGGAATGGCTCGAGCGTTTCGGCTCGCGCCTGATCGGAACCCACCTGCAGGACGCCGTGAACAACGAGTCAGAACTTCCCCCAGGATTGGGCGAAGTGGATTTCAAGCTTGTGGCGGAGTACACCCCGGATAACATCGAGAAGGTAATTGAGATCGGACCCCGCCATGGCCGCTCGGAAGTACTCGCTGCGGTGAGCTTCCTATTGGATCGCGGGTTCTAACGACCCCTCCAACTCCACCCCGATGAATCCGTGAATTCCGAAAAGGCGAGCGCCAGCGAAAAGCCTTTCGGAGGCAAGCCGCTTGAGCATTTGCGCGAGGCCATCGAAGCGGGCCGTCGGCAAGCCACCAGCGACAGTGACTGCCTTCTGATCTTGACCCACCGCGGTCCGGATCCCGATGCGATCGGTGCTTGCGAAGGAGTTCGATTCCTGTGCGATCAGGTCTTCGGAGTGCCGGCCAAGGTCGCCACTGCGGGGGAGATTCACCGGGCCGAGAACTTGGCCTTGGTGCGTGTGTTGGGGCTCGAATTTCTCAACTACGATCACATCGATCACAAGGGCTACTTCGGCGCGGTTCTGGTGGACACCCAACCGGGCTTCGGGCACACGATCGTGCCCGAGGACATTCCGCTGCTCGCTGTCTTCGATCACCACGTGGTGCCGAACACAGAGGGCGAAGGCGCGCCAGCCCAGGTCATTCCGCACAAGGACGTGCGCTTGGGTATCGGAGCGACGGCCACGATCCTCTACGAATACCTGCGCGAATCCGGCAAGCCGATGGATGCCACCACAGCGACGGCGCTGTTCTGCGGCATCCGTTACGACACGGCGGATCTATCCCGCAACGCGTCGCCCTTGGATGAGGAGGCCTTCTACGCCACCTTCCGCTTGGCGGACCGCGAGAAGATCACGACCATCAACAACCCACCGCTGCCGCGGGTCTACTACTCGGAACTACACAGCGCTCTGAGTCTGGCCAAACAACACGGCGCGCTTGTGATCTGTCTCTTGGGCAAGGTCAGTCACCCGGAGTTCGTCGCGGAGATGGCGGACTTTTTCTTGCGCATGAAAGGAGCCTCTTGGGTCGTCGTCGGCGGCGCCTCGGAAAAGGAAGGGTCCTACGTCCTCTCCTTGCGCACGGACTACGCCTTTGGCAACGCCTACCCGTTGATGGAACGGATCTTGGATAGCGATGGCTCCTTCGGCGGCCACGGCCACATCGCCGGCGGACGCATCGCCATGGACGACATCGGCGAAAGCTCCGTGGCCAGCATCGAACGGTCGATTCGAAAGCGGGCCCTCGCGATCCTCGGCACGAACGAAGACGACCTGCCCCCAGAGGGCCGGCCACTTAGCTAAGACGCGGCTACCGGAGCGCGCCATGGACTCCAAAAACGGGCGCGTCTTGGTTGTCGCTGGGTCGGATTCCAGTGCTGGTGCCGGAGTGGACGCAGACCGTGACGCTCTCGAGTTCCTGCAAGTTCCCGCGGACTACGTGGTGACCGCTTGGACCCAGCAGAGTGCTCAGGGGGTCAGCGACATGGGAAGGGTGCCCGTGGACGAGTGGCTCCAGGAAGCCCTTGGGCACCTTCAGAAAAACCCTTCCGTCTTGAAG
Organism: uncultured bacterium; assembly: GCA_937905825.1. GTDB lineage: Bacteria > Planctomycetota > UBA1135 > UBA1135 > JABACD01. Next base: position 25,676 of record CALCXM010000158.1, read on the forward strand.
CTCGGACTCTTGCCTGGTGCCGAAGCGATCGCCAAGGTGCGCGACCTGGTGCTCGCCCTGGCGCCGGGAACTCCGACCATCTTCGATCCGGTGCTCGCGAGTTCCAGCGGCACGCGCTTCCACGAACCTGACGCCATCCCCAGCATCCGTGCAGCCCTCTTGCCCCTTGGGCTGATTTGGACGCCCAACCTGCCGGAACTGGCAGAGTTGTCCGCCACGGATCTCGAGGAGCTCCTGGGTAGCGAGGCGGCGCGCGTTGCCGCGGGCATCGAACTGCTCGATCGAGGAGCGCGGGGGGTCCTCATCAAAGGGGGCCATGGGAGCGGGGACACGGTCCAGGACCTCTTGCTGGAGCCGGGACAGTGGGCCCAGGTCTTTCGCCGCCCACGCTGTCCGGGCCCCGGAATCCGAGGCTCCGGATGCCGTTTTGCGAGCGCAGTTGCCGGCCACCTGGCCCTCGGAAAGCCCCTTCGGGAGGCCGTTCGCCGGGCCGGGAGCTTCGTGGCCCAGCGCTTGTCGGAACTCCGTGATTAAAACCTCCTAGTCAGGCTTGCCTTTCTCCCGGCTAGGGCTATTCTTCGTCCTCCCCAAGGGGAACGCGGCTGTAGCTCAGTGGTAGAGCGCAACCTTGCCAAGGTTGATGTCGACGGTTCAAATCCGTTCAGCCGCTCCACACAAACGCCCGTCAGGAGCTTTCGAGTTCCGGCGGGCGTTTTCTTTTGCTCCCGCTCGCAGGGTCGGCTGCCGGAGCTCGCCTCAGTTTTTGGGCATGAGGACCTGGAGCATTGGGCGTCCAGCAGCTGGGTTGGTGGAACTGAATCTGCGATTGCCCGCATCACAACAAGGGTTTTGCGGGAGTTGCCTCCCGGGAGCGCGAGAAGGGTTCGCGGTGGCCGCTCGCGCCGCCTACATTGTGTCGGTACGCGCTCCAATCCAAGGAACCGACCTATGCTTCAACTCTTGCTCCTCGCCGCGCTGTCCCAGGGCATCCAACTGGAAGAAACCGTTGTGACCGCTCCGCGGGCCGCGGAAGTTGTGACGACCTCCGCCACCCGCCGCACAGTCATCAAGGGCGAAGCACTGGTCGACACCGGTGAGCGCTCCTTGCCGGCGGCCTTGCGCAAAGCCGCGGGCATCTGGATTCAAGAGTCCAACCTCGGTGGCGGGGCTCCCGTTGTCCGTGGTTTGTACGGAGGGCGCGTGCTCTTGATGGTCGATGGCGTGCGCATCAACGACTCGACCACGCGACTCGGCCCGAACCAAAGTTTGAGCGCCATCGATCCCGCCATCGTGGATCGGGTGGAGGTGATCCGCGGTCCGAGTTCCGTGTTGTACGGATCCGACGCCATCGGCGGAGTCATCGCCGTTTGGACGCGCCGACGCGAGCCCGCTACCCGCGATGACACGGATCGCATTCGAATTTGGGAAGCGGAGCATCGCGCGACCTACGACACCTCGATCGGTAGCCCGCGGGTTTCCCTGGGTGGCGACGTGGCCTGGAAGGATCACGGCCTTTTCACCATGGCCACGGGCTATGACTACGACGGCTACAAAGCGGGTCATAACGAAGACATTCCGAACACGGGCTACAACGGCCAAGCGCTCTTTGGTGCCTACGAGTACGCGCTGGGCGTTGGTCAGACCTTGCGCGTCACCGGCCGCGCGAGCCGTGACTTCAACGTGCCGCGCACGGACCGCATGAACGCTGGCTATGGGCAGACCGAGCCCTCCGACCAAATCTGGCGCTACGCGTTGCAAGATCGACGCGGGTACGCCGTGGCCTACACGGATGAACGCTCGGGGGAATTCGCTGATCGCATGCAGCTGCGCTTCAACTTGCACACCTACGAGGAAGACCGGGACATCACGAACAGCACGGGCACCAACTCGACGTACAGCAACGACCTCACGCAAACTCTGGGGATTGGTGCGGATTGGCAAGCAGCGCTTGGGGAGGACCATCTTCTGACCTGGGGAGTGGACCTTTCCCACGACGATGTGGACTCGTTCAAGGACAGCACGACTGCCGACGTCACCAGCGAGGTGGCCGGCAACTTCGCCCCGGATGCGGACTACTTGCGAGCGGGCGTCTTCGTGCAGGACGAAGTGTTTTCCTTCGATCCTTGGTTCCTGACCGCTGGCCTGCGCTTCTCAGCCTTCGACTATTCGTTCTCGAGCTTTGATACAAACGAGAGCTGGTCTGACTCCTTCACGGCTTTGACCGCCAGCCTGGAGGCCTCGCGCGAATTGGCGCGCGGCATCGAGGTGACCACCTCCCTGGCCCAAGGTTTCCGCGCGCCAAACCTGGACGACCTCGCCAACGACGGCACCTTCGCGGGGGGCACCGAACTCTCCAATCCCGATTTGGAGCCCGAGAACAGCCTGCACTTCGATGTGGGCGTGGCCATGGAGCGCGGCAGTTGGGGCATCAACATCGCTACCTTCGCCACGCGCATCGACGACGCGCTCGGTCGGCGCTTGATCAGCGTGGGGGATGCGAACATCACCGGGGATGAGATCTACCAACGGGAGAACACTGGACGCCTGGAATTCGTCGGCAGCGAGATAGGCTTTCATCGCCGGCTTGGGGAGGAGGGCTCGGCCTACTCCCTCGTGGGCAATCTGGCTTACGTGCGTGGACGTCACAAGGATCCCATCTATGGCAACACCCCCTCGCGCCGCACACCGCCCTTGCACGGCCTGCTGGAGGTGACCTACGAGCCCGAGGAACCGCAGTGGTTCTACATCCCCAACGGTCGCTTCGGTTTCGCCTTTGCGGATCGTCAGGATCGCCTGCACCCGGAGGACGTGAGCGACCCGCGCATCAATCCTGATGGGACCGCGGGCTGGCTGACTTGGAACGCGGAGATTTGGGGGGAGATGGGACTCAGCTCGAGCTGGCGCCTTGGCCTACTGAACCTGACCGACAAGAACTACCGCATTCACGGCTCGGGAATCCCTGCTCCTGGACAACGGGCGGTGTTAGGAATCCACGTTCGGTTCTAATATTCCTGGCCGCCACACAGACTGGCGGCCAACAAACAGGTGAAGGACGCCCAAGAATCAGAGCTCGCAGAGGGCGCCGCACAGGGAGAGCTGCCAGCGGCCAAGAAGCCTAGAGGTGCGCCGCTGCATTGGAGTCGTTCCTTTGTCGTCGCGTGGACTTTTCACGGGCTGCTGATCGCTGTGATTTGCAGTTACATCGCGATGACGCGCATACCCCCCAAGCTCGGGGAGCGCGGCGTGGCGATCATCGAGATCGCCCACGAACCAGATCCGCTTCCGCCCCTGGAAGAACCACCGCAGGAGCCACCCCCGGAAGTCAAAGAACCGGAGGTGCAGCATAAGCCCGAGCTGATTGAGCCGCCCCGTGAGGTGCCGGAGTTCCTTCCCGAGGTCATCACAGCGCCCGAGCCCCTCGACTGGTTGCCGCCGCAAGACCTCTTCGCCGACGCCACGCCATTCAAGAAGAAGCAGGAGCCTGCCCCCGAGCCGACGCCTGCGCAGCCCGTGCCCCTGCCGGAACCCGCTCCCCTCGAGCCGAGTGAGCCGATCGTCCCGGAAGGGGAGGAGTTGCCCAAAGTGCTCGAGGAAGAAACGCCGGCCTATCCGCGCCAGGCCAAGCGCCTGCGCTGGGAAGGCACGGTCATCCTGCGCATTCGCGTCGACGCCGCGGGCAAGGTGATCGACGTCATCGTCCACGAGTCGAGCGGCTACAGCGCCCTCGACGACTCCGCCGTGGCCGCCTTCCAGAACTGGCTCTTCGAACCGCGCGGCGCGAACGACCCAGCGATTCGCGTGCTGCGAAAACCCTTCACGTTTCGTTTGCAGTAGGTGGGGGCGTGGAGCGCGCTGGGCTCAATTCACGAGCGCGTTCCGTCTTGCAGCCACAGGTGCTTTCCCGCGGTGACGCGGGCTCGCCAAGCGGGGGGCAGCAAGGTTGTGCCGCTGAATTCTTCGATCAACGCAGGGCCTTGAAACTCGACGCCGGCGTGGAGGGCCGAGCGATCGATGATGGGGACCTGGATGCGCTTGCCGAAGACCGCCGGGCGTTCTCCGACGATGGCACTCTTGGGCAAGGTCTTGCGCCGGGGCTCTTTCGTCGGGACCAGGGGACGCCGCACCAGGGCGCGCACGCGCAGATTCACGAGCTCGATCTCCCCGCCGTCCAAGCGCCAACCATAGAGCTCCTTGTGACGCACTCCGAAGCGTTCCGCGACCTGTCCGTCGAACTCTTCGACCACCGCCAGTTCGAAGCTCTGGCCAGCGTAGCGCAGCTCCAAGCTGTACTCGTACTCGATCGACTTGGGCTTGTGTCCTGCGGCGAGCAACTCTTGCTTGGCTTCGGTCACGAGTTCCTTGGCGACCTTGCGCCTGTCCCTCGGGCTCCAACGCGCCAAGGGCGCGAGCAAGGTGCGCGAGCGGTCGGAGATGGCGTCGGCCGTCGCCATGCCGTAGGCGGATAGACAACCGGGCAAGGCCGGGACGAGGGCGCCGGGCAAGTCGAGAGCGGCGGCCAGGGCGGCGGCTTGCAAGCCACCGGCTCCACCGAAGGCCACCACGGGCAAGTTCTTTGGATCTTGACCCCGTTGCATGGTCTCCACGCCGATCGCGCGACGCATGGCAGCTCTAGCGACTTCTAGGACCGCGAGAGCGGCGCCCGTGGGTTTGCACCCCAGACGTTTGGCGAGCTTCTCAAAAGCGCGCGCCACAGCGTTCACGTCCAGCTCGAAAGCACCACCGAGGAAATTGCCCGCTGCGATGTGCCCCAAGTACACGTGAGCGTCGGTGACGGTCAGGTCCTCCCCACGGCCATGACAAACGGGCCCTGGATCCGCGCCCGCGCTGGCCGGGCCCACGTGCAGGATGCCGCCCGCGTCCAACCAAACGATCGAACCACCACCGCAACCGATCGTGTGGATGTCGAGGGCCGGCAAGCCGATCGGCAGGCCCGCCACGTCCGCGCGGCTGACGCTCTCCCACATCTCCGTGTTGGCCCGGTGGAAGGCGACGTCGGTGCTGGTGCCGCCCATGTCGAGGGTCACGATGTGCGCGAGGCCCGCTTCGCGTGCCGCGCGCGCTGCGCCGACCACGCCGCCAGCGGGGCCCGAGAGCAAGACGCGCGCCGGTTCGACAGCGGCCCGTTCCGCGGGCAAGCTGCCTCCGCTCGATTGCAGAATGGAAAGCCGCGCTGCGGGCAAGGCCGCGCGCAAGGCAGCGATGTAGTTTTGAATCAGCGGCACGAGAGCCGCGTTGGCCGTGGCCGTCGCGAAGCGTTCGTACTCCCGGTACTCGCGCAGCAAGGTGCCCGAGCAAGTGATCGGCACGCCCAGGCTCTTCAAGCTCTGCGCGACCTCCTGTTCGATCGCCGGGTCGCGGTAGCTGTGCAGCAAGCAGATCGCAATGCTGTCGGGTTTGGCTTGCGCGAGTTGCTTGCGCAGTTTGCTGAGGTCCGCGGAGCTCGGCTTGCGCACGGTCATGAGCTCGCCTTTCAAGTTCGGCCAACTTCGTTGGGGGACCTCGAAGCGCAACTCGCGGGGCACGAGGGCGGGCGTCTTGATCGGATGCAAGGCGTACAGCTCCGGCCGGGCTTGACGTCCAATCTCTATCAGGTCTAGGAATCCTTCGTTGGTTACCAGAGCCGTGCGCGCAACTCGTCCGGTCAAAAGCGCATTCAAGGCCACGGTGGTGCCGTGCACGACTTCGTCCTTCGACCCTGCTCCGCCCAAACGCTCCACGCCTTCGAGCACTGCCTGCGAAGGGTCCTTGGGCGTGGAGGCGAGCTTCTCAACGCGCAACTCTTCCCCGTCCAAACAAACCAGGTCGGTGAAGGTCCCGCCCGTATCCACTCCGATCGTTTTCACGGGCGCAGTCTAGCCCGGGTTCCGGCGTGCGTCGACGATTGCCGGGGGACTGTGGCTCCCGAGCTGCGGGTTCCCTGCGTCCACTGCTGGCAAGGAAGGGAATTGCCCGGGAATGCTTCTAGGATGCCGTGGCGTGCTACGTACTCTTGGGCGAGCCGGCGAAGCACCGGCGCGCTGCACAAGATGACTGACAAACCGGATGAACTGACGGCCGCATTCGAAGCCCTGACTCCCAAGCAGAGGAAGCTAAGGGAGCGATCGCTGGCTCTTACCCTGGGGATCATGCTGGCCTTCTGTTCGGTTTTCCCCCTCGCTTTCCTGGCGGATCACTTTGAGCTCTGGGGCGCCTTTGCCTCCGAATTCGAAGCGGAGTACACCGACTGGCGAGACCCGAGGTTGATCGAGCACGAGAGGCTGGTCCTGGAGAGGTTGGAGTGGAGCAGGGATCTGCCGCAGTGGGCGGGCAGCTATTTTCGGGGCGCAAGTCGTGACGGCTTTGGCAACACGTACGATTTGAGGCTCGCTCCCGCGGCCGGATTCGTTTGGACGCCGCGCGGATGCGTGGCGCGCGAACAAGTCTTCGGCACGGTTCGAGTGGACGGCTCTCGGGTTCGACTGGATCCCGATGTTGCCCTCTTGCCCGATGGGTTCTTAGGAACGGATGAACGGGAAGAGTTTGTGTTCGTCCCCTGGGGGAATCGCAAGTACCTGATCGCTCCCAACCAGATGCTGGCCTTCGCCCGGGACATTCGAAATGGGAGTGAGCCTCGCCCTACAGGACACGGGGACTACTTCGCGGGCTTTGACGACAGCCTGCCGAAACCCACTGGTCGACCGGCCCTCCCGGAGGAGTATGCCTCCCTGCTGGACTTTCCTCCGTTTCGAGCACGAGTCTCGGAAGTTCTGAGTCCCGCAGGAGGGGGTTCCTCCGACAACACAGCCGCCCGCGTGAGACTCGACGTCGGCGAGCGGGACGGAGTCTACGCGGGGTTGAGGTTGAGCCTCGACTCAACAACGGGGCAGAGCGTTGGCTGGAGCACCGTTGTGGAAGTGGGGCAGCGCGACTGCATCGCCAAAATTCGGTTCGACTCGCAGGACCCCAGACCCCAGGTGGGCTGGACCTTCGTGCCCTATCGGTGGGAGCGGTAGCGGGGACCGGCAGCGCGCCGTGACCCGGCGGGGCGTCCTGAGTTCAACTCGCGCGGCGGATTGCCCCGCTCGTCCCGCGGGATCATGGGCGATTCCAGCGAACTGCGTCCCCCTAGCCCAGTTCGCTGCCTCCCGAATTGTCACTCCCTGAGCGGCCTGCTAGCCTCTCCCTCCCCAATGCTCGCCCTCCTCGAAGAACTTCTCGGCCTCTCGGATCCCACCGGGTTGGCCTGGCGCTTGGTCGTCGCCTACCTCCTGGGCTCCGTGCCCTTTGGTCTGATGATGTGCCGGGTGTTCAAGGGCGTGGACCTGCGCGAGCACGGCAGCGGGAACATCGGCGCCACGAACGCCATGCGCGTCTTGGGCAAGCCACTCGGTCTCCTGGCCTTCCTGTGCGATCTGGGCAAGGGCTACGTGCCCGCCGCCTTTCTCGGCGCGGGCGATCCCCAATGGGCTGTGGCCTGCGGAGCGGCGGCTGTCTGCGGTCACGTTTGGCCGATCTACCTGCGCTTCAAAGGCGGCAAAGCGGTGGCCACGGGTTGCGGCGTCCTGCTCGCGATCCTGCCCATGGTCGTCGCCTACGCAGGGCTGGCCTGGCTCTTGACGCTTTTGATCTTTGGCTACGTCAGCCTCTCTTCGATCGTCATGGGCCTCGCCTTTCCGATCGCCGCTTGGCAACTTGGGGGGGACCCTGCTTTGATCCTGGGCAGCAGCGGCTTGACGCTCTTGATCTTGGTGCGCCACAGATCGAACATAGGCCGGCTGCTCGCGGGAACCGAATCACGAACACAGCTCTTCAAAAAGCGATCCAGTAGTCACGATACGCCAAGCCACGGCGAGTCAGGCGGAAATGAGTGAAACAAAAGTGAACAAGGTCTTGGTGCTTGGGGACGGCAGTTGGGGGACCACCCTCGCTTGCGTGCTCAGCCGCAATGGTGTGCCGACCACCCTGTGGAGCGCGTTCCCGGAGCAATCAAAAGAGCTGCGCGAGAAGCGCGTGAACGAACGCTTCTTGCCCGGCGTCAACTTGCCCGACGAACTCAAGTTCTCTGCGGATCCCTTCTCCGCCGCGGAGGGTGTGCAGCTCGTGGTGAGCGTCGTGCCAACCCAGTTCCTGCGCAGCGTGGCCATGCGTTTCGAAGACGCCTTGCCCGGCAACTTGCCGATCGTTTCGGCGACCAAGGGACTCGAGGTCGAGACCCTTGAATCGCCCACTTCGATCATTCGCTCGGTACTTGGGGATCGCCCGATGGCCGTCCTGACCGGACCCAGTCATGCGGAGGAAGTGGCTCGCGGTTTGCCCGCGTCCGTGGTCTGCGCTAGCAAGGATCCGAAGCTGGCTGCCATGGTGCAGCGCGCTTTCAGTTGCGAGAACTTCCGCGTCTACACGTCGACAGATCCGGTGGGTGCCGAACTGGCCGCCGCTCTCAAAAACGTGGTGGCCTTGGCCGCAGGCATTAGCGACGGATTGGAGTTGGGCGACAACGCCAAGGCCGCACTCTTGACCCGCGGCATGGTGGAGATGGCGCGCTTCGGAGAGATGAAAGGCGGACAGGCCAGCACCTTCTTCGGCCTCGCTGGGTTCGGCGACCTGGTGACCACCTGCTGCTCGAAGCACTCACGCAATCGCGCTGTGGGGGAGGCTATCGGACGCGGGGAAACCCTCGAACAAATCCTCGACCGCATGTCGATGGTGGCTGAGGGTGTCTGGACCACGAAAGCGCTCTTCGGACCGAACTCGGATCTTGGTGATCGCGTGCTTCCGATCGCCGAGCAAGTCCACGCCATCCTGTTCGAAAAGAAAGACCCACGACGGGCCGTGCTCGACCTCATGTCCCGAGAACTGGGACCCGAGATGGGCAGCCCTCAATAAGGAGCTTCATTGACCCCAACCATCGGATTTGTCGGTTCCCTCGTCTTGACCCTCGTTTGCTTGGGGGCGGCGGTGGTGACCGGCTACAAGGCGAAACGCAAGGTGCACTTGACTAGCGTTGCGGGGGCTGTGGCGATGCTCGTGGCCACGATTTACTACGCGATCGAGTTGGGCAAGTTGTACGACTTGCACCAAGACTCGATGATCACGCGGGTGCACTTGAGCGTGGCCAAGGTGAACACCGCTGCGTACCTCTTGCCGGCGGTGACGGGCTTGCGCACCCTCAAGAACCCCGCGGGACGCAAGCTGCATGGCAAGGTGGCTTGGGCTGTTTTGCTGCTGACCGTTTTCACAGCGGTCACGGGCTGCATCATGTTGCTGCAAGCGGACCTCTTGGTTCCCGCGTAGCGAGCGCAGGACGCGAGGACCTTCCGCGGTCCGCGCAATCGGGAGCCCCCGCCCCCGAGCGGAGCCTCACTCCCCCGGCTCTTCCCAGGTGTCTTCCACCGACGGCAAGTCCAGGATGTGGGGGACCACGCCCTTCAGTCCGAGCAGGCTGACGTTCGCGAAGATGGCCGGCAACGTGATCAGAATCCAGGCCAGCTTGGCCCGCAGGGTAAACAGCCCCACCGCCAGCCCCGCCGCCGCGAACGAGAAGGCCAGCCCATAGCTAACCTCCGCCGAGGGCGCCCAATTCGGCGCCCAGCGCCGCAGCACCAGGCTGACCCAAATCATGCCCCATCCAAGGGTGGCCAGAGTCATGGAGAGCATCCATGTCCGGTGCCTGCGCCGTACGACGCGGCGGATTCCTGCAAAGCGTCGAGCTGGGCGTGCCATGGGGAAGATTCTCAATGATCTGCCCCAAGATCACAAGTTCCGTCCGGGTGAGTGATTGACGCTGCCCGGCCCAGACCCTATAACCTTCGTCCCCTCGGTCGGGGCGTGGCGCAGCCTGGCTAGCGCGCTGCAATGGGGTTGCAGAGGTCGGAGGTTCGAATCCTCTCGCCCCGACCATTTTTCATACGGTGTCGCACACCTTGTTGTTGCCAATCAACAAGCAAGTACCGCACGCGATCCGTGACCCCCGGCGCCGCCCTGCGTCTCCCTTCCCATGGGACGCAAACCGAGGCAGGACACGCCTGGCAGCTGGCATCACGTCGTCAGTCGCGGAATCGCCACGCGCCCGCTGTTTGAGACCCGAGACGACATCCGGTTCTTTCTTTCCCGGCTGGCCACTGAGGTTCGCAAGGGGCGGATTGAGATTCATGCGTACAGCATCCTCACCACGCACTATCACCTCTTGCTGCGTAGCCCTCGTGGGGAGCTGAGCGAGGCGCTCCGGATCGCACAGAACGCGCACTCCCGGCGCTTCAACCGGCTCCACCGCCGCGACGGGTCGCTCATTCGGGGCCGGTTCTTCTCGAAGCCGATCTTGGATGACCGCTACTAGCGAACTCTTGTGCGCTACATCGATCACAACCCGGTGCGGGCTCGAATCGTTGCGGTGAGCGCGAACTATGAGTTCGGAAGTGCGCAGCAGTACCAGCGCGACTCGGGCCCTCCGTGGCTGGAGCGTCGAAGCATTGAGGAGGAGGCTTGTCGCCTTGCGGGCGCCACGCACTTCAGCCCGGGGGTCTACTTCCAAGCCTTCGGGGATGGCACCAGCTCTACGACAAAAGAGATTGTGGATCTGGTTGAGCGAAGAATGGGAGCACGCACAACCGTCGATCCTCTCACCGACTTGGTGGGCACGACCCCTCTCGATATCCAGAGATGGATGAAGCGCAAGGCCCGGCTCGCGGATGGGCACGTCCCTGGATTGCCGGTCTGTTCCCCTGCGTCCCTTTCCCGGGCGCTTGAGCAGGAAGAGGAGGACTTCGGACCGTGGAGGGTCGAGTGGGGGGAGGGCTTAGTTCCAGCTCGTCCGCGAGCCTTCAATGGGCTCGCCCATGAACTTGCTGGCCTCTCCTGGCGCGAACTCGCAGAACGCCAGCAAGGCTCACCGATGCGTTGCCGGCGCTT
>CALCXM010000159.1 GCA_937905825.1 uncultured bacterium
TTCGGCCATCAGGTGGGTCTGCACTTCCTGGTGAACGACGTCTTCATGGTGTTCTTCTTTGGCATCGCTGCCAAAGAGATCACGGAAGCCGCTCTTCCGGGAGGCAGCCTGAACCCGCTCAAGTCCGCCATCAGTCCGCTGCTCGCCACGCTCGGCGGAGTGATCGGGCCGATCGCCGCCTTTTTTGGCTTGCTCGTCGCGTGGCATAGCGCGGACCCCAGCGCATTCCCCGAAGGAGTCGAGCTGTGGGGCGAAGGAAGCCTTTCGAAAGGCTGGGGCATCCCGACCGCAACGGACATTGCCTTGGCTTGGCTCGTGGCGCGCACAGTGTTCGGCAAGGGGCATCCCGCGATCAACTTCTTGTTGCTCTTGGCCGTGGCGGACGACGCCATCGGTTTGGGCATCATCGCCGTGTTCTACGGTGACCCCGCCAACCCGGCACAGCCCCAGTTCCTCGGACTCGTGGTGCTCGCCATGGCGGTGGCCTTCGCCATGCGCAAGATGGACCTCAAGAGCTGGGTCCCGTACATCTTCGTGGCGGGCCCGATCGCCTGGACCGGACTGATGTTGGCCCACCTGCACCCGGCTCTGGCCTTGGTGCCGATCGTGCCTTTCCTGCCGGGCCCCAAGAGCGACACAGGTCTCTTCGCCGAAGAGGATGAAGTGGATCAGGCCCAGGCCGCCGGACATGGCCACGGGGCGGAACACTCCCCGCTGCACATGTTTGAGCACCAGTTGAAGCTCTTCGTCGACTTCGGTTTGTTCTTCTTCGCCTTCGCCAACGCGGGCGTCGAGTTGGCCGGCATCGGTGCGATGTCCTGGATCATCTTTGGTGCTCTGGTGATCGGGAAGACCGTGGGGATCACCTTCTTCGCCATGCTCGGTACTGTGATTGGATTCAAATTGCCCTCGGGCATGGGCTTCAAGGACGTGGTCATGGCCGGCTTCATCGGGGCCTTGGGCCTGACTGTGGCTTTGTTTGTGGCTGGCGCGGCCTTCACGGACGCAGACCTGCAAGGCCAAGCAAAGATGGGCGCGCTCTTCTCTGGCTTCGTCGGCTTGGCAGCGATCCTCTTGGGTCGAGTCTTCGGTATCGGAGCCAGCAAGTCCAAGGGCGACGCCAACGCGAAGGAGTCGGAAGCGGCCTGAGCCTCGATTCATCAGGAATCCTCCACGCGGGGCCCCGACGCTTGATGGCGCCGGGGCCCCGCTTCCTATTCCGGTTTCCGGTGGGCTTCGGATCGCCACTCGCGCCAGGGGGTCCACTCAGTTCTGGCGTTTTGTCATAGGCGGGGGAATCCGGCTCACAACACACGGGGAATCGGAAACACCGCCGAAAACGAGTATCGGTGAACCAGGGGGCCCGCTATCCTGCCGCTCCCATGCGCCTTACAGAACTCTTCGCCCCCGAGGACCTGATCCTCAATTTCGATCCCATCGACAAGTGGGACTCCATCGGACGCCTGGTGGGGCACTTGGTCGCCAACAAGCGCGTTCCTGAGGAGGCGGAAGATTCCATTCGCGACGCGGTCTTGGCCCGCGAGAAATCCATGTCCACGGGCATGGAGAACGGCATCGCGATTCCCCACGCGGCGGTGGAAGGACAAGAGAATCTGGCGGTCGCCATTGGCATCGTCGGTTCAGAGGAAGGGCTGAATTTTGAAAGCATCGATGGCCGCCCCGCGCGCCTGGTGGTTTTGCTCGTGATTCCAAAGACCCAGAAGCTCTTGCACATTCGCACCTTGGCGGATGTGGCACGTGTGCTCGGCAAAGACGAAGTGCGCGAGCAACTCTTCGCCTCGGAGAGTGCGGACGCTGCTTGGTACGCCCTGCGCAGCGGTGAGGCTTAGGCCTCCAGGTCGACGGGAGCCCTGCGCTTGAAGTCCGAAGCACGGCGCTCTGAGATCGGAGGACAAGGCTTGAAGGCCGGAGCGCCGGGTTTGCAAACCGGTGCGCGGGGTTTGAACAAGCTACCCCTGCTCCTGTTGTGCGCCTTGCTCTCGGGGGCAAGCGGCCTCGGCTTGGAGGTCTTGATCACCCAATCGGCGGGCCTGACCCTCGGCTACGGCAAGGCGGGACCGATCGCGATTGCGATCTACATCGCCGGTTGGGCGCTGGGTGCCTTGGAAGCGAGCACATGGAGAAGCGCCTCCCGGCAACAGGTCCGGAGGCTCGGGCTCTTTGTTTTCCTCGGGGCTATTATGCTCTCGGAATTCAGAGGCGTGATCGACGGTTGGTTCATGCTGGTGCTTGCGACCCTTGTCGTCGCCATTCCCCAAGGCATGTTTTTGCCAATCCTGGTCAGAGCTCTGGGGAGCAAGCGTTCCAAGGATGTGGGGTGGCTGTTTGCCGCCAATCTGTTGGGAGCCGGTTTGGGGGCCCACTTGCTTGGAGCCCTGTGGCCCGCGTCCTTCGGCCTGCGCTGGGCTGCCTACGCGGCGGCCGGCGTCGCCGGTTGCGCTGCAGTGCTAACGTCACTCTGCCACGAATCGGGGGAGGCGAAGGAGTGCCCCGGTGGGCCAGTGGGCGGCGTGTCACCGGGCTGGAAACTAGGGCTTGTGGTGGCTGGGGTCACGGCCTGGGCGACGACGCTTCAATGGTTCGGGGTGCGTCTCGGCGTGCTGTGGCTCGGCGGCATGCAAGATGCCCTCGGCGCCGTGCTGGTGGCGACCATGGTCGCCCTCTCCTTTGGTGCAGGCATCCTTCCCCGGCTTTTGCCCAAGGGATCCAAGGGCTTGGCATTGCTCACGCTCTTGTGCTGTTGCTCAAGCCTGAGCTACTTCTTTCTCCCGCACTGGATGGCTGCCGTTGCGGAAGCACCGCTCTATGTACGCAGCCTTGTTCTGGTCGGCCCAGCCTTGGTGCCCTTCGGAGCTTGGATCCCCATGCTGCAAGGTCATGTTGAGGGCGCGGACGCGGGCACCATTGGGCAACTGCTCGGGTACGAAGCTTTTGGGGCTCTGATCGGTTTGCCGCTGATGCACTTCTTAGTTCTTCCGAAGTTAGGAATGGGTGGCACCCTGCTCTTGATGCTCGCCCTGGCGCTGCTCGGTTCGCTGTGCTTGCGGCCGCGTTGGATGGGGGGGCTGGGAGCTCTCGCCTTGGGAACTGTCGTCTTGCTGGGGAACCTGCAGCAGCGTCATCCCGCTCTGCAATCGCCGCCCTTACAGAACCCCGCATTCGAAGTTCTCGCGTTCCAGGAAGACGAGCACTTCGCCGTGAGTGTCGTGAACGATGGCTTGCTCGGGGAACGCACCTTGCTCACCGACGGCTTTCGCGCCGCGGCCAACGGGCACGACTATGGCTACATGCGCGCGCTCGCGCACCTGCCGCTCTTGTTGCATTCCGATCCCCAGCGCGTTGGTGTGCTGGCCTTCGGCACGGGCACAACCGCTGGCGCTTTGTCCTTGCATGATCGGATCCGGCACCTGGAAGTGCTCGAGCTGTCGGAGACCGTGATCGCCAACGCAGCCTTCTTCGAGTCGGTCAATCGAGGCGTCTTGCAGGATTCCAGGGTGAAGGTGTCCCTCGGCGATGGACGGCACACTCTGCGCCAACAGCCCGGGGCCTACGACGTGTTGACCATGGAGCCCTTGCTCCCGGACTCGCCCTTCGCGGTCTACTTGTACACGGAAGAATTCTACGCGGAAGCGCAAGCGGCCTTGAAGCCCGGCGGACTGCTCTGTCAATGGGTCCCGCCCCACGCCTTGGAACCGGAAACCTTCGACACGGTGGTGGCCGCGTTCACCAGCGCCTTCGAATGGAGCGGTATCTGGCTCTTCGGAACCCAGGTGATCCTCTTGGGTGGAGAGCAACCACCCACATTGAGTGCCTCGCGCTTTCCCCGGGCGGACACGGAGTTGGGCAGTGCCTTGGCGAGCCTGGGCTTGAATGATCCTGTCGGGGTCGCGGGACACTACGTCACTGCTGGGGCTAGCTGGCCCAAAGTATCCCGTCCCCTGCGCGACAAGGATCCGTGGGTGATCTACACGGCACGGCGCCGGGGCAGCCTGCTCTTGGCAGACCTGCCGCTGAACTTGGCGAAGCTTCGGCGACTCTCCCAACCGGTCTCGGACTCATGGTTGGATGTGGAGGGGCCGCGCACCGCGGATCGTTTGCAAGCCTTGGCACTCTTGCGACGAGCCCGGGAAGCGGAAGAGTCGGAGCGCGCCTTGGCGAGCATCGAGGCCGAGTTGAAGGCCCTGCCGGAACGGCAAGCGAGCCTGAATGCGGTGCGCGGACGATTGCTTGCGGAGACTGAGTTCGAGGATCCCCATGACTTGTTGGAAGCGGCGCGCCGCCTGGCACCCAACGAGCCAGCTCTGCTGCGCCGGGATGCTGCCCGCGAATTTCAACAGTCGATTCGAGCTGGATTCAGCTTGCTAGCCAATGGGACGAGTGCGGACAACGTTGGCGACGCTGCCATGCACCTGATGCGTGCCGTGCTGCTGCGCCCCGAGCGGGCGGACGCGCGCGCTTACTTGGCTCTCGCCCTGCAGCGTTTGGACAGCGATCGTTCTGCGCAGGAAATCGCCAAGGCCCTGGAACTCTGCCCCAACCTGCGCAAGACGAGCGCCGGCGAACGGATTGAGGGGCTGGGGTTTGATTGGAGCAGCGCGGGTCCGAGCGAACTCTAGCAGAGCGTTCCGAGGAGTGCTCCCGCCCGTGGCAGGCTGGCTCCCCAGGGGAGTCTGTCGTTGCGCAGGAAGCCTGCACTGTTTCGACAAGCCCCGCGCTGTTCGCGGACCCTTGCCTACGGCTTCTGCGCCGAGGCGCAGGAGCTCTGCAGCCGCAGCATCAGGTCCTTGACGCGCTGCTCGATCCCGTCGCGGATCTCACCGAAGGCTTGCGCGTCCATGTGCTTTGGATCGGGGATGCCCCAGTCCTCTCGGCAAGTGGCGGTCAGGGACCCGCATTCATCGCCACAGCCCATGGTGATGGCTGCCGCGAACTCCAGGTCGGGCAGCTCATCGAGGGATTTGGAGTGGTGCGTGCCCAGGTCGTAGCCCCGTTCCAACATCGTCGCGACGGCCTTGGGATTGACCTTTCCCGATGGCTTCGAGCCAGCGCTGTAGATCTCGAAGGCGTCGCCTTTGTTCAAGTGGCCGAAGGCTTCGGCAAGTTGACTGCGGCACGAGTTCTCGATGCAGACGAAGACGATGGGGAGTTTCTTCACGGGGGTAGAATAGCCTTTTACAAATGCCAATCCGAGGGGCAGGGTGCGGATGGTTCGGGCTGCCGACTCGAGCCCTGCAACTCAGTCGACGTGGAAGCCCCTGGGTTGTGACCGAAGCTCTTGGGGAATGCGCCAACCAACCCCAAGCTTGGCCCGTCGCAACGGGAGCCCGGGGCTGCGTTTGCTCCCCACGCCTTGTGGCCAATTCCCACGAAACAAAAGCGCAGCGGGAATAGCCGGCTTGCCCTACACTTGCCAATCACAAGCCAATGGCGCCGCAACTGATTTGCTGGGCCTTGGTGAATTCTTTTCATTCAAACCATTTGAGAGAGGTTTTGCCGTGAACGTCCTATTGCTTTCCATGCCCCTATTCGCCTCGGTGGGCGGTACCCAGAACGCTCCCGAGTTGCTGAATGCAAGTACGACCAGACTCGTGGTGACTTCCGAAGGCGCCTACCAGACGTCCGTAACTCAGAACGCTCCCGCGAGCGCCAGCACGACCCAAAGCTTGACCACCGGCGGCGCCCTTTGGACCCACCCCGATGGTGGGTTGGCTTGGATCGGAGCGTCGGTTGCCCTCGGAAACTGCGGCACCGAAGTGTTCGCCGAGTACGACCTGAACAACGAAGCTGCTGAGCTGTTCTCGGCCTTCGACGCGGATCCGCCCACGGCGATTTGGTCGGACGCCTCGCCCACTGGACTGGAGGGTCACATCGTCGCTTCGGCTTCCGACGCCAACGTGCACTTCGCCGCGAACCAGTTCTACGTCGGTGGAGATCCCAACGTGCGTCAGACGACTGTCCGCAAGTACACGAGTTCCAGCTCGACCCCGGATTGGACCTACACCTTTCCCACGATCACGACCGGTGGCGCCAAGGTCGCCGTTTCGAGCGATGGATCGACTTTGGTCGCAGCCATTATGGACAGCGCCAACTTGAGTGTCGAGATCGCTGTGTTTTCACCTGGTTCTGGAACGCCCATCAGTTCCACCACCTTGCCGCCCCAGGCCAGCGCTTCCTTGCGTGGCTTTGATCTGTCGGAGGACGGAACGACCCTGTACTACTCTCAAGGAGCGGACGCCTACATCTTTGATGTGGCCACGAAGTCCATCCTGTTCAGCACCAGCATCGGCGCGAGCTTCGACAGCCACGCCATCTCCGGTGATGGATCGGTCTTCGCCTTCGGCAACTTCAACGTGATGCGTGTCTTCACCAAGAGTGGTGCGACCTACTTGAACACGGTCACCAAGAATCTAGGTGGGCAGGTCTACTGCTCCATGCTGGACCTCTCGGCGGATTCCTCGACCCTGGCGTACGCCTGGTACTTCTACAACCCGGGCACTGCGATTCGTATCGAGGCCCTGAATGTGGCCACCGGGAACGTGACCATGACTCACAACTCGACCGGCGTCAGTGGACTTCAAAACGTGATCGCGGACATCTCCATGTGCGACGACGGATCCCGTTTCGCCGTTGGACTGTGGGGCGACCAAGCGGGTCCTGCACAGGAGTTGGCGATTTACTCGAGTACCCAGAACGCACCGCTCACCTCCTTGAACTTGGGCGGGTCGATCTTTGCCGTGGACATCTCCTCGGATGGTCAGCGCGCGGCAGCCAGCGGCAAAGCGGTGCACGCCAACACCTTCGGCAACGGCGGCAACTTGACGGTGATCGACGCCGGTGGTCAGGACTTCACCCTGCGCGGTTCTCCGCGCATCGGAAGCAGTCCAAACCTGGAGGTCTTCGGGCCGGCCAACAAACCCGCGGTCCTCTTGAGTTCGCACCTGCCCCAGAGTCCTCCGGCCACCTTCCCGGGCATCGGAACGCTCTACGTGAACCGCCCGACTTTGATCTTCACGGCCCTCGGTTCGACCAACGGATCCGGCGAGCTGACGGCGCCCTACCCGATCGCCAACTCACCCGGCTTGATCGGTACGAACCAGTACCTGCAGGTCTTGTTCCTGAGTCCCCGGGTGCTTTCGGTGGATTGGGCCAAGGTGACCTTCCTGCCCTGAACTGAGTGCCCGCACGGCTCCGCCGAAGGGTGGGGCCGAGCAGCAAGTGAGCCGCTTCCCGCGGGCGCGGGGGGCGGCTCATGGCCCTTGTTGTTTTGAGCGGGTCGTGATCGCCGGTCCGAGCCGTGGGACAGCCACCCTGGGCGAGCCTCCCCGTGCTCCAGCTTCGCGGCTGTGCACCCGAAGGAAATTACGAGAAGGTTGGATTTCAGCGCTTGACCTGCCGCGGAAACCACAGCAAGATTCCCACCAACAGCGCGAGCAGCGCTCCGTCTCCATGCGAATCAACCACAAACGCAAACCCTCCAAAGCGAAAAAACCGAGCCTCGGCTTCGGCACGCGCTGCATTGGGTAAGCACTCGCATAGAGACGGGATCCATTCATTCAGCCGCCGAAGCTCACAGAGCTTCGGCGGCTGAACTCATTTTCATCCCAGGGTTCCCTGCCCGCGGGCTTCGCACCCTCCCAACCTATCTGGCCTCCAAGCCAAACCACCAACACTAGAACCATGACAAACACGACCGACACGAGCACCACCAACTGCCCCGAGTGCGACGCCCCTCTCCAGCGCGAAGAAGGCGTCATGGCCAACGAGATCCTGCCCTGTGAGGGATGTGGCGCCGAGCTCGAAGTGACGAGCCTCGAGCCCTTCACCGTCGAGCTGGCCCCCGAGGTGGAAGAGGACTGGGGCGAGTAACCCAGCGCTTATCCCCTCGCCATTCCAACGCACCCCCAAACGAACCAGAACCATGCAAATCGGAGTCCTACACGCACGCATTCGCCTTGAAGAGAAGTTGATCATCGCCGAGCTCGAGAAGCGCGGAGTGGATCTCAAACTCTTTCACATCGAGAAGCTGCCCTTCTCCTTGGACTCCGATGGGGCCTTGGAAACGTTCACTCAAGTGGATGCGATGCTCGAGCGTTGCATCAGCCACTCCCGGGCTCTGAACGCCATTCGCGTGCTGGAGAGTTGGGGCGTGACCTGCGTCAACCGCTTCGAAGTGGCGGAGGTCTGCGGCGACAAGCTGGCGACCAACCTGGCGCTCTCACAGGCTGGCGTTCCTGTTCCCCAGGCCAGAGTTGCCTTCACCCCGGAATCGGCCTTGGAGGCCATCGAGGACCTCGGCTACCCGGCGATTCTGAAGCCCGCCGTTGGATCTTGGGGACGACTCTTGGCGAGGGTCAACGACCGCGAATCCGCCGAAGCAATCCTTGAACACAAGGCGACCCTCGGCACCTATCACCACTCGATCTTCTACATTCAAGAGCACATCGCCAAGCCCGGCCGTGACCTGCGGGCCTTCGTCGCGGGCGATCAAGTGCTGTGCGCCATTGCGCGCTACTCCGATCACTGGATAACGAATACAGCCAAGGGCGGCCGTGTCGAGAACTATCCCGTCACCGACGAGTTGCGTGAGGTGTCCTTGGCCGCCGCGCGTGCCGTGGGCGGTGGGATCGTCGCCGTGGACCTCTTCGAAGCTCCCCAGGGCCTGGTGGTTGGCGAAGTCAACTACACGATGGAATTCAAGAACTCGATCGAGCCCACTGGTTGCGACCTGCCGGCGCGCATCGTCGACTTCCTGCTGGAGGTGGCCGAAGGTCGCGAGTTGATCCCGACCCCCGCTCCGGCTGGCCAAGTAGCGCTCAGCGCGGTGGCCGCCCAAGGCCGCGGAGGCACCTCGTGATAAGAGCCAGCATCATTGGCGGTTCCGGTTACGCCGGCGGGGAGCTGCTGCGTTTGCTGTTGGCGCACCCGGAGGTGGAGATCGCTCAAGTGACTTCGGAGCGTTCCAAGGGCCGCTTCGTGCACTCGGTGCATCCCAATCTTCGCGGCCGCACGCAGCTCAAGTTCAGCAGTCCCCAGACCCTCCTGCCCGTGGACGTCATGTTCTTGGCGCTGCCCCACGGGGAAGCGTCCAAGCGCATCGACGAGTTCGCGGCAAGTGCGGAACGCATCGTGGACCTCTCCGCGGACTTCCGGCTCGATGATGCGCAGGCCTACGCCAAGTGGTATGGGGGCGAACATTCCGCGCCGGAGTGGTTGGACAAGTTTGTCTACGGCCTGCCCGAATTCACCCGGGAGCGGTTGCGCGGCGCCAAGTACGCCAGCGGCGTCGGCTGCAACGCGACGGCTGTGAACCTGTCGCTCTTGCCTCTCGCGCGCCACGGCTTGATCGAGTCCGCGGTCATAGAGGTCAAGGTCGGCTCTTCCGAAGGTGGAGCCAAAGCGGGCGCAGGATCCCACCACCCCGAGCGCGTCGGCTGCGTGCGCTCCTTCGCGCCGACTGGACACCGCCACCAGGCGGAGATGGAGATGGTGCTGGGTGCCCCGACCTTGCACTTCTCCGCCACCGCGGTCGAGATGGTGCGCGGCGTGTTGTGCACGGCCCACGTCTTCCTGAACGAGGACATGGACGAGAAATCGATTTGGGGCCTCTACCGCGAGAGCTATCAAGCGGAGCCCTTTGTGCGCATCGTGAAGGAGCGCACGGGTCTCTACCGCTTCCCCGAGCCCAAGATTCTGGCGGGCAGCAACTACGCTGACGTCGGTTTCGAGAAGGACCCGGCCTCCAACCGCGTGGTGGTCATCGGTGCCATCGACAACCTCATGAAAGGAGCTTCGGGCTCCGCCCTGCAGAGCATGAACCTGATGTGCGGGTTCGAAGAATCCCTGGGCCTCGACTTCCCCGGCTTGCACCCCGTTTGAGCCCCACTCCTCTACCGTTTAGAAAGACTGCTATGAATCCAATCGTCATCAAGGTGGGGGGCAGCGAAGGCATCGACCTCGACGCCCTATGCGCCGATGTGGCCTCTCTCGTCCACGACGGGGTGCCTCTGGTGCTGGTCCATGGTGGATCCGCCGAGACCAATCGCGTCGCGACCCAACTGGGGCACGCTCCGCAGTTCGTGACTTCGCCCTCGGGCTTCACGAGCCGTCTGACCGACCGCAAGGCTCTCGAGATCTTCGAGATGGTGTACTGCGGCTCGATCAACAAGGGCATCGTGGAACGCTTGCAGATGGCCGGGGTCAACGCCGTGGGGCTCTCCGGCATTGACGGCCGCCTCTGGGAGGGACGCCGCAAGAAAAACATCCGCGTGCTGGAAGACGGCAAGATCCGCGTCCTGCGCGACTCCTGGACCGGCACCGTGGACCGCGTCAACGTGGATCTCTTGAACCTGCTGATGGGCCAGGGATATTTGCCCGTGCTGACGCCACCGGGCATCAGTGAAGATGGGGAGGCGATCAACGTCGACGGAGACCGGGCGGCTGCACGCACGGCGAGCGCTTTGGGAGCGGACACCTTGATGCTGCTCTCCAACGTGCCCGGACTGCTCAAGGCTTTCCCGGATGAGTCCAGCCTGCTACGCGAAGTGGCCTACGAGGACTTTGACGAGGCCATGGAGTTCGCGGAAGGTCGCATGCGCATCAAGATGCTCGGCGCCAAGGAAGCCCTCGATGGGGGAGTTGGCCGAGTTGTGCTCGGGGACGCGCGCAACGGCCAACCCGTGCGCGCCGCAATGGATGGAGTCGGAACCGTTTTGATGGGAGCAGCAAAGTGACGAACGAAAACAACGAGAGCCTGCGGGACAGAGAACTTGTGAACGCCAGCGGTGTCTACCCCACGAAGGCTGTGGCCATCGTGCGCGCCAAGGGGGCGCACCTTTGGGATGCGGCCGGCAAGCAGTACATCGATTGTTCCTCAGGCCACGGGGTGGCCTGCCTGGGGCATGCCCACCCACGCTGGGTGCAAGCGGTTTCGACTCAAGCGGGCACCTTGACGACCTTGGCCAGCTCCTTCCCGAACGACCAACGGGCCGAGTTCCAAGAGCGCTTGATCGATTTCCTGCCCGCTGGATTCGACCGCTTGTTCTTCTGCAACTCCGGCACGGAAGCGGTGGAAGGCGCGCTCAAGTTCGCCCGGCGTTCCACGGGCCGCAGCGGAATCGTCGCGGCCCAACGCGGCTTCCATGGCCGCACCATGGGCGCGCTCTCCTGCACTTGGGAGAAAAAGTACAGAGAGCCTTTCTTGCCGTTGCTCGACGGAGTTCAGCACGCGCCCTACGGCAACCTCGAGAAGTTCGCCGAGTTGATCAACGAACAAACGGCCTGCGTGATCGTCGAGGTGGTTCAAGGAGAAGGCGGCGTACGCCCGGCCCAAGCGGAGTTCCTGGTGGGCTTGCGCGCGCTTTGCGACCAATTCGGGGCGCTGCTTGTTTTCGATGAAGTCCAAACAGGTTTCGGCCGCACCGGTCAGCGCTTTGCCTTCCAACACTTCGACGTGACACCGGATCTCTTGGCCCTGGGCAAGGCGATCGCCGGGGGCATCCCCATGGGAGCCGTTGCCATGGGAACGGCCGTCAAGCAAATGAGCATGGGGGACCACGGCTCGACCTTCGGCGGCAATCCCCTGGCCTGCGCCGCGGGCAACGCCACCCTGAAGGCGCTCGTCGAAGAAAAACTGGTCGAGCGCAGCGCGGAACTCGGTGAATGGTTCCGCTCGGAATTGCAGGGCATCGAAGCCGCAGAAGTGCGCGAGGTGCGCGGCATGGGCCTGATGGTCGCCGTGGACTTCCGCTGCCGGGTGGCTCCGATTTTGGAGGCCCTGCAAGACGCGGGGGTGGTGGCTTTGCCCGCGGGCCCCACGGTCCTGCGTTTCTTGCCGCCCTTTGTGATCGAGAAGGAGGACTTGGCGCGGGTCGTCGCGGCGCTTCGCGAGGTGCTCGAGTCCCTGTCCGTCGAGGGGGCCGCTTCGTGAACGACAACGTGACTTTGCTGCACGCTCTGGTCTCCACGCCGAGCGTGTCCCGGGACGAGGCCGCCGTGGCGCGCCTCTTGGTCGACAACATGTGCGAGCTGGGTTTCGACGCCCACGTAGATGAGGCGGGCAACGCCGTGGGCTTGATGCCCGGCGGTCCGGCCCCTGACGGCCGCGCGCAACGCTCCATCGTCCTGCTCGGTCACATCGACACGGTGCCGGGCTTGATCCCCGTTCGCATCGAGGATGGCCTGCTGTACGGACGCGGATCGGTGGACGCTAAGGGCTGCATGGCGACCTTCACTCGTGCCGTGGCGAGCGTCACTCCAACCCCAGGAGTGGACATCATCGTGGTCGGATGCGTGGAGGAAGAGTCGTCGACCTCCAAGGGCGCGCGCTTCGCGAAGGATTGCTTCCGTCCCGAGGCTTGCATCATCGGCGAGCCCAGCGGTTGGGACGCGGTGACGCTCGGCTACAAGGGTTGCCTGCGATTCAAGGCGACCTTCAAGGCGGCCGTAGGACATAGCGCGGGCCCGATCGCGCCAATCGCAGAAACTGCTGCGGACCTTTGGCAGGGCTTCAAATCCTGGTGCGATGAGCACAACGCGGAGAAGCCCCGACTGTTTGACCAGGTGCTTCCAAGCTTGCAAGAGTTTGTCACGACCAACGACGGATTGCACGAGCACGTGAGCTTGCGGGTTGGCTTCCGCTTGCCCATGGAATTTGCCCTGGCGGACTTGGAACGCATCGTGGCCGAACGGGCTCCCCAGTGCGAGTTTGAGTTTTACGGCCATGAACCGGCTTGGGATTCCAAAGCCACCAGTCCCGTGGCCCGTTCCCTGCGCCGGGCGATCCTGCAAGCGGGGGGCCAGGCTGCCTTCAAGAAGAAGACCGGCACCTCGGACATGAACGTGGTTGGCCCCGAATGGAATTGCCCGATCGTGGCCTACGGTCCGGGGGACAGCACCCTCGACCACACGCCCAACGAGCACCTGCCCCTCGAGGACTATGAGCGGGCCATCCTGGTGCTTCAGTCGGCCCTGATCGGCGGGGGTTGGGCACAGCCCAAGGCGAGCGAGTAGCTTTCCCAATCTAGGCTTAAGGGATGCGGGAGAGGTGTCGATCCAAACGGATCCCCACGCTCGATGCCCCAAATCCCTCCGTCGAATTCCCCGCAAAAGCGTCCCTGGTGGATGCTCTCCATCTGGTTTGCCCTGGTGTCCCTGGGATTTGCCGGATTGGGTGCCTATGGAATTCAAGCGGGTGAGACCGGGCGCGTACCGCAAACGTGGCCCGTGGACCTGGCTCGCGAACCGGGAGCGACGGCCCTGTGTTTCGTGCATCCCAAGTGCCCCTGCTCGCGGGCGACCCTCGCTGAGTTGCGCCGCCTGAAGAGTTCGCTGTCCGACTCAGCAAGTTTGGAGTTCGTGATCTTCCAACCGCAGGACTCCCAGACTTTTTGGGGAGACGAACCTTGGAAAGGCATCTACGCAGCTTCCTTGCTCGAGGACTCCGATGGGAACCGGGTGCGTCTCGACCCTGGCGGAGAGCTCGCCCTGAAATTCGGTGCGTTGACCTCCGGCATGGTCCTCGCCTATGGCGCTGGGGGTGAACTCTGTTTTCAAGGTGGCATCACTGCGACCCGTGGGCATGAGGGCCCGAGCCCCGCCCAAGCTTGGCTAGCGAGCGCCCTCGCCCCGGGCTCCGTTCCGTCCCTGCAAGCGGCCCCCGTTTTCGGGTGCCCGATCCGCGCACTCGATGACCGAGCGACGGAAGGCTGTTGCGACCCTCAACAATCGAAAAAACGGTAGCGCATCGCGACCGTCCCCACAGAACTCCAAACATGACTGACCTCAGTATCTCCAAGAGCATCGAAGGCTACCAGCGAGACCTCTACCAGACCGGAACCAAGCTCTTTGGTCGGTTGCTTTGGGCTCAATGGGGCGCACTGTGCCTCTTGACTTGGATGTTCACGCCGGACACATGGATCGGGGACTCCCCATCCATGCACATGCACATGTTTGTTTCGATCGGGCTCGGAGCCTTGCTCGTTGCCGCTCCCGCTTACTTGTGCTCGAAGCGTCCAGACTGGACGGGGACCCGGCACGCCATCGCGATCGCGCAAATGGGGCTGTCGGCCATTCTGATTCACGTTCTGGGGGGACGCATCGAGGCGCACTTCTATGTGTTCTCGTCCCTAGCGTTCATCGGCTTCTTCCGCTGCTGGAAGACGTTGATCACAGCGACCGTGTTCGTGGCCGTTGAGCACGTCGCACGGGGTGTTTGGGCGCCCATGTCGATTTTTGGTTCAGCCGACGCTTCGTTCCTACGGGCCCTCGAGCACGCGGTCTACGTGGTCGTTGAAGTCGCTGTCTTGCTCTTCAGCTGTAGCGTGCAGCAGGCGGAGTGGGAGAAACGCGCAGAATCCGATTGCTTGGTGGCGAAGTCGCAAGCGGAGGGCAAGCTGGCCTCCGATGAAGCACAACGTTTGCTGGGACGCTTGACCGGCGAGATCGGTGGCCTGGCGCAAACCTTGGCCAGCTCCTCGGAACAGGTTTCCAGCACGACCAAGGGACTGACCCGCGCTATGGCGGAAGCCTCACGTAGCTCCCAGGAGGCTGGCGAGTCGAGCGATGAATCGAGCCGCTTGGTGGTCGAACTCTCCGAGACTTCAAGCAGTCTCGAGACCAGCATCAGCGAGATCAACAAGGGCACCCAATCCGCGATTCGTATCGCCACCGAAGCGCGCGATCACGCCTCCAATGCCAGCGAAGTGATGGACAAGTTGGCGGAGTCGAGCGCGGAGATCTTCGCTGTGCTTTCGACGATCAGTGACATCGCCGACCAAACCAACATGCTCGCGCTCAATGCGACCATTGAATCCGCGCGAGCGGGGGAGCACGGCAAAGGCTTTGCCGTGGTCGCCAGTGAGGTCAAAGCGCTTGCCCAACAAACGACGACGGCCACCGAGGAGATCTCGGCGCGCGTCAATGCGATGCAGCTGGACAGCTCACGAGCCATCGAAGCCATGCTCCGCATCACCGAGATCGTGAAAGCCTTTGGTGAGATCCAAGAGGGGATCTCCAGCAACGTGGAATCCCAGTCGGGTTCGATTGCTGACAACCAGCGCAAGGCCGAGATGGTGATCGATCTCAACGCACAACTGGCTCGGCGGGTGGGGGGAATCGTGACCTCCTCCCGGGCCAATGAGGAGGAGCTCCTGGGCCTGAGTGAAAGTGCCAGCGAGTTGACCCGGCTTTCCGGAACCCTAGCGGCCCTGGTGGCGGAGACCAGCCAGGGGACGGGCCTCTAGGCTCCCACGGCGGGCGGCCCGAATGGGGCTTCTTGGGGGCAGGAAGCCCCAGGGCCGAAAAAAAGTGAGACCGAGTCGCAATTTCTCCGCAATTGAGACTCGCTCGCAGTCCGATTGGGCGATACTTCTCCTGTCAACCGAGAGAGCTATTCAAATGATCATCTGCTGCTGTACAGGAACCACCGATCGCGAAATTCGCCGCGTGGCCGCCCAATCCCCTCAAGGGTCCCCCGACGGACTCTGCAGTTCCGCCGCTGGCCGTTGCTGCGGAGGATGCGCAGACAAGGTTCGTGAATTGGTCGCCCAGGCGACCAATGCCAGTCAGAGCAAGGACACGATCCAAGCCGCGCGCTCCTAAGGGGCGAGCGCTTGCTATCGGGCCCCAGGGTGGGCCTGGCGCTTCCTCTGGGCCCATGGGGGGCTTTCAGCTTCTTTTGCCCAATCCCGATTGCGGAATGGGCTCTGCCAGTGCGGCTGTGAACGGAACGCCCGTCAGCTTGCGCTGCGTCACACTGCGAGACAGGCTCCTGGCGCCCGGGGCATTCCCGTCGCCGTTCCGTTCTCCCGTGCGGAGCGAAAGCTGCCAGGCAGTGATCGGGCAATTAGGCGGGGCAATTTGATGGGGGTTTTGTAGGGGGGAGTCCATACTCTAGCCCTCCCTATTCGAGTGCTAGGCAGACCCCAAGCCGACGCTCCCAAATCGTCTGACGAGCCAGTCCTTCCCATGAAAAGCGATCCCGCCATCGTTGAGTGCCTCAACGAGATCCTGACCTCCGAACTCACCGCGATCAACCAGTACTACGTGCACTACAAGATGTGCGAGGACTGGGGTTACAAGAAGATTGCCGCGGTGAAGCGTGCCGAGTCAATGGAGGAAATGCGCCACGCGGACAGCCTCATCGAACGCATTCTCTACTTCGACGCGATTCCGAACATGCAGCGCCTCAACCCAGTCGTGGTCGGTGAAGACGTGGTCGAGATGCACAAGGCCGATCTGCAGCTTGAGTACGACAATGTCGAACGTTTGAACAAGGCGATTAGCTTGTGCATGACCAAGCACGACTCGGGCACCCGGGACCTCCTGGCTGGCATCCTGCGGGATGAGGAAGAGGCCGTCGACTACCTCGAGGGACAGCTGGGCATCATCGAAGAGATCAGCAAAGAGCGCTATCTCGCGGAGCAGATGCACGAGTAGTGCCCCTGGCGGGCCCCGTCCCCCTGACGGATTGCCCAAGATCCGACGAGAGCGAGTGGAGCTGCCGAGGGCGGCCCCACTCGCTCTCGCATTTTCCCGCTTGGGCTCCCCGGGCCGACCCATCAGCCAGGGGCGGCTCGGCTGCCGTTTCGCGCTCGCCTGTTCCGCGAAGGCGCGGCGGCTCTGGGGGAGCCAATCCCAGCTTGCTCGAAAGCGAGGCCCTCGCCCGGGAAACGGAGACTGCCCGGGTTCGCCCAATGTTGTACGGTAGGGGCGCTGCACGGGGGGTGCAGGGCAGACGAACGGCCGCTGGCCCACCCTCCCGCCTGGTGCAACGGCTCCCCCTCGTATTCCCTGTTCATGGTCCCGGAAGACAACACCGATCCAGAGGAAACCTGTGCGCGAACAACGCGCGCTCAGGAGATCTTCCAAGAGTACCTGGCCCGCTCGGAGTCGGATCCGTCGGTGGATTTTGATGCCTTGCTCGCGCTGCATCCCAACGAGCGCGAGGAGCTGACCGAGTTGCATCAAGCGGTCGCGTTCCTCGACGACCTAAGGGTCGAGCGGGCCGACTCGATCCAGCCGACGATCCGGCATCGCTTTGGCGGGGATTTGGATCCCAGCGTGATGTTGGAAGAGGATGACGGGTCCTGCGAAGTTCTCGACCCGGACATTGGAGCGAGCGCGGAAGGGACCTTCGGTCGCTATCGCGTGAAAGGCGAGGTCGCGCGTGGTGGGCAAGGAGTGGTCCTACGAGTGTGGGACAGTGAGTTGCGTCGACACCTCGCCATGAAGGTCTTGCACTCGGATCGCTCGCGACCGATGCCCGCTGCAAGGCCGGGCCTAGGCAGCCGCGTCCTGGCGCGCTTCCTCGAAGAAGCTCAAGTCACCGGGCAACTGGACCACCCCGGTTTTGTCCCGGTTCACGAAATCGGCATCGGTCCCATGGGCAAGGTGTTCTTCACGATGAAGCTCGTGCGCGGGGAGAGCTTGCAAGCAGTCTATGGCCAGTACCACAAAGGCCAAGCAGACTGGAGCTTGACGCGCGTGCTCGGCATCTTGCTGCGGGTCTGCGAAGCGATGGCCTACGCCCACGAGAAGGGAGTGGTGCACCGGGATCTGAAGCCCGCCAACGTCATGGTCGGGCGACACGGCGCCGTGTACGTGATGGACTGGGGCCTTGCACGCGTTTTGGGGCGTCCCGAGACCAAGGACATTCGAATCCGAGAGGACGCGACCATCACGCAAGTGGTCAGTGGTCGGCGCGAGAAACAGGAATCCGATCCGGACAGTCCCCTGGTTACGGTTGATGGGGATGTGATTGGCACGCCCGCTTACATGAGCCCCGAGCAGGCCCGTGGTCAAGCGGAACTGCTCGATCGGCGGGCCGACGTGTACTCGCTCGGAGCGATGCTCTACCACCTTTTGGCGGGACATCCACCCAACTACATTCCTGGCGTCCAGCTTTCGAATCGCCAAGTGCTCTTCCGTCTTTTGGAAGGCGCCCCCAAGCCCCTGGTGGAGATCGCACCGTCCGCACCGCCAGAGTTGATCGCGATCTCCGAACGCGCCATGGCTCGCGATCGCATGGAGCGCTACGCGGACATGGGAGAGTTGGCCGCCGATGTGCGGGCTTACTTGGAGAATCGCGTGGTGACCGCTTTCGCCAGCGGGCCCTGGGCGCAGTTCAAGAAGCTGATCCAGCGCAACCGGGTCAGCGCGGGGATCGTTAGCGTTGCGCTCTTGATCGTGTTCAGTGCAACCATCGGTAGTTCGCTGATTCTTGCGAGCAAGAACAAGGCCTTGGCCGTGGCCCGTGACGATGCCCGGGACAAGACCCAAGAGTTGCTGTCGCTCTCGGCGGCGCAAGCCATCGAAGAGTTGGAGCAAGGGGCGGGCCAGTTGTGGCCTGTGGCCCCTGAACGAATCCAACAGTACAAGGCGTGGCTTGGAAAAGCCGGGGAGGTGACCCACGGATTGCCGCGCTATCGCGAATCCTTGAACGCGCTTCGATTGCAGTCCCTGGATCCGGAACCGATCGACGTGTCAATGGATCCGCATCCCGCTGCGCTGGCGGCACGCCAAGCCCTTGCCGTGGTGAAGGCGCGCGAGATGGACATGGACAGCTTGCGCACCCGACTGCAAGACTCTGAGCAAGCGCCCGCCGATGGGCTGATCGAGTGCGCCGCAAGCCTCGCCCTCGCCCGCGAACAAGCGCAGCAGCTCGTCGCTGTCGCCCGGGATGTCCGGCGCTTCAAGTTTGCGAGCCAAGATGACCAGTGGTTGCATGACCGTCTCGAGCGCCTGGTGAAAGGGCTGGAGGAACTCATGGATCCGCAGATCGGTTTGATCGATGGGCGCACGCCCGAACGGGGCATGGGCATCGCTCGGCGCTTGCAGCTTGCCGAAGAAATGCAGGAGCAGGCAGTCAGCAGCGCCTTCTTGGAGGCCTGGCGCCAAGCGCAGAGCAGCATCGCGAACCCCGCCGAGAGCCCGGCCTATGCCGGACTGTCGATCGCACCCCAGCTTGGCCTCGTGCCCCTCGGCAAGGACCCGCGTTCTGGCTTCTGGGAGTTTGCGGACGTGCGTTCGGGGTCGATTCCTACGCGCACCGCGGAGGGCGAATTGCAACTCGTGCCGGGCAGCGCGGTGGTGCTTGTGCTCTTGCCCGGCGGCCCTTTCACCATGGGTTCCCAAGCGACCGACCCCAAGGGGGAACGCTATGACAAGGCAGCCTTGAGCGACGAGACGCCCATGCGCCGCATGCACGCGGGACCTTTCTTCTTGTCGAAGTTCGAGCTCACTCAAGATCAATGGCAACGGGTCGCCGGCACCAACCCGAGTTCGAGTGCCGAAGGGGCACCCATGCCGGGCGCTGCTGCTGGAGTGCTTGTGGGGACTCGTCATCCGGTGGAATCGGTCTCCTGGGAAGAGTGCGTGCAAGTGCTCGGCTGGATGGGCATGCGCTTGCCCACAGAGGCCCAATGGGAGTACGCCGCGCGCGCGGGAACCGAGACCATTTGGTCTTCCGGCGACACCCTCGCGGAACTTTCCGCCGCCGCGAACATTGCAGACACCGTGGGCGCCAAGGCGGGCCGCACCTGGATGGAAGCGACCGAGTCCGACACGCTCAACGACGGCTACGCAGTGCACTCACCGGTGGGCCTGTTCGCCCCCAACGGATTTGGACTGCACGACATGCATGGCAATTTGTGGGAGTGGTGCAGGGACGCCTACGGTCCCTACGATCCGCGCATGAGCGTGGCGGACAACGAAGCCTATGGCAAGGTCATCGGCAACCGAACGATTCGCGGTGGCGCCTACTACTTCCCTTCCGGCTACGCGCGCAGTTCCCGTCGCTACAAGAACCTGCCGGTGTTCAAGGTCGCGTTCCTTGGTGTTCGACCCATGCGCGAGTTGCACTGAGACGCTCCGCGCGAGCTGAACGGGGGAAAAGGCCCTGCGCAGGCTGAACTGAACGGGGCCTGCTCGCGCTTCAAGAGGCCCGGCCGACAAGGCGCCTCGCCGATTCAGATCCAGTGCTTGAGGCGTGCCTCGATGCACTCCGCAATTTGTGCGGCGCACTCCAAGTAGACCTGGGCGCTACCGCCAATCGGATCCGCGATGTCCCGACCTTTGGGGTCGAGCAGCTGCAGGATTTCCCGTTGACCGGGGGGCAGCAGTTGTTGCAAGGCGCCTAGGTGTCCGCGGGTCAAGCAATACACCGCGTCGAGTTCGGCCACGTTTTCGGCCGTGGCCTGGGTCGCGCTGTGCGCACTGATGTCGACGCCTTGCTCGCGCATCGTATCGACCGCGTGCCGGGCGGCGGGGCTTCCGGGTTCCGCGTAGATCCCCATGGAGGAGACCACAAACCCGTGTTCGGCCAAAGCGTCCTCGCTGCAGCCGATGCTCTTGGCGAGCATAGCCCGTGCGATGCCTTCGGCCATTGGACTTCGACAGGTGTTGCCCGTGCAGGCGAAGGCGATCTTTTGTCCCGCGGTGCGCTTCAGGGAATTCATGTCGTGCAGTCCTTCTCGGAGAAGTTCGAAGCGGCCGGCGCCCATGCGCAGAATCGTGGAGGATTCCTGCAGGCGAGTGGGGCCGCCGTCGAGGATAAGGTCGCCGCTTGCGAGCTCTAGATTGTCAAAGCTGTGGTGATCGACCGCGGGTGCGCCGCCGTGTTCGTTGGCGCTCGTCATGACCACCGGGAAGGGCGCGGCGTTGCAGAGCGCCGCGGAGAAGGGGCCCGCTGTACAGCGGATTCCGATCCAGTCGTCCTTGGCAATCAGTTCCAAGCCGGGGGGCACTCCCGGCAAGACAAGGGTCAATGGCCCAGGCCAGTAACGGGCGATGATTCGATCGAGCCGCGTGCTCTCGAAGCAATGACCAAGAGCTGCCGCGGAGCCCACATGCCAAGTCCATGGCCGACCCCCGGGTGCGCCCTTGGCCCGCGCCAAGTTGAGCAGGGCTTGCGGATCGTCCGCCCGGGCCGTGATCCCGTAGACGGTTTCAGTGGGCACAATCACCAATCCACCGGTCGCTAGGACCTCTACGGCCTGTTGCAACCAGGGGGCGTCGGGCTCCGGGGATCCGGAGGGCAGGAGAACTCGTGTGGGCGTCATAGGCGTCGGGGAGGCAAGCAGGTTAGCCTATCGCCCCCCCGACTTGCCATGGCCGGCATCGCCCATCGGACGAGAGGGGAAACCAGCACCATGGAACAAGAATCAGACATGCCGCAGGAAGAGCCCTTCTCGCGTCCCGCAGGAGTGGAATCCGGCGGGGCCAGCGAGGTGATCGCCGCACCAGATCGCGAAGTCTTTCTGGGGCGCATCGCCGGAGGCCTGGCCCATGAGATCAAGAACCCGCTCTCGACCATGTCGATCAACTTGGCCCTGCTCGAGGAGGAATTCACCCGCTCGGCGCGCAACCGCGATTCGGGCAACCCCGAACCCACGGCCCGCGAGAAGCGTTGCCTCAAGCGCATCGTCACCCTGCAGCGCGAGATCTCAAGGCTCGAGGACATCGTCAATGACTTTCTGGTGTACGCCAAGGGGGGCGAGGTCAACCGGTCTGCCCACAGCATCTTGGATGTGATGCGCGAGGTCTTGAACTTCGTGCATACCGAAGATGACTTGCAGGGCATTCGCCATCATGTGGACCTGCCCAGCAGCTTGCCCTTGGCGGTGATCGATCCTGGCCTCATGCGTCAAGCGCTGATGAACTTGGTGGTCAACGCCCGTCAATCGATGCCGATGGGGGGCGAGTTGATCGTGCGCTTGCGAAGGGACGGATCCCACGCGATCATCACGATCACCGACACCGGTGTCGGCATGCCGGCGGGGGACGTGGAGCATTGCTTTGACGCCTATTGGTCCACGAAAAAGACCGGCACTGGGTTGGGGCTGGCCACGACCCGGCGCATCATTCAAGAACACGACGGCACCATCTCGGTGATCTCAGAAATCGGTCGTGGGACGAGCTTCCGGATCGTCCTGCCGCTCGTGGTGGAGATTACGGGAACCTCCTGAACGGTCAGGGAACAGCACGCTTCAATTATGGATAGCAATCAAGACACACCGATCCGCGTCCTGGTCGTCGATGACGATGAAGGCCACGCCGAGGCGCTCGCTGACGGACTCGAGATGGATGGCCACGAATGCACCATCGCCGGTTCGGGCAACGAAGCCGTGGAGAAACTGGGGGAGTCCACCTTCGATGCAGTCCTAACGGACCTCTACATGCACGACCGGTCCGGATTGGAGGTCCTCAAGGAATCCAGGAATCTGCAGCCGAACGCGGTCGTCTTGCTGATTACCGGGCACGGTTCCGTGGAGACGGCGGTGGAAGCCATGCACATGGGCGCCGCAGATTACCTGACCAAGCCCGTGAACCTTCCGGAGCTGCGCACCAAACTGCCCCGGGCCGTGGCGGCCGTGCGTGACCGCGCCCAGAACATCGAGCTGCGTCGTCAGCTGGACAAGCGCTTCGGGTTCGAGAACATCATCGGGCATTCACCGCCCATGCAACGGTTGTTCGAAATGCTCGGGCGCGTTTCGGGAACCAGTGCGACGGTGTTGATTTTGGGGGCGAGCGGCACGGGCAAGGAACTGATCGCCCAGGCCGTGCACCGCAACAGCCCGCGCAAGGACGGACCCTTCGTTCCAGTCAACTGCGCGGCGCTCTCGGAAGGCTTGATCGAGTCGGAGTTGTTCGGTCACGTGCGCGGCGCGTTCACCGGTGCGGTGAGCTCCAACGAAGGTCGCATCATGTTCGCGAAGGGTGGAACGCTCTTTCTCGATGAAGTGGGCGATATGCCCCTCGAAACCCAAGCCAAGATGTTGCGCGTCCTAGAGAACCGCACAGTGGTTCCGGTGGGTGGCAACAAGGAAGTGCCCGTGGACATTCGGCTGGTGGCAGCGACCAACCGTGACCTGGCCGAGATGGTCAAGAAGGGCACCTTCCGAGAGGACCTTTTCTTCCGGCTGCAAGTGGTGACCCTGCAACTGCCGGCCCTGCGCGAACGGAC
The DNA here is from genome assembly GCA_937905825.1 of uncultured bacterium. Lineage (GTDB taxonomy): Bacteria > Planctomycetota > UBA1135 > UBA1135 > JABACD01. Next base: position 22,982 of record CALCXM010000159.1, read on the forward strand.
TGGAGACATTCCGATCTTGATCGATCACTTGATTGGCGAGATGAACAAGTCGCACGAGCGCAAGCTTTTGGGCATCTCTCCTGAGGCGCGCACGATTTTGGTGCGCTACCCCTGGCCCGGCAACGTGCGCGAGTTGCGCAACTGCATTGAGAACATGGTGGTGCTCGCCGCGGGCCCGCGCCTGGAGGTGGAAGACATCCCCCAGAACGTCGCGCAGCAGGGCGCCGAAGGGGCTGGCAGCGGCGGGGGCTACACCCTCCAGGGGCGCTCCCTGGTGGAGGTCGAGCGCGATCTGATCTCCGAAAACCTGGCACTCTTTGAAGGCAACCGGGAGAAGACCGCCAAGCTGCTCGGGATCGGGGAACGGACCTTGTACCGCAAGATCAAGGAGTACGGGCTCCATTGAGTCAGGGCTAGAGCTCTGGCCCAGGTCTGCCACCCTGGCAGCCCCCTCAGAGGCCAATTTTGAGGCCTGCCACGCTGGCAGGCGTGGCTGCTCGCGGAGGGGGTTCCTAAGCTCTTATGCACCTAGTGTTTACGGTCCTCGACTCGCTTGGCACGGGGTTTGTTTAAGCCTGCCTGTTCCAGGTGCCCTGGGCGGGCCTCCCCCGTCCGCTAGGGGTCCAGAAGGCGTTGACCTGGACACCCTTTCAACGGCCCGGCCCGCCCGGGCACGAATCGCAGCGACTCAACCAAAAAGGCAATCCCATGAGCAGTACCAACAAAATCATCGGCATCGACCTAGGCACGACCAACTCGGTCGTGTCCGTGATGGAAGGCGGCGAGCCGATCGTGATCACGAACGCCGAAGGCGCCCGCACCACCCCCTCGGTCGTGGCATTCACCGCTGACGGAGGACGCCTGGTGGGCTCCGCAGCCCGCCGCCAGGCGGTCACCAACCCGACCAAGACCATCGCTTCGATCAAGCGCTTCATGGGCCGTCGCCACAGCGAGGTCAAGGACGAAGAGCGTAGCGTCGCGTACAAGTTGGTCGGTGGACCCGACGAGCTGGTCAAGGTCGACATCGACGGCACCCAGTACACCGCCCCCGAGATCAGCGCAATCGTGCTCGGTCACCTCAAGGAAGCCGCCGAGGCCTACCTGGGTGGCACCGTCGAACGTGCTGTGATCACCGTGCCCGCCTACTTCAACGACGCCCAGCGTCAGGCCACGAAGGACGCCGGCACGATCGCGGGTCTCAAGGTCGAGCGCATCATCAACGAGCCGACCGCGGCCACCCTGGCCTACGGCTTGGACAAGGACAAGAGCGGCCGGGTCGCGATTTACGACCTCGGTGGTGGAACCTTCGACGTCTCCATCTTGGAGATCGGCGACGGCGTTTTCGAAGTGCTCTCCACGAACGGCGACACCCACTTGGGTGGCGATGACTTCGACGAAGTCCTCATCAGCCACGTGGCCGACACCTTCAAGTCTCAGTCCGGTATCGACGTGCGTACGGACCCCATGGCCCTGCAGCGTCTCAAGGAAGCCTGTGAGAAAGCCAAGTGCGACCTCTCCGCCGCGACCTCCACGGACATCAACCTGCCCTTCATCACCGCGGACGCTTCCGGTCCAAAGCACCTGCAGCTGACGCTCACCCGCGCCAAGTTCGAGCAGCTTGCTGAAACGCTCATCAAGCGTACGGCGATCCCCTGCGAGACGGCCATGAAAGACGCCGGCCTCAAAGCCAGCGAAATCGACGAAGTCATCCTGGTCGGTGGTTCGACCCGCATTCCCGCGGTGCAGGCCATGGTCGCGAAGATCTTCGGTCAAGAGCCGAACCGCAGCGTGAACCCGGACGAGGTGGTGGCCGTTGGCGCCGCGATCCAAGGGGGCATCATGGCCGGTGACGTGAAGGACGTGGTCCTGCTCGACGTGACCCCGCTTTCCCTGGGCATCGAGACCTTGGGCGGTGTGGTCAACCACTTGATCGAGAAGAACACGACCATCCCGACCACCAAGAGCCAGGTCTACTCGACCGCTTCCGACAACCAGCCCAGCGTGGAGATCCACGTGCTGCAAGGCGAGCGCGAGTTCGCCAAGGACAACCGCTCCCTGGGACAGTTCCACCTGGATGGAATCGCCCCGGAACCCCGTGGCGTGCCACAGATCGAGGTGTCCTTCGACATCGACGCGAACGGCATCTTGACCGTCAAGGCCAAGGACAAGGGCACGGGCAAAGAGCAAGACATCCGCATCGAGGCCTCTTCCGGTTTGAGCGAAGCGGAGATCGAGAAGATGCGCGCCGACGCGGAAGCCAACGCCGAATCCGACAAGGCCCGCCGCGCGCTGGTCGAGTTGAAGAACCAAGTGGAGCAACTGTCCCACGAGACGGACAAGCAACTCGAGGAGCACAAGGACAGCCTTTCCGCTGAGGACCTGGCAGCCATCAACGCCGCCAAGGACGAGATGAAGAAAGCGGCTGAGGGCGACGACAAGGACGCGATCCAGGCTGCCGTGGAGAACTTCCAGAAGTCCGCTCAGAAGCTCGGCGAGGCGATTCAAGCCAAGCAGAAGGCGGAGGCCGCTCAAGGCCAAGCCTCCACGTCTGGTGATGCAGCAAGCGCCGGTGCCGACAGCGACGACGACGAGCCCGTGGACGCGGACTTCGAAGTCAAGGCTTAGGTTCGCTAGCTAGTGGATGGCGCCCGCCGTCCGCTTGCACCTGAAACCGCGGAGGGTGGATCGGCCATGTCGATTCGCCCTCCGCGCTTGTGTGGCTCCGGGCTCCGGCGAACAGAGCTGGCCGGTGTGGCGTGCAGCGGGGTTTGTAGCGCGCCTTGGGTCAACGGCAGGCTCACGAGCTCCAGGGCGTCGAGTTGCGGCAACGAGGGGGCCAGCAACCAGGCCACAGCAGATTCGGCCACAGCAGCTTCTGCTTCAGCAACTCGGGCTACGACGTCCCCGGCGACAACAAATCACGCTACAGCGATTCGAGTTCGATCGAGTCCGATGGAATGGAGACCTGCACTGGCTTTGCCTTTCCGGTCCCACTGCTCGAAACACTGAGTCGGTACTCACCCGGCTCAAGGAACTCAAAGTGGGCGAGCCCGTCATCGCTGAAGTAGGCCCTCGCGCTGCGTATGCCCTTCGAGTTTGCTGCGGTGGACCGCAAGCTGGCCATCGCTCCTGGTTTGGCATCCTTCCAATGGACCTGCAAGGGGTGCTTGTCGGGAACGCGCAAGCGGGCTTGATTCTCTCCTGACTCGACGCGGACCTGCGCTGTGTCAATGGTCGGCGCGCTGTACCAGCCATGGGCCGGCGCGTTGCGTGGCAAGACCCTCAGAGTGAGCTCGTAAGTGCCTGGGATCAGTGGGCTCAGAGCTTGAGTCCCGGAGGCATCGACCCACTCGGATCCGAACTCCGTGGATGATTCTTCCGGTGCGTCTTTGCGCGAGGCGACCACGCGCAAGCGACCATCGAACTCGCTCTGAGAGAAGGCGTCGACCGTGACGACGAGCAAACCTGGCTGCTCGAACAGGACGTCCAACTCGGTCTGGCCAGGGGGCAAATCAACTTCTTGGGTTCCCAAGTCCTTGTGCTGTATGTGCAGCTGGAAGGTGGTTTCGCTATTGGTTCCCCTGGAATACTCCTCGGAGGCCAGCTCATTGAATCCGAGCAAGTACTGGCCATTGCCCCGTTTGACCGTCTCCACCGCGGAAAAGGCGCGCGTGCCCGACTTGGTGAAGAACAGCGCGAAGTACAGCCCGCTGTTGATTCCATTGCCATCGGACCCAGTCACCGTGACCTTCACGTACTTGGAAAAGTCCACGGTCCCAAGCTCGAAGTCATGGGTTATGGATTCCGTCTCGAGCTCAATGATCGCGTGCGAACTGACCTCTGCGGAATAGCTACGCTTCAATCCTAGGACGTAGCGACCCGCTTCCAGATCGAGGAAGTGGTAGCGGGATCCGGGGCGCGCAAAGGCACGCTTCTCTGAATCCGCCAACAACCTCAGGTTGGGTTCCTGTCCCGCAGCAAGTGGCATGAGCGTGACGTAGGCGAGTTCTGACTGGGACTCTCCGGGCGCCAGCTCGACGCGGCCCGAGATGCCCAGGGCACGGTGAAGTTGGAAGCGCAGGCCTGGGGCTGGAGTGCCCGCAACGACGACGACCGTCTGGGATTCCGACATGCGCTTGGCTTCCTGGATGCTCAAGGTGCCGGGGGCGTAGGCCGTGATTTCATACTCCCCAGGTGCGATGCGCAGGGAGCTTTCCTGTTGGTCCCATTGGAAGGTCGCCACGTGGGTCGGCGGCAAGTCGCGCTTGCAATAGATGAGAGCCTCGGCCACAAGCTCTCCACTTTCGTCGAGCACTTCCACAGGGATCTCGATGACCGGCAGGGCAACTAGGTCAAAGTTCGTTCCGATCAAGGCGTACTGCCCGTAGCTAGAGGGCTTGATGGTGTAACCCTCGGAGAAGGCCTCGATCCGCCACTTCATGTCGGCCACATCATCGAACTGGAAATGCCCGTTCCCGTCCGTCGTGGTCCTGACCGTATTGGCGGTGGTTCGCAGGTAGCGCTCCTTTACCTTCTCGATCTCCTGTGCAAGGGAGGGCAAGGGCTCGGCTGGCTGGCCAATGCTCGAGGCCTTGACCGCAACCCAGTCGAACAGGCCTCCGTTGATCTGAACAACGGCCCCGCTGATCGGCGTCCCCTGCTCCTCTCGAACGAAACCGCTGATGCTGCCGCGCGGCGCCGGGTTCTGTTTCCTCGGCGTGGGCACTGCGGCTGCCACGCGCTGTTCCCCAGACTCGCGCGGCAGGGCCTCGCTTGCGGTGCTGGTCTTGTTGACCGGATGCGAGCTGGAACTCGGATGGACGTCGCCGGCCGCGGGCAAGTCGCCGCCCACCGGTTTCATCACCGCGCTGGACTCGGAAGCACCGGGTGACAGGGCCCGTTCCGAGCTTGCCGAGCCCCCGTTCGGGGCGGCGAAGAAGCGGGCGAGTCCACCTCCGAGCAGTCCACCCAAAAGGAGAACGAGAACGAGGCGCGAGTTGGAAGAGTTCATAGGCGTGCGAATCTGAATGGGGGCGAGGTGGGAGCGAGACGAGGCGTACGGTGTGGTCCGCTCCTTGGTAGAGCCTAGAGGGGCACTTTTTTTTCGGGTGTGCGACCTGCGGGTTCGTGCTTGCAGCCATTTGGAGGGTGCTGCTCTTGAAGCTTGCCCGTAGAGGACCGTTTTGGATGGGTGCATCCAGGTGGGGCGAACGACGACCGAAGCCCGCAGGTCTTCCCTCCTGGAGATGACTAGTCAGAAGTCTCCGCGCGGCGCAGCAAGAAACCCGTTGCGAAGAACAGGGCGAGCCCTCCTAGCAGGAACGCACCGTGGGCCTCGGCCAGCTTGCTCCCGTACTTCCCGAGGAAGCCCGATCCCGTGCAGGCGATCAACAGAGTGGCTACAAGCAGGGCGCCCCCGGCGAGTCGCCGGGCAACTTGGTCCAAGCCGTCGCGCCAGTAGGAGACCAGGAAGGCCATGGGAAACACGAGCAACACGTAGTGATGCTTCCAGCTGCGCTCCGAGAGGAACAGCATCGCGAGCCCAAGCAAGCAAAACTCGCCCAGGACCCGTCGCCCAGGAGATCCCTTGCGCTCTGCGTTGGAGCACCACAAGAGGAAGCCGAGCAACACAAGGCAGCCCGCGCGATGAACGAGGTGGAAGCGCTCGAGACTCAAGCTGGCTAGGTTGATCGAGACGCTTTCCGTCAAGCCCAGTGTGCCCGCGGGGATAGCGACGGAGTCTGTCAAGTAACGAGCGAGCACTCCAAACAGCGACTGATTGATGTGTTCGGTTTGCAGGAGATCGAGCCGTTCCGCGCCCAGGTAGGGGGTGACCATCTGTTGCCACCAGTCGCCCATGTACTCGAAGTTGCGCGTCCAACCGACGACGAGGGCAGGCAGCAGGAGCGCGACGAGCACTCCGAGTCCCATGCCGCCAAGTCCCCGCAAACTACTTTTGCGCAAGTACCAAACGAGTCCAAGGGCCGGGGTGACTTTCAGCACCGTGCCCAGGCCGAGCCAAAAGCCAGAGCTCAACTCTCGTCCGCGATGCCAACTCCAAGCTGCACTGGCCACCGTGGCGCCCACCAGGATGTTCAGGTTGCCGTGGGTGATGTCGGAGAGCAGCGGGCGAAAGCTAATCGCAATCACTGCCAGAGCTGCGATCGGAGCCAGCGGAACTCCGCCCTGCGCCACGAGTCGAAAGGCGCGGGTCACGATCCACCAGGCGAGCCCCACTTTGAATACGGCCCACAACACGGGACCCAACAGAACCCCTGCCAAATCGAAGGGAGCCATCAGGAGCAGGGAGAAGGGCAGGGTCGGATAGCCCTCCGCACCGACCCCATACAATTCGCCCCCGGCGTAGAACGTGTCGAAGTGTTCACTCCACTTCAGCAGCGCGCAGCGCCCTTGCTGTGCGCGATGCAAGGCCTGGACCAAGGCCAAAGTCGTCAAGGCGGCCCCCAGCATCCAGGGGGCTTGGGGATGTTTGAGGAACCCGAGGCGGGCGAAAAAGGGCTGTGGAAACGTGCTTTTCGACATGGGCGGAGAAGCTTTTGGGCAAGCTCTTACGGCAGGGCGAGTTTCTCGCCACGGCGGGGTAGAATCAAGGGGCGCCTTGCGTCTGGATTCCCCATCCGCTGCAGGCGCAATCAAACTCTCCTCGATGACCGCCCGAAAACCACAAAGCAACTCGAAGAAGCACGCCTCGCAGAAGGGCGAGCTGCCCAAGGTTCAGGAGAAGTGGAACGCCACGGACGAAGCCGAGCACTACGCCGGTTCGCGCTTCTCCTCGCGTCGCGCTCACCAACGGGATCCGGACTTGATCGGCAAGTTGCTGCTCAAGCACGGGGGGGCTGGCAAGCGCAAGCGTGTGCTCGACTTGCCTTGCGGAACGGGACGACTCTACCCGTCTCTCAACGACCTGGGGAAGCACTACGTGGGCGCAGACGTTTCGATTCCGATGCTGACCCACTCGGAGGTGCCCTCGGTAGCCGGGGACGCCTTTCGCATGCCCTTCATGACCTCCGCTTTCGACACGGTGGTGTGTTGCCGATTGTTGCATCACTTGGAAGAGCGCGAGGAGTTGCCGCGGGTGATCGATGAGTTGATGAGAGTCAGCTCGGACTTGATCCTGGCCTCCTTTTGGGACGCGGACTCCCTGCCCGCCTGGCGCCGTCGAGTGGGTTTGCGCAAGGACACGACCGGACGCAGGCCCGTGAGCAAGCGCACCTTGCGTACGCTCTTTGAGGACGCCGGCGGAGAGGTGCTCGGATTCGCGCACTCGTTCCGCTTTGTGTCCATGCAATGCTTCGTCGCCGTACGCGTCAATCGCTCTGCGAGATGACCGTGACTGGACGGCGGCCCGCGGACCGCATGGACTGGGTGGCCTGCACCTGGGAAGTCTCGCAAGCGGTGGACGAGTTCTTCGATTCCTGGAAAGGCCCCTTCGGTATCTACGGAGAGTTTCGAGAGCTAGGAGACAGGCAGACCTACTTCAAGGCCGAACCGCTGGTGGGCCGGGCGCGTGTACGACACGCCTTGCGCCGCGTTCTGTTGCGCAGGCCCTACCCGCGTCTTGCGGAATTCGAGAACCTGTCCTGGCTTGCCAAGCAGCAGTTCGCCGTGGCCAAGCCCTTGGCGGCTGGAGTGCGCAAGGTGTGGAATGGCATCGACTGGCAGTTCCTCTTCACGGAACGCTTCACGAACGCGCAGCCCTTGGTGCTTCCCGGTTCGACGCCCGATGAGGAACGTATCACGGAACTCGCCCGTGAAGTTGCGCGCATGCACGACCTTGGCTTTGTTCATCGCGATCTGCATTTGCGCAACCTAGCCTGGCGTGTCTCCCAGCCAAGCGCTGGAGCGAATCAAGAACCTCGCATCTTGTTCTACGACGCATGGCGTGGCGGAGCGCGCTGGCAATCCCGGGGAGCTGCCTACGACTTGCTGTGCCTTTCCAAGGGTTTGGCGTCCGAGTGGGGCGAGTCGAGCGTAGATCGCTTTCTAGGGACTTACATGAGCTCCCGCCGGCGTCGTTCTGGCATGCGGCGCTTGGAGCGGGCTGTGCAGTCCGGCCGCCGACAGTTGGCCTGATCGGTGCAAGTTGTATGCTGTCGTGCGGGCCGTCCCTAGCTACCTGGACGATGCTGGGCTGCTCGCGACTTGCGTTCCCGTGCCGCAGTACGCCGAGGCCAAGCGCGTGAGACACGCACCACAAAAGGAGACCCGATGAGTGAGACGATGACTGGCGCCGCCAACTGGCAAGCCACGCTTGACTTGGACGAGTTGAAGACGGGCGGCATGTCCGTGTGGAAGCAGGATGGCCAGCAGATCGTTCTGTGCCGCACGGAAGAGGACGAGGTCTTCGCCCTCGACAATCGCTGCCCGCACGAAGGCTATCCACTCAACACCGGGGACCTAAATGGCTGCGCACTCACTTGCTGTTGGCACAACTGGAAGTTCGATGTGCGCAGCGGCGCTTGCACCATGGGGGAGGAAAGCGTGCGCAGCTTTCCCGTGCGCGTTGTGGATGGCACGGTGGAAGTGGATTTGGCCGAGCCCGATCCGAGTGCCGCTTGGCCCGACTTGCTCAAGAGTTTCGACGAGGGGCTACGCAAGCACCAGGTGGCACGCTCGGTGCGCGACGGTGTGCGTCTCCTGCAGAAGGGTTTTGATCCCCAGCGCTTGCTCGCGTGCATCGCTCTCTACGATGCTCGCCATGGGGAGTACGGGTCCACCCACGCCACGCCGATCGCCGCGGACGCTGGGCGTCTGCTCGAGCGCTACACCAATCTGAAGGCGATGTATCCTATAGCGGTGGCCATCGACATGTGCGGGGACGCCAATCGCTTGCGTCCCGCCCGCTCGCGCCCGGATGCCATTCCTGGCGGAGACTTGGATGGGCTGCGCAAGGCGGTGGAAGCGGAGCAGGTTCCGCGGGCCCTTGGTCTTTTGCGCGGAGCTTTTGACGCCGGTGTTGCGCTGCCCGAAATCGACCGCTGGATGTTCACCCTGATCTCCGATCACTTCCTGAACTTCGGCCACGACTTGATCTACTTGACCAAGGTTCAGGAGCTCTTGCAGCGCCTCGTGCCCCAAGCGGGGGATCGCGAGCTGATCGAGGAAATCTATGGGGGCTTGCTCTACTCCATCTGCACGGGAACGCGCGAGGACAGCTTGCCCTACATGCAGGGCTACATGACGCGCTTCGCCGAATTTGAGACGCAGCAAGCGCAGGCCTGGGCACCCGCGCGGACTGGGCCCGGGAACCCGGCCTTGGCGGAATGGGTGCGCACCGCAGCCCTCGATGGGAGCCTGAAGGACGCCGTTCAGCGCTTGACCGAAGCCCTGGCATGCGGCACCAGCTTGGAGCAACTCGCGCGGGCCCTGGTCTCTGCCGCGGCCACGCGACTCTTGCGTTTCAACGTGGCCTTGGACACGGATCCGAGCGTCGCGGAAACTTGGTTGTGGGCGACCCATCGCTTGACCTTCGCCTGCGCCGCGAGGTTGGCCGTGGAGCGCATGGACGACCCGCGAGCCGTGCACTTTCTGCTGCAGTCCCTGGCCTTCACGCACTCCGGCCGCGGCATGGACCTGCCGCCAGACGAACGGTCCGAAGCGCTCGCGCAACCCATGGAACTCGACGAGGTCTTGCAGGCCATCGGCGCCCAAGACTGCTCGCGAGCTCTGGCTGGCACATTGCATCACTTGGATGATCCAAGCCGTCGCCAGGCCCTGCGCGAAGCCCTCGAGGACCTGTGCCTGTCCGATTCCTTGGTTCGGCCCATCGTGGTGGTGCACGCCATCAAGACCCTGGTGGTCGCCTTCGAGGAGTACGAGGTGGCCGCGGACTCGCCAGGGCGGGCCCTTCCCGTGCTGGCCACCGTGCGCATGCTCTCCTCTCCGATTCAGGAACGACGGATTCGGGAGGCCGTCCAGCGCTCGATCGAATGGGTGGGGGAAGGCAAAATGCCGCGCAAGTTGACCCAGTAGCTGCGTGTTCCTGAGCGAAAGCACACAAGTGGAAACTCAATCCTCTGGAGCCACAGGGCAGAGGCAGGGGCCTGGAGGATATCCTGCTGGTTCCCGTGGGAAATCCCCCTGAACCCACAGCTGGGCACGACGTTTGCATGGCCGCAGCCCGCTTGTGCCGCCCCATCCGTTGTCCCTTCAGCCTCTCCCCGTTACTCTCCCCCGCGTGATCACAGCCAACCACTTGACCCGCCGCTTTGGACCCGTCCTAGCGGTGGACGATGTCAGTTTCGAGATCGGCCGCGGAGAGGTCGTGGGATTCCTAGGGCCGAATGGTGCCGGGAAGACCACGACCCTGCGAATCCTCGCTGGTTTCTTGCCCGCCACCGCCGGTAGCGCCTCCATCGCCGGACACGATGTCCAACGGGAGTCCCTCGAAGTGCGCCGACACATCGGCTACTTAGCGGAGAGCGTTCCGTTGTATGGGGAGCACCGCGTCGAGGAGATGCTGGACTTCCAGGGCCGTCTGCACGGCATGTCCAGCGCGGACCGCAAGCGCCGGATCCCTGAAGTGCTGGAGCGCGTGGGCGTGCTTGACCGCCGGCGGCAACTGGTCGCGCACCTTTCGCGGGGTTTGCGGCAACGGGTTGGGCTGGCCACGGCTCTGCTGCCGGATCCGGATGTTCTGATCCTCGACGAACCGACCAGTGGTTTGGATCCGATCCAACGCATGGAAGTTCGCAAGTTGATTCAAGACTTGGGCTCGGAGCGCACGGTGATCATCTCCTCGCACATCCTGCCGGAGATCGAGGCTGTTTGCCCGCGGGTCTTGATCCTGAGTCATGGGGCTCTGGTGGCGGATGGAACCCAGGACGAATTGGTGGCTTCCCTAGGACAGGGCACTCATGTGCGCTTGGAGATCAGCGCCGAGCACGACCGCGGCACCGTCGAAGCGGAGCTCGCGCGCTTGGCCCACGTCTTGGGGATCGAATCTCGGGCTGGAACGGACGGCTACATCGAATACGACGTGCGCTGTGAATTGGATCTGCGCGAAGCGATCGGACGTCACGCCCAAGAGCAACACTACCGAATCCGCGAACTCTCCTGGCGCAAGGCTAGCCTGGAAGAGCTCTTCGTGCGCTTGGCCCTCGGCTTGCAAAAGGATGAGTTGCAGCCCAGCCCAGAGGTGACCCAATGAATGGCTTGATCACCGTGTATCGACGGGAACTGGCCGGGCTCTTCGTCGCGCCCTTGGCTTGGATTCTCCTGACCGTCTCCTTTGGTCTAACGGGCTGGCTGTTCGTCGCCATGCTAGAGAACAGCGGCGGCGACATCACCTACGCCAACCGCTTCACCGGAGGATTGAGCGGGGTCTATTGGGCCCTCATGATGTTCCTGCCGCCGCTCTTGACCATGCGCATGATCAGTGAAGAGTCACGCAATGGCCTGCTGGAGTTTCTGCTGACCTCGCCCGTCACGGATGCAGCTGTGGTGCTCGGCAAGTTCTTTGCCGCCTGGACGTTCATGGCGCTCTTCTGGTCGAACAACTTGATCTACGCGGCGACCGTTCACGGCCTCGGCACACCCCCTGACTGGCCACCGGTGCTTGGGGGGTACATGGGATCTGTCTTGGTCTCCGGGCTCTTCTGCGCGGTGGGGCTCTTTGCCAGCTCGATCTTTAGCTCACCGATTCTTTCTGCCTTCGCCGCCATGTGCGGCAGCATCGTGATGTTGATGTTGCCCCGGCTAGTGGGAGTCTATGACTCCGATTGGTTGACGGAACAGTTCGTCGCGGTCGACATCATGCGCAACTTTCAAACCACCTTCTTGGTCGGGCTGTTCGATACGCAAGTGCTCGTGTTCTTCTTGGCTTGGACCGGATTCTTCCTGTTCCTCGCGACCCGCGGGGTGGAGGCCAAGCGATGGAAGTAAGTGGAAAGTCCCGCGGCCGTTCACGGTTTGGCAATTGGATCCTGGTGATCCTGAACGCCGCCCTGGCCTTGGCCTTGACCCTCGGTCTGACCTGGATCGCCGGCCGGCCTGGCCTGCGCGTGCGCGCGGACCTGACGGTCAACGAGGCCAACACCCTGGATGAGAACGCGCGCAACGTGATCGACAACTTGCAAGACAAGATTGAGATCGACGTGTTCTTCCGGCCTTACATGGCACCCATGGACCGGCTTGGGCAGGAACTGCACCAGCTCATGTTCGAGGTCTTGGTGCTGGCGGAGGACTATGCGCCGGACAAGATCAAGCTGACGAACCATCCCTACGCCGCACCGGGCTCGGGCGGTGCGGAGCTGCTGGAAGAGATGAAGCGCTTCGGAATCTCCGATTCGAATGTGTTCGTCGTTTCAAACGGCAAGCGGCGGGTGGCCATGACCCTGCTCGGTGAAGTCGCCGAAGTGGAACTCGGCAACCCCAGCCGGTCGCGCGGAGCCTATCGCCCGCCGAGCTTGCTCTCCTTCCGCGGAGTGGAGACCTTGATCAAGGGCATCCTGCGCGTGACTCAAGGGGAAAAACCCCTGGCCCTGTTTGTGACTGGACATGGGGAACGGCCTATCTCTGATCCAGAGGACGGCGGCATGGGACGCCTGGAATTGGCCCTGGTGGAGGACGGCTTCCGGGTCAAGTCCTGGGATGCCTCCGACGATGGTCCGATCCCGAGTGATTGCGATGTCTTGGCTTTGATCGGTGGCGATCTGCCCTTGAGTCAGCTCGCCACGGATTGGATCAAGGAGTACGTGCACAAGGGCGGCAGCCTGATCGCAGCGCCGGGAGAGTACCCGCGCGGGGACGAAACCTCGGTCAGGGGCATCCTGCACAGCTTGGGCATCGATGTGGTCGGGGGAGTCGTGGCTCGCCCGGTGACCAATGCAGCGGGCATCTCGGTGACAGGGGAGGAACGGGTGGTTCAGATCACGGTGCGTGCGGACAACATGCGCACCAAGCATCCGATCACGGACGTCTTGATTCGCACGGATCGTCGCGCGTACTTCCCCTACAGCAAGGCCCTGATGCGCGGCAAGGCTCCCAACAAGGGAGTGCTGCTGGATCTCTTGCGCACGGATGAGCACTGTTGGTTGGAGTTGAGCGCACCAGGCGCGGAGCCCAACTACAGGATCGACGAAGGCATCGAGCCCATGGGGCCCTTTAGCTTGGGCATGACCAGTGTCTTCGAGCCCGACTCCGTGGGCCCCGTTCCGATTGGCGAAAACTCGACCGTGCGTGAGTGTCGCGTGCTCGCCTACGGTACGGAACTGGCCTTCGCGAATGCCTTCTTCGACGTCAACCGAGATCTCTTGGTCAACAGCTTCAACTGGGCCGCCAACCGCGAGTTCCGGGTGTCCGTTGCACCGATCAAGAGGGATGACCGGCGCCTCGATCTCCGTGAGGATGGCGCCTTGAGCTACGTCAGCTGGATCGCCATCTGGCTCCTTCCTCTGCTCTGCTTGGCCTTGGCCGCGTTCAGCGCCTGGCGCCGGCGCCACTAGATCCTATGAACGCCAAGACGACTCTGTTCCTCGTGCTGCTGCTGGGCCTTTTCGCCGGAGTTGCGTGGTACCAATTGGAGCAGGAGAAGCAGTCCGAGATGATTGAGCGCAAGCTCTTCGAAGGACTCGACATCAATCGAATCGAAAGCATTCGAGTCGAGAACCTGCCGCGCAACGTGCAACTGCAATTGCAGCGGGATCCCGTGGAGGGCTGGATGTTGACGGATCCCATCCGCTATCCCGCAGACCGCGCAACCGTCGTGAGCCTGTTGGAGAACATCCTGAGCGCGCGCGGCCTGGCCGTGCCGCTCAGCGAGCGGGGAGCCAAAGAGCTTGGCTTCACACCGCCGCGGGCCGTCTTGGAAGTCGAGCAGCGTTCAGCCGAGGGCGAACTGGTCACCTACAAGGTCGAAGTCGGGGCGGAAGACCTGGACCGCAACCTGATGAACGTGCGCGTCGATGGGGTCTACCTACGGGCCCTCTCGAGTTTGTACGTTCCGCTCTCACAGAATGTGGACGAGTTCCGTTCTCTGCACCCGCTCACGATCAGTGCGCGTTCGGTGGTTGAAGTGCAGCGCTCGGGCAAGGTCAAGTATTCGGTGAATGATGAGCCCGAGGATTTGGAGCTAATCGCCATCCGCGATGGTGCGCAGTGGTACGCCACAGCGCCGGTCAACACCGTCTTGGATAGCTTCCCACTGGGGCTCTTGATCGGAGGGGCCACCGGCATGGAAGTGGACGCCTTCGTAGAGGACAACTGCACCAATTGGGTGCAGTACGGCCTGGACGAGCCGGTGTGCCGTTTGGAATTCAAGGGCGGCGGCAAAACGGAAGTGCTGCTACTCGGTCGCTTGGGCAATGCGACTCCCTGGCACTTGACTCGCGAGGGCACTCCGTACGTTTGGATGATCAGTCACCTCTCCGCCCTTCGATTGTTGATGCCCGCGGAGGGCATGCTGGACTTGCAGTTCATGCGTGCGCTGCGGGCGGACGTCACGCAGTTGAGCTTCCGTTCCCAAGGCAACGAGCTGCAGCTCTCCAAGGGTGCCCAGGGATGGACCGTCTTGGCCGGAGCCAAGGCAGAGGATAACGGCGTCGCGAAGCCGGCGGTGCTTCAGATGGCCGATGCACGCATGGTTGAAGACTGCCTTGCGAAACTAGAAGATCTGGCGTTCGAGCCGGCTCTCGACCTGAACCTCTTCGGAGGCGTTGTGCAGCGCCCCGAGTTTGAAGCTCAGGGTTCCATTCGGTTGGAAGTGCGCGGGACAACCCAAGGGGGTGAGTTCGGCCGGGTTCCCGGGCATGCGGGCCTCTTCTTCCGACGCTTCGGGGACGAGCTGCCCCTGATCGCACCGGATTGGTTTGCCGAACTTGCGCAAAGTGAGGTCGGGGACTTCCGGTCCTTGGAACTGACCCGTTTGACGGAGGGTGAACTCGCTGCGATTCGATTCAGCTCGGACGCCGGGGAGTTCCACTACGAGCGCGGCTCGAAAGGCCTTTGGCGACTCAAAGGGGAAGAGCAAGAAGCCCAGGAGCTGCTCCCCATGCTCGACTCCATGATCTACCTGAAAGCGCGGGACTTCCCCGCGGCCCCCGTGGCGGTCACGGGTTGGGTCGACGTGGAGTTTCAAACGCACGCCGGGGAGATCACAAGGGTGCGCATTGAAGGGGACGGAGAGGGCCATAGCCTGGCGCGCATCGGCGACTCCCAGGCCCTGTTGAAGCGCGACGACCTCTACGGCGCGCTCTTGAAGCTCTGGGAGCAATAGTTCCGGGCTTGCATGGGCTTGGCGGTTCGCTACCCTAACAGGTTCCGAACGAACCCATGAGCACCCACGACCCATCCACGCCGACTCCCGGCCGTCATCCCCAGCGTTCACCAGCCAAGGGCGGCGAGCGCCTCAAGCGCCGCGCGGGAGATGCTCAATCCATCGCCAAAGCCCTGCGTGAGGATCCAGAGTTCCGCGACGCCCTCGAGGTCTGGCGCGAGTTTCCGGCGCGGCCTGCGCTGACGCGCGAGTTCCCCACGAGGCTCGACGGTCGCCTGCTCAAGGTCTTGGCGGACAAAGGCATCACGGAGTTGTTCGAGCACCAAGCCCGGGCCATCGAGCTCGCCTTGGATCGCAAGGACTTGTTGGTCGCGACACCGACTGCCTCGGGCAAAACTCTTTGCTACAGCTTGCCGGTCTTGCAAGCGCTTTTGGAATCAGGAGGCAGCGCGCGCGCCCTGTTTCTCTTTCCAACCAAGGCGCTCTCCCAGGATCAGTCCAATTCGTTAACAGGCTTGATCGAAGCTCTGGGCGCGGATTGGCACGCCTTCACTTACGACGGGGACACGCCGCCCTCCGTGCGTCGTAGCTTGCGCGATCGCGGGCACATGATCTTGACCAACCCCTGGATGTTGCACTCGGGGATCCTGCCGAACCATTCGAAGTGGGCGGAGCTCTTCCGGGACTTGCGCTACATCGTGATCGACGAAGTGCACACGCTCTCCGGCGTCTTCGGCTCGAGCGTTGCCAATGTGTTGCGGCGGCTCTTGCGCATCGCTGCGCACTACGGATCGCACCCGACCTTCATCGGTTGTTCGGCGACCTTGGCGAATGCGGCGGACCATGGGGAGGCGCTCTTTGGGCGTCGTCCGATGGTGGTGGATGGGGACGGCTCCCCATCGGGCGCGCGACTGTTCACCCTCTACAATCCACCGATGCTGAATCCCGTGGCGGGCCTGCGCGCCAACGCCCTGGAGGAAGCTCGTAAGCTCGCCCGACATTTGTGCGGACCGCAGCACCAGACGATCTTCTTTTGCCGGCGGCGCACGGCGGTGGAAGTCTTGACCCGCTACCTGCGCGAGTCCGCCGCTTCCATGGGGTTGAAACCGGAGGAGATCCGCGGCTATCGCGGGGGCTACCTGCCCCTCTTGCGCCGCGAGATCGAAGCGGACCTGCGCAATGGCAGTGCGAAGGTCGTGGTGAGCACCAACGCCCTCGAATTGGGCATCGACATCGGCAGCTTGGACGTGGCGGTCTTGGTGGGCTATCCCGGCTCCCAAGCTTCCTTTTGGCAGCGAGCGGGACGTGTGGGCCGGCGCGGCAAACCGAGCTTGTGCGTGCAAATCGCTCAGTCGGATCCCGTCGACCAATACCTGGCCAGACATCCCGACTACCTGTTCTCCGAACCCCAGCAGAAGCTCGCCCTGGACGCCGACAACCTGGTGATCTTGTCCGAGCAGCTGAAATGCGCGGCCTTCGAATTGCCCTTTCAAGAGGGCGCTGAAGCGGGCAGCTTGCGAGATGTCTCCTACGGCCAGGTGGAAAACGCGGCTGAGGTCCTGGACTACCTGGCGGAGGAATCCGGCATGTTGTTGAAGCGCGCGGGCCGTTGGTATTGGATGGCGGACGCCTATCCCGCCCAGGATGTTTCCCTCGACAGCGGCGAAGCGGACAACGTCTTGATCCTCGACGTGCAAACCGATCAGGCCGTGGGCGAGATCGATCGCGAGTCCTCGATCACCACCGTGCACGAAGGGGCCATCTATCAAGTGGAGGGCGAGACCTGGATCGTCGAACGCTTCGACTACAAGAACCGTCGCGCCTACGTGCGCCTGGTGGACACGGACTACTTCACCGAGGCCGAGGTGCACACGGAGGTGCGCGTGCTGCGTTTGGAACTGTGTCGCTCGCGAGCGCGCGACGTGGCTCCCGTGGATCGGCCGGTTCGTCCGCAAGCGACGCAGAGCCTGCCGGCCCAGGACCTGCCCGCGGAAGGAGAAGACTGCTCCGTCTGGCGCGGCGAAGTGCACGTGACAACCCTCGCCACCATGTTCAAGAAGATCCGCTTCTACACCCGCGAGAACGTGGGGGCGGACGACATTTCATTGCCCCCGGAGGAACTGGACACGGACGCCTTCGTCTTGACGCTCTCGGAGAGCACCGCTTCCGAACTCGGTTTGCACGGGGGCGATCGCGGAGCTGCCTGGCATGGCGTCGGTCACTTGGTGCGGCGCGTGGCTCCGCTCTATGTGCGTTGCCAGCCGAACGACTTGGGCATCTCGACCCAGGTCAAGGCGCCGCACTTCAACTGCCCAGCCCTCTACTTGTACGACCGAGTTCAAGGAGGGGTGGGATTGGCCGAGTTGCTCTTCCAAGGTTATCGAGCTGTCCTGCGCGCCGCGCTGTCCGTGGCCCAGGGCTGCGCCTGCGACAATGGTTGCCCGGCTTGCGTGGGCCCGGTGGAGGAAGTGGGGCCCTTGGGCAAGGAGACCGCCATCAAGATCTTGCAGCACCTGGTGAGCGGGCCTGACTTGCTCGAGGCCGAGGTCGAAGGCGAGGAGTTGGTGGGCGCGCAGTTGACGACCGATCAAGGACTTGGGGATTCACTTGGCGCGCACGGGTCCGCCAGCACCGGGGGCGTTGACGCGGAATCCGGGAGTGCGCCGCCCCAGGCGGGCCCGCGGTGAGCTTTCGTGATCGCTTGCGACGATTGCGCCGGGAGCAGGATCTTCCGAGGGGCAACGTAGCTTCCGCGCTCGAAGGGACGACGCGTGCGGTCGACAGCCCAGCCCTGTCCGGAATGCCCGCACATCCAACAACAGCCAGCGATAAACCAGATCTCGGAGCACCCAAGGCCCTGATCGCCTTCGAAGGTCCCGGCGGTCCCGGGGAAGCGCGCGTCACGACCTTCGACGCGAGTCACCGTCACGGCTCCTACGCCCTCGACGAGGTCACGGGCGCGCAACTAGACGACTTGGTGCTGCTCACGGGAGATGATTCCCTGGCGGACTTGGACCTCGAGCAGGCGATCTACCTGGACACGGAAACCACGGGACTCTCCGGCGGAGCTGGTACCTACGTCTTTCAAATTGGACTGGGGCGTTTTCTGAAGAGTCCCCAGGGACCGCGCTTCGAAGTTTGGCAGGGCTTTCTCAGTGGACCGGAAGGGGAGCGCGCCTTGCTCAGTGAATGCGCGCGCCGCATCGCCGACCGCAGTGGTGTCGTCTCCTTCTTTGGCAAGTCCTTCGACCGCCACCGGCTCGAGGACAAGATGACCCTGTGCGGCGTGCCCGCGCCCTTCGCCGACAGACCTCACCTAGACCTCTATCACCCTTGCCGCCGCTTGTACCGTGGCGCCTACGGGGACGGTCGTTTGAAGACCCTGGAGAAGGAGCTTTGTGGTGTGCAACGGGAGGACGATCTGCCCGGTTCCGAAGCCCCCGAAGCTTGGTTCGATTACTTGGCGGGCCGGCCCCATCAGCTCGAGGGCGTCTTCCGCCACAACTTGGACGATGTGCTGAGTCTCGTGAGTCTCGCCACGCACCTGGGGCACGCGCGCCGGGAACAGCGGCCGGACGGCAGCGCCTTGGAGGGCAACCCGCGCACCCGGGCCCTGGGCATTTCGCGCTCCGCAGCCGGTCGCCAGAACCGATCCGAAGCTCTACGTTGGATCGAGCGCGCCATCGAGCGGGAAGCGCAACCGGTGCGAAGCTTGCTGCGCGAACGAGCCGACCTGCTGCGCTTGGACGGACAAAGCGACGGGGCTGTGCTCGCCTACCGCGAACTCTTGGCCGCGGGAACAGACCGCGAGAGTGTCCCTTGTCTCTTGGAGTTGGCGAAGCTCCTGGAGCACCACGCCCGGGACCTCGCCGGGGCATTGGAGTGTTGCCGCTGCGCAGCGATCTTGATCGAAAGCCAACACACCGGGCCCGAGTACGCCCGACTCGTGCGCGACCTGCGCAAGCGTTTGACCCGACTCGAAAAGAAGGTCGCGCCCTAGCTGGCTGTTGCTAAGCGTGTTCGCGCAGCCGTGTGTTCGCGCCGGGGGGGCCAGCGCTGGCTGAACGGCTCGCCGGCCGTCCCACTACGAGCCGTTCGTCGTGCGGGCCGCAAAGCTGCGGCGCACGTGTTTGGCGATGGCTTCCGGAAGCGCTTTCTTTTCTTCTTCGAAGACCCGCGCGGCCAGGCTGTGGACGTCATCGCCCGGGTGAACTTCGACGCAGCGCTGCAAGATGATCGGGCCGTTGTCGTAGACGTTGTCCACGTAGTGAACGGTGCAGCCGGTGAACTGCACGCCGCGCTCGAGCACCGCGCGATGCACATGATCCCCGTAGCAACCCTTGCCACCGAAAGCGGGCAACAGAGAAGGGTGGATGTTGATCACGCGCCCGATCCAATTCTCCGGGATCGGCAAGAAGCGCAGGAAGCCCGCGAGCAGCACGAGGTCGCAGCCATCGGCTTCTACGGCGCGGAAGACGGCCTTTGAGTAGTCCTCCGGAGAGAGTTCGCGGGCGGCGTCGATCACCTGGGTTTTGAGTCCGAGCTCGCTGGCGCGCTGCAAGCCGAGCACACCTTCCTTGTTCGAGATCACCAGGCCCAGATCACAGGCGAGTTCCTCCCGGCGGGCGCATTCGCCGAGGTTGGCCAGGGTTCGTCCGCTGCCGGAGAGCAGGATCGCTGCGCGGGGGATGTCTAGGCTCAAACTTCTTCTCGCAGTTCGAAGGACAACTTGCAGAGCTCGGGGGTCAGGGCCACGAGCAGTTCTTCCATGGCCGGAGCCAAGGACTCGGCGCGCTCCAGAATCCCGCGCACTTCACTGGGGGACGAATCGGAGGACTCAGAGTGGTCCAAGAGCGCCACGACTGCCAAGCACGCGAGGCCCGCATGGGACATGGCGATCAGGGGAGCGGCCAGGTTTTGCACGGCAAAGTCCGCGCCGATTCGAGCGTAGAAGCTCTGCTCGGCGGGAGTCTCCATGGCCGGGCCCGCGGTGCAAGCGACGACTCCTTCGATCACGCCGATACCCAGCTTCTTGGCCATGGCGCTGGCGCTCTTGCGCAGGCCCCCATGGTGAATGCGACTCTGGTCAGGAAAGATCGGACCGACCCGCGAGTCACCGAGACCGTAGAGCGGCGTGCGACCGCTCAGGTTGATGTGATCGGAGACTAGGCCTAGTTGCAAGGCGCCCGCGTTCCCGTGCTGGCCGAGCAAGGAACCGGCCGAGGTGTGCACGCACAAGCTCGCGCCACTGCAGGCGGCCAGCCAAGCGGGGAAGGCTCGGACCCAGGGAGCCTCGATCAGGGAGGCCCCGCCCGTGCTTGGAAAGCCAGACTCACCAGGGGAGTCCTCCAGGAACCAATAGGTGGCATCCTTGCGCTCGGCGGCAATCAACTCTTGGCCGCGCCAGGCGTGCGGGATGCCCGCGATGTTGGCCAGGGGCAACTTCCAAGTGAGCTCGAAGGAGGAGGGCAAGAGGCCGACTCCGGTGGCCATCAGGAACAGCACGTCGGGATCCGGTGCACCGCGGCCGCGCAGTTCCTTTGACGCGGAGTAAACGCTTTCGTCCAGAGAGGGGTGGGTCATGGGGTTCCGTTTTCGTTGATGCCTGGGTGCCCGGCGGGGGAGGCTGGTTGAGTTCGCGGGCGGTTGGACGGACTACTCGGGTCCGGCGGCCAGGGAGCCGTCCGACAACAGGCGCACGAGCCACGTCTCGGAGAATTCGCGCCGCAAGGTTTCCATCTCCGCGACGGCGCTGGTCCATTCCCGCGCCTGGCCGAAGAGCAAAGCCTGTCCGAGCACTTGGGTCGCTCGCTTTTCTTGTTCCAGCGCCGCACGGGTCGGCTGCTGGGTGATGTATTCAAAGGCCTCGTCGTAGGGCAGCACTAGGTCACTGACCTCGGTGGCGTTGAGGCTCATGTTGCTGCCCGGCTGGAACTTGCCCGAGATGCTGCCAAAGCTCTCCGCCACTGCGGTCAGGTACAGGAGCGAGCTGATGGCCCGCTCTTCTTCGGCGTCGTAGTCCCGGCGCAGGCGTTTGTAGAAGAGCTTGCGCAGGGCTTTGGTGTTGGCCCCAAAGTCGGCCCAGACGAGTTGCTTGGGTTGATCTCCATTCTCGATCAGCAAGCCGGTGGCGGAGACCTTGAGCATGTCGTGGGAGCCGAGGCGACGGTCGGTCGGGTCGTCCACGGTCTTGCGACGCCAGTCCTGGTCCTCCCAAAGGATCGGCAGGGCCTTGCTTGCGCTCTCGAGCACCTGGGCGAAGGCCTCCAGTTTGGCGCTGGCCACCGCGGAACGAACTTGACCACGCAGGGGGCCCAGTCGCTTGCTAGCCGCTGCGAGGTCGAGCCGCGCGATCTCCCCGTACAAGCCGGAGCCTGCGCCCAATCCACTCGAGGTGACGGATTCGTCGTTCGCCAGGCGCTTGCGCTTGAACTCAAGCTCCGAGGTTCCCAGGGTCTCGATGCGCTTTTCAAGCTGAGCCGCGAAGCCGCTGATCTCGTCCAGGCGCGCCGGACGGTTGTCCTCCTCGAGCGGCGGCAGGGCGCTGCGCGTCAAGAGTTCATGCAGGGCCTCGCGCACGGCCGCGAAGTCTCCGGAACTTTGTAGCGTGTCGATCTCGACGGCGCGTGCCACAAACTGATCGAGGGCCGTGGCGACCACCCGGTTGCGCAGGCTGCGGTACTGATCCTGGAAGACGGGGTCCGCGGCGAAGGCCTCGATGCCGTCCGCGCTCGCGAGGCTGGAGAGTGTCTGTCCCGGCAGTAGGGTGGGATTCTCCAAGTTGGCGAGCTGCATCAGCTTGGCCATCATCTGATCGATGGCGCTGGTGCGCGCAACCGTTTCCTTGGCGTTGGACTTCAGTTGCTTGTCGAGCTCGTTGGCTTCTACCACCGCTTGGTTGGCCACCGTGGTTCCCAGGAACTTGACCGCCAAGTCGCGCAGGGCATCGCGCCGTTCGGCGAGCGGGATGTCCTGTTGTCCAAGTCGCAAGTACGCGTTTTCGGCTTCACGCTCGAAAAGCTGTTCCTTGATGTCGTTGTCCACTGGGACGAGTTCTCCGGGCTCGTCGCCAATCTCGCCCGAGGTCAGGGAGGGATCATCCGCAACGTCCCGGGCGGGCTTGTCGCCAGCGGGTTGCTGTTGGCCGACTTGCGTTCCTTTCGGGTGGCGAGTGACCGGTGCCGCCTCCTGGTTGAGCACCAGCGCGACGATTCCTATCAAGCCCAGCAGGAAGGCGGGAATCGCCAGCTTCATCCAGTTCGTGCCCGTCGCGCTCTCGCCCCCTTCGCTGTCGTCGCCGTTGCCGGTCGATCCCAGCCGCTCCAGTTCGCGCAAGAGCGCCGTGGCCGAGGGGAATCGATTCTCCGGCTCGAGCTCCATCAAGCGCTCAACCGTTCGAACCAAACCCGTGGGCACGTCGCTCGCCCGTTCGAGAATCGGAATCGAATCGGCCTTCAACTTGGCGCGCAAGATCTCGCGAGTGTTCTTGCCTTGGTAGGGCGTGTGGCCTGTCAGCAAGCGGTAGGCCGTGCAACCCAGAGAGTAGAGGTCGCTGCGGCAGTCAGCCTTTTGGCCCTTGATCTGCTCCGGAGAGATGAAGTGCGGCGTTCCAAAGATCTTGTTCTCGCCGACGGGGTTCTCCTCTTGGGAGATGCTGGTCGCGAGGCCCAGGTCCGCGATCTTGGTGGTGCCCGTTTGATTCTGCATCAAGTTGGCCGGCTTGATGTCGCGGTGCACGATGCCGCGGGATTCCGCATAGACCAAACCGCTGGCCGCGTCCTTGAGCGCCTTCAACACGAGGGTCCAGGGCAGGGGACCTTCCTTGGCGATGCGTTCCTCCAAGGAACTGCGGTCCATGTACTCCATGGTCAAGTAGTGCACGCCGTCCTGTTGGCCGACGTCGTGCACGGTCACCACGTTGGGGTGGTTGAGGGCGGCGGCCGCGCGCGCTTCTGCTTGGAAGCTAGCGACAAAGGCTTGGTCTGCCTCGTGCTTCTTGGAGAGCACCTTGAGGGCAACTTCCCGGTCGAGGCTGACTTGCACGGCCAGGTACACATCGCCCATGGCACCCTTCCCGATCAGTTGCTGCAAGCGGTAGCCTGCGATCTCGGGCAGGGGAGCCTTCTGTTTCTTCTTGCGCGCGGGGGACGGGGCGCTCGCCTTGGGGGGTTGATCAGAGCGCGGGGCACCCGTTCCCACCAAGGTCAGACGCACGGAACCGAGCAGGATCTCATCGCCTTTCTTGAGCCGCGCCTGACTGACCTTGATGCCATTGACCAAGGTGCCGTACTCCGACCCCAAGTCCTTGATGGCATAGCCGCCATTCTTGGTGCGGCCGATGGCGCAGTGCACCTCGGCCACGCCTTGTTCTTCGAGCACAAAGCCCGCGCGTTCCTTGGAACTCCCGATCGAGAGCATTCCGCTGAGCGGCAACTCCGCAGGTGCAGCGGCCGCGCCGACCACTTCGAGCATCAGCCTTTCTTTCTGGCCACTCATTGACTGGTCCCTGATTGCCGGGTTCCTGATTGATCGTCCTGGGAATCGAGGCCAGCGAAGAGCGCGCTCCCGATGCGAACCACGTGGCTGCCGGCGGCGATCGCGGCTGGATAGTCTCCGCTCATTCCCATGGAAAGTTCCACCCGTTCGTTGGCGAAGGCGTTCCGCCGTTGGGGGTCCCCTTCGATCTCTGCGGCTAGCTTGGCCAGGGTTCGAAACTCAGGGTACTGATCGTCCACGTCCCCGTTTGGATCGGGCTGTTGGGCCATGGTCATGAGTCCACGCAATTCGAGATTCGATGCGGCCGCGGCCTGTCGGATGGCTTCGGACAGGTCCTGCGGGTCAAACCCGTGCTTCAGTTCTTCGTTCGTGAGTTTCACTTCCAGGTAGATGGGCACGTTGCGGGATTCTTCCCCCGCGATTCGATCGAGGGTCTCGATCAGCTGCAGGGTGTCCACGGAGTGCAAGACGTCCGAGTTCAGGATGACCTTGCGGGCTTTGTTGCGTTGAATTTGTCCGATGAAGTGCCATTGGGCTTGGACACCGCGGGTCTCGAAGAACTCGCGTTTGGCCAAGAGACTTGGAAGCCTGTTCTCGCCGAGCTGCGTCTGTCCCAGCTGAGCCAGTTCGAGAGCCCGCTGCGGTCCGACACTCTTCGTGACGGCCAAGAGCATGATCTCCCCTGGCTGGCGGCCGGCGCGCTTCGCTTCCGTGGCGATGGCTTCTTGGGTCTCTCGAAAGTTCCTTTCCAGGGTGGCGGTCACTGGTCCGTGGTGGCGTACGTCGGCGGGGCGAATCAAGTCTGAACAAGGGTACCCGCTCCAGGGACGGAAGTCACCGGGGGGGAGCCTTCAGCCTAAGAAACCGTGCCTCCAGTCCCAGTCCCCAGGCGCCCCGCAGGTTCCAGTTCCCCGTGGCGCCTCGATCGAGGGCCCCTTGGAGTTCCCGCAGGACCGCATCGCGCGGAGCCCGGGAGGTGAGCGCCAAGAGCGAGTCGTAAAGGCTTCTGGAGAGCAGTTCAGCGGGCAGACAAGCGAGTTCGGCGCGCGCTAGGCGCCAACTCTTGCGGCGGCTGTGGGGCCGGGGTTCCCATTGGAGTTGCGGCAGACATGCAGCGAGCTGCGCTTCGTGGGCCGCCAGGCTGGCCTGGAATCGACTGAGGTCGGCCGCTACATCAGAACCACAGGTGGCCCGCAGCAAGGGGAGCAGTTGGTGCCGAACCCGATTGCGCGTGAAGCGCGGGGAGCCGTTCGATTGATCCTCGCGCCAGGGGATTTGACGCTCCCGCAGCCCGGCTCGAATGGCTTCGGCGGAGCATCCCAAGAGGGGACGCAGGATTCGAAGACGGGGTGCGGCCAGCCCGGGGCCCCCTAGGCCCAGCTGGCTGGGGAAGGGGGAATTGCTTCGCATCCCCACGAGTGCCGCCGGATGCACGCCCCGGGTCCAGCGCATCAAGAGCGTCTCGAGCGCATCGTCCTGATGATGGGCCGTGAGCACGAGGGACATGCCGCGCTCCCGGGCAACCTGGCCGATGGCCCCGTAGCGTGCCTCCCGGGCTCGCCGTTCTAGATCTCCAAGCTCCGCGTCCAGGCGAACGCGCTCGACTTGAATAGGAATGTTCCAGTCCGCGCATAGACCTCTGCAGAATTCCTCATCCTCCAGAGAAGCCTGCCCTCGAAGTTGATGATTGACGTGCACGGCCAGAATCTCCGTGGTTCCGAGGTGCCCGCGTAGGCAATCCAAGAGGTGCACCGAGTCCGCCCCGCCGGAGAGCGCGAGCAGGACTCGCGGGGAGCTTGCGGCGCTGGACTCCGTGCGGGCCCTCCCAATCCCCTCCAATTCCTTGGCCAATTCCGACCAGTCCGGCTCGGAATTCGGGTGGGGAAGGGCGCCGGGAGCGCGCTCCCGGGAAGGGGGAAAAGGTGGTTGCATACCCCAAGCCTATCAATCCCTCGCCCGGGTGCATTGAACCCAATCGAAGTGGCGGATACTCTCCATGTCTCGTTTCCCCCGCGCCCTCCTCTTTTTCAAGAGATTCCGGTGTGCCTAGGAAGCGGGACCATCACCCATAGCGCCTGCGTGCGCTCCCACGAGAATCAAACCAAAGCCCAATCCAGGCATGCGCATTGCAATCAACGGTTTCGGCCGCATCGGCCGGAACGTCTTCCGCATCCTCCAAAACACGCCCGGCTGTGAAGTCGTTTCTATCAACGACCTGACCGACGCGGCGACCCTCGCCCACCTGCTGAAGTACGACTCGGTCCACGGCCGTTTCAACGGCACCGTCAAGTCCGGCAAGGGATTCATCACCGTCAACGGCACGAAGATCATGGTCACCGCTGAGCGGGATCCTTCCAAGCTGCCGCACGCGGCCAACAAGGTCGACTTCGTCGTCGAAGCCACTGGAATCTTCGCCAAGCGCGAGCAGTGCCAAATGCACATCGACGCGGGCGCCAAGAAGGTGCTCCTGACTGTGCCGCCGAAAGACGAGATCGACGCCATGATCGTGATGGGGGTGAACGAAGGAACCCTCAAGGCTTCCGACACGATCATCTCGAACGCTTCCTGCACGACCAACTGCTTGGGCCCGGCCGCCAAGGTGCTCGACGAGGCCTTCGGCATCCAGCACGGCTTGATGACCACCGTGCACGGCTACACGAACGACCAGCGCATCCTCGACCTGCCCCACAGCGACTTGCGTCGTGCACGGGCCGCTGCGCTCAACATCATTCCGACGTCCACCGGCGCTGCGCGCGCCGTTGGCAAGGTCCTGCCCAAGTTGGCTGGCAAGCTGGACGGCTGTTCCATGCGCGTTCCGGTTCCGGACGGCTCGATGGTCGACCTGGTCGCGGTCCTCAAGACGAAGGTCACGAAGGAGTCCGTCATGGCCGCTTTCAAGGCCGCCGCGAAGAAGGGCGACCTGAAAGGCATCGTCGAGTACACGGAAGACCCGATCGTGTCCCAGGACATCATCGGCAACCCGCACAGCTCGATCTTTGACGCCACCGCCACCATGGTGATGGCCGACAACATGGTCAAAGTGATCTGCTGGTACGACAACGAGTGGGGCTACTCCAACCGCGTCGTCGACCTGATGCGCATGGCCCACAAGCTGAAGGGCAAGAAGGCTGCGAAGAAACCCGCCGCCAAGAAAGCCGTTACGAAGCAGCCCGTCGCCAAGAAGGTGGCCGTTGCTAAGAAAGCTGCGAAGAAGAAAGTCGCCAAGACGGCCTCTTAGTCGCCTCTTTTTGATTTGAGTTTTTGCGAGGCGTAGGGCTTGCCTGCGCCTCGCTTTTTTTGACCCCTCCACAACCCGCAGCCCACCTGCACTCCGCCATGAACCTCAACGTCCAAGGCATCGATTCCCTCGACCTCAAAGGCAAGCGCGTTCTGATTCGCGTTGACTTCAACGTTCCCATGACAGGCGCCGAGGGCGGCACCAAGGAGATCACGGATGACACCCGCATCCGGCGGGCCTTGCCCACCATCGAACGGGTGCTGAAGGCGGGAGGAAAGCCCGTCTTGCTCACGCACCTCGGCCGACCAGATGGGCAAGTGGTGGAGGAACTGCGCCTCGATCCGGTGGGCTTGCGTCTCGCGGAACTGTCCGGGCACAACGTTTTGAAAACCGATGAGAGCTGCGGCGAGATTGCCCGCCAAGCGATCGAGGCGGCGGCCGAGGGCACCATCATCCTGCTCGAGAACGTTCGCTTCCACCCGGGTGAAACGAAAGGAGATCCAGAACTGGTCAAGGCCTTCGCAGCCCTCGGGGACTGTTTTGTGAACGACGCGTTCGGCACCTCGCACCGCGATCACGCTTCCGTGGCGGGCTTGGCGCGCGTCTTGCCTTGCGCGGCGGGGGACTTGCTCCTGGCGGAGATCCAAGCCTTCCAGCGCGTGCTCGAAAACCCCGCGCGACCCTTGGTGGCGATCCTCGGTGGCGCCAAGGTCAGCGACAAGTTGACCGTGATCGACAACTTGCTGGACAAGGTCGACGCGATTCTCGTGGGAGGCGGCATGGCCTACACCTTCTTGAAAGCGCGCGGTGAATCCATCGGGACCTCCCTTGTGCAAGACGACCAGTTGGACCTCGTGCGCGCTGCGGAAGCCAAGGCCAAAGAGAAGGGCGTCAAGTTGTTGTTGCCCACGGACCATGTGGTTTCCGAGACGTTCAGCGCGGACGGTCCCAGCCCGATCTGCGCGCGGATTCCTGATGGTTGGATGGCCCTCGACATCGGGCCCGACACGGC
>CALCXM010000160.1 GCA_937905825.1 uncultured bacterium
CAGCGAGCAGGGCACAGGCACGGGGCTGCTCTGGCATGCACGGGACGCGTAGCCCAGCGCTGCCTTGGCGTGAGGGCGTGTTTCGTTCCGGCTGTCCTACGCGACTGACCACCGGTCGGAGATTGTCTGATAGGCATGCAGCAAAAAAGCGCAGGCACATCGACTCCTGTTGACGTGCTCGTTGCCTATGCTGATCGAGCCCGGGCGGCGCCAACTTCGCGCGCAGCTCTTCGTAGGGTCTGCGCTCGCCGCTGTCTTCCTATGCAACACTCCAAGATCCCAATCTCGGTCAACAATCTCGTGCGCACGTACGGAAAGCGAGTGGCGTTGCAAGACGTCGACTTGCACGTGACCCCGGGAACGATCGTGGGGTTGGTCGGACCCAACGGCTCGGGGAAGACGACCCTGCTCAAGATCCTTGCGGGCTTTCTCAAGGCCGATTCGGGAGAGGTCGCGGTTTTTGGTCACCACCCGTTCCGCGAACAGGCGCGGGTGATGGAGCAGGCGCGCTTCGCCTTCGCGCCGCCCGCGCTCTTCGAGCAGTTGAGTCCTCGCGAACACCTGGAACTGCTAGCGTTTTCAAGTTCTGCCCTGGGGCCAAGGCAGCGACGGGTCGAGGTGGATCGAGTGCTTGAACAAGTGGACTTGCTGAAGCGGGCCGACGACAGGGTTCGAACGTTTTCCTTCGGCATGCGGCAACGGGTGCTCTTGGCCCTCGCCCTGTTGCCGACCCCCGGGTTGCTCGTTTTGGATGAGCCGACCGATGGCCTGGATCCCATCAGCGTGCTTCAGCTACGTGAACTGCTGCTCGCTCTTCGGGAACAACACGGGGTCGCGATCCTGCTCTCCAGTCACCTGTTGAGTGAAATCGAGGAGCTGGTGGACACGATGCTTGTGCTGCGCGAGGGTCGCACCCTGTTCCAGGGCGATCCCTCCGAACTCACTCGAAGTTTGGAGTGCATTCGATTGCGGGCCAATGATCTGCAGGCTGCGCAGCGCTGTTTGGAATCCGCTGGTTTGGGAGTCAAGCAAGTTCAAGGGGAGCTAGAGCTGCCCTCCGCAAGTCTGGACGCCCAGCGCGCAGCGCAGGTCTTGGGGGACGCAGGGCTGCGCCTTTTGGAGTTTCGCGAGCACATCCCAAAGCTTGAGACGGCCCTGTTGAAGCGTCTGAATGAGGAGCAGCCAGCTTGATCGCGCGCCTCGAGTTCCTGCGGTTGCGCCGATCGCGCAGGCCGCTTCTGGCCATCGGGGCCCTGCTCTTCTTTCTGGGCATGATGCTGCTGGGCTTCTACACCTACGCTCAGACGGAGACCGGCGGCGGCGCGAGTTTCCGCTACACATTCGAGAACAGCTCCTACTTCAACGGGCTGACGTTCTCCTTGTACGCATTCTACTTTGGCTGCCTCTTGATCCTGCCAATCTTTGCCGCGACGGAAGCGGGCACCCAATTGGCGGGGGACAGCGCTTCCGGACGGTTGCGGTTGATGCTGACCCGTCCAGTTTCCCGTTCGCGGATCTTCCTTTGGAAGTTGTGCGTCATGTTGAGCACGAGCGCGTTCCTGGTGGGTTGCCTGCTCGCGTTCAGTCTGAGCTTGGGACTGATCTTCGTCGGCTGGGGGGATTTGGATCTCTATCCTGGCGTTTTGCAAATGAGTGCAAGGCATCAACATCTGACCCAAAGCCAAGCTCTCCTGGCTTTTCTCCTCGCCTGGCCGGCAGCCACAATCTCCCTGCTAGCACCGCTTTCCTTCAGCGTCTTGATCGCGACCTGGGCCAAGAATGGGGTGAATGCAGTGGGCATCTCGGTCTCGGCATACCTCGTGTTGTACGTGTTGGCTGAGATTCACTTCTTCAAGGAATTGCGCCCCTGGTTGTTCACCAGCTCCATGTCCTACTGGCGCGAACTCTTTCGCGAGGAAGTGAACTGGGGCGAGGTCTTCGAGCAGGGCGCACGCTTGCTGGGATTCAGCTGCCTGTTCTTGGCTCTCGCCCTGCGGCGCTTTCGAACTCGGGAAGAGCTATGAAGTCCGTGGGGGGCGGCCCAGGGATCGAGTTGTTGTTGCTGCTTGCAGCGGCGCTTTGCTTCTGTTTTGTCGCCGCGCGCCGGGTGAGCGCGCCGCTCACTTTCGAACCCGTTGCGCGCGAGGCGGACGTGCTGCGGGTGGTCACTTGGAACCTAGGCACCGGGGTGGACGCGGGCACTCAGGGCTTGCGGCGCGAGGACATGAAGCGCGTGGTCGCTGTTCTGATGGCGCTCGAACCGGATCTGGTGTTCTTGCAGGAACTCTCTTCGAAGGGGCAACTCGATCGGTTGCGCGAGCGCCTCGGCCCGGATTGGCAGGCCTCCATGTCGGACAGCGGGCACGGCCGGCCCATGGCTGTCCTGGCATGCGGCGGATCCTTGAGCGAACTCCCGACCCCGGAGTTCATCCGCGCCCATGCCGTGGAGTACCGAGGGTCCGCTGGAGAGCTGATCACCTGCGTCGTCGTCCACGCGGACGCGTTCTCGGCGCAAGCGCGCAATCAAACCCTCGGGGAGCTGAGCAGCTATTTGGATTCACGAGTTGTTGGCGGCCGAACTCTGATTGCGGGTGACATGAACCTGGACCTGAGCATCGATCAACGGGGAGACCTCTTCAGCGACGACGAGTACCTGGACTTGGAAACCTACAACTACTTCGCCAGGGGGCGCATGGACGTGGGGCTCGGGGCGGGGTCCACCGCCAAGCCGGACCGCCGGCTCGACTACATCTTCATCGGCGCGGGCGAGTTCGACGTGCTGATGGCCGGACCTTGGTTGGGCCAACGAGCTGCAGAAATGGATCATCACCCGCTCGTTGCAGATCTACGTGCGACGGGTACAGAGTGAGTGAGGGATCGCAGTCCCTCCACTGGGGACGCGAGTCCGCAGCGGGCGAGGAGGTGCTCAGCAACCAATCCGCCACCCGTTGCGTCGGGTCCCGCGCTTCTTGTTTGCAGTTCGGCCGCTGGCATCTTCCAGCTTGGCCGTTGACTCGTTGGGCGCTTGACTTGCGCTCGCGGTCGATCTTGCCCTGGGCCTGTCGGCTAGTTCTGAGCGCTCCGAATCGCCGCCAGCAGCTCCTCGGGCTCCGCCCAAGCGCGCCGGGTCAGGAGGGCAACGAGTCCGCCCTTTCGCTCGTAGACGGTCGATCCGTTCACTTGCACGAAGAACTGACCCTTCTTGGGAGCCTTGACTAGCTCAACGTCGACACCGAGAGCGTCCGTGATATGGGCTGCGTAACTCGCCGCCCTCGATCGAAAGCCTCACGAATCGCAGAAGTGGATCTTGATCGTCATGGAAGCAGGATACCACCGCGGCCCGCCAAGAGCCAATTCGCCGGGAGCATTGCTTTGGCACCTAGCCCGGGCTAGTCCTGAGTTGGCCACTCGTCGAAGTGCGGCAAGTCACTGACGTGTTTGTACCAGGGCGCACGGCTCTCCCAAAAGATGCTGCGAGCGGGGAGTTCCCCGGGATCCTGCTCGAGAGCGCCAGCGGGGATGACCCAAAACTTGCCACTGGAGGAAGTGCTCGGCATGGAAGACCCGCAGGTCTTGCAGAAGGCCGTGGCGAATCCAGGTTCTGCATCAAGCAGGAAGCCCCCGACCATCTCATGGCCATGCATCCACTCGAGGTTTTCGATCGCGGTGAACAGGTTGGCCGCGTGGGCGCTCCCGGTGAACTTGCGACAGCGCGAACAGTGGCAGTATTGAAATCCTAGGATTTCGCCGGTGATGCGGTAGCGAACGGCGCCGCAAAGGCAGAGGCCTTCGATGGACTTGTTGGACATGGGTGCTGTGGGCGAGCGTTGGGAGGGAACTCGGTTGAGTCTCCAGAGTCTTACCGCTGTGAGGTCCTAGGGAAAGACAATCGCTCAATCCTCGTGCAAGGTGGGCAGCTTCTCGCTTGGTCTGTCGCATAGACTGTTCGGGGGCTTCCAGCGTCATCCCGGATCAACAAACCGGGCCACGCTTGGGCCGCTTTCGAAACCCATTGGTCCGACGGAACCGTTCCCATGCGAATACTCTTCCTGGTCTGCGCTCTGCTTTCTCCCCTGCCAACGAGCTCACTCGCTTGGGGGGCGGTCCGGCCAGTTCAAGCGCGAGCAGCCGGGGAGTTCCGCAGCACCTCCGCAGGCTTCGCGATCACGAAACCTGGTGAGGACTGGAGCGAGAAGACCGAGCCCGGTCCCTTCGGCATTCGCAGCTTGTCGATGTCCCCGCCGGAGAGCGGCGGCAAGGTGGCGTTCAGTATTCAGATCCTCCCAACGAGCTCCCTCGGCCCAGGATCGGCCGCTGATCAGCGCGACACGGTGCTGCAACAGATCCAAGGCCTCCCGAGTTTTCGCGATGTGGAAGCCATCGATCTGGAACTGCTAGGCAAGACCGTGCCCGGCTTGCTGTTGGATCAGGAGTCCGCTGGCCTGGTCTATCGCGTGAAGCAGGCGTACCTCGTGGAGAACGGCATTCTCTACAAATTTCAATTCCACGCCCCCAAGTCGGACTTCCGCAAACTCGAGCAGGACTTCGAGCGCTCCCTCTCAAGCTTTCGGACGGTCCCCTTCGACGAGGCCTCAAAGCGCAGCATTCGACTGACCGACCTGGCCAAGCGCTGCGGCAGCGAAGTGCAGCAACACACGGACTGGGAGCAAGCCGCGCAACAGGCGGAAGCCCAAGGCAAGCAGATCGTCGTCACAGTCCAAGCGGTCAGCGGATTCGACGTGAACGATGGGATCGCCCGGGGTCCGTTGATGGACCGAGACGTGGTCGCGCTCTTGCAGTCCCGATTTGTGGTCTTGCGCTGGAAGAAAGGCATGGGAGCTCCCTTCGAGGACCAAGCGCTGTTCGGATTGGGGCCCAGCACCTTCGGCAGTGGAATGTTGGTGGTGCGTCCCGACGGGAGCGTGCTGAAGCAGGTTTTTGTTCTCGACGGAACTGCGGTCTACGACGTGCTGCTGGTGGCGCTTGAGGACTCCGCGGGCGTTTCTATTCCCAGGCCTAGGGCGGGCGCAGCGCGCGCAGAACAGATTCAATTCTTGCTGGGCAGTGGACAATTGGAGGCGGCCGCGGAGCTGCTCGCGCATCCCACAAAGGAGGACGCTGGAGCCCTCGATGCCTACCTGCGCGCGGACCTGCTGCGTCTGCGCCGGGACGGTCCAAGGGCCATCGAAGCGATCCTCCAAGCTCTTGAGTTGCTGGACGCGGATGAGGACAAAGACCAAGAACTGCGCGCGCGCTGCGAGCTTCTGCACACCAAGTTGTTGACCTCTACCGGCCGAGCCGTGGCCGCGGAAGCATTGCTGGACGGCTTGCTCGGGGGGCAGGCCTCCGAGGCGCTGCGAGCCGAACAACTGTTCTTGAAGGGGGCGCTGCGCTTGCAAGCGAAGGATCGCAAGGCTGCTGAGTTGGCCTGGCAACCGTTGATCGAGGAGCACCCCGAGAGCCCTTGGGCTTGGCTTGTTTCCGCTGCGATCGGTGGTGCGCTCTGGGAAATTGACCTGTACCCAAACTTGGAGTGGGCGAGCCCGGATCACCGGCGACTGATCGAATTGCCCGAACCGATGGAGCTTGGCAAAGGCGCCCAGACCATCGACTCCATGGTGCAGGGGGCGCTGAACTACCTGATCGCTGCTCAACAGGCGGACGGTTCCTGGCTTGTCGCGAGCGCTTACGGAGACACGGACCCCCTGGGCGACGACTTCGATTTAGCGGCCACGGCGATCGGCGGGCGCGCGCTCTTGCGCATCCCAAAAAACACGGAGGCTCGCTCTGCGGCGACTCGCGCCTTGGAGTGGTTGCACAGGAGGCGCCAACTCCTGGAGCAACGCGAAGCACCCCCTGTGGTCTTCATGGACTACGCGGTTTGGAGCCGGTCCTACGGAGTGTTTTTCCTAGCCGACTGCCTCGACGCTGGGCTCGGCGAGCAGTCCGCTGTCCGTGAGCTCCTGGCCCTCTACCTCGTGGATCTGGTGGATCGACAACAGCCCAACGGGGGTTGGAGCTATTACCTCTCGGGCAAGGCGGGGGAGGGGGCCACGCCCCAATCGATCAGCTTCACCACGGCCACGGTGGTGATGGCCCTCGAGCGTGCCCAGGGTCTCGGATTCGACTTGCCGAAACGAACTCTAAAGCGCGGGCTCGATTGTCTGGAGGCAATGCGCAGCCCTCACGGAACCTTCGGCTACTTCCTGAACGGCCGCAGCGTCAAGACCGGCCAGCGCACGAGCGATGGAGTCGAAGCCTCCGCCGCCCGGGGTCCCGTTTGTTCCTTGGCACTCATTCGCGGGGAGCGCGAGAGCGGGCGCGACTTGGACGAACGCCTTGAGCTGTACATTGAGCACCTGGATGCCTTTGGCGCGCAACGGCGCAAGGCCTTGATGCACGCAGGGGAGCACACGCAAGGTTCGCACTACCTGCTCTACGACTACAGCACCGCCGCCGAAGCCCTGGTAGAACCAAGGGCGAAAAGCGCTTCCAAAAAACTCGTACGCAAAACGCGCGAAGCGATCCTTGCGCAGTTGCGTGCTTGCCAAAACCGCGACGGATCCTTCGTGGACAACCCCTTGATCGGAGCCGACGCGGGCACTGGGCTGGCGCTTTCCTGCTTGCTCGATCTAGCGCGTTGACTGCGACTGACCACGACAGGCATCCATGGGGGAGGCGCGCTCGCGCAGGACTCAGCCCATGCGATCCGACATGTCCATCTCGAAGCTGGCACCGTCCGTGAGCACGAGCGGCTGTTCACCGCGATCCTCGATGCGCAGCTCGGCCATGTTGGTCTCCGTTGGAATGCGATAGCAAATCAGCGTGCCTGAGGAGAGGGTCAGGAGCTTTGTGCGCTGGTCCTTCTTCTGCAAGAAGCGCCCGTGCATGGCGTCCCAAACGAAGGTGTACCCGGTGACGGCGACCACGTCATTCTCGAACTCGTCGACGACGCCGACGAAGTAGCGGGCTTGGTCTGCCTCGAACAGGCGGCGATGGGAAAAGAGGAGCTTGTCTCCGCTGCGTAGTAAACTTATGCCCAATATTAGGATTGGCGAGTCCTGATTTCCAAGCGCGGAATGTGGGCCTTCCCGATAGCGGGAGGGGGATCTGGTGCCGGGCGGCTGCTCCCGGCCGGTTCCCTGGAGGTGGGTTCCATTCGATGGACCATGGCAACGCCCCCGTGCCACGAATCCGTCCTGGCCGTCGAGCGTTTGCCGCGGCCCGCACACCCATTCGTTCTGCCGAGCCCTGATGTGCAGTATGGTCTGGCCATGGGCATCCAAGAACAGTTCGTCGAGTTGGCATGGAAGTGGGCTCCCACCTTCGGGGGGATGGTCTTCGTGGTCGGAGGTCTGGCCCTCGCGAACCGTTTGTTGCTGAGCAAATCGATCACCTCCGACAAGCGCTTGCCCCGGCAAGTGATGATGCTGCTTCTGACCGTCTCGGGACTCATCTGGATCTTCGGGCTGATGCCCTTGCCGATTGAGCTGCACGGGCAAATCTTGAGCTTGTTCGGTCTGCTCCTTACCGGTGTGATCGCCTTCTCCTCGACGACGTTCGTCGCCAACATCATGGGCGGCCTCATGGTTCGAGCTGTGCGCAGCTTTCGCCCTGGTGACTTCATTCGAATCGGCGAGCACTTCGGCCGCGTGACGGAACGGGGGCTTTTTCACACGGAGATTCAGACAGAGGATCGCGACCTGGTGACCCTGCCGAACCTCTACGTGGTGACGAATCCCGTGAAGGTCGTGCGAGCCTCGGGCACCCTGGTTTCCGTCCGGCTTTCCCTCGGCTACGACGTTCAGCACACTGGAGTGGAAGAGCATCTCAAGCAAGCGGCATCCGATGTCGGTCTGGATGGGCCCTTTGTGCACGTTGTCGAGCTCGGTGACTTCTCCGTGACCTACATGGTGGCCGGCTTTCTGGAGGACATTGACCGACTCCTGACGACCCGTTCCCGTCTGCGCTGCGCCGTTCTAGATCGACTCCACGACGCGAAGATCGAAATCGTCTCACCGAATTTCATGAACCAGCGCGTGCTCGATCCCAAGCAAGCGGTGATGCCTGCCCGCGTGAAGCCCACGCCGGGGGGGGCAACTCAGGACGTTGTCGACGAGGAGCCCACCGCCGAAAGCGTGGTCTTCGACAAGGGGAGCAAAGCCAGCGCACTCGAGGGCTTGCGCGACAGGGAAGAAGGCCTCAAGCGACAACTCGCCGAGGCCACAGCCGAAACCGACAAGGGTGCCCTTGAGAAAAAGTTGGAACGCATTCAAACGCGCATCGACAAGGGCACCGAGGGGCTGGCCGAGCCCTGATTCAACACCGGTTACAGGTACTTCATCCCGTGGCCGGTGTTGAAGAGCACCACGCTCTCCTGCTCCTGGATCCAACCCTTGTTGCGCAAGGTACGCGTCGCCGCAAGGCAGGCGCCCCCTTCCGGTGATGTTTGCAAGCCGAGACGCTTGGCGATGACCTCCGTATCGGCGAGCAGATCCTGCTCCGCAACGGCCACGGCGGTGCCCTCGCTTGCGTAGAGCGCTTCCAGAATCAAAAAGTCTCCCAGGGCCCCAGGCACGCGCAAACCAAAGGCTTGGGTGGGGGCGGGGTCTTCCCAAACGGGCGCGGACTTCAGCTTCTTGTCGAAGGCCTGAACCATCGGCGCGCAACCGGCGCCCTGCACGCTGACCATGCGCGGACGTTCGCTACCGATCCAACCGAGGGCTTGCATCTCGTCAAAGGCCTTCCACATCCCGATCAACCCGGTTCCCCCCCCGGTTGGATAGACGATGACGTCAGGCAACTGGCCCAGGTCGTAGAGCAACTCGTAGCCCATGACTTTCTTGCCCTCCAAGCGATAGGGTTCCTTCAAAGTGGCGAGGGAAAACCAGCCCCGTTCGGCGGCGATGGGAGCCAAGGCCGCGCCCGCATCGGCGATGGTTCCTTGGACGAGTTCCACCTGGGCGCCGAGTGCGCGGGTCTCGTCGATGATTGGCTTCGGCGTGCTTTCGGGCACGAACACGTGCACGTCGATCCCGTGCAAGGCTCCGTAGGCGGCGGCCGCACCGCCAGCGTTTCCTGCGGAGGGCAAGCACACCGCTTGAATGCCCAACTCAGCGGCGCGCGCCAGGGCGGCCGCCATGCCGCGCGACTTGAAGGAGGCCGTGGGGTTCTGCGCTTCGTCCTTGATCAGCAAGTTCGGTAGCCCGAGTTCCTGGGCCAGTCGTCCGGCGGGAATCAAAGGCGTCGCCCCTTCGCCGAGGGTGGGAGCGTTCGCCCCGCGAGCAGAGGGAGCCAGCTCATGCAAACGATTCTGTCCCGGCCGGCGCGCGAGGACTTCTGCCAAGGTCGGGCGTCCGCACTCGATGGGGTAGCGCGCGAGCAGGGGCCCACCGCATTCCTTGCAACAATTCTGAGGCTCGTTGGCCGTGTGCTCGGCGTGACACTTGCCGCATTCGAGGTGGCGGATGGGGGAGGTTTCGTGCTGACTCATTGCAAGCTGGGGTACGCGGGACGCAGTGTTCGAAGGCAGTCTGTCGGAAGCCGTGTTCATTGGCCGGGTTCGTGGCCGTGTTCAGTCGTTCGGGGGAGCCCGCCGGATTCGCTTCACGAGTCCCCGTGGCCGCGGGACCATCTCTCGCCCCATTGGCCTACACTAATCCTCATGATGAACGGCGCGGACAAGAATCCTAGTGAGATCCTGCGACCCGAGGAGCGTGGCCCCTTTGATTTGGTGGGGGACGTCCATGGCTGCTTCGATGAGTTGCTGGAACTGCTGCGCCAATTGGGCTACGAAGTCGACGCCAACGAAGCGAATCCGCAAGCCTTGCCCCCGGCGGGCCGGCGCCTCGTTTTTCTCGGGGACTTGGCGGATCGTGGGCCCAAGTGTCCGGCGGTTTTGCGCTTGGCCATGAACATGGTGCGCGCCGGCCACGGGTTTTGCGTGATGGGCAATCACGACAACAAGTTGATGCGCCAGCTCAAGGGCAACGACGTGGAGGTCAGCCGGGGCCTGCAAGAGACCCTCGACCAACTCGCAGGAGAGTCCCCCGAGTTCTTGGCTGAACTCTTTGAGTTCCTAGGGGACTTACCCATGCACCTGGTCCTCGACGAGGGTCGCCTCGTGGTGGCCCACGGCGGCTTGAGTGAGAGTCTGCATGGTGTGGAGAGTCGCAAGGCCAAGGCCTTTTGCTTGTTCGGGGACCCCACTGGAGAAGAGGACGAGGAAGGCTTCCCTGTTCGCCGAGATTGGGCAGCGGCGTACAAAGGTCAAGCGGCCGTGGTCTACGGGCACACGCCGGTGGACGAGGTGCTGTGGATCAACAACACGATCAACTTGGACTCGGGCTGCGTCTTCGGCGGCCAACTCACGGGGCTGCGCTACCCCGAACGGGAGCTGATCCAAGTCCGCGCGCAACGGGAGTACTACAGCCACGCGGCGGAACGGGCTGCGGCAACGGAGCGCGCGAAGAAGGCGGAGTAGGGGTTTTGGCGCAAAGGCGCGGCGAATCAGCCGAACGCTTCCTTGCGACTCGCCCTGCTCAATTCCCATGGAACGCGCTGCCCGCGTTCCGTGATTCAGTCGCCGCTTGCTTCCCCGTCGAGCACCAGCACCTCAATCTCGACGGTTCCGTCCTCCCGTTCGATGAACTGGGTGGAGCATTGCTTGCGGAAGCACGTTGCTTCGAGCTCGAACTCCCCCGGTGGAAAGCCGCGGATGACGAACCCAGCAATAGGCGGACTCGAGTCTTCGATGTGTTCGGCGAAGTACAAGGCCATGTCACCGCAGATCTGAAGCGTCGCGTGGTACTTGACCGTCCAGGAGAGAACCGGGTCCACCAGGGATCTGATCATCAAGGAACAGTCCGGGGGAGGCGCTCCCGACTCGGTACGAAAGCGGCCGCGAACTTCCCGCCCTCCCGGAACCCGCTGCATCTGGAAGTGAACCTCGGCGATCGCTTCGGCGCTCACTTCGACCTCTTGGGCTTCTCCGACGTGGGTTCGACTGTACGGCTGAATCCGGTACCTGCCCGGTGGAAGGTAGCTCAGGCTGAACTGCTCTTCGCCTGTCCAAGGTTTCACTTGCGACGCGGACAGCGGTTGGATGGTGCAAATGGGGTACGAATTCGCCACTTCCTGGATGCCCCAACCTGGATCCGTCGACCCCTCGTGGAACCAGCTGACCGCAACCCTCCCCGTCCTTCGAAGTTCGATCCGCACAGGACTCTGGTCCTCTCCACCCGCCCACGCAAAGGTCTGGAAGCCAACGCGGAACCCCTGACCATCTGAAACGACGAGCGTGACTTCCGAGTGCGCGGGAAGTTCGGCCGTCGTCGCACGAACCCAAGCACCACGGCTGGAAGTTCGAACAGGCGTGCTCGAAAGCACCTCGACGTCCCCCTGGAAGAAGGCGCGCGCGAACAAGCTGGAACTGTCCTGCGGAAGATCGCCGACAAGCTCCAAGGGGATGATCGGCCCCTTGCGAAACAAGAGCTTCCAGGGTCGTTCAGCGGTCGCTCGGTCCATCTGCAGATCATGGAACTCCACGACCGGCTTGCAGTCTGCCATGCGCTGTTGAACCAGGACCGGCCCGCCGTAGATCTCCCGCTCCGTCGAAAAGCGCCCTTCCGCATCCGTCGTGATCTCGAGCGGCTTGAAGTAGCGGGGGAAGAAGTTTGGGTCCTTGGCTTGAATTCGGAAGCGCAAGCCAGGGATCGGTAGACCTGTTCGTTGGTCCACTGCGATGCCGTGCGCTCTTCCTCCAAGCCGCTCGGCGACCTCCACGAGGACCTCTTCGTCTCCGTTGATCTGAGCTTCCGTGAGTGGCAGG
Source organism: uncultured bacterium (assembly GCA_937905825.1). Lineage (GTDB taxonomy): Bacteria > Planctomycetota > UBA1135 > UBA1135 > JABACD01. Next base: position 11,831 of record CALCXM010000160.1, read on the forward strand.
TCGTCGCCCGCAGACGGACGGATTACTCGCCACCGCTTGCCGGGATCCACTTTGATCGAAGCGCCCGTGGGCCGCTCGCGCAAACGGAACTGAAAGGAACCGTCCTCTTCCGGGCGTGCCCAAAGTCCTGGCCCGTCGGCAACGAGCCAAACGCCAACGACCCCCTCTGGCAAAGGCCCACCGCGCTGGTCCACGACCCTCCCGCGAATCGTGAACTTCGCCGAGTCTGGCGCCGGCGCGCTCCCGGCCGAGAACTGTGGAGGCGAACTAGAACAGGCCTGGGCCAGGGAGAGCAGCAAACAGGCGAGCAGTGCGAGCAGTCGAGACATGGCGACAAGCCTACCCGAGAGAGGCAACACGGTTGCTCAAGGGGCGGAAAATCCACAGGCTGGCGGGGCGGTCGTGAAAAAAGGCACGAGTCATAGGGGCGACCGAGCAGCGACTCGCCACAGCTCCGGGGGAGTGATTACCATGGGGCCATGAAACGACTCGCTATTCGTCCCATGAAGCTGGGGCTCTTGCTCTGGATCATCATCTTTGTGATTCTCGTCCTGCCGGAGCGCTGGACTCCAGAGTTCGTCGACACGAAGGCGGGGTCAATTCTCCTGCTGGGTGGCCAAGCTTTTGCGTTGGTGGTCATGCTCTTCGCCCACGCGATCGAGAAGTTGGACAAGAGGCTGCGCGCTCTCGAGTCCACCGAGCATGTGGACATCTGGTCACCGGTGTCGGGCGTTCGCGCTCCCGTCAGGCCAGGCCCAGAGTGTCCGGAGTGCGGCGTTCCGCTTCGCACGGAGCGCGCCAAGCAGTGCATGTGCTGCGGCCTGGACCTCTCCTCGATGGAAGCCCACGAGGTCAAGTCGCAGGGCACGTAGAGGCTGCGCGCACGCCTGATATCACCTTGGTGTGATGGCTCGACGGATTTTGCCGCCGGCTCACTGTGTAGACTTTGCAGTGCCATGCGTTCGATTTCCCCAAGCACTGCCCTCGTCCTCTGCCTACTCGGCGTCGGGTTGAGCGCGGTGGTTGGGCTGCGCTGGCACTCGGGCGGGTCAGGCGCGTCGGAGCCTGATGGGATCCAGCCCGAGGAACGAGCCTTGGGCGATACGCCTGCGAGCCGCATTGACATGGATAGGAAACCGCATGCGATCGAGGAGCGGCGACGGCAAGTGTTGTTGCCTGAGATCACGGTCACTGCCAACGAGGGACCGGACCAGGATGCCGGGGTGCAGGCGGCAAGCGCCATCGAACTCACGGGGCTGAGCGGTGAAGACATCGGGCGGCTGTCGGACTCCGAGTTGGAATCGGTTCCACTGAAGGAGTTGTCGAAACACGCGGTCCAGCGTTACTCGGGCAGCCAGCCCATCAAGTTCTGGGCGGCGACGAAGTCCTACGACGAGGACTTCGATCTCGTGCTGGGCACGCTGGTTCGCGAACACAACGTCCCGCGGGAATCCGTGCTGCAAGCCGAGCAAGAACTCACGCAGCTCCGCATCAAGATCCAGGAGATCTGGAGCTCGGAACGCAAGTCATCGCAGTTCATCGAGTCCGTTCCCTTCAACGCACCCGAAGCGCAACAGAAGCGATCGATGGCCTCATGGTGCCTGCACACCGCGCGCATCGAAAATCGGGCCCTGCCGTTCATGCGTGAGAGCGAGGCGATCATCCTGGGGCTGTTCGAGCTTCAGGATCCGGAGATCAAGCTTCCCTGGTAGGGCTCGTGTCGCGCTTCTAGGAAGCTTCAGCGCGGACCCTCAAGAGCCGCGGATCAAGCGGGACCAAGATGGTCGGGACGAGAGGATTCGAACCTCCGGCTTCCGCGTCCCAAACGCGGCGCTCTGACCAGGCTGAGCTACGTCCCGACTGTTGGTCGCCAGGGCCCGGAGTGAACCGAGCACTGGGCGAGGAAGTCTGCGGCCTAAGCTGCGAACTTCCACGCTGGGGGAGCGGGGACCCCATGGCGAACATGGACGTCGACGCTCCGGTACCCTCCAAGGTGGAGGTTGGGGCGCAAAGAATACCAACCGTCGGGCGAATCCAAACGAGGAACTCGGCGCAGATTTTGAGGAAGGGCAGAATCGGCGAGTTGAGCGCCTGATCCATGGGGTTTGCCCCGGGGGAGCGGGGAGGGCGGCGGCGAATCCGGCAGAGGACGGACAGGGCCGCCGACCTCGGGTGGTGGCCCTGGGTCCGAGGGCTGAACGCCCCAGCTTGGCCAATGCCCTTCTAACGTGGGCTTCTCCCGGGGGCACTTGCTAGGCTAATGGCGAGGAGCCCAAAAAATGACTGAGCCAAGAACCAGCGAAGAACCGGATCACCGCAGCCAGGTGGAATGGGACCGGATCATCGAGAGTGTCGGTCCTGCGGGCTGCATCGTGGTGATCGATTCTTGGATGGGGCGGGCTCTCTCCGGGATGTTGACTGCGGAGGACATCTGGCAGGAGACCCTGGTGCTCTCCTGGCGAGATCGAGAGCAGCACGAGTGGAAAAACGTGCGCGCCTACCGGGGCTGGCTGCTCGAGATCGCACGCAATCGAATCCGGGATCACGCTCGCCGCATGCAGGCCTTGAAACGTGGAGGCAGCGATGGCACAGCGCTCTTCTCCGAGATGGGGGTCGAGGAAGGGGCGAGTTTGGCTGGGCTTCTACCGGGCTGTTCCACCACCCCGAGCCGCATCTCCAGCACGAACGAGCGCGCCGCCCAAATGCGCGAGGCCCTCGCCAAGTTGCCCGAGGAGCAAGCGCAGATCGTGCGCTTGCATCTCTTCGAAGAGCGGCCGATGCCGGAGATCGCGGAAGAGCTTGCCATCGGACTGGCCGCCGCTTGGTACCGCTTTCGCCAAGGGTCCGTGGCCTACGCGCGGGTCTTGGCCCGGGACACGAGCATGGCTCCCCCCGAGACGGAAGAGCGCGGGTAGTTCCCGATGAACGACGAAGGCGAATTGGCTCCAGCAGACGAGGAGCATTTGAACGAGCTCTTCGGCAGCTTCGTCGAAGCCTTGAGTGACGGCCGTGAAGTCGATCTCGAACAGCACCTCTCCGATCGACCGGATTTGATCTCCGCAGCTCGCGAGTTGCTCGCTGTCGCGGGCGAAGTGGCCGTGCGCAAGCCCGTGGACGTGCCGCGTTTCAAAGGCTACGAGATCCTCTCGGAAGTGGGGCGCGGGGGCATGGGGAAGGTCTACCTCGCGCGCCATCACGAACTGGGCCGCACGGTGGCCCTGAAGACCTTGCCCGCCCAATGGAGCACGGGCGAGCGCGCCATCAAGCGCTTCGAACGGGAAGCCCGCGCGGTCGCGCGGCTCAAGCATCCGAACATCATCCCGATCTACGACGTGGGCGAACAGGACGGTTGTCCCTACTTCACCATGGAGTACGTGAAAGGCCGAACCCTGACGGGCGTGCTCGAAGGCTTGCGCGGGCTCGGCGTCGGTTCGAAGAACTTGCAAGTGACGCACCTGGGCAAGGAGCGCACCCCGAGCAAAGGCGAGACGTACTTGAAAGGCGTCGTGCGCTACGTCTTGGACATCGCACGCGCTCTCGACCACGCCCACGGGGAAGGGGTCGTGCACCGCGACGTGAAGCCTTCGAACATACTCGTTCGCTCGGACGGTACAGCGATGTTGTTCGACTTTGGCCTCGCCACCTTGGAGGAGAGCGAAGTGCTGACCATGACCGGGGAATTCGTGGGCACGCCGCACTACGTCTCACCGGAACAAGCGGCGGGCCGGCGTGCGAGTTTCTCAACGGACATCTTCTCCTTGGGAGCGACCCTGTACGAACTCGTGACCCTGGAACGGCCCTTTGGCGGAATCACGACCCGCGACATCTTGCAGGAAGTTCAGGAGCGCGACCCGCGCCCGCCCAGTCGCCTCAACCGGGACGTGCCCCGGGACTTGGAAACGATTTGCCTGACGGCCATGGCCAAGTCTCCCAACCGGCGCTATCCAAGTGCTACAAGCTTCGCGCAGGACTTGGAGCGCTTCCTAGAAGGCATCCCGGTTCACGCCCGTTCGGTCGGAACGATCGAGCGCACCTGGCGCCTCGCTTGCCGGCGGCCTGCAGCGACCCTTTCCATCTGTTTGGGAGCCTTATTGCTCTTCGGCACGCCGAGCGCGCTTTACCTCCAAGGGCGCGCTGCAAACAAGGAGATCAGCGATGCCTTGCTAGCCGCGGAAGAAAGCGAAGCGCAAGCCATCGTTTCCCTGGCGGACGCCCGCCGCGAAAGGGACATCGCCCAGGAGATCAACAACGTCCTGCAGAACATGTTCGCCTCGGTGAACCCGTCCAACAGTGGGCGCGATGCCCGGGTCTTCGAGTTGCTGGACAACGTCAGCAAAAAGCTCGAGCCCCTGCGACCAGAAGTGCGCGCCGCCTTGGAGCTCGACTTGGGAACGAGCTACATGACACTGACCCTGATGGAAGAGTCCCTGAAGCACATCGACATTGCTTATGAGTTGTACTCCTCCCTGCCGGGCACGCCCCTCGAAACGATGCTGCATGTGCGCGCCATGCGTTGCATGATCGGTGTGCAAATGGGACGCCATGCGCAAGCCCTCGAGTGCCTGCCGGGTATTCGCGAGGAGTACGAAGCTGCCGGTCTCTTCGACGAGAACTACGGGCACGTCATGAACAGCCTTGGACTCGCTTGGCTGGAAGCGGACGAATTGGACAAGGCCGTGGACGTGCTGCGGACTGGCTTGGAGGACAGCGCCAGGCGCAGTGCGGACGGCAAACCCGATGCAACCTTCGAACACAACTTGGCCCTGGCCCTATCGGATCGGGGGGAGATTGAGGAAGGCTTGCGGCTCATGCGCTCAGCCTGGCAGCGGCGCGTCGAGAAGTGGGGGCCGCAACACGCCTACACCATCGATAGCCTGGGCATGCTCGCACAGATGCTGAAAGAAGCTGGCGAACTCACGGAGGCCCGGGAGCTGATGGAGCGGACCGTGGAGTCGAGCCTTGTGACCTACGGTGAGGGGCACGTGAATACCGTCTTCGCCGTGCACAACCTCGCTGGCTTGCACCTCGAACTCGGGGACCTGGACGAGGCCGAACGTTTGGAATTGCGCGCCTTGGAACTTGCGGAAGCCGTGCTCCCCGCGGAGCACCCGATCAACGCCAGCATCTTTGAAATCCTCGCGGAGATCGTGGCGCAACTCGGCCGTGGGGATGAGGCCATCGAAGTGCAGATGCAGTCCCTCGTGATTCGCCAGGAGGTCTTTGGGGAGGATCATGTACTGACCATCCAGGCTCACTTCATCCTCGGGCGCTATCACCTCGCTCAAGGTCAGGCACAAGAGGCTCGAGAGCAGTTCGAACTCGCCCGCGAACACGCCCTGCAGGTAGCTGCCGTTCGGGCTCCGTTCCTATTGTTGATCAGTGGCGATTTGGTACGCGCCCACCGCGCTCTGGGCGAAGAAGAGGCGGCGCTGGCCGTGGAGGCCAGCATGCAAGAGACCCTGCAGGCAACGCCCCGTTGAGGGGCGGGGGAGCTCCCCCGGTCCACAACGAAAAAAGGGTTCACCCTCGGTTGCCCAAGGATGAACCCGCCGACTTCCCCCCCCGTTGAGATCAGTCGGTGAACTCGATGTTGTCGAGGAACAGCTCTCCGAGCGTGCTTCCCGTCACATTCATGGAGAGCTTCACGCTGCTGATGTTGCGGCGATCCACCCCCAAGAAGCGGCAGTTCGGAATACGAATCGTCTTCATCGGTGAAGCGGTCACCATGATGAACTGACCATACTTCAGGACCTGGACAGGCTTCGGGTAGGGCAGCTTGGCAAACTCAGAGACACGTACCCGGTTGGACTCGAAGCCGTGGGAGTCGACCAGCTGGACGTAGAAGTCCTTGTCCTGACCCGGAGTGTTGTAGGCGGAACCGTACACTTGACCAGCGCGCAGGCTCAGGAAATCAAAGCGCGTGATGTCCCGGGAACGCCCGCCAAATTGGGTTGCGCTGTCGGGGATGTCGAAGCGCACGTAAGGGACCAATCCCGGGGGCGCCCAGCTCACCGTGGCGCTGCGCGTGTCGTGTGGGCTTGTGGGCTCGTAGTCCCAGGTGCTGCCATCCTTTTCGATCGTGACCGTGTTCTCTCTCCAGTTCAGTCCGCCGATCGAGTTGAACAGGAAGCCCGGTTGCTCAAAGTTGTCGACCACGCGACGGTCATAGCCCTTCTGGTGGGAAGTGTGCACGACCACGTTCTCGCGAATCGCTTCCGGCAGCTTCATGTTGCCGTTGAAGTAGTTCTGGTAGATCTCCATCCCGCGCAGTTTCCAGCGCATGAAGGCGTTCATGTAGCCCTTGGCCAAGTCCGTGTGGGTATAGCAAGAGAGTTGACCGAGCGGCGGATTCCCGCTGCAAGTGGAGAGCCAAGAGTTGTGGTTCGCCCCCTCGATGTAGAGCAGAGTCTTGTCGACGACTTCGTCCTCCAAGGGGAAGGGCTCCGTGGATCCTTCACTCCCCGCGCGGTCGTAGAGGGCGAAGCCACTGCTGCGGGCACTCACCAGAGGAGTGCCGCACTCCGGCAGCCCGCCGGTCACGCAGTATCCGGTAACGTCTTCATCGTGCGTGCCGTAGATGACCAATAGCGCGTGGCTGCTGGATCCGGCGAGGTTTTCCGGGATTCCACCGCCCTCTTGATTGTCGGTGGGGGCGAGGGAGATGATCGCGTTGACGTCGTAACCCCAACCTTGACTCTGATTCAGACGTGCCACGGTGAGCACCGCTTCTCCGCCGCGGCTGTGACCGATCAATCCCACGTTGGTCGAGTCCACCCAGTCCTTGTAACCCCAGCTATCGCGCAGGAAGTCCAAGTACGTCTTGGCCTTGCTCGCGCGCTGCACATTCGTCCCACTGTTCGCGATGCTGGCAACGATGAAACCGTTGGCCGACAGGTGGTGCGCAATGGAATCGTAGTCCGTGTACGCCTGCCCGTCCCCATGCATGATCAGGATCAGCGGCAGGCGCAATTCGCTCGAGGGCGCCCCACCCGATTGGCAGTCACTGGGCCAGAAGACCCGACCATTCACGCCATTCCAGTTGAAGTTGCCCCAATGACTGCAGCTCCAGTCGAAGTCGACACTGGGGTCCTTGGGGGGCATGGGCAAGGCGGGCATGCAGCCTTGGTCGCGCGCCGGAGCTTGTGCGCTGGTGCTGACGCCAACTCCCGCGCCGGTTCCGCCCTGGGCGGACGCCTGGGGGAGCAGAAGGGTTGCCCCCGTAGCGCTCGCGAGAAGGGTGCGCAGTAGAGTGTTCTTGAGTCGTTGCATCGGAAGGATTCGTTTGGGTCGTCAGACTCCCCCGTGGGAAGCCTCGTCCTGTGTGTCCGCTGGGCGGTTGATCGGGGGACGCGATGTTGCGCCTGCCCTTCATTTGCCTAGGTGCAGAGCGCGCCGACGAATGGTTAGGTTTCTACGAAAACTTTCGGGGGCCTGGGGAGCGGGCGGGCTTTCGCGCGAACAACCGCGTGGTGCGGATCTAGTTCTAGAGTTTCTCGCGGCGCGGGTTGAGGCTTCAGCCTGGCTTCGGCCCCCTTGAAGAGGGGTTTTGCTGAGTTCCACGAGAGGATTCAATTTCTAATGCAGAATGTCTGAGTCCGTTTCTGGCGCAGTTCCCCTCAGGGGATGAACGGGCCGCTCGGCCACAGAATGCGCCCCAGGCTCCTACCGTCCAGGCTTCCACCCCCTCTCGTCATGAAGATCAAATTGCTCTGCGCCCTGCTGCTGCTCGCTCCTGTCGGATTCGCTGTTGTCCTCGGAGGCATTCACGTGGAGCCCGATGAGAACAACGTGACGCAAGACCGCTTGGAAGGTGTTTGGGTGGTCGACAAGGAACTGCGCGAGCGCATGGGCGTGAAGGTTGAGGATTACGAAATCGAGTTCATCGTGGACTCTTCGTTTTTGAAGGAGCTCCCCTCCAAATACGATCCGTTCTTTGCGGGCAAACAGGTCTACGAAGCCGGGCGCATGGTTCGCCGCAGGCAAGGACGTCCTAGTAGTCACCCGTACCTGCTGACCACACTCTCGGGCAATCCACATCTGGTCTGGTTTCGTGAACGGGATGGGGATCCCCTCGGCGACGCGGAGTCTTGCAATCTAATTGTGGCCCCCGCGAAGGAGCGCGCTGACGATCTGCTCTTCATCGGCGGGGATTTTGACAATGGGCCGTTCAAAGCCTTCCACCGCAAGCCTGCGAAGTCGGAGTAGTCATGCAGCCGCTCGATTCACAGGCAGGCCTGGAAGGCTTGATGGAGCACTCGGACTGGGCGCGCCGGCTTGCGACGCAACTGGTCGGTGACGCTCAGCGCGCAGACGACTTGGTCCAAGAGGCTTGGCTAGCGGCGATCAAGAACCCACCCAGCCATGCAGAAAACCTGCGGGGATGGTTCGGCAGCGTGGTGCGCCGCCTGGCCGCCAACGAATGGCGCGGGGACCGTCGCCGCAGCGAACGGGAAGTGCGCGCCGCGCGCTCGGAAGCCTTGCCGCCCACGGACCAACTCGTGCACGAAGCCCAGCTCTCCAAGGAACTGGTGGAAGCGGTGGTCGCCATGCCCGAGCCCTTCAAGACGGTGCTCCTGATGCGCTACTTCCGCGATCAAAAGCCGGCGCAAATCGCCCGGGAACTGGGCCGCCCCCTGGCCACGGTGAAGACACAGATTCAGCGGGGTCTAGAGAAACTGCGCGAGGAACTGGACGGTCGCTACGGTGATCGCCGCAGTTGGTGCGTGGCCCTGCTACCTCTGGTCCACAAAACCGGTGACGCCGGAACCGTTGGGATTGCCCTCGGTGTCTCGGTTGCGGCGGCTAGCGCGCTCGCGATTGGATGGTGGAGCCTTGTGGGTTGGGAAAGCGCGCGCAGTATGGCGCCGATTACCGCACTGACTTCAGAGTCACAAGCGCTGGGTCCCGCGGGCAGCGCCGACCCGCGAAGTCCGATTGCGTCGATCGCCACAGAGGGACAAAGGACCGAGGAGCTTGAACGCGCCGTGCCTGTCGCAGACGAAACTCTACAACAGGCGGTCGCCATCGTTCCCCCGCGCGTCGTTCCGCTAGAGGGCATCGTGCTCGACTTGGAAATGCGTCCCGTGGCGGGAATGCCCCTGCGTTGGATCGATCCAGGGGCCTTGCGCTGGAAGGACTCGGGCCGCGATGTGATCACGGGCAAGCAAGCTTGGGTTCCTGTCACGGCCAAGCAACGGGAGCAGTTCCGTTCCGACCCAAGCTCCTTGCGTGTGTTTGCAGAAGAGAACTTCGCGCGACCGGAACTGGCGATCGCCTTGCTGCTTGGGGAAGCGCCAGCGGTCCACGAGACACGCACGGACGGCGATGGGCGCTTTCACATGGAACTACCGGATCACTCCTACGAGATCGAGACGACGGACTTGGACTACGGCGTGCTCGGCCGCACGAGGACGTTGACCAACAATGGCGCGGAACAGCTGACTTGGATCGTGGCTCCCCGCCGTTCCTTGGAAGGTGTGGTGGTCGACTTTCGCGGCAAGCCGGTGGAAGGAGCGACCGTGGAGATCTCCGGAGTCTTTCCCAAAGCGCTGCAAGGGAAGCTCGCCATGGGCAACGGATTCTCTGCAGGCCAGGAGACGTTGGTGACGGATGAGGAGGGGCGCTTCCGGCTTGAGCGCGCGGCCGTTGGAGGGGAGCTGGAGCTGCAAGCGCTGCTCGGGGACTCCAGCAGTAGCTACCTCAAGTTGCAGTTGCCTACTGACCTCGACGCGGAAGTGGAGCCGATCAGCTTGCGCTTGAACCCCACCGTCAAGGAGGCTCCGCGCATCGTGCTCGAGGGACGAGTGGTGTTGGACGATGGTTCGCCTGCGCCGCGAGCGACGGTTCGGTTCGCTTGGGAAAGCACCACCACCGACGCCGATGGTCGCTACCGCTTGCCCGCTCTCCGACTCGAGGGAGATCTTTTCGCAGCTCGCTCGGGGAGCGGGATCGCGGTCTTGCCGGCACCCGCTGAGCATCAAGCCGGCCGCGGCGAAACCTTGAAGTTGGCGGACCTGGTGCTGCCACGGAATTCCCTGGCGATCGAGGGCTGCGTGCAGGACTCCACGGGAAAAGCGCTGCCAGGAATCCGGGTTGAGTTCAGCGGGGGAGTCCCCGGAGGAGAGGATCACCGATCCTTGGAAGACGTGGCTGCAGGTCGCTACTTGAAACCAGTGTTGACGGACGAACGCGGGTGCTTCCGCTTGGAGGGGCTTCGAGATCACGAGTACCCGTTGAGCCTGTGGACGGACACCGCGCACAAGGATGTGGGGACGGTTCACGCTGGCACGAAAGGAGTCGCGTTGGTCTTCCCTTGAAGGCTTTGCTTGTTCGTGGTGCAAGCGCTTGGGATCCAGGCTCTTTCGCAGCGGGCTGCTAAGGGACAGAATGGGCTAGACCCTGCCCAGCTTCCCCATGACGAACACCACCGGTCCCCCCGCCAAACCCGGCAGCCTGATTCACAAGAACGCGACGACCTTGCGCGACCTCGCGATGGGTCTGCCTGAAGCTTGGGAAGATTTCCCTTGGGGTCACAGCGCCTTCAAAGTTCGCAAGAAGGTGTTCCTGTTCATGTGCGCTGGAGAGGAGGGCCTGAACATCAGCTTGAAGCTGACGGACTCGCACTTCGAGGCCATGCTCTTGCCCTTCGTCGAACCCACGGGCTACGGCCTGGGGAAGAGCGGTTGGGTGAGCGCGTCCTTTGGGACGAAGGACAAGCCGCCCATGGGGATCCTTGCCCAGTGGATCGAGGAGAGCTATCGGGCCGTCGCGCTGAAATCCCTGGTCAAGTTGCTGGATCAAGCGAACGTCGCAGGGCCCGGGAAGTCTGCGCCTAAGAGCACGGCGAAGAGGTCGGCGAAGAAGGCCTCCGCTAAAAAGGCTGCCCGAAAGAAGGTCAGCACAACGAAGCTCGCGGCACCGAAGACCACCGCGAAGCAGGCGAGCAAGAAGTCGGCCAAGGCGGCGAGCAAGAAGAAGGCCTCCCGCTCGCGCTAGCCAGCGTAGAGGCCGAGCTTGCGCTCCAACACGAATGGAGACCACGTCGACTCGACGTGGCTCACGGGCTGCCTACTTCCCCGTGCCCAGCCAGGTGAGGTAGCGCCATTCCAAGTTGTCGACGTCGCCGCTCGCGGAGCTAATCGGAATGCCATAGACCTCCTGGAAGACCTCGTCGGTCTTGGAGCTGTCTCCTCCCGAGCGCGCCAGGCTTGCCATCAGTTGGTTGAACTTCGCCCGGCTCTCGGCAGGGTCCTTGCCGAACCCGGTTTGGATCCAGTGGAAGAAGCCACACTTGTAGGAGCGGAAGAATTGACGGTAGTCCTTGATCACCGCTTGATCGGGATACTGCTTGAGGTCGGCCGCCGCGCCAAAGAAAGGGGCGCTTACGGTTTGCTTGGCTCCACCCTCGGCCGCTTCGAGCAGGAAGTGAGCGTACTTGTCCTTAGCGAGCGGGTTCTCGCGGTCCTTCTTGGCTTTCTTCGCTCCATCCTTTTGGCCCTTGCGCAGGGCCTTGGCGAAGCGATCCGCCCCCAGCAGTTCACGCCAATGATTGGCCTGAATGCCAGCGAGCGGCGCCGCGCTCATAGGAGGCAAGATGCCACCGTTCGGGTTTCCACCTGGGACAAAGCGCGAGTAGGGCTGAGTCTTCGCACCGGTTTGTGAGATGCCGCCCTCACCGTCGACCGTGTTGACCTGACCGCAGATCTCGATGGCCACGTTCATGGCCATGGCCTTTTCAAAGTGCGCCTTCTGATCTCCCGTGAAGCAAAAGCGCATCAAGGCCAAGGCGGCGTGCTCCGTGAAATGCTCGATCAATCCCGTCTTGTCGAACTTCTTCATGCTGAGGCCGCGGCTGAAGGTGATGTCCAGATCCTCCCACGGGGCGTACTCCAGAGCGATGAACGGAATCGAATCCACCCAAAGCTCCGTCCATTGGTCGATGCCGTCGATCCAATAGGACTCCTGCCAGGCGGGTTTCATGACGCCGCAATAGCCGACGAACTCCATGAAGTTGCGACGCGTCGGGCAGCAGCCGATGCGCAGGGAGCCGGGACGATTGGGTCCAAGTCCGAGCTTCTCCACATCGTGCATCAAGGCGGCGAGTCGCTCATTGGCGGTCTTGACCGCTTCGCTGGAGCCGACAACCGCGTGGAAATCCCCCAGGTGCTTGGGGCCGTTGCGCTTGATGTCCGCGAGATTCCAACCATCGACCCAGTCCTTCAGCACGTTGATATCGGCCAGGGCACCGTCAACGGTCGTCGTGTCCTTGGCGAGCCACGCGATCCAGACGCGCTGCACGTCGAGCAGCCCGATGGTGAGCTCTTGAATCTCCTTCGCGCGCTTCTTGTCCGCGAGGAATTGAGTTGGATAGACGAACTCAAACACTCCCGCGGGGATTTGCAGGTAGTTCCTAAGCAGGACTTCTTCCAGGTCACAGCTCGCCCCCTTGGCGCAGTGTTCCTCCTTGAAGGAGGCGGCCAGGTCCTCGAAGGGGATCAGCTTCTCCCCAGAGTTGGAGAGGGCGGGTGCGCCGAAGAACGAGAGGCAAAGGAGGGTCGCGAACAGGCGGCTGAGTGCTTTCACGAGCATATGGACTTACGTGGGGGACCCGCGGCGAAGGGTCCCGGTGGGACTGCGGAGTTTGCGAGGGGGGAGTCGGCCAGCTCCCGGGTTGCGAATTCTCGCCTGCTGGAACGGAACTAACCACCCGAGGGGCCGCAGTCGCCGGACTTTCTCACAAAACTTGTGCTCCCTACTCAGACGCGAGCTGCCTTGGGCCGCGGAGTTCAGTGCCAGGAACAGAAGAAGGGCCAGATCCAGCAAAGCTGAGTCCGGCCCCCGTGGAGTTTCCCGAGTCGCCCCCTGGCGGGAGCGCCAAGATCAGTTCGTGAACTGGACTTGAACCCCGTTGCTGAGGTTGAAGCCAGAAGCGCACGGGCCGCCGCTCGGATCGCGGTACCAGATCTGGAAGTAGCGCGTGTCGCCCGGGGCCCAGCCACCGGTGGCGCCCAAGCCGCCCGTCCAGTTGGTATTGCCGGAAGGATCACTGACCTGCACCGTGAAGCGCTTGATGGCTCCCGCCACGCAGCGCAAGCCGTCGCCGAGCACGACGCCCATGCCCGCGTTGGCGGGCAGGTTGCCCGAGAAGAGCAAGCTCGGGCGGTTGGGGGCGATCTGCGAGCCGCTGAAGCTCAAGTCGTCGGCGACCACGCTGGTGGATCCACCGGCGACCACGACGGCGCCCACCCCGGCGGAGTTGCGGCAACCTTCGTCCGTACCAGCCGCGTTGCTGCAAGGTGCGGTTCCGGGGGTGCACGCGCAGAACGAAGTTCCGACCGCATCGCTGATCGTCTGGTTGACCCAAACGTTCATGCCGGCACAACGGCCGAGCACCATGTCCAAGTCGCCATCCGCATCCAAGTCGATGAAGGCCGCGTCGTGGGTTCCTTTCAGGTCGTTGATTTGCAGGCCGATCGCACCGCGCCAGCCGCTGCCCGCCATCTCGGCTTCTTCGCGCAAAGTCACCGCTCCACCGACGACGCCGCCAGCGTTGTGGAAGATGTGCGCCCGTCGGTTGCAACCGGCGACTTCCGAATCGAAGTCCGTGATGATCACGTCGTTCCAGCCGTCGTTGTCCATGTCGACCACGTGGCTGTCCCCGGCGAAACCGTCGTCGCTGCCGGTGACGAAGGTGACGTTGGTGGAGGCACCCCAGATCACGTCGCCATTGGCGTCGTTGCCAGTGTTCAGCCTGAAGCGGTCCGAACTGTTGTGGCTAACGACCACGTCGAGCTTCGAGTCCTGATTGAGATCTCCGGCGGAAACGTAGTAGGGCGATCCGCTGTAGATGCTCTGAATCGTGGCGAAAACGCCGACGTTGCCCGGATCGTTGTAGATCAAGCTCGTACCGCCGCCGTGGCCCCGTTGGCGCAACACGTCGTTGTGGCCGTCGCCGTTCATGTCGGCCACGGTCACGGCAGTCGTGTAGTCCGTGGTGGACATGGCGCCGGTCATGCGCGCGCTGGTCTGGTCGATGAAGAACCCGGTCCCGTCATTGACGAGCAGGCGATCGTCCATGTCGCCGCCGCCTTGAGCACCTGCGTTCTGGTTGTCGCCGAAGTAAAGGTCTGCGAAGCCGTCGCCCGTCACGTCGCCCGCGTCGACCGCCGTGAAGCGCGGCCAGGAAGCCGCGCCGCCCGCCAAGAGCAGTTGCGGAATGCGTGCGTCCTGATGTTGGAAGCCAAGCCAGTTGCCGCCGAGGTCTTGACCGAGGTTCATGTAGACCCGCGGGTGCGAGATGTGCTTGGGTTGACCGGGGCTCAGAGTCGTCGAGGTGACGATGTCGAGCCAGCCGTCGTTGTCCACGTCCACGGAGACCACGTCACGGTCATTCGTGGGGGTCAGGAAACCTTGGTCGCCCGCCACGTCGGAGTTCGAGGCGAAGGCGGCGGTGCTGTCCGTCAGAACTCCGCCGACGTTCATGAAGAGCACGTTGCTGCGGCTGCCCGTGGTGTGGGCGGGCTGCTTGCGCACCACGACGAGATCGTCGAGGCCGTCCTGGTCGAAGTCGCCGGTGGCGAAGTCTTTCTCGTTGGCGTCCGCGCTGGTCACGCTAGCGTCGCCGGAGATCAGCGCGTCGTTGCGCTGGAACTCGAGCCAAGTGTTGCCAAAGCCTTGGGCCGTGGCACTGGCGGGGAGGGCACTCAAGAGCAAAAGGGCAGGGAGCCCTTTGGAGAGGGATAGGTGCTGCATAGGAGCGAATACGTGGCTGAAACTGGAGGGGGGGGCAACCGGGGGCCACTGCCGCCGGACGATGCCCTGAAATATACGACGAATAGGGGCTTTTGGGGCGATTTGGCGCGGGGAGCGCCCACGATTTACGCGGGGCGAATAGGGCCCTCGCGGGCGCTGACACCCGTTCCTGGCCCGCCTGAACCGACTCATGAAGAGAGCGGCTTAGGTCGCCGGAACTCCGACGACCGGGTTGCCCTGGCTCTGCCAACCGAGGATGCCACCGCCCACGTTCACGGGGTTCGCGACGACGCCCAAGCGTTGCAAGGTCTTGGCCGCGGTCATGGAGCGCACTCCCGAACGGCAACTGATGTAGAGCGGGTCGTGACCACGGAACTTGTCCAGGTGAAACCCAAGCTCCGAGAGCGGTACGTGGCTCGTACCGGCGATGTGACCCGCCTCGAACTCGAAGGGATCGCGCACGTCGACCCACTGCTCGGGACCGGAAAGTGCTGCGTGAATGGCTTGCGCATCGGCCGGGGCAATCTCGTCGATGTCGACTTCCGCTTGGCCTCCGGGACTAGCGCAGCAGGCGGCGACGTTGCTCGGCGAGTCCGGTAGCTCCGGCGCTTCCTGCAGGTTCAGCTTCAGGTTTGCGTTCACCCCGGGAGAGTTGCCGGCCCCTTCGATCGCGTTCAAAGAAGCGGCGTAGGCCGCACCGTCCGCGTGCACGAGGCAGGGGTTCAGCCGCCGTTCCGCATCGATGGTGCTGAACAAGATGTCGTTGTAGCCATGACCTGGAAGAACGAGGGTTTCGCCCGGGAGGGTCATCAGGCGCGACTGCACCGAGTCGAAGAGCTGGGCCGGGTCGCTGCCCGTGAAGTCCGCGCGCGCCAACCCACCGATGAAGAGGCTATCCCCGGTCACCACGAGTCCGTGGCCAAAGAGTGCGATGGAGTCGGGGGTGTGTCCGGGAACTTCGATGACTTGAAAGCGCAACTCGCCAACGCGAATCTCCGAATCGTGCTCTAGCGAGTTCATGGGCCGTCGCACCGCGGTGCGTGCGGACATGAACAAGGGCACGTTCTCGCCCATGAACTTCGTGGACGCCGAAAGATGGTCCGCGTGGGTGTGGGTATCGAGAACCGCGGCGAGCTTCATCCCGTAGCGTCCGAGCATCGAGCTGTAGAGGTTTTCCTGGCCAGCCTTGGGGTCGACGAGCAGGCACTCACGGGTCGTCGGGCAACCGATGAGGTAGGACTGACAACCATCGCTGGTGATGATCTTGAGGATCGGATCGGACATGGGATCGAACTAGGCGGAAGCGGGGGAGAGCGGAATGCAGAGAGGGAAGCGGGCAGCGAGCACGCTTCGGGGGCGCTTCCAGGCACTGGAGGCGCCCCAGAGTGGACAGCCTAAGCCTTGACCGGAGTCGTGGCCGGCTGCGGGGTGACGCGCAGGTAGGGCTTGATGGTCTTGAAGCCAGCCGGGAACTTGGTCTTGGCTTCCTCATCGCTGACCGTCGGCACGATGATCACGTCCTGGCCTGACTTCCAGTTGGCGGGGGTCGCGACTTGGTGAGCAGCGGTCAATTGCAAGGAGTCAACCACCCGCAGGATCTCATCGAAGTTGCGTCCGGTAGCGGCGGGGTAGGTGATGGTCAGCTTGACCTTCTTGTCCGGTCCGATCAGGAACACGGAGCGCACGGTGAACGTGCTGTCCGCGTTCGGATGAATCATGTCGTACATGTTCGCGACCTTGGACTCCGGGTCCGCAATCAGCGGGAAGTTGAGGGCGACTCCTTGGGTTTCCTCGATGTCCTTGGCCCAGCCCTCGTGATCCTTCAGGGGGTCCACGGAGAGTCCGATGATCTTTACGTTGCGCTTGTCAAACTCCGGCTTCATGCGCGCGGCGGTGCCGAGCTCGGTGGTGCAAACCGGGGTGTAGTCCTTCGGGTGGCTAAACAGAATGCCCCAGGAGTCCCCGAGCCACTCGTGCAAGCTGAGGGTGCCCATGGTGGTTTCTGCGGTGAAGTCGGGAGCGGTGTCTCCAAGTCGGATGGCCATGTGGCTGTACCTTGAGTTTGGTTGTTGGTTGGGAAGTCGGTCCCCGATGCGGACGGGAGCCGTACCAGCGCAAAGGCGCGCCTAGCTTCGCCGACGATTCTACTCGAACGGCAGGCCTTGTTGGGGGCCGGGTTGCAGAGCTGTCCACGAATCCGAATCGTGTTTCCTGGCCGGCTCGATTCTGCGGCGGGAGGGATTCTGCGGCGAGTTGGATCTCATGGCGGATTGGGTCCCATGACACGGATCAGTCGGGCGAATGGACTCATGAATAGAGCAGGCTAGGATGATTGGCGCAATCGAGTGACGAGCCGGGCTCTGCCTTGGCCGTCGATTCTCCCAACAACCCGAGCTATTGATCCAATGCAAGTAGAGCTGTCCACGTCCATCCTCTGCACGCTCGTTGCCCTCGAGCGCTCAAGTGCCCCTGGGTGGTGGCTTCCTTTGCGTGGGCCCTCCGATCACGCGCATGTCGCCAGCGATGCTGACGGACGCAGCGGGGTCCGCTAGCCGTAGCTTGGACTTGACGAGTGAGCCGGCACTCTCCCAAATCGCTGCCCTCGCACCGGTCACGCGCTACTTCCAGTTCTGGTACCGGGATGCGGGTGGCACGATGAATTTGACCGATGGACTTCAGATCGATTTCCAGTGAGGCTTCGTCCCCACGGGGACGAGGGGCATGGGCGAGTTCGCTTCTGATGAAGATCAGCCAGCTAGCTCGCGCCCCGCTCGTCTCAGGTGCGACGAAAGGCCGGCCGCTGGCCGTAGGTCGCCCAACGCCAAAGCCATTCGAGGGGCCCCATGCGGAAACGCGCGAGCCATAAGGGGCTGAGCGCCAGTTGGAGAACAAGCACGCCGGCGCTGATCAGCAGCAGTTGAGTGAGGCTTGCTTGTCCATACAGGCCGAGCCCCCAATGGTAGAAGAGGAAGCCCATGAACACCGACTGACCGATGTAGTTGGTGAGCGCCGTGCGTCCCACCGCGCTGAAGGCGGAAAGGAGTCGGTTGCGGCCGCCATTTGCCCACAGCAGCACGGCGCCCGCAAAGCCCATCGGGATCAGCAACCCGGCCAGCTCCGCGAGGCAACCGTCGAGCGCTGCGACCAAGGGCCCGGGATGTCCCGCGCTCCAAATGCTGAAGGCGGTAGCGCCCAGTGTAAGAGGAATGCCAGCGCCGAGACCGATGGAACGCATGCGTCGCAACCAGGGCAGGCCCTGCGGCTCGAAGAGTCCGTACTCAAAGGCAGCGGCGCCCAGGAAGAAGAACCCGAGAGCGCGCCAGCCGAAGTAGACGAGGCAGAAGACGAGGAAGACAAAGAATTGCGCCGCGCGCATGGCGATGGAACTTGCGCTAGGACCCTCGGCGAAAACCTGCTGCTCGATGATCGCGAAGGCCGCAGGCGTTTGTTCGACGTAGGCGCTTAGGAAATCGAGCGGTCCTGCCGTGCTGAGTTCAAGGCTGCTTTGCGTCTCGGGCACGGGCTCCTCCAGGGTCTCGAGGCCCTGGAGGACGCCCATCCAGGGGATCATGGCCAAGACTAGGCCTGCACCCAGCAGCAGCTTTGTGCGGGAGGAAAAACTCTGAGTGAGCAGCAGCACGACACCACAAGCGGAATAGCAAAGCAGGACGTCACCCATGAACAGGAAGACCCCGTGCAAGGCTCCAAAGATCGCGAGCAAGAGGAGCCGGCGGCCGTAGCGCTGCTTGAACCCATCTCCTGGTGTTGAACCCTTGGCCTGCATGGCGAAGCCAATCCCGAACAGAAAAGAGAACAAGGCGACGAACTTCAACTCAAAGAACGCTCGCACGAAGGCCCATGCGAGGAGCTCGCTGGTGCTTCCGGTTTCCAAGCTCGGCATCTCGCCAGCGATATTCTGGGGCAGGGCGAAGTAGGCGCAATTCACCAGCAGGATCCCGAGCAAGGCAAAGCCCCTCAGGACATCGATGGAGTGGATCCGATCGGGACGCGGTGATGTCATCGGTCGTGGAGTGCTGCTAGAAATTGTGCGCCGGAGGGGCCGGAAAGATTGTCTCGCTGTTATCGGAGAGACCAGGTGATCTATTTTGAATCGTGTTCAAGATTCTCGGAAGCCGGGGAGATTCAGTGGTCCAGTAAAGAAGAAGTCCGAGTCGTTAGCGGCGCGAACTAGACAATCATCCCGTGAGACCTTGCCCCACGTTAAGAGGAGCGCGCGGGGAATCCCGACGACGAGTGCTCTTGGCAAGGCCTACTCGAAGGTCGCCCCGAAGCGCCGACGATATTGAATTGCCATAGCAGCCGCGATGAACAGAATGCCCGCGCCTGCTAGAAAGGGCGCACTAGGATCCAGACCCGTGAACAGCGCTCCCGCAAGCAAAGGCCCGACAACCCGCGCGAGGCTACCCAGGGATTGATTGAGTCCGAGGATGGCTCCCTGTTGATCGTCCGGCGCTGCCCTGGAAATCAGGCTGTTGAGGGAAGGGTTGTTCAGGCCGAAACCAAAGGGCATGACCAAACAGCCAATCAGGACAACGCTCCAGGTGGGAGCCAGTCCGATGATCGCGAGGGACAGCCCGAGCAGCAGCGGGCCAAGGATGATCAGTCGCGTCTCTCCGAAACGCGGCACCAACTTGCGGATCAATCCGCCCTGGATGAGGGCGGCGATCAAGCCGATGAAGAACAAGTAACGACCTGCTAAGGGGGCCGCGGCCAGCACTTGATCTACGCTAGCGGTTGCGACCGAGTCAGAGAGTCCGAAGACATCCGGGAAGCGCACCAGACCGTATCGAATGAACATGGTCTCAAAGCCCGAGAAGGCCAGCAACGCCAGGAAGTAGAGCAGCAGTGGCACGCACAGGCGCGGGTCCGTGGCGACTCGCTTGAAGGTGTTGCCGCCAAAGCGCCGGGAATTCTTGGAGTCCTTCTGCTCCGGTTCACGCAGTCGCAGGAAGCCATAGGCGCCCGCCACGAAGGAAAGCCCGGCGGCAAAGAACCCCGGTGTGGACTGGGAGAAAGCGACCAGCTCTCCACCCACCAGTGGGCCAAAGGTAAAGCCCAATCCGAAAGCGGCGCCGATCAGCCCCATGCCCTTGGCCCGGTCCTTCGGCTCCGTGACGTCCGCGATGTAGGCCTGGGCGGTGGAGATGTTCG
This sequence comes from uncultured bacterium, assembly GCA_937905825.1. GTDB lineage: Bacteria > Planctomycetota > UBA1135 > UBA1135 > JABACD01. Next base: position 31,754 of record CALCXM010000160.1, read on the forward strand.
CGCCAAAGAAGCCCGCCAGAATTCTCGCGGCGAAGAGTGCTCCAAGGGAATCGGCGAAGGCGAACAGCAGGTACGAAGCGCATGTGCCAAACAGTCCGCCGATCAAAACAGGTCGCCTGCCGAATCGATCGGAGATCGCGCCCCACACCGGCGCGAACAGAAACTGCATGGCGGAAAAGCTCGCGAACAAGAGCCCGAGCTGCAACTCGCTGGCCCCGTACACCTTCGAGTACACGGGCAGCAAAGGAATCACGATACCGAAGCCGAGCAGGTCGATGAAGACCGTCAGGATCACAGTGGTGAGTGGAGAGTTCTTGGATTGTTTCGGCATCGGTTGCGCTTTTGCGATGGGATGGTGCACGCCGCAGACCGCGATGGATAGGGGAATCTGACGGGAGCATCGAACCGTCGGGCCCCACGGGAGCTCCCGGGTCCCGAGGAATCGCCGACTCTGTTGTCCGGGCCAATCAGCAAGGCTCACTTGGTTTGTGGAGAGGGTTTTCCTCTCCAGACCTTGTCCGATCAGCGAACCGCAACGCTTCAAACCTCAGTCCAAGTCTGGGCTGATCCTCGAGGGGTTCTCGCAAGGCGCTGGACGAACATCGATCCACTTCCAAACCACGAACCACTCCGGGTGTTCCGAATCACCCGAGGAGCATTGAAATGAAAGCTCTCATCCAAAAACAGGCTCTCATCACCCGAAGGGCTCTCATCACCCGATTGGGCGCCGGCCGCACTCTTCTGACCGCGGGCTTCGGGCTCCTGCTCCTCGCTTCGGTGGCGACCGCCGGGGTGAAGAGCACGATCACCACCACGGAACCCCTGGCCGATGGCCCGGTCGTGATTGAGGTCAAGCACACCAACACGGGGATAAAGATCACGGCGACCGCTAACATCTTGGATGCCGACACCAAAGAAGAGAAGGCCAAGAAGATCAAGGACGCGATCAATGCGGCTGCCCTGGCCGCCGGTGCTCCCGAGAAGGATTTGTGGGCGGCGTCAGTCGCTGGCAACGTGGTCACGGTCGCGCAAGTTGGCGGCGGCGGCATGAAGGTCACGATTCTGAAGGACAAGACCAAGGAAGGGAACAAACTGACCGTGGAACCGAGCGGTGGAAACTCGGAACACGGGTTCTGGAAATGGGTCCGCAGCTGGCTCGTTTCGAGCAACGCGACCATCGTTCCGAGCGGCATGACCATGACCGTGAGCGCGGACACTCCGACCGGCTACTGGACTGAAGTCATCGTTTCCGACGGAACCCAGACGGTTGCTCAGATGCAAGCGGACCTCACTGTCTTGGCCGCGGCCCACGGCTACATCTTCAGCACCCAGATCGTTCCCGACATCGGTGGCGATCGTATGGAGCTCACTAGCAACGGCTTGCCCCTCGGATCCCCGACTCTGCTCCCCGGAGTGTTCCAAGTGGAAACGTCCCCCAACTGGCCGGAACTGATGGGGACCATGGGCGTCGCCATGGAGTTGGAAGACATCGGCTTCGGCTTCTGCTATGGCGATGGTTCCGCGCAGCCTTGCCCCTGCGGTAACTTCGGGGCTCCCGGACACGGTTGCGCCAACAGCGTGGCGCCCGGTGCTCGCCTGTTCGCCGACGGCTTGGCGAGTGTGAACTTCGACATGGTGCAACTGATCACCGTCGAGCTGCCGCCCAACAAGCCCTCGCTCTTCTTCCAAGGACAGAACCCACTCAACGGCGGCAACGGAGTTCAGTTCGGTGATGGCCTGCGCTGCGTCGGCGGTGCCGTCATCCGCCTGCAAGTGGTGATCTCCGATGGAGCAGGCAACGCGCTCAGCAATCTCGGTGTGGCCCAAGCCGGTGGGATGCAGCCGGGCAACCCAGGGTTCTACCAGTGCTGGTACCGGGATCCCAACAACGGTCCGTGCGGTACGGGCTTCAACGTCTCGAACGGCTACATCATCGAGTGGATGCCCTAGTCGCTTGAAAGCGTCCATCCTGCGCGGACCGTTCGAGGTCGGCGGGAGTGGGGGGGAAACGGCGGGTTGCGAGTGAACGACAGCGTCCATTCGCAACCCGCTTTCGTTGAGAGGAGAGAGACGTGGAGTCTGCGAGGCGCGGGTATCCGGTATCCAGCGGCAGAGTTCCTATAAGCCTAGTCGTCCGTCGACTTCGGCACGATGCCGCGTAGCAAGTAGCCGAGCAGGTCGGCCCCGGTGATCACCCGGCGTTTGGTGTCGGTCCACAGCAGGATGAGGTCCATGTCGATCACATCATCTTCCGGCCCTTCCTGGGTGACGGTCAGCTTGCGCAGGACACGGCCTACGTTCATCTTCGGATTGCGAATCACGATGGGCCGGTGGCAGGCCGCGTAGGGCTCGAGCTTGTCTCCGCGCAGGAACGCGCTACGCAAGAATTCGTCGGCGTCCAAAACGAGCAGGGGTTCTTCCTCAGGGCTGCATAGGATGACCCACTTGTGACCTGAACGCTGCACCTGCTGAATGAATGGGTCGTCAGGCCTCGGCTCGTAGTCGGGGATCATGGGCAGGTCAACCTGCACAGGCAGGATGATGATCGAGTCGGGATCGACAGGCTCGCCCTCTTGTCCGAGGGGCAAGTCGTCGAGGGCGAGAAAGTTCAGCACGCCCTGGCCTTCGTGGATGCCCAGGTCGGACTCCTCGGCTTCCATGTGCTTCGTGATGACGCGCCGCAGGTCGTGCTCCCGAAGGTAGGTGATGCCTTCCGGTCCGAGCCAGCGGTCCAACATCCATGCCGAAGGTTTGGCCACGGGCCACAGCACGAATTGGTAGAACCAAATGACGGGAGCGAGTCGCGACCCCATCTTGAGGGCGTTCCGCGAGAACCAGGCCTGGGGCAAGATCTCGCCAAAGAACGTGATGCCGAAGGTCGAGAAGGCAAAGGCGTAGGCGCCCGTCAAGAGCGAGTCGGTCAGCAGGGTCAGGAGCACGTTCGCTGCGACGTTGCCCCAGAGGATGGTCGTGAGCAGAAAGTTGGAGTCCTCACGCAGGGCGATCACGCGCGTTGCGTCCGGGTTACCGCCTTCGGCGATGACTTCCAAGTTCAGCCGACTCAGGCCCAGGAGGGCTAAGTTGAGCCCGGAAAATGTGGCCGAGTGCAGGATGCAGATGCCGACCCCGATCCAAGTGAAGAGTTCCATAATGTGTGGTTGCGACGTGGCGCTGTTGCAAAGGATGCAACAGGACAGAGCGTTCCCCTCAACAATTCGCGGGGGAGTGCGCCCCTTCTGGGGGAATTCTCTGAGGGATAACTATCCGACTTGGGGGCCCGCAGCGGCTGCCGAGTTTCTAAGCGGCGAGGCTCCCTTCGACCCGGGCCGAAGCCCCCCGGAAGGGCCTCCAAATTGCGACCCAGGCAGGTCCTAGGATCAGGGTGCCAGCGATCACGCCGATCACCAACTGGTGGGTGGTGGGCGTGATGACGTTCGCTTGCAGGCCGACCGCGGCGAGCACAAAGCTGAACTCGCCGATCTGGGAGAGCAGCGCTCCCACGTAGATACTGGTGCGCCAACTGCGCCCGAGCCCCCGCAAGATAGCTGCGTTGATCAAGGTGTTGGTGACAAATGCGGCGAGCACCACGACCACCAGGGCGACCCAATGTTCCGCCAATTGTTCCAGTCGCAGCATCATCCCGATGGACAGGAAGAAGACCGCCACGAGCAAGACTCGGTAGGGTTCGAGGCTGCGGTGCACCCAGTCTGTTTCACGGGCTGCGGCCACGGCGAGGCCGGCGATGAAGGCCCCCAGAGCACTCGAGAGATGGAGCAGGGCGGAGACCCAGGCCAGTCCGAAGCACAACCCGAAGGCCGCGAACACTTGCAATTCGTGGTCCGTGCGCAGGGACTCCCCGAAGGGCAGTTTCAACTTCGCACCGCGCGCAAGCAAAACGACGAAGGTCACCGTTCCCGCGGCTCCCGCGAGTTGCAAGAGCAGCGTCTTGGTTTGCGGGGTGTCCCCGGCCATGGAGCCGAGCACGATCAACATGCCCACGACGACCACGTCTTGCACGAGCAGAATTCCAATCGCGTCGATGCCGGAGGGGGTTTCCAGCTCGCCCCATTGCCGGAGCATGGAGAGCACCAAGGCGGTGCTGCTCAAGCTAATCGCGAATCCGAAGAGGATCACGCGCGGGGTGGGCCAGTCCAGGAACCAGCCGAGCAGGGCCACCACGGCGACGCTCAAGGCCACTTGCAGCAGCGTCCCGATCACAGCCACCTTCCAACCTGTGACGAGCTTCGGCAAGTCCACTTCCATGCCAGCGAAGAACAGCAGCATCACCACGCCGAACTCACCCAGCCTTTGAATGGCCAGTTCGTCCTCAAACAGGTGCAGTCCCGATGGGCCGAGCAGAATCCCCACCGCGAGGTAGCCGACCACATGCGGAAGCCCCGCTTTCTTGGCGATCGCACCCACCAAAAGCACCAAGAAGATGCTTGCGACGAGCAAGGGCATGATCGGATCCATGTGCATAGTGGTGACTCCTGGCGGGCAGTTCGCGATTGGATGCCCATGGGTGGAGGAGCGGAAGCCGCTCCCGGAATTCGGCGAATGGCCCCATTCATTCTTGGGGGGGCTCGCCGTGGCCGGGATCATAGTGTTGTCGTGGGGGGGCGAGACGATTGGAATCGGAAACCGTGGAGCTGGATTTGGTTGCGGGACGAGTTGCCGGGCGAAGGTGCAGGCCGGTGGGGCGGGGGAGAGCGATCTAGAATGTCGGTGAGCGGTCGTGGCGCCCACATGCCGAATTGGGCGCGAGGGGTGCCCATACGGCGTCTCACGGTGACCTGGGCAGGCGGGATTGCCAGATTCCGGCAGGCGCTCTTAGTCGGGACCGTCGTCTCCCTGGCCGCGGATGTGTTCACAGCGCGCTCCAATCGCAAGCTTCGAGAGCGTGTCTACGCCGGCAAGGTCATCGATCCAAGCTCTGGCCAAGAGCTCGTCGCGTTCGCTGCCGAGAACGACCTGGTTTTGAAGTGGGCGGGTGGGATGGAACACTAGCCTGCTCTATTCATGAGTCGTCCTCCTGCAGAGCGGGCCAACTCAACTCATTTCAGGCCCTTCGCGCTCGAGCCTGTACCCCGACCTAGTCGAAGATCCTCCGCATGTCCTTTCCTCTCAAAGTCCTCACCGCCCTCATTGGCATTCCCATCGTGTGTCTCGGTGGGGCCTTCGTCTACGGCATGTATCTCGGAGCAACGGGACAGTACGAGCCTCGTGAGGTGAAGACTGAGGAGCCAGCGCCCGTGGTCTCAGGAGAGCAACCGGCTTTGCAAGAGCCGCCGGTCGCAGCGGAAGCGCCCGCCACAGATTCCGTCCAGCCTCCCTCGGGGACTGCAGGCTTACCGGACCCACTCGATGCCGCGTCCGTGACCACTTGGCTCAACAGCACGCGCTTCTTCTACGTGGAGGGCGAGGACGTCAAGACGGACGAGACGCGGCTCGCGGCCCTGAGCGTTGAGCAGGCCTTTCAGCTCTACGACGCCTTGCGCGCGGGAGGCAAGCAACACCAAACCATGCGGCTCTTTTTCTTCGCCGCCATGGGAGAGCTGGGACTCGCGCAGCGCGCTGAATTCGCGAAGCGCGTGGGAGCCGTCTTCCGCCAATCGGATCAATCCAGGCTGAACGCCTACACCGGGGACTTCTCCAACCTCCTCTTCCTGCAAACGAACGATTCTGAATCGGTGTACGCGCGGGCCGTGCGCAACTACGCCATGGTGCTCGAGAGCAAGGAGATCGTCGCCGCCTTGATTCACATCGGTGCCGTCCAGGAAGACCTGGCCCGTGACCAGTGGACGATTCGCATCGAGCACAAGATGCAGGATTTCGACGCACAAACGCTCATGTCCATTCACGAGCGCATCGAGCCAGCCTTCTTCGGCAACCGCAAGTACCTAAGGGACCAGCTAGAGGATTTCGCCAAGAGCAAGCGCTAGGGAGAACCGGGTTCGCGCCGACTTGTGGCATGGGTTCAGAGAGCCGCGGGCTTTCCTTCCCATCCCTGTTGGTCGCCTCGATTCCAAGGGACGAGCGCGCTTGGTACCTCGCCCTAAAGTGTCAACTCCAACGGTTCCATCGGGGATTCAAAGGTAACTGGGAACTCCCGTAGAGACCGACCGTCCCGCAGACCTTGAAGCGTGCCAACCCGAATGATGTGGTCGCCCAGCGGCACATGGATCAGGTGGAACTCGCCCGCTGCATTGGTCTCCAGCACGGGCTCCAGGGTGCCATCGCCCCCCAGGGACATTCGATCGTAGAGTTTGGCGCGCAATGGAAGTGGCGAGCCGGATGCTGTGAGTACCGACAATGCGTAGGAACCGTCTCCAACCACTCGGCCCTTCACGGAGGTCGCGTGTCGCGGATGCAAGTCGATGGTGTGTTGCCCCGCATCGAAGTATTGCAACTCCGTCATGAGCGGCAGGAACGGCGGGCCATCCATGTTCTGCACCAGCTCGATGGCCACTTGATACCAACCCGGTTCCATGGGGGAGAGCTCGTGCTCTGAACTGTCTTCCAACAGATAGCTGCCGTAATGCAAACGACCCCGGTCATCGGGAACGGAACCCGTTCCTTGAAATCCGATGACCGCTCCCTGCGGCCAGCGACCATGGATTGTCGTGATGTCACGAGAACTGGAGTGGGGGTTGCGAAAGGCCTCGGGATCCTTCGGCAGGTAACGGGCGTGCAGCACGTACATCCCGTTCGAATCCACCCCGTGCACGCGCAGCTTGATGCGAACGGACGAACCTGTTGCGAGTTCGAGCTGGACGCCATGGGTTCCGCTGGGGACGCCCGGGCTGCGTGTGATCGCTCTCCAAAATCCATGGACAGTCTGCAGCTTCGGGGAGCAATAGAGGTCGTACTCTCCCTCGGGAAGCCCCGAGAGCTCGAAGCGACCCGCTTGCAGGGTGCTCGTGATCTTGCCGAAGCGTGTGGTTCGCGCTTGCGGATCTGCTCCCGCCGGAACGGCCCAAACCAGCGCTTGTTGGTTGCCCACATCAAGGATCTCGCCGGCGGGCCCGCGCAGGGAGCCCGTGATCTTACGGGTTTCTTGAAGCTGCAGGTCGATGGTGAGCCGCCCATCTTGCGCGCCAACGGGATCCACCGTCGTCGAACCTGCGCTTCGAAGGGAGGGGCTTGGAACACCTGAAGCGGAGGAGGCAGCGCCATCCCTTCGACCGGGAACGGAGTCGCTTTCCCAGTGGGCGATGGCCAACAAGGAACCCTCTGAAGTTCGACGCCGTAGACTTGTCTGAAATGTCCCGTCGTCGCCCGTCGTGATCTCGCGCAAGCGATGAGCCAAGGGGAACTGCTCACCTGCGTCGTACAACCCGACGCTGGCTGCGCTTGCGGGCGTACCGTCCGCGTGCAACACCGTGCCCTGCACGAGCAGCTCGGATCCCCACTGAGCCTCGAGTCGATGGACAGCGCCCTGCTTCAAGACAATCGGCACACCAACTTGCGAGTCATCGAACAGGAGCTGGTTCTCGTCCATGAAAGTAGCCACCGAGCTTTGCCGGCCAAGGCCAACTCGAATCGCAAGCCGTCGATTCGCCCAGAGGTCCTTTAGCTCGGCAATGCCGTTCGCGTCGGTCCTTGCCGAACGTTCCGGCGGTCCCCAGTAGCTATAGGAAACGTCGAGAGTGGCCCGTTCGGATTCGTCCACCTCCACGTTGACCCCCGCGTCCGGAATGCCGATGCCATGCTCGTCGAGGATTCGCAGTTGAAGCGCGCCCGCGGGGAGCAGGCTGACTCGCATTTCCGTCCAACCCCCGAGCTCTTCACCATCTTCGTTCTTGCGACGATTCGCATTGCGCACGTCGAAAACAGAAAGGTCCGGGTCGTCCACTTCAACCACTCGCACGGACCAAGACTGCGGGAACTGAAAGCGTCCTGAAGTATCCGTGAGGAACGAATGCTGATGCTCAGCCTCTCCCCTGTATTCCTTGAAGGTCATGGGGACGCCGGGCAAGGCATCCCCGGCTCCGTCAACCACGACGCCCGCTAGAAGTCCGTGGGCGGCACGCCACAGGACGATGTCCGTTCGCTGCTGGTCTCCGGGCTCTAGGGTTTTCACCACGGAGAGCGCGCGGTAGCCCTCGGACTCGGCAACTTGGAAGCGAAGGGACAAGGGGCGTACCCCAGGATCCGGAAACTGCGCTTGAAAGACTCCCTCTGAATCCACGGGGATCTGCTTGAGCGAAGCGGGCAGCTCCACGACCCCGGGACTATCAGTGACCACGGCGAGTTGCACTCCCGGCGCGGCAGTCGATGGCAGTCCGAGATCACTGTAGCCCCGATTCATGACCGTGCCGTGGATCAAGATCATGCCTGCGGCAGCCTCCAATCCTGCGATCGCAACGCGTTCGCTGTCATCGGACACCGCAAGCGCTCGCTGCTCTTGACCAGGGACACGGTCCGGACCCTGCGTTCGAGGCGGCTGCTCGATTTGCGTGAAGGCTGTGGGGATCCCCGGCTTGTCCGGCAACCCGATCTGCCAGGCAACCAAGAGCAGCAGTCCGCCAACGAGCGCGAACTTGATCGCCGTCGGTCCCGACATCAACACAGCCGTGAGTCCGCCGGACCAAGTGCCGAGCGCTTGGTTGCCCGCGATCGATCCCATCAGAACGCTCCAACTCTGGCGCTCTCCAGCATGGCGATCATCCATCCGCGTTCGAAGCTCCTGCAGTGCGCGCTTCAAGCGAGCGCGCACAGTGGAGGCCGGCACCCCCAACTCCTTGGCGATGCGCGGGGCGCTCCAGCCCCTGAAAAACACATAGAGAACCGTGGACCGCAAAGGTTCTTCAAGGGCCAGCACGCCCTGCACCATGTGCTGGATCAACTCCGCTTGGGCGAGTTCCTCGGTGGAGTCCGGCAAGCCTTCCGAACGGGCGACAGATCGTTCGCGGGCTCGCCGAGCGCTGCGTGATCTCGAGCGGTTGACCGCGATGCCCTGGGCGACCTTGCGTAGCCAATGGGTCGGCCGCGCTCGGTCGCTCGGAGGTTGTTCCAACCACTTCAACCAAGTCTCTTGCAGCACGTCCTCCGCCAGGTGCGCATCCCCCAGAATCCCTTGGGCTAGGGAACGAATGAAGCCAGCATGCCGCGACAGGGCATCGGGATGGAGAGAGTTAGGGGAAGCGTCCATAGGGGAGATTGAGGGGGCCATCTGAATTGTCCTCTTAGAGACAGAGTCCCCCCTGCGCCGTTCACCAGAATCTTCTGAAAATCGGAGATCGGACCTGTCATGCGCGAGGCTCCGACCACGCGTTGGTTTTCACCGGAGTTTCTTGTTCTGAACTCCCGGGAGTGGCGGCCCAATTCGTCCGAAAGTGTCCCCAATCAAGGGCTGGTGTGGATTGCATTGGCTTGGTATCACAGGCCCATGCAAGCTCCCGACCCCATCCTCTGTGTTGGCTATCAGGCTGGCCTCTTGAAAGCCCTGCGTTCCACGGCTCGCGGCGCGTTCGTTCTCTTGCCCAAGGACCAGGCGCCCCCGGACGCTGAAGAAGTTCTCGGGTGGGCAGAAGTCGACTTGCACGGCCCCGCACAGGAGCTCGAAAGCGCGGCTTTGAAGCTGCTCGGGGGCGCCCGACCCGCGGCCGTGATGGCCATGGCGGAGCGCACGGTGCTCTGCGCCGCACGCCTCAGGGAGTCCTTCGGCTTGCCCGGAAACCACAGCGAGGTCGCTTTGTGTTGCGCGGACAAAGTGGAGATGAAACGGGCCATGGACAAGGCGGGCGTGCCAGTCGCCGCATGGCGCGAAGTGGACAAGACGACGACAGCGGCAGCCCTTGTGGAGCAACTCGGATTGCCCTTAGTCTTGAAGCCGCGCCGGGACTCGGGCGGTCGCGGCCAGTCGAAGCACACCGATGAAGCCGACGTGGCTCATGGCCTTCAAGCCCTGCGCGATTCCGGAGGCTTTGAAGAGGGTTATGGCTGGCTCGCGGAGGCTTGGATCGAAGGGGTCGAGAGCAGCCTCGAAAGCTTCGTGCAGGCGGGCGAGCCGGTGTTCATGAACCCCACCGAATACTACGTCCCGCGACATGCCAACATCCTCCCGGCGGCCCTCGATGGGCCGACCTTCGCGCACCGACGTGAGTTCATGACCCGCGCCCTGAAAGCCGCGGGCGTCGAGCGCGGAATCACGCACATGGAAGTCTTCGAGACAGCCAAGGGTCTCGTCTTTGGCGAGCTCGCCATCCGTGCCCCCGGCGGGCGCTTGATGCCCCTCATACGCCGGGCCTGGGGATTCGATCCTTGGGAGGCGAGCTTGCGACTGGAGTTGGGGGAAGAGGTCCGATTCCCGGTGGAGCCTTGCAAGATCGCTGGTGTTTGGATCTTGCACCCGGGAGTGGGCTCCACTCAGTCGATTGACGGCCTCGAAGCTGCCCTTGAGTTGCCCGGCGTTCGTTCCATTCGCCTCAAGGTGGGGGTTGGCGAATCGATTGCCAAGCGTTTGGGAACCGGCCAAGACATCGGTTCGATTCACGTCGAAGGTGCCAGTCGAGACGCAGTGGCCGAATCCCTCTCGGCGGCCCGCGAGACTTTGAAAATCGAGCTCTGCTGAAGAGTGGCGCCAGGGCCTACTCCATTCTGGAGACCCGCAAGGTTTTGAAACCTGGGCAAGCAGAGTAGCTTGCGTGCGTGGTCGCGCGCCTAAGAAACACTGCGTCGATGCAGGAGGCAGTCGTTGGCTGTGAGCCTGGCCTGGCAAGCAACTCTGCGGTTGCTAAGGATCCGGCGGCACCCTGGCGATTTTCCGCAAGCGGTCTCCCTTCTGGAGATGTATTTCCGCAAACCCGCGCAACCTAGGCCTCGAGCTTCCGTTCAGCGTCCGTCCTGAACCGGCTCTACCCCCTTCGCGCTCCATCGATGAATAAATACACCGCCAGCCTGTTCCCGCGCCTGCCCCTCACGATTGGGGTCCTCCTTTGCGCGGTTGCCTTCGCGCGAGCCGGGCAGTCGACGAAATTCGGGTTCTATGAGGGCGCGGAATTCGGTAGCAGTCTGCTCGTTTTGGGGGACTTGGATGAAGATGGGGTCGAAGAATTCGCCGTGGGAGCTCCCACCGCGGCTTGCGATTTGAAGAGCCCAGGCCGCGTGTTGGTGCTCTCCGGCGCAACTCGTTCCGTATTGCAGGTGTGGCAAGGGGAACCGACTCATGGAGGGTTCGGTACCAGCTTGCGTACCGTCGCAGACGTGAACAGGGATGGTGCGCCAGACGTCCTCGTCGGCTACTGGGGGAGCATGCGCTGTGAGGTGCGTTCCGGCCGTGACGGCAAGCACTTGCTCGCCTTTGATCGCGATGCTGACGAGGTCTTGAGCTTTGGTGATGCGAATCACGATGGGGTTTCGGATTTTCTGCTGGTGGACGCCACCTCGATTGAGATCCGCGACGGCCGCGACGGAGTTGCGCGCATCGGCAGTGCCCGGAGAGACTCATCCAAGCGAGCGCACCCTGTCGGGGACCTCGATGGAGACGGGTTTGTGGATCTTGTGAGTAATGGGGAAGAGTTGATGCTTCTCTTGAGCGCACCCGAAGACTTAGGGGAGGGTCGTATCACTGGATACTTTCCACGGGCGGGACAGCGTCCCCTTGCGGATCGGTGGCCAGCAGTCATGAGTTGGAACGAGCACAAGGATGCGCCCCCGTGGGAATTCGTTGCCGCATTCCCCGCTGGTGACTTGGACCAGGATGGTAGCGCAGACTTGCTGCTCTCCTTGAAGCGTGGCGATACAGGAGTCGCCTTCGCGCTTTCCTTGCACAAGCCCGAACCGCTCTTCGTGATCTCAGGAAAGAGTGGAATGGGCTATGCTGCAAGTACGATCTATGCAGCCAACGGTCAGGGCCATCCAACCCTGCTACTGAGTGGACCCGTGGAACCGTTCAGCCTGCGCGTTCGTGCTCACTCCGGTGAGGACGGAAAGGAGCAGTGGTCCGCTTCCTGGGGGGATCGCGGCGGAACGTCCGAAATGTGCATGACCCGCTGGTCAAACCAACCCGACGCTGGTGGGGTCCTCATCGGCAGCTCATGCTATGGAAACCACGGGCCCATCTGCCGAGTCGGCGAACTGCGCGAGTTGGATGCGGCGACCGGAGAGGTCCGCTGGGTGCTGTCCGTCGATGAGGTTCCCGAGCTCAGTCGTGAAGCACTCTGCGGGAGCGCCGTGCAAGGCGAACGAGATCGTTGATGTTTCCATGCAAAGCGTCGGCCCCTCGTGCCGAGAACAGCCCGCTGACCTGATGAACAAACCACCCACGCACATCCTTGGACGCGCGCCCCTGCAGAAGCTCGGGTTGTGCTTCTTCCTGCTCAGCATGTCTTCTGATGGGGCCTTGGCGTCTCAAGAAGTGCCGGCAAAGCTGAGCGGGCCTTCCGCGCAAGAAGTGGAAGTCGATTTCGGCACCCAAGCTGTCCGGCCCACGTCCCTCGCCACCCATCCCTCCCAGTCCGTCGCTGCCTTTGGCCTGCGAGATGGAAGAGTTCGCTCATTCAATGTTGCCACGGGAGAATCCCTGGCCAGTTGGAAAGCAGGAACCGGGGCCATCAGCCGACTTGCCTACTCTCCCGATGGCGGCGTGCTCGCCACGTTCTCCAGCTCCGACGCGATTCGTTTGTGGGGCACAAAGTCATGGGACTTGCAGGGGGAGATCAAGCTCGTCGAGGAGAAAGAGGATCGCTGGTTCTCCGGAATCATTCAGTTCAGTGCGGACGGCACCCGCTTTGTCGTTTCCTTTCCCGGCGAGGCCACTTCCGTCTGGAAGACCGACGACTGGACTCTCGCCGCAACGATCCAAGATCAGGATTACCCGGTGCTTGCTCTGGCTTGGAGCGACGACGGCATGCTACTCGCGAGCATGACCGAAGCCGGGAACGCTTACCTGTGGAGTGCAAGCACTGGAGAGCTTTTGGGTGGTCCTCTCGAGCACGATGGGCTCCCCGGCAGTGATGTGGCCTTTCGCCCGGGCACCCACGAACTGGCCGCGAGTTGCCGAGGCCTGCTCGTTCGCGTTTGGAACGCCGATGAATTCACGCCACTCTACGACATTCCCCACCCCCATCTGTCGCAGGATCCCTACTGGATCGGAGTGGAGTACTCTCCCGATGGCAAGCAGCTGATGACCACCCATGAAGCTGGCTACATTCGTTGCTGGAACAGTGACGATGGCAGTCGCCAGTATGAGATCGACTATTGGGGTGGCAACCACGAGCCCTTCGTCGCGCACTACGTCGCCGGGGGATCACAAATCCTCGTGGATGGAAACGCCTGGTTCCATGTCGGGCTTGTGGACGCGAAGGAGGGCACGCGCTTGTTGAGTCTCGACGGCAAGAGCCTACCCCTGCGGCTGACCGGCGACGGGACCACCATTCTTGCTCAGGGGTACCAATCCATCCAAGTCATCGACTCGAAGACCGGCGTGGAGCGCTACTCCCGAGCACAGTACAAGGACGACAAGGAATTGATTCTCACTCCCGCGCTCTACTACACCGGAAGCTCGGGAGTTGACGCCCTTTGCCAGATAAAGGTCGGAGGGAAATGGGGCCCCTTGCTACGCCACCGCGAGCAACTCATGAAGCCGAAGTACGTTCTGCAATTGGCCGCTGGAGAAAAGCTGGAGCGGCCAACCTTGAAGGGGGAGTAAGCGCTTGGGGGCGAGGTCACACCCAACACCCTTCCATTCGTTCCTAGGAGTCACCGGTCCTGAGACAGTTGGCAGAGCGCGCGGAGGGCCCAGCCTAACAGCCCGGCGACAAAGCCAGTTCCCATCTGGTGGCTAGGGAACCTCGTACGCACCCACCTCAACGATGGGCTGATTGGCTGGGCCCACGAAGGGGGAGTCGACGATGCGCGGGTTTCCATGAATCAGCCGACTGTTGAAAGAATGGATGCCGCCCCCCGAGGTCGATGCTGGAGGGTCTGTCCCGTTTCCATCGCGAACCTGAAAGCCATCCAGGGTGGTTTCGAAGAGCGGGATGCCACTCGGAAAGATCACCGTCACAACGCTCCTGGCATTGTCCGTGGGGTCGCCGAAGACTCCACGATCTCCACTTAGAACGGTCTGCTCCACAACTCGGCGGCATCCCTTTGAAGCGGAGGTAGACCCTCGCCAATTAGCGTTCCGCTGTTTCGCCGAACTGCAGGTCCGGGGGGATTTGGCCAGCTCTTACGTCCGCATCGAATCGCTCCCGAATCCAGGCGACCGTTGCGTTCAGGGGTGCTTCCGGGATGTCCAGCTGGATTTCCTCGCCATCCTTGCGCACGCGGAACAACAGTGGAGTGCCGAGCTCGACCGCGCGTTCCAAGTAATAGCCGGGCTTGTACTCATAGCTGATCGACAGGAGCAATTGGTACATGCCCGGTTTGCGCACGCGCGAGTCGGCGTGCCCTTGCTCTGAGAAAGACGCGCGGCCGGGGGACCAGATTCGCAAGTACTGCTCGGCGCGGTTCGCGGGTTCCGGCGCATCGGCGGGGATCATTTGGAACTCGACCTTTCCAGGCAAGTCGGTGATCGCGACGGGACCTCCCCAACGCGTTGTGACTTGCAACCCGCGCACCATCACGACCTTGGAGGGCGGGTTCACGGGATCCACCAGAACGGGGAAGTAGCCGTTCTTGTTGAGGATGAGCGCATCGAGTGGCGCCGATCCTATTTGAATCGGATGGGTGCGAGTGTTCCCGAGGGACTCGGGCCCCAAGCTGACTTGCTTGCCATCGCGTTGACCTTGGCGGAATCCGTACAGATTGGCGATCACCGAGGCGCCCTGTTCGTTGACGACGACCAGGTCCAATGTGCGGAACAGACCCTTCATCTCGATCGGGTTCACGGCCGCGGGGGAGTTCTCACCGAGGTAGAGATCGAGATCCTCCACTAGAGCCATGTTGTCGTGCCTTGCGCCCGTTCCCGCCAGAAGCGTGTAGCGCCCGGGAGCAACAGCGTCGAATCGAAAGACGCCGTCGGGCCTGGGCGCGGTTCGAATCCAACCATAGATGTCCGTGGAGCGCGGAGCGGCTCCGGCGGCCTGGTTCCAGATGGAGACTTCGATGGCCTCGGGTTTCACGCCTGCGTCGAAGCTGACCTTGCCCGTCAGTTGTGCGCCCGGTTGCATCACGAGCAGAAGCTCTCCGTCGGTTCCCCTTCCAAGTTGCTCCAAAGCCAGCGGTGAGTGAAAGAGGCTTCCGTGGCCGACGGCTTGCAAGGTGTCGTCTTCGTCCTCAAAGAAGTCGGGGATGTGGAAGGTGCCGTCCTTTGCGGTTCGTCCATAAGCTCGGCCTGTGTTTCTCCAGGTCCCATCTCCGGTCTCGCCTTCGAGCGGCTTCACCCATTGAACGGTGACGTCTGGGATGGGCGTCCCCGCCAAGTCCACCACACGGCCAGCGAGTGCGCCGTCATCCACGATGGGGACTGGCAGTTGAAGGCGCAGTGTCCCGAGGTCGACCGCGTTGTCGGAGGGGGAGCTTGCTACCGGGGCGCTCGAAACCATTTGCTGCTCGGGGGGTGAAGTCAAGAAGGTGACGGGGCCAGCGAGCTTGCGGTTCTCTGTTTCAATGACCTCCAGTTCAATCACTCCGTCCTCGGATGCTTCGACGATGACTGTCATCCATCCGTCTCCGAGGTCGGCAAACAGCTTCTTCTTTTGGTACGGGCTGCCATCTGGATTCAGAATCCGGCCGGTGAGGGTCAGCGTTCGGCCGCCAAGGGTGAGTGTCACTTCGCGCTGCTCGCCTTGCACCAGTGGGCCATCGAAGACCAGCTCCTCCGGCTGCATTGCGTCCTCGGGCCAGACGCTAGCGGTCAGTTGGACTCCAACTCCTACGGGCCAGAAGCGCAGGTCGGAATCCTCGAGAACCGCACGCAACACTCCCGATCCCGCGGCCCAGGCGGGGGCCCCCTCGAGGGTCCGCGCCAAGCTGGACATGAGGCCTTTGAGCCTGACGTTGCGATCGGCTGACTTGACGCGCAGGAGAACGGATCCGACCGCTGGGAGTTGGAGGACGACATCGCCCTCGGGCCACTCGGATGGACGGATGGGGACCGACACGGCTTCGGCCAGGGGGAAGTCGAGAGCTACGGCCATGCTGGGCGAATCAGTGAACGAGGACTGCCAGTGCAACAACTCTGCATAGGGCTCGCATTCAGCGCTCCCTTGCGTCAGCGCTTGGGCCAAGTTGTAGGAGAACTCTGCGCTCTGGTTGACCAGGCCCACGGGGACTCCCGCAACGGCTTTGCCCAGATCATCCACAACTCGGACACGAATCGCGCGGTCCTGCGCCAGCACGATGACGGAGTCGGCATTCTCAACGAAAGGCTCTCCGAGGCAATGGAGATCTCCGTGCCGGGCGTACAGTTGCGACGGCTCTTCGAGGACGGGGAGGTCGACCCTGCCCTCGGCGTCGGTCACATAGCGTCGCCCCGACTGCATGCACAACTCACGTAGGCCGTTCGGCATGTTGCGCATGACTTCCAAGCCTTTGCTCGGCGTGTAGTCTCGGAAGATCGTGGACTGAGGGAGCAGCCAGACTTCCGCGCCATCAAGCGGCTCGCGGGCAAAGTCATCGACGAGCAAGACGCTCCGGAAAGCAGTTCCCGCAAGGTCCTCGTCGGTGACGGTCGCAACAACTTCGGGCTCATCGGGAACCTCCGCTCGCTCCGGGAGTGCGACAACGACGGGTAGCTCTTCAGCAGGACTCGGACTCTGTGGCGCGAGCACAAGAACCTCGCTCTGCTCCCCGACAAGCGCTGGCAACTCCACCGCTTGACTCTGGCCGGACAGATACCAAGCGAACGGAACGAGCAACAAGAACAGGCAAGCGACAATCGACTTCTTCATGAGGAGGGCTCCAAGGAAAACGGGTCCCTTCATGACAGGTGGCGGTTGAAGCAGCGGCGCCATGGCCGCCATCCAACGCGTCTTGTCACCCCCGTGACGAAGCGTGAGCTGTTCTCGCAAGCGTTCTAGCCCGCGGGCTAGGCGGCTGTTCACCGTGGCGATGGGAGTGCCTTCACGTTCCGCGATTTTGCGGGGAGCAAGGCCATCCACATAGCGGGCGATCAGCGTTCCTCGAAAGGGTTCATCGAGAGCGAGCAGGCATCCGATCAGGATCTCCTGTTGCTCCAATCGAGCCGCCGAGTCGGACGCCGCGGGCAAGGCTTCCTCGCGCGAGGCCTCCCGATCGCGGCGCGCACTGCGGGAACGCTTGCGGACCTTCTGCAGCGCTAGGTTCTTGATGGCGCCAGCGAACCAGGCCGATCGAGAAACTGCTGCGTCAGGTCGCTCCAGGGAAGCCAACATAGCCTCTTGAACGATGTCCTCAGCGAGGTGCACATCGCCCACCAAACGCATAGCCAGGCCGTGGGCCCAGCCACTCGTCTCGGCGAGTTGACTCAGTTCGTCGTGGGGTTTTGGGGAGGGGGTCATAGCAGGTACCCCACGTCGCCTCCC
The DNA here is from genome assembly GCA_937905825.1 of uncultured bacterium. Taxonomy (GTDB): domain Bacteria; phylum Planctomycetota; class UBA1135; order UBA1135; genus JABACD01. The sequence continues at coordinate 49,207 of CALCXM010000160.1, forward strand.
CCG
>CALCXM010000161.1 GCA_937905825.1 uncultured bacterium
CCAGAGAGCGAGTTGGGACTATTGGCAAATCGACTCATGAATAGAGCAGGCTAGTAGAACCAACTACGCCCGACTCCGCAGCTCAGGGCACGTACAACTCTCTACCTTCACGTGGGTCGAGAGTCGGCCCTCGCCCATGTCCTGGGACTTGCTAGAGCGACGCTGTGCGGACTGAACACACCGTGGTAGCCCGTACAAAACGCGGCGCCCACCGTGTCCTCATTCCGGCGGTACTCGCCTTCCTCACCCAGGCGTCGAGCTCACCCTTCGGCCTCGCGGACGACAAATCCGTCGAACTCGAGCATCTGAATCTTCGCGCGGTTCCTTGCAACTTGCGGAGGGTGCGATGTGGCAAAGACTCGCGTGCCACCGAATACCAGTGCCTGTGTTAGACGCGGCGGTGGCACGCATGCTCGCGCGAAGACCTTGGGAGAACGAGTTGTTCTCGCGGGTTTTCGTACACCAACATCAATACCTTCCGACTCAACTTCAGCATGTACCGAAACTACCTCCTCACTGTGCCGCTCGCACTCTCAGCCACCGTATTCACTTCCGCTCCACTTCTCGCGCAAGGCCCATGCATTGCCCCAAACATCGGAGCTACCGTTCAGAACCCACCCGCGCCACAGGCCGGATTGACCGAGGCTTGGGTGGATCCAATCAATGGCAGCGACATCACAGGAATCGTCAACAACGGCACCTTTCCCTTCGCCACCATCACCGTAGCTCAAGCGGCCGTGCAGACGAGCCTGGCAGGCAGCGGCGGGGCTGGCGCGGGGAACCGCGGCTTGATCCACTTGGACGCTGGAATCTACTCGCAAGCGACTAACGGCGAAACCTACCCCCTTCTCATGAGCGATTGGATCGACATTCAGGGCGTTGGCGCGAAGCAAACTGTCCTGCGAGGCACCCAAGACACCCCAGTCAACAGCTTCCTGCCCCTCTCCGACAACGGGACCTGCGGCGTACGCACGAACAACATGGTCCTGGTGGACTTCAGCTCGGCCACAAACGCTTCCTATGACGAGATGATTGATGGTGTCAGCTTCCAAGGCAGCGACATTCAAGTCTATGCCGAGGCCGGTACTTCCCCCATCCACGGTCGTGTCTCCAACTGCATCTTCGACCTCCTAGACAATCCGGGGGAGGGCTACAACGGGCCACAGTTTGGAGTCCTGATGGTCCATCGCTATCAAGCGAGCGGAGGTGATCCGACCGACCCGGTAGGAGGGAAGGGCGAACCCGGGGGCGGCGGCGGATCCGCGGGGGTCTACCACGACGTGAAGCTGAATGTGTTCAACAACACCTTCGTGCAGTCCTGGGATCCGACCCCGCTCCCAGGGGAGACGGAACCCGAATTCAGCGCTCTTGACGAGTCGGTGGCTATCTGCGATGTCAATGACCCCGGTTGCGGCACCGCGAGTGCTGACCCGACCCCCTCCCTGCGAGGAGTGGGCAACCCCAACATTCAGAACAACTTGATTCGTGCCTTTGATGCGACTCCTCCATCGGCGTTGTTGGGCATCGACAACGCAGACGTCACCTGCGCCGTCGGAACTCGTTTGGGCGCCACCAACGGTTTCGATCCGCTAAGCGTCGGCGGAACCGGCGCGGCGCCAGTCACCCCCGGGATGTTCTACTCGTCCAACGTCATTGGGAGCACTCCGGTTCCTGCGCAGGACGCATTGGGAACCCCGCTCAACCCCAACGGCAGAACAACAGGAGTGGATCCGGCCTTCGCTGGGGAGACCATCACTTCGCAAATCGGTGGCCTGCTCCCGAACACGCATGGCCGAGATTGGCGATTGAGCTCCTCTTCTGCGTACATCGACCAAGGCTCGCAGCCGAATGCCAACGGCACGTTCTCTGCCGCCAATGGAACGGTCCACACGGACCTTGCCTGCGGTCCCCAGTCGAGTTTCGACTCGGATGGAGAGTACTGGGGCAACCAACGGGTGGCCGCCAACCCGTTGCTAGTCGCTGGCTCCCCCGCGATCATCGACATTGGTTATGACGAAGTCGGCGTGCTGATCGACCTCGGTACCGCGAACGATAGCATCGTGCATGGCCCCACTCCCGTTGCGCAGTTCGGCCCGTTCACTGGGCAGCCCTACCGAGTCCTGATGTACCCGAACACCGGAGGTGCCACGGCCGACTTCCACGGCGTGCTCGCGATCAACACTCCCCTGGCTGCCTTCGGTGCTGGCTTCACGGCCTACAGCCACTTCCCAGGAACACTGACGACTCCCGCCCTCTTCCCCGGTACCTTTGCCGCTCCCTTCAATCAGCAGTGGTTGGACCCGACTGGCGGACTTGGATTGTTCACCTACGTGGGCTTCGAGCCGTTGAACCTGATCGCCTACACCTCCGTTTACGATGGCTCCGCGCACTCCTTCAACTTTGCTGCGCCTCCGAGTGCCCGCCTGATCACGGGTGCCCCGGCCTACTTCGCCGAGCAGGCGGTCTACCTCCCGGCTGGGGGCCCGAATGCTGGAGCCTTGCTCTTGAGCAACCTGCAGGGCCTGCACGACTGATCCGATCATCAGCGGCCAGGTGGCCGAGATTATTGACGGCGTCCTGGGCACGGCCCAGGGCGCCGTTTTTCTATTCGGCACCCCCCAAGCGGGGGGCCCTGTCAGAAGACGCGACTGACTCCGCCCAGAACTCAGCCAAGCGACAGTTAGGTCAGGCAAGGCTCGATTCAGGACTTATGATCGTTCTCTAAGACTTGTCTCAGAATCCTGCAACTACGGGTCACTCGTCGTGGGCCAAGCTCCCAAGGACCTCACATTCACTCGCGCGCCCCCGGGCGCGGCCGACCACCCCATGCTTCCCATGTCTAAATCTAAGCTCCACCCCCTGCTCAGGGGCGCTATCTATTCCCTTCCCGCTGTTTTGGCCATCGCCCCCTCGGCTTTGTCCCAGGAACCCATTTCCTACGAGGGGGGCGGCTACGTGCGGTCCCTCGGTCCCGCCAACAACGGGGTTTGCATCGAGCTCTTCGATCCTGACAACGATGGCGTCTACGAGCTTTCCCAGCTGGATCTGACGGCTCAGTCCAGCGTCATGACGATCAGGGAGAGCTTCTTCGAGAACGAATGGAGCTTCACGATCCCCGACATCTCAAGCTGCGCCAAGATCGGTGGGACAGCAGACCGCTTGTTCGGGGTTCAAAACGGTGCCCTCGTGGAAATCGTTCGCTCGCCCCCCCTGGGATGGACGACGAGCCCGGTTGGCCTCAGCGGTTTTCCGGCTATCGATCAAATCATCGGATCGGATCGCCCCGGAGACACCTCCCTGCTGGCGATCCACACGAGCCGCACGGGCGTGACTCTCTTGGACTTCGCGCCCGGCGGACTGCTCATCCAGAACATCACCAATCCGCTGCTTGTAGGCACAATTCACGATGCGGCACTGCTCAACTACGACACCACGGTGGGCGATGAGCTGGCCTACATCGATGACGATGGCCTGCGGGTCATCGATCTCGCTGGAAACTCGGTCTTCGACAAGGCCGCTGTAGCGACCCGGGCCTTCTTGGAGGTCCTTCCCGCAGCCCACTCCATTTGGAACAGGGACTTGCTGCTGTACCACCACCTGGCCCCTCAGACCACGATCGGCATCGTGCTCGCGCGGAACTCTGCGTCCAATCAGGAGATCTACGTCGATCCCCTGTTCCTCTCCAGCATCGCCGTGGCCGACTTCACCGACAATCCCGGGCACGAGCTGATGCTCGCCAGCGGCAATGCGCGTTTTGCTGTGATCGTTAGCCAATTCGCGGCCGCAGGGGAGGCTGGTCCATTCCTTGGGATCAAGTATGAAGACACCAACCTAGTCGACTTCACCAAGCATGAACCCTCGGCAAACGTGCGTGCTCCCGCCATGGCCGTTGCCGATGTGGACGGGGATGGGGATGACGACGTCCTGTTTGCGGATGACATGGGGCGCGGCCTGATGGTGACCTCGGAAGTCTTCGACGCGAATGCGCGCCGCGCCATGCCAGTCAACGAGTCTTTCACGGGTGCCGGAACCATCATGTTGGTCACAGATCCGAAAGGGGGGCCAGCCCTGGTCCAGTACACCCAGCGCTTCAATGTTCCGCCCGGAACCGGCGACGTGGATGTCAAAGTCTGGTTCCAAGCGAATGCGGAGTCCACGGATCCCTTCATAGCCGTCGCTCCGACGAACGTGACGTATCCGACAACTGGGAACCTGGAAAAAGCGATCCAGCTTGAAGTCCCTGCCCAAGCGGCGAGCGCCGGGATCTACTACTTCTCTTTCCGCCCGACTGGGGGCGCACCTCTGACCCCCTACCCCAGCTGGATCGGCGTCTGGAGCGCGGACCCAGACGTGCTCGAAGAGATCGTCCGTGGGCAGAGGGATGGCATCTATCAGTGGTCGAGCGTTGCCCCCGGCGAAAGCCTTGAGCCAGGCGCAGAAGGGACCACCCGACGCCCGATCGTCCATCCGCCGATCAGCGGTCCGCCGAACTAGGCGATCGAGAACGCATTCGTAGGACAGCCAGGATGGCGCCGGCCACCAACAGGGTGAGCAGAATCAGCCAGGGAAACCAGGCCTGCTCTCTCTTGTTCTGCGCAGCGACTGAGCTTTCGGACTGAGAAGGGGATCCTGAGGAGGAAAAGGGGCGCCATTCGCCAGCCCCGTACACGTGCAACAGAAAGGCGTGGACGGGGTGGGTGCTGAAGCGTTCGGGGTTGGCGCTCTCGCGCGCCTGATGAAAGGCCTCGCTGATGGAGTTTCCATTGGCGAGGCCTTTGCTCACCAGTGAAACGAACTGCTGGGTAGCCCGCGACTCGAGGGCCAAGGTCGAGGTCGCCACAGCCACCGATCCCGAGCGGAAAAAGGCGGAGCGCAAGTGCCCCTGACCATCATCTCCACGGCGCTCTTGCGCACGATCCCCGCCACAGGCGGCGAGCAGCGAGAAGGGCGGACACTCGATGGCTTCGATGGTGTCCGAGAACCAGACCCCCGCGTCGAGCTCCGGTCGCATCAGCAACCCGGCCGGTCGGGCTCGGTTCGGGTCGTACAAGCCGTGCAGTAGAAATACCGCCATCGACGCGGACGCCATCCGCTCCGGGAGCCGGGCCAGGTCGTCCGAACCGAAGAGTTCGTAGGGCAAGCTGCGCTGCCGCAGGGCGTCAACGCCCAAGTCCGAAGCGTCCAGTTGAAGCGCTGCGAGGCGCGGCCGACCCCCCTGGGACGGATCACCCTGTCCTAGGAAATAGAGCGCAGGCCCGAGCCCCCCGCCCAACTCTTTCGCCTTCCCCGCGAGCCACACACCCATCGGAATCGAGGGTTGATACGTCACCGGGTGCGTACGTCCCAGGGGCTCACCGGTTGGCCCAGCCAGGGCCTCCAGGGGAACGTAGCCGAAGTCTTCCAGGCCCACGACCTGAATCGCCGTCCAGTTCGCAAGCTCTCGATTGAGCGCAGGGGGAACGAAGCTCAAGGAACTCGCTTCCAACTGCCTCGCCAGCCGTTGATCCGAAGCAGCGCTGCGCGCCATGATCGACGATTGCAACGCCTCTTCCAGCTCCCGGGCACGCAGGTCCATTTGCCAATCTGGTTGAAGGCGGTGGACACGGATCTCCGTAGCGGTCAGCGCGAACACATGGGATTGCACGCGACCCGGGACATACAACAAGAGGCCAGCACCCTGCCCAAGCAACGCGCCTCGAACCGTCTCGAGCGTTGGCAGTTCGAGGTTCTGCTCTCGCGCAAACGAACCGGCGGCCTGCAGTTTCAAGATCCATTCGAAGGCCTGTTGCGCGCCTCGGCCAGTGCGGTCGAGGCCGAGTTCCAACTCGACCAGTTCACTCAAGGCCGCCCGCGACCATTCGTAGAGCAGGAGGGAGATGCCTGCGCGCTCGATGGGCCTGCGATGGGCGCGCTCGAGAAAGCGCTCAATGGCGGGCCCCAGTTGCTCGGTGAGCACCCGCAGTCGTTCCTCGCGCGAAGCACCCTCTTTGCGTTGCAGCAACGCGTGCAGTCCCAAGAGATGCAAGCGCGGCAACTCCAGCCCCTCTTCGGCGCCTAGGCGTTCGCTGGCTTGATCCAATACCTCGCGAGCCTCGGCGAGCGCACCGCGGTCCAGCAGGGACTGTCCGAGGAACGTACGCGCCCGCAGACCCTCTTCCAATTTCAAGCCGGAGTCGATCAGCGCGCGAAGCTCCGCTTCCCCGGCGCCAGCCAGTTTCGATCCACGGAAGGCTTCCATGGACGCGGAAATGGCGAGCCTCATTTCGATCTGCTTGCGTGTTTCCTCCGGGAGCTTTGTGCGCCAGGGATGCGACTCGTACTGTTCGCGAATGCGCCTGACCTCGCCGCCCTTTTGCCGGCTGGTCGCCAGGTTCAGGCGATAGACCAGATTGCCGCCCCAAACGATGGGGCCGTCGAACTCATCCAACCCTTGCGCGAGCCCATCGGCTCCCTCGAAGTTGGCTCGGGCGTCCGTGGTCATGCCGAGTGCCGCGCGCACGGCGCCCAACTCGCTCATGCCAATCGCCTCCGGATTCCGCAGGTAGGCGGAGTGATCCCCACCTGCCTTGAGACTCGCGCTCAATTCCTGCGCGCGGCTCAGCTCCTGCAAGGCCCGCTCGAACTCGTGTTGAGCTCGCAGGTACGTGCCGAGGTCGACCCGCGGCCCGAGCGAATACAAGCGATCGGGATGGACTTCGATCACCGATTCCAAGACGTGCACGGCCTCGGCGCGTTGGCCGGAGCGGTTAAGGCATGCAGCCTGGGCTTGCGCGGCGGCGATCTGCACATCCTCCAAGCCAGCCCTCGCACTGCAGGCTTTCGCCAAAGTTTGGAAGCACTCGCTCCAGCTCAAGCCCGCCGGCGCGTCATCGGGGCTGTCGTATTCGCCCTGCGCAAAGGTCGAGTAGATCTGCAGCAGCCTGCTCGCAGGAAGTTGTCGAGCCTCGATTTGGGCATCGAACAGCTCTCGATAACCCGCTTCGCTGGACGAATCCTGGGCCCGCGTGGCGCCGGGCGCGGCGGCCGGCAGGATCCATCCCAGGCTAAAGACTAGCGCAAGGAGGCGGAAGCGGACTCGACCCCTAAGGTTCCGCCCTCCGGGGTTTGCAGCAGAACCTGCCAGGTGATCCGACTGCCGAGCAGCACCCGCTGTCCCTCGCTCAACGTGTACTCCGGTTGTTCGAGTCCATCGATTCGCACGACTGCATCGAGCACGCCTTCGTTCCACACGCGCAATCCATAGCGCTGCAGTTTGTTGCCCTTTGCCTTCCACGAGAAGACATCATAGCCGTCCACCTCGCCAGCTGGCGAGAGGGCCTCCATTTCCCCCGAGCCTAGCAGTACCGCTGGCGCAGGCGCCCCGCTTGGACTCCAAGCCATGTAGCCCACTGCCATCAGCAGCGTGGCCGCGACCGCTGCCATCCAGCCGAAGCGCGCCCATGGCCGGCGCTTGCCCGCCAATCCTTGAAAGGTCCTCAGGGCGGCTTGATAGTCCGCCTCCGAGGCACTGTCGACGGCTTCGTCGACGAGCGCGTGTTGTTCGTCCGACCACAATTCGAGCACTTCCGACATCGCCAACTCCAATTCTTGTTCCGAGGGGTCCTGTGGACGCCCGTGTTCTGATTCGGTCATCCGGCCAGCTCCTCGGCTCGGTCTCCGAGACGATCCCGAAGCCGGGCCAAGCCCCTGTAATAGTGAGACTTGGCCGTGTTCGCAGACATCTGGAGCCGTTCGGCGATGTGGTCAAAGGTCATTCCTTCGAAGTGCTTCAAGCGCATCACATCCTCCACCGGAGACCCCAAAGTGTCGAGCACGGCCTCGACGAACTCGACCAGGTCGTTCGGCGGCTCCGCCTCGATGGCGGGCTCATCGCCAAGCTCCGCGGGGACGCGCCGGTCCCGGTATCGACTGGTTTGCCAACGCCGAAGCTGAATGAACGCGAACCCGCAGGCCCAGGTTTCCAGGCGAGCCTCGCATCTGTAGGACGCTAGTTTTTTCCAGACCGCGAGGTACGTGTCCTGGGTCAGATCGTCCAAGGTTGCAGACGGCAGTTGAAGACCGAGCCGAGACGCCCGACTGCGAAGAAACCCCGGAATGCAGGCAGCCCGACGCGCGAAGCCCTTGAGCGCTTCGGGTTCATGGGCAATGGCACGGCGCACCAGATCTAGATCTGTTCTGTGAGCCACCTGTGCCTCCGAAGGAGAGGGGGACATGGCACGTAGGGTACCGACCCTGTCCGTGATTCGCTTGTTGCCACCAGTAATTGATCGCCCAATTCGGCGGAGAGCTGGGGCAGCGAGCGCTACACAACGCCTTTCCCGTTCCGCGATGGGCACGATGGTGGCCCATCCTGAGCCCCGAATAGTTGCGACAAAGTCCCGAATCCCCAATCCTTTGGCAGCCAGCATTGGCCCACGGATTAGGGATCGACAAGAAACACCCCCCTTGCTTAGGGCAACACAAAGTTGATTCCGATTGTCTGGGTTGAGATGCATGGCCACGAGATAGAGAGGTTCCCGTGTAGCGGGGAAACGGCCCCGAGGGAAACCGTTCCCCCTAGGACCCCAAGTGCAGACCACTTGAGATGGACAGTGTTCGAGCCGTCGAAACGAAAGTGCCCATGCACCGCGTGGAACCGGACGGCTCCATTCATCGAATGCGGGTCTTGGCTTGACGGATTGGGCGGCGGAGGCGCAGAGCTCTGACCATCACGGTTGGATCCCCCCTTGGGTTCATCGTGTGGTCATCCCTTGCGTTCGCCCTTTGAGCCAAAAGCCACCGGCAGCGGGTTGCACGAAAACGAATGCTTTTCCAAAAAACTCCGCATCCGAATGAGGTTGAGCTAGAGCACGGACGCTTTTTGCGGCCCCGCCTCCGCCAAGATTCCCTTCCCGATCCATCCAACCTCCCGCCTCCGTCCGCCTTCCCTTCGCCGCGAGCTGCAAGATCATCTTCCTCGCACCTCTCAGACTACGAGGACCTGGGCTCCAATTGCCACTCACGTCCTCCAGGGCGAGCGCGTCTACTTTGCAGCTTCCCCCCACCAAGAGATGCGGAACGTCCACAGGCAAACCCCAGGCGCTCCGAGCTCTATCTCTTACCCACCACCCACCCCCTGCACCCAAAAATCACCAGCATGGACACCCGGAATGGCCTGTTGAGGCATACTCTTCCGTACAGGTAAGAGTCCAACTCGCCTCCCCCCCCACATAGATATGCCACGTATCGTCCTCGTTCAGACTTATCACCCCTACACCCAGCACACTCACGTGCATCCCCTTGGGATCATGTCGATTGCAGCGAACGCGCGTGCGAATGGGTTTGAGGACATTCACATTCTCGACATGAAGGCCGAAGGCTGGACTGCGGAAGAGGCCATCCATGCTGTCGCTGAGTTGAAGCCGGACGTGGTCGGGCTTTCGGCCATGACGTATGAAGCGGGTTGCATGCACGCGATGGCGAAGCTGCTCAGTGAGCGCTTGCCCAAGGTGCAAGTGGTCGCGGGCGGGCCGCACCCCAGTGTCGCGGATGACGATGTCATGAAGGATGGCAACATCGACTTCTGCGTGCGCGGTGAGGGCGAGGAAACGTTTGTCGACGTGTTGACCGGCATCGGCACCTTGCGCAGCGATTGGGATGGATGCCAAGGCTTGACCTGGCGCAACCTCGATGGGGAAGTGGTGCGCGAGCCGGACCGTTCGCCACCTGATGACTTGGATGAGTTGCCCATGCCCGCTTGGGATTTGATCAACCATCAGAAGTACCATGACATGCCGCGCGGGGGCCTGATCTACGCGCACAAGGAATTCGCCACGATGTTTTCGTCACGGGCCTGTCCTTGGCGTTGCACGTACTGCCACAACTCCTACGGCAAGAAGTTCCGGGCGCGTTCCGCTCAGAACGTCCTGGCCGAGATTGACTACCTGGTGAAGAACCACGGGGTCAGAGAGCTCGTCTTCATGGACGACATCTTCAACTTGCGTCCGGAGCGAGCGGCGGAGATCGCACGTGGTTTGATCGAGCGCAAGTACAACCTCAAGATGACCTTCCCGAACGGTTTGCGTGGGGACATCCTGAAGGAAGACCTCGTGCTGCTGCTCAAGGAAGCGGGCATGTACCGCTGCATGATCGCGGTGGAATCCTGCGTTCCGCGCATCCAGAAGGTGATGAAGAAGAACCTGAAGGTGGACAAGGTCAAGCACATCGTGGACTTCATCGCCAAGCAAGACGTGCTGGTGCACGGCGCGTTCATGCTCGGATTCCCGACGGAGACGAAGGAAGAGATGCAGGCGACCATCGATTGGGCCGCCAAAAGCTCCTTCCACACAGCGGCCTTCTTCCGCGTGATTCCCTTCAAGGGCACGCAGCTCTTCGAAGAGGTGGCCGAGGCTGGATACGACTTGCCGAGCAATTGGGAAGCGTACGAGCCCTACGAAACGGACATCAACCTGAGCGCCACCCCGGAGACCACCATCACGAAATTGCGCAACGGGGCCTACCGAGCCTTCTACTTGAAGCCCGCGCGCCTCTGGCAGATCTTCCGCTTGATCCCCAACAAGGCGGCGATGCTGCCCTATCTGGCGGTGCTCTTCGCGCAGCGGGCGTATTCGCGGTAGCGAGCAAGCTCAGCCAACCCCTCTGCCCCCGGGCGCGCCAACGCGGCGCTCCCGGGGGCAGAAGTTTTTTCAGATAGCTGTCCGATTGGCGAAGACGGGATCACTTGGAAGTGTCGTCAGGGCGAGTGCCCCGGCGCGCTTCCAAGGCTTCCGACTCCCGATCCAATGCGAAATCAAACGAGCTCCCGAACACTCCGCCGCCTGGCCCTCCTCTCCTTGAGCGCTTCAGGCCTGGCTGCGGTCGCCTCCGCCCAAGTCTCCTTCTCGATCGACTGGCACAGCCCCACGGTTGGAATGCCCAACCCCTGCACCGGCGTCCCGATCACGGAAGGAGACATCCTGACCCCCGTCGGCTTCGCGCCGGCCTTCGGGCCGCTCCCTCCCCCGTGCATTGGCATCTCCGCCGGCATGCCCGGGCTCAGCCTGATGTGGTCTGCCCCCTGCATCGGGCACCCCGGAGGCACCCCTTGCCGGGTCGAGGTTGACGCCCTGTCCTACGGAAGGGACCACCCCCTGAGCCCCAACAACGTCATGTTCGAGGAGTACCTCTTCTCCACGGACGAGTTCGCTGTCGGCGGCATCCCGCCGCTCATGTTCCCAAGCGTGACCAGCGAGGCGCCCGTGGGCGACTCCTCCGCGGACGTTTGGCGCCAGGGCGCTCCTTTGCCTCCAGGCCCTGTCCCGCCCTACGCCGGTCTCGTGGGCCACACGGGTGCGATCGACGGGGACGGCCTCGCCAGTGGCACGGGCGCTGTGTACCCGGGCACCGGCTTGATCGAGCCCAACTTCCCGGGCTTCCCGAACACCGGGGACAACTTGGACGCCTTTGACTACGACCAAGC
>CALCXM010000162.1 GCA_937905825.1 uncultured bacterium
TGCGGTATGGCTTACTTCCCTTGGACCGGGTGCGAAGCGACGTTGTTCACGTTCTTCTGGCCTTCCACCGGGGGCAAGTTCATGGCGTCGTCGAGGAACGACACCGTGATCACGCGCAGGGGCTGGAAGGCTGTGCTCAGACCGGCGACGAACTCTTCCGTACCGCCGGGCTCGAGGGTACCGAGCAGGGAGTCGATCGGGATCGGGACGAAGGTGCCGCCGGAGGCGTACATGATCGCGCCCATCACCAAGCCTTCCAGGTGGAAGTAGTTGAGCGGGTTGGGCAGGGGACTGTGCACCGGACGGGGTGCGTAGTAATCGGGGTCGTCCGGCTGGAAGGGGTTGTCCGGGTTGTGGTTCAGGAAGTGGCGCTGGATCGTCTTGGCGATGTGCAGCTTGTTCTCCCACTGGTAATCCCGGTAGGACGTGTGCTTGTCGGCGTCATAGCCAAGCATCACGCGGCTGATGCGCGGGGCGATCGACTCGCTACTCCAGTGCTCATCGGCCCTGCTGGGGCTGGAAACACAACTGGAAAAAAGGATCGCGCTTGAAGCGGCGACGAGCAGGGCTGGGATCTTCATGAAGTTCAGGATGGAACTGACGGGGACGTTCAGGATGGAACCGACCAGAGAGTGGGCCTCGCGTGGCAAGCCGTTGAGACGGCGCGCGGCGGTGAGGAGTTTCGCGGGACGAGGGCTCGATGTCCAGTCCCGGGTCCGTGCTGGCGGATATTCTAGGGGTCTCGGGTAGTTCGGGTCAACGGCGGGACCGTCGACTACGATGGTTGCCGCGGAATTGATGGGAGCCAGGGGCGTCCAAATCCCACGGACCAGCACTACCCAGCAGGCCCCGGGAGTTACCATCCAGAAGGCGTAGACCTGGCATGAACAGCAAAAAACGGCGACTCGGGGTCTTTGGCGGCTCCTTCGATCCTCCTCACGGTGGGCACCTGCATGCGGCTCGTTGCGCGGCGCAGGCTTTCCAACTTGATCACGTGCTTTTTGTGCCAGCCGCCCGCCCGCCCCACAAACCGGGCCGCAATTTGGCCAGCGGAGCCCACCGGGTGGCGCTTCTGGAACGCTTGCTCGAAGGCGAACCCGGGGTTTCGATCGATCCCCGGGAGCTCGCGCGGGAAGGTCCTTCTTATACGGTGGACACCCTGGCGGAGCTGGCGGGGGAGTCCGAGCTCTTCTTGATTCTGGGCACGGACAACCTGGCGGGGCTGCCCAAGTGGTTTCAGCTGGAGCGCATTTTCGAGCTGGCGCAGCCCATCGTGATCCACCGGGCCGGCGAGCGCGAGCAGCACTTGAAGGGCCTGGAGGCACAGCTCAGCCCGCCACAACTCAAACGGCTCGCCCGTGGATTCGTCGAATGGCCGCCGGTGACCGTGTCGTCGACGGATTTGCGTTCCGCCGTGCGCGCGGGCTCCGGACCCGGGGAGCACCTGCCGCCAGCTCTCGAGCAATACATTCGCGAACACGGGCTGTATCGAGGGGACGAATGAACGCGAGCTTGGCGGGGGCGGCGACGACGCTGGTCGCTAGCTTCGTCTTGGCCCGGGTTGCGCGCTCGCGGGGTTGGGGGGATGGTCCCGGTGGGCCCGATGGGGAACGCAAGCTGCAGCAAAGCGCAGTTCCTGCGGTGGGGGGCGTGGCGATCGCCTTGGGCGCTTGTGTCGTCTATCTGCTCGGAGGTCTGCCGCTCGAAACCGCCCTGATGTCTTGGTCTTCGAACTCGCCGCCGATCGAGCTCAGCGCAGGTTGGCTTCGCGGACCCCTCGGAGCTTGGGCGCTGGCCCTGGCGGCAGGCCTTGCACTCGCGAGCGGTGGGCTCGATGACCTCTTGCCCCGCGGCTTGTCCCCGCTGCTCAAGCTCACGTTCCAAGCGCTGGTCGGCGTGATTCTGGTTTCCCACGAGCCATCCTTCGCTTTCCTGGCCGCGGGGATCTTCCTCTCCATCCTCGCCCAGAACAGCCTGAACACCTTCGACAACGCGGACGGCGCTTGCGCTGGAGTGAGCGCCGCGGGACTCTACTTATGTGGTTCGCCCCTGGCCCCGGTGGTGGGGGCCTTTCTGCTCCCCAATCTGCTGCGCCGTCCGGGATCCCGGGAGCCCTTTGCCTACCTAGGGGATGCGGGCAGTCAGCTGCTCGGGGTCGTGGTGCTTCTGACCCCCGGGGCCTGGCCGGTATTGGTGTTGCCCTTCGTCGACTTGACCCACGTGGCCTGCCGTCGCCTGGGCCTGGGCCTGGGGCCTTGGCATGGGGACCGGCGACACCTGGCCCACCGTCTGCAGCGGGCCGGGCTCGGGGTCTGGGCGGTTGCGGGCCTGCTGCTGACGCTCTCCATGCCGGTGCTGCTTTGGCCTGGAATTCTGGGAACGGGGGGCACCCTGCTGGCCTACGGGGGGACCTGTTGGGCGACGCGAAGGCATGCCGAGCCAAAATCCGGGGGGATTCTCCCCACTAACTAGAACTCCCGGCCCCCGCGCCTTGCCCCCGGGCCCCTCGGCCGGGATAATCCGCGCCCCCTTCCGTGAGGCTGCTGCGCGCGCCTCCACGTTCCAATTTCCGCCTCCCAAATACCCTTTGTCCTACCCCAAGACCGCCATCATCTCCGACTTGCACGGGAACATCCCTGCGCTGGAGACGGCCATTGCGGATGCGCGCCAACGGGGCGTGAAGCGTTTTGCCTGTTGCGGCGACGTGGTCGGGTACGGCGCCCAGCCGCGCGAGGCCCTGGACATCGTTCGTCGACTGTGTGTGGTCGGCGCTTCCTATGAGGACGGGGAACCCTTGGAGGACGGTTTGTGCTTGAAGGGCAATCACGAAGAGGCCCTGCTCACGAGCCCCGAGGACTTCAACCCGAAGGCTCGCGCGGCGATCGAGTGGACGCACCACGAGATCACCCACGGCGGCGGCAAAGAAGCCGGCGCTTCCTACTGGGATTTCCTCGGTGAGTTGAAGCCCACCCTGTGCGACGACGTGGCGATGTTTGCCCACGGCAGTCCGCGCGAACCCGTGCGCGAATACATGTTGCCCCGGGACATTCACGACACGGCCAAGATGGCCGCCAACTTCGCTGCCATGGAGCGCGACGTTTGCTTTGTCGGGCACAGCCATGTGGCGGCGGTCTACTACGAGGACGGCCGACTCTACACGCCAATCGGGACGGAAGGTCCCTACGCGCTCAGCACCGGCCCCGGCCGCCGCGCCATTGTTAATGTTGGATCCGTTGGCCAGCCCCGAGACGGGGACCCGCGCCTTTCCTACGCCATCTTTGATGGGGAAACGATCCAATTCGTTCGACTTGATTATGACTTCGTGACCGCTTCCGACCGCATCAAAGCAGTGCCGGCCTTGCCGGACTACCTCGCGGAACGATTGCACGTGGGCCGTTAGGGCTCAATCGAATCAAGACCCCCTACGCGACCCAACCCTTCGAGCGCGCCATGAGCGCGAATACCCGCTTTGGAAAAGCGTCTGTCCCTTGCTCTGCTTCTCTCGTTCCTCGTCTACATCTGGTGGGTATCGAGCCAGCCCCGGCCTGAAACCGCCGAGATCGAACACCCCGGTGTTTCGGCTCCGGCGCAAGAGGATCTGCGCACGGGGTACGCAGACGAAACCTCCGGCGAACTGACGGAAAGCCTCGTCGCCGAGCAGGAAGAAGAGATCGATCTCATGCTGGGCGCCCCCGGGAATGCCGGTTCCTATCGCCTACGCCTGACCAACAAGGGCGCGCGCCTTCTGAGCCTCGAGGTCGGCGATTACTTCACTGGCAAGGACGTGGCGCGCGGCTTGAAAGGCGGGGAGGCCAACTGGATTCAACTGCTGTCTTCGATCGAGACCCCCCAGGGTCCCAGCGGTTCCCTCTCGATTGTCGAGGGCCAAGGGGCCAAGGCCTTTCTGGTCGAGCCCTTGAACGAGGTGCTCTGGCAGCACCGCTTGCTAGAGAATGGCGAAGGCATTGAGTTCACCCACGCCCCGGGCACGGGGCTCGTCTTCCGCAAGCGTCTTGAGAAGGCTGCCGGCACCTACGATTTGCGCTTCACCTTTGAGGTGGAGAACCTGAGAAGGCCCGATGCGGAAGGGCTGAAGCAGTTCACCTTCACGCCCGCCGAAGCCGTGCGTCCCACGGATGAGAGTTCCCGTTTCTACCAGGAGCCCCAATCCCTCGCGGCCTGGTCGAACAACCTGGGCGATGTGGAGTTGGAGAGCGCGATCAAGAAGACGGGCGGCAGCGACTTGACAGGGCAGCTGCCCTGTCCGGCGGAGCACAAGCTGTCCTTCGCAGGCGTGCACAACAAGTTCTTCGCCTTCCTCGCTGCGCCTCCGACCCGCAAGGAAGCAGGGCAAGTGATCGATGCACGCTATCGTCGCGTGAAGGACACCGCTTGGCTGCTCGCGAATCCTGAAGAGGAGGAGGGCGAGGCTTGGAACCTCGTGGTTTGCGACCTGAACCTGCAGGTCCCGTTCCCCGCTGTGGGGGGCAAGCACGAGGTCGTCTTCGATCTCTTTGCCGGTCCCAAGCAGCGCCAGATCCTCGAGAAATCCAACAAGGCCTACGGGGCCGTGTTGGACGACGACATCGGCTTCTTCTCCGGCGTCGCGAACATCATCACCGCGATTCTGAGCTTCTATCAGGGCATCGTCGGCAACTGGGGTTGGGCCATCATCTTGATGACCTTCACCGTGCGCGCCGTGTTGTTCCCGCTCAACCGCCGGGCGCAGACGGCCATGGCGCGCTTCGCTAAGAAGATGAAGCGCGTGCAGCCGATGCTCGACGCGAACAAAGAGAAGTACAAGGACGACCAGAAGCGTCAGCGCGAAGAGCAGGCCAAGATCATGCAGAAGGAAGGGGCCTTCCCGCCCCTCGGCGGTTGCGCTCCCATGTTCTTGCAGTTCCCGGTCTTCATCGGTTTGTTCCAAGCCCTGCGCGTGCACTTCGACCTGCGCCACGAGCCCTTCATCCTGTGGATGAAGGACCTCTCGGAGCCGGACCGCATGATGGAGCTCAACTTCGACCTTTGGCTGCCCTTGATCGGCGACTTCACGATTCCCTACTTGAACGTGTTGCCCCTGATCATGATCGTGCTCTGGATTGCCCAGCACAAGGTCATGCCGCAGCCCGAGAGCACCGATCCGAAGCAAGCGCAGACGCGCAAGATCATGATCGTCATGCAGGTCTTCTTCGCGTTCTTGTTCTACAACTACGCGTCGGGCCTCGCGCTCTACATGATGACGAGTTCCTCCATCGCTATCTTCGAGTCCCTGGTCATCAAACGGGTTTGGCCCATCGACGACGCAGAGAAGGAACCGAAGAAGCCTGGCCGCTTCATGGCGAAGATGGCCGAGTTGCAGAAGCAACAGCAGGCCAAGATGGAAGCCGAGGTGGCCCAGCGCAACAAGCAGAAGAAGGGCAAAGGCAAGCGCAAGTAAGCCCGGCGGGCGAAGCTCACGGAGTTCGCCTGAGCTGGATCGACGCAGGCAGCCATCCATGGGCAACACCGGAACCATCGCCGCCATCGCCAGCCCCCGGGGTCCGGGGGCGCGCGGGGTGATCCGGGTTTCCGGGCCCGAGGCGGCGTCTGTGGTGCGCGAGGTTTGGTGCGGCGACGAGCCGCTTGCCGAGGCCGAAACCCGTGGCTTTCAGTTCGGGCGTTTCGACGACGGTCGCGGCACGCAACCCTTGATGCTGCTCTGGATGCCGGGCCCGCGCTCCTTCACCCGCGAAGACGTGGCGGAGTTTCACTTGCCCGGATCGCCGCCGCTCTTGGAAGCCGCCCTCGAACGCATCCTCTCCCTGGGCGTGCGTTCCGCGCAAGCGGGGGAGTTCACCCGGCGCGCCTTCGAGAACGGACGCATCGACTTGACCCGCGCGGAAGGAATCCTCGAGCTGGTGCACGCCCGCAGCGAAGCGGAACGGCGCGCGGCCACGGCGCTGCTGCTCGGTGGTTTGTCCGATCGCTTGGCTCCCTTGCGCGATGGACTCGCGGCCCTGCGCGCGCTTTCCGAAGCGAGCTTGGACTTCGACGAGACGGACACGGGACACGTGCCTTCGGAAGAGTTGGAAGCCATGGGCAATCGATTGCTCGATGGCCTGCGTGAAGCCACGCGCTGGGAGGCGCGCCGCTCGAAGGGCACGGACTTGCCGCGGGTCGCCTTGGTGGGGGATCCAAATGCGGGCAAGAGTTCGCTCTTCAACGCCCTGGTCCAAGACGCGCGCGCCTTGGTCAGTGAACTGTCCGGCACCACCCGGGATGTGTTGATCGGGACCTGGGACTTGGGAGAGTTCCAGGTGGAGTTGGTCGACACGGCCGGGCTCGACTCCGATGCCACGGGGCCGGATCGGGAAGCTCAACGCATGGGGCAGCGCTACCTGGAGAGCGCGGATTTGCAGTTGTGGTTGGTCGATCCGCGCGGGCTGACCCCCGCCGATTTGGAAGCGCGTTTCAAGCGCCTGCCCGCGGCCCCAAATCGGCTGCTGATCTGGACCAAGGCGGACCTGCACCCTGCCGAGGGTCTGGCCGCACGAAGGACTCGCGGAGCTGGCCCGCAGCCCATCGAATCGAGGGCGGGAGCCGTCCACAGCCCCGCGCAGGATCTCGACGGCTTGCCCCGGCTGGCCGTCTCCAGTTCCAGCGGCCAAGGGCGTTCGGAATTGCAGGCCGCGGTGGCCCAGATCCTGGGCTCGGAAGGGCCCGCCGGGACCCCCATCCCACGCCGTGAGCGCGAGATAGGCATTCGGCACCAGGTGGCCCTAAATGCCGCAGCTCTGGCCCTTCAGGGCGGTTTGGAGGCCTTTCAAGTGGGCCTGCCCCTGGACCAATTTGCCCAGCACCTACGGCAGGCCGGGGCTCAATTGGACGCCATCCACGGGCGCACCACAGCCGAGGATTTGTTGACCCGCATCTTCTCCTCTTTCTGCATTGGGAAATGAGGCTCGGACACACCCAATAGGGACCCTCTCGCATTGACATACCACATCTAGCGTGGTTTCCTGGCAGCAGCGCTGGCCCTGGGTCAAGGCAGCTGGTCCCCCTCGGATCCAGCCCAACCTTACCGGCGCCAAGGCCAACCCGGATGAGATGCCCGCACTGTAAAGAAGACAACGACCGAGTCGTCGATTCACGCCTGACCAACGAGGGTGCCGTGATCCGCCGACGGCGCGAGTGTCTCGATTGTTTTCTGCGCTACACCACCTACGAACGGGTCGAGGAAACTCCCCTGCGGGTGGTGAAGAAGAGTGGTGAGCGGGTGCGCTTTGAGCGCGAGCGAATCTTGAGCGGCATGGTGCGCGCCTGCGAGAAGCTGCCGGTTTCCATCGAGCAACTCGAGGCGTCGACCCACGCCATCGAAGCCAAGATCCACGAGGGCTACGACCGCGAAGTGGACAGCACCGTGATCGGTTCCTTGGTGATGGCAGAGCTGCGCACCCTCGACCCGGTCGCTTACCTGCGCTTCGCCAGCGTCTACCGCGAGTTCAAAGACATCAGCCAGTTCCTCGAAGAGCTCTTGCCCATGATGGACAAGAACGAAGCGGGGGCTGAGGATCAATGAGCTTGCGTCGGGTCCGGAAACGCAACGGCCAGGAGATGCCCTTCGACGGTGAGCGCATCGCCGCCGCCGTGGTGCACGCTCAGAACTCCGTGGGCCAACACGATCCGGCCTTCGCGAAGGAAGTGGCGGACCTGGTGGAACTGGCCCTGCGCCGGCGCTACGCCTGGCGCGGTGAAGCCTCCAGCGCCGGCCAAATCTTCGAGGATGCCCCGGAGGAAACCACCGGCGTGGAATCCGTTCCCGGCATCGAGGAAATCCAAGATCTCGTGGAAGTCGGCTTGGTCGAGTTGGGCCACGCCGCGGTCGCCAAGGCCTACATCCTCTACCGCGACCGGCGTTCCCGGGCGCGCGATTCCTACGAACAAGCGGCCGTCGATGAAGAGCGCGAAGGCAGCCTGCAAGCGGTGCGCGTGCGCGAGTCCGAAGGAACCTTCCCCTGGAGCAAGGGCCGCATCGTCGCCGCTTTGATTCAGGAGGCCGACCTTTCGCGCAGCCAGGCTCAAGAGGTCGCTTCGCGGGTCGAAATGCGCGTGGTCGCTTCGGGGCTGAAACGCATCTCAACGGCACTCATTCGCGAGTTCGTGGACAACGAGCTGGTCTCCATGGGACTCTCCGGAACCCTGGCGCGCCAAGCACCCGTCGCGATCCCGCGCCACGACCTGCGCGAGTTGTTGACTTCCGGGGACGAGAGCTCCGTGGCGCGCCGAGCGCGCGCTGGCCTGTCCAGTTCGCTCTCTGCCGAAGCGGCATTGGGTGGCGACTTGCTGCGCCGATTCGCTTTGGACGATGTGTTCGAAGAGAGCCTCGTCGAGCGGCATCTGGCCGGTGCCTTGCACCTCGGCGACCTGCGCGCCCCGCACTTGTACTTGACCCAGGCTCTCTCCTGCGAGTTGCTCTTGCGCGGTGAGCCATCCGTCACCGGAGCCTTCGATGCCCTCGCCGAAGCCGCACAATTCCTGGGCGCGGTCTCGCGCGGGCTGGTGCTCGAAAATCCGGTGAGCCTGCTGTCGCCTTTGGTTAGCGGACGCCAGTCGGTCAGCGAACGGGCAGAGGATCGCTACCGCGGTCTGACCTCCTGGTTGCTCGCTGCGGGTGCCATGGCCAAGGCCGCCAAGCGTCACGTGGACCTAGCTGGTTTCGGAGTCAAGGGCACGCAACTGCTCGGCAAGCTCGTGAACGAACTGGACGCCCTGCGCGAAGGGGAAGCCGACGTCTTTGCACCGCGCTTGATTCTCGACCGCAGTGAGTTGCAGGCCTTGCTCGTCGCGGATCCGACTTCGCGCAACTTGCTGGAACGCCTCTTGCAGGCCGGCAGTTTGATCCCCACCTGGTCCCCGGAAGAAGAACGTTACCTGGGTCCCGCGGGGCGCCGCTTGACCCGCGAACGGGGCGCGCTCTCCTGTGGGGGAGCGGTGGCCCTGAACCTCGCACGGCTGGCTCACCGCGCTGGACCCTGGCGCGAAGACTTGGTGCTCGAGGGTCTCGCTCATCTTGTGGAAGAAGCCGTGGATGCCCTCGCTCGCCTGTCCGAATTCCAACGCTCCGCGCGTCCCGTGCGCAAGGGCGAGGCTCGCGGTCGCGTGGCCTACGCGCTCGTACCGGTGGGCCTGCGCGAGGCCTTGCGGCAACTGGGGGACGGGGAATTGCGCGCCGAACAGGGCTCGCGTCTCTTGGGGTTGATTTCGGACGCGGCTCGCCGTTACGCCAAGGAACGCGGCATCAGCGTGCACATCTCCACGGAGTACGGAACCGAAGCGGGGGTGCGCTTTGCCCTCTGCGATCGGGCCTTGCAACGGGTGCATCAGGGCTTGCTTTTTGAACGGCCCAAGAACGGTGAGGACCCCGCCATCACGCACACGCGCCCCTACGGCGTGGGGTACGACCTGGGGAACTTGCCCGGTCAAGAACCCGGTCGAGCACAAGCGCAACTGCTCGCCACCGTGCCCGCTGGAGCCTGGCTGCCTTTGCCATTGGATCGCTCCGGCGCAAGTCCAGCCAAGACCCCCCAACTCGACGCCTGGGAGCTGTTCGAGGACGAACGGGAGAC
The DNA here is from genome assembly GCA_937905825.1 of uncultured bacterium. Taxonomy (GTDB): domain Bacteria; phylum Planctomycetota; class UBA1135; order UBA1135; genus JABACD01. Next base: position 9,606 of record CALCXM010000162.1, read on the forward strand.
CATCCGTCAAAGCGTCTCCAGTCATCGCGAGCTTCCCAGCCACGCCCCTTTCTTCGCACTCGCGGGAGAGTCCCCGGACTCCTCCGACGCCATCTAACACTCCCTCTCTTCTAGCGCCGCTTATCTGACTCTATGTCCATGCGCCTAAAACGCCTCGAGCTTCTCGGTTTCAAGTCCTTCGCGGACAAGACCGTTTTCGAATTCGGCAACGACACTCTTACCGGCATCGTGGGCCCCAACGGTTGCGGCAAGAGCAACGTGGTCGACGCCATGCGCTGGGTGCTCGGTGAGCAGCGCGCGAAGTCCATGCGTGGCAAGGACATGACCGACGTGATCTTCAAAGGTTGCGCCAGTCGTCCCAGCATGGGCGTTGCGGAGTGCACGATCGTGCTCGACAACTCGGCGGGCACCGTCGAGACCCACGGAGCGGAAATCTCCGTGACCCGCCGGGTCTACAAGAGCGGCGAAGGGGAGTACCGCATCGACGGTCAGAAGTGTCGCTTGAAAGACATCAAGGAGATGCTCTTCGACACGGGTCTCGGCAGTCGCGGTTACTCGGTGCTCGAGCAGGGACGCATCGACGCCGTGCTCTCCGCCAACGCCATCGATCGCCGCCGTATCTTCGAAGAGGCCGCGGGTGTCAGTCGCTATCGCCAACGCAAGCACGAGACGGAGCTGCGCTTGGCCCGGGTCCAGCAAGACCTCGAGCGCATTGACGACGTGACCGGCGAACTGCGCACGCGCGTGCGTTCCCTTAAGATTCAAGCGGGCAAGGCCGAACGTTACGTGGCCGCCCGCGAGGAGTGGGAAGGCAAGAAGCTGCGCCTGGTGAAGCATCAGCTGCACAACCTGGGCGGCGAACTCGAGATCTGCATGAGTGAGATCGGGGCCCTGGACGAAGCGCTCAAGAGCAAGCGCACCGAGCGCGAAAGCTTCGAAGGCGTCATCGAAGAGTTGGAGCTCGAACGCAGTGGCGTTACCGACGAACTGCACTCCATGACCGAAAACCTGACGGCCCTGGAAGGGGACGCCCGGGCCCTGGACGAACGCCGCACGCAGCTCCTGGTGCGCGTGCGCAGTTGGGAACACGTGGCCGACGAGGAAGCGCAACGGGCCGTGGAGCTGGACAGCCAGCTCTCTGAACGCAGCGGCGAGCTCGAAGTGCTCGAAGAACAATTCGACGTGCTGAACGGCGAAGCCGAAGGGGCCCGCACGGAGGCGCAAACTCGTCGTGCGGAGCGCGCCCAGTTGCTCGAGGTCTACGGCGAATTCCGACGCGGTCTGGAGCAGCAAAACGCCGTGGTGGTCAAGGCTCTCAATGAGCGCAGCTCCGCGCAGAACACCCTGCGCCACCTGGAGAACGCCCAAGGACCCGCTGCTCTCCGCATGGAACGCGTGGCCGAACGGCTGGCGGGATCCGTGGACCAGCTCGGCTTGGTGGAGACCGAAGAAGAGAGCATGGAGCTCGAAGCGGAGTCCACCGCAGAAGCCCTGCGCCGGGCCGAAGAGAGCCGTGAAAGGCTTCGCACTCAGTTGCAAACGGTGGAAGGCGATCTTCAAGAACAAGAGAACGAACGGGCGCGCTTGGAGCTGGACATCGCTCGGCGTTCGAGCCACATCGAATCCCTGCTCGATCGCGACCGCGAGTTGGCGGACTTGGGGGAAGGCGCGAAGTCCGTGCTTTCCGCCAGCGCAGAAGCAGATGGCCCCTGTGTGGCTGACGAACTCGCGGGCTTGATCGCAGATCACCTTTCCATCGGAACGAGTTACGCGCGGGCCCTCGACGCCGTGCTTGGGGAACGCTCCGCAGCCCTGGTCTTGAAAGACGCAGGCAGCGTGCGTCGGGTGGCCCAGTGGATGAGCGAGAAGGCCACCGGCCAAGTCGCGCTCTCCGTCTTGGGAGGTCTCGGACAGTTCAGCGTGCAAGGCTCCAGCGCGCTGCCCGCTGATCTTCCAGAAGGCCTCGTCGTCGGCAAGTTGCGGGCCGAGGTCGAATGCGAGGAGGACTTCGCCGCGGTGGTGGACTCCCTGTGTGGCGACGTCTGGTTGGTGCGCGACTTGGACGCAGCCCTGGAAGTCGTGCGCCGCGCACCGGCCCTGCGCTGCGTGACGCCGCGTGGTGAGTTGGTCGACGCCGCTGGCATGATCGCGGGCGAGCGCACCCTGGCCCAAGGCGCTATCGGACGTCGTTCGAGTGCGGCAGAGCTTCAAAAGGAAGTGGATGTCCTCGAGCAACAGCTGGCCTTGGCCCAATCGTCCCTGGCCCGCGTGCAAGCCAGTCGCGAAGCCCTGAGAGTCGAGATGCAGCAGGCGGTGGGGCAAGCGGAAGTTTGCCGGCGCAATGCTGCGGAAGCTTCCGGCAAGTTCAGCACCTCCAAGGCCCGCGTGCAGGATGTGCGCAACTCCATGGAAGCTCTCGAGCGGGAGCACGCAGGCGTGGAAGCGGAACGGGTCAAGCTTGCGGAAGACTTGATCGCAGCCGAAGCCAAGGTGATCGAGACCGAAGAGGCTTACCTGCGTGAGTCCACGTTGGTCGAGGAGATGGAGGACAAGCGCGGTCGCCTCGAGGAACAACGGGAAGAGTTGACCCGGGCGGAGGGCGAGTCCCAGGTGGCTTTGACCCGCGTCGAGGAACAGATGGATGGCATCAAGCGCCGCATGGCGGACTTGAAGCGCGGCATCGACTACTCCACCAGCGAGGCCGAACGGGCCAAGCGCTTGGCGGAAGAAGCGGGCCAAAGCGCCGTGCTCGGTTCTTCGGAAAGCACCGAACTCGCCAGCAAAACCGAGAGCCTGCGCACGCAGCGCGACGCCCTGGCCGAGCGTGTCAGTGACATGCGAACCCGGGCGGCTAGCGCGGATTCAGAGCTGGAAGAAAAGCGCAAGGAACGGGACGCGGTCACGCGCCTCTTGGAGGGGCGCTCCGGGGACCTCGCCAACTTGCGCTTGGAAGAACAACGCATCGGTCTGGCGAAGGACGAGGTTTCGCGGCGCGCCGTGGAAGAGCTCGAGCTGGAGTTGGAAGGCTTGCTGACGGAGTTCGAGCCAGAGGAGGACCTGGCCTCCGGGCGCGCCATCGACGGCCTCGACAAGGAAGTTCGCGGCTTGAAGTCCCAGCTGGAACGCATGGGCCCGGTCAACATGGAAGCCCTCGGCGAATTGGAAGAGGTCGGCGGACGACTGGAATTCCTCGAAAGCCAAGTGGGCGACTTGACCCAGTCTCGACGGGTCCTGAACGACACCCTCAAGAAGATCGAAGAGGAGAGCGAGCGTCTGTTCGTGAAGACCTTCGACGAAGTGCGCACGAACTTCCAACGCATCTTCCGTCAGCTCTTCGGAGGTGGCAAGGCCGACGTCAAGTTGGCCGAAGGCGAGCCTGTGCTCGAAGCCGGTGTCGAGATCACCGCGCGTCCTCCGGGCCGCGAGATGCTGCCGATCGGATTGCTTTCCGGTGGTCAGCGCACGATGACCGCCTTGGCCCTGCTGTTTGCCGTCTTCGAGGCTCGACCGAGTCCGTTCTGCGTGCTCGACGAAGTGGACGCCGCCTTGGACGACGCCAACGTGCAACGCTTCTTGGTCATGCTCGACCAATTCCGCAAGAGCACCCAGTTCGTGGTCGTGACCCACAACAAGGGCACCATGGCGCGCTGCGAAGGCTTGTACGGGGTGACCATGCAGACCAAAGGTGTTTCGCGCCAAGTGTCCGTGCAGCTGGACGAGGTGGACGAATTCGTCCCGGAGATCCAAGGCAAGCCCAAACAGAAGGCGCAGGACGGAAGCTTGGATCTGCCCGAACTGGACCCGGACACCGGGGAGCCCATCAAGGAACTCGTGCCGGCCAACGCGGGTGGTGGCGAGGCTCACGGCGCTTCCCAGGTGGAAGAGACTCCAGTCGAGTCCGAAGAGTCGCGCGCCTAAGGCTCGGGAATCAGACAGCGCGGGAGCGAGGAGTCGTTGGACTCTTCGCTCCCGCGCTGTTTGGTTGGAGGGTGTTTGGAACGTGGGCGCCAGAGCTCGCGCTGGGTAAGTGCTCATCTTCAGATTGCTGCTGGTGAGTCGGCCCCTTGGGATCCGGCGCCGGCTACTCCAACGCCGACTGTTGCGCTGGCACGGAAGGCTGCGGTCCACCGTCCGTCAACCTGGGCTTGCCCACCAGCACTCGGTTCTGCGGCGTGATCACCTCAGGCACCGAAGCCCAGCGCACGTGCAACCCGCCCGCTTCCATGCGGTAGGTGCGGTCGATGTCGATGGCCAGGTCGTGGCCCAAGTGCAAGGCGACAGCTGGGCTGCAAATGGACTTGCGCTTGGAACGACAGCAGGGCATGACAGCCAGCGTGCCGCCGCTTTCCAAGGCGAGCTCGATGCATTGATCCGTGCGCTGGCCGCAGGCATGTACGGAGACGACGCAAGCCTGCTTGGGCATGCGCGTGTCGAGCTGTTCGATCTTATGGTCCATGAGTTCGATCTTGTCCCGCACCCAGGGAGCCACGCTGGCTGCGGCCTCCAAGACCTTCTTGCGACTTTCCGGTGGCCGCCAATCCACTAGGCAAACACGCTCGACACTGCGCTCATACAAAGCGAACAGCACGCCCACCAACCCGTGCCCGGCACACAGGTCGAGCACGGTCTCCCGACGAACTTCGCGGCGCACAGCCGCGAAGAACTCAAAGGACTCGAGCACCTCCTTCATGGGCACCGCCCGGCGCTCTGCCAAGGCGCGCACGAAACGACCCGCCAAGTCGTCGCCGGGGAAGTAGCGCGACGAGGGCCCATCGATGTAGCCCGTGTGGCCCAAGGCTTTCTGGCCCTGCGGCGTGTTCAGGTGAGTCAGCAGGCGAAAGCGAGTCATGGGCGGTGATGGGGGGAGCGCAAGCCAAGGGGGCTCGGTAGAATCTGGCAGGGAACTTTGCAGCCACGTGCAGGGGCCCATTTCCGCCGATTGCTTGACGGAGAGTTTCGCCCGAGACCGGCTGGGGCCCGCTACCGAACGGGACCCGAGCCCGCTGCCCGGCCACAACTTGACCAGGCCCGAGAGCCCGAGTGGGTTGAGCCGACCAACTGATGATGATGAATTCTTGTTTCCAATCAAGGGCGCTCCAGGGCGCCGTCTGTTTCCTGCTCTGGCTTGCAGCTTGTGCGAGCCCACAACCTCAGCCGGAAGGCGAGCCCCTGCGGCCCCTGCGCCCAGACTCCCTGGAGTCGAACGGTTGGGATCGCGATTGCGACTTGTTGCACCTGCACCTGGACCTCTTCATCGACCATCAGGATCAATCGGTGACTGGCAGCGTCACGCACACCCTGCGCGGCCTGCGCAGCGCGATCGAGTTCGTGGAGTTGCACGGCATCGGCATCGAGATATCGAAGATCGTCGACGACCAAGGACGTGAACTGGAACACACGGCACAGCAGCCCATCATCCGCGTGCAACTGGCGGAACCTTTGGTGCGCGGGCACGAGATGGAACTGACCCTGCACTACACGGCCGAACCGAACCTCGGCCTGTACTTTCGCGACAGCTCTAAGGACTTTGTCGGACACGCTCCCCAGGTTTGGTCCCAAGGCCAAGCGGAGGACAACCGCAACTGGATCCCCATGTGGGACTATCCGAACGAGCGCGCCAGCTTCAGCGCGAACTTTCGGGTGGCCGAGGATCTGATCGCCTTGTCGAATGGGGAACTGCTAGCGACAACGGACAATGGGGACGGCAGCAAGACCTACTCATGGAAGCTCGAGCAGAACATTCCGACGTACCTGATCGCCGTGGCCGTCGGGCGTTGGGAAAAGTACACGGACGAGTGGAACGGAACGTCGATCGACTACTACGTAGGACCTGGCACGGGCGAAGAGAAAGCGCGCCGGGCCTTTGGCGAAACTCCGGCCATGCTGAAGTTCTTCACGGAGCTCTTGGATGAGCCCTATCCCTACGGCAAGTACGCCCAAGTGGCCGTGTCGGATTTTGTCGCTGGCGGCATGGAGAACGCCAGCCTGACGATTCAGAACGATTACGTGATTTGCAGCGAAGCGCGCGATCAGGAACTCGACGGGGAAACGCGCCTCTTGGTGGCCCACGAGTTGGCGCATCAATGGTTCGGAGACCTGGTGACTTGCTTCGGCTGGAGCAACCTTTGGTTGAACGAGGCCTGGGCGAGCTACTTGGAAGTGGTCTTCGAAGGCCAGGTGCTCGGGGCAGAGGCCCAAGCCCTGCGGCTCGAGGTCTACCGGGCGGACTACCTGCGGCGCAGCGATGGAACGCGCAAGCCACTCAGCGAAGACTGGCGCACCCAACTCTCGAAGCAGCGTTGCCACCACGAGTACGTCAAGGGGCCCTGGGTGCTGTCCATGCTCGAAGCCGAGCTGGGCACAGTGGACTTCTGGCGCGCGGTTCGCTTCTACCTGGATCGTCACCGGGACGGCTTGGTCAGCACCGAGGACTTCGCTCGCGCGATATTCGACAGCACTGGCCACAACGTGGAAGGTTTCCTTGAGCAGTGGGTCGAAGCCGGCGGCCATCCCGAGTTCCATGTGACCTACGACTTGGAAGAGGCGGACACCGAGAGCACCCTCAAACTGCGCGTGGCGCAAGTTCAGCGCACTTCGGAGCTCGTGCCGCTGTTTGACTTGAAGGTGGATGTTGCGCTGTTCGACGATCGCGGGGAAGTGCACGAAACCTTGCACATCAAGGACGCTTCCGAGGAGTTTGAGTTGCCCGTGCATGGGGTCCTGCGCGATGTGCAATTCGATGCCGGTTGCCGCGTGCTCTGCGATCTAAGTTTGGAGAAGAGCGCAGCCATGTGGGCGCTCCAGGCGCAGAGTCCTTCCGCGGCTCTGCGTTGGCGCTCGATTGGCCCCCTGCAAGTGGCGCGCGAGGCGGGCTACACGGTGGCTCTCGAAGCCTTGATCGTGATGGCGGAAACGGATTCAGAAGCGCGCTTGCGGCGCCGGGCGCGCATGGGCTTCACGCGCAGCACGCACAGCGGGTTCCTGCTGGGATTGCTTCAAACGGAAACGGATCCCCTGGCGCGCGTCGAGTTGCTCGAGCTGCTCGCACGCCAGCGCGCAACTCCGGCAACCGTGGATTACTTGGAAAAGGCCTTCGAAAGCCACAAGACAAAGCGCGTTGCGAAGGCCTTGGAAAAGCTGAAGGCCAAACTCGGCAGCTCCCTGAGCGACTCCTGAGAGGATGAAGCCGAGCGCCGCACAACGCACAGCTCTCGCGCGCAGGGACCCCAAGATGGGGGCCCTGGTGAAGCGCGTGGAGGCCTTTCCGGACTTTCCGGCGGAGGGCACAGAGAAGCGCCTTTCGCACTTCGCTTGCTTGGCGCGCGCGATCACCTTCCAACAACTGGCGGGCAAGGCGGCGGCCACCATTTGGGGCCGGGCTTGTGCCTTGGGCACAGGCCGCGGCTTTCCGAATCCCGAGGAGCTGCTGAGGCTTTCCATGGAAGATCTGCGCGGCGCAGGGCTTTCGCGCAACAAGGCGCTCGCCATTCAAGACCTGGCCTTGCACTGCAGCGATGGACGCTTGCGCTTGCGTTCGATCTCCCGGCGCAGCGACGCGCAAGTGATTGAAGAGTTGGTGCGCGTGCGTGGCATCGGGGAGTGGACTGCCCAGATGTTCTTGCTCTTCAAACTCGGCCGGGGTGACGTGATGGCTCCGGGGGACTTGGGTTTGCAGGAGGGCTTGCGCCGCTTGGACGGTTTGCAAGAACGACCGACACCCAAGCAACTGCAAGAACGCGCCATGCTTTGGTCGCCCCTGCGCAGCGTCGCTTGTTGGGCCCTTTGGCGACTGTGCGAGGAGCCCGCTACGGCCCCATGAAGCTCTGGAAAACCATCAAGCGCGGCGCCCAGCTGATCCGCGAGTTCGGTCAAGCGGTGGGAGACCATGAGCTGTTCATGAATGCCGCTGCATCGGCCTTCTTCCTCTTTCTATCGCTGCCGCCCGCTCTGCTCTGCATGGTCTCCCTGGTTGGCATGATCCCGATCGAGCATTGGAGCATGACCACCAGTGCGCACTTCCTCGACTGGACGCGTACGGTTCTCGGTTGGGCCTTTCCTGTGGAAGTGGCCAACGGGATTTGCATGGGGATCGAGTATTGGATTCAACCCTTCCTTTCCGGCTTGCATGACCTTTCCACCCAGCGGGTGGTGCAACATGCCGGCGAGTTTGTGGACCAAGCCTTGCCGGCCGAGGTGGCGAAGCCCTTGAAAGGGCTGCTCGAGAACATCCTGGGCAAGCCGCGCAAGGGCTTGCTGACCGTGAGCTTCGTGACCATTTTGTGGTCAGCTGGAGGGGCGACCCGTTCTGCCATGCGCGCCCTTGCGGCGATCTATGAGGTTCGCGCGCGCAGTTGGTTTGCGCGTAGCTTGATCTCGTTTGCGCTGACCCTTGGGTTCCTGTTGGTCTGGAGCTTGTGCTTTGCCTTGATCCCGCTCTCCAACGCGGCGGCGCAGTTGGTGGTCGCTTACATGGGCTTGGATCAGGGCGTGCTGCTGCTGTGGTCGATCTCGAACTGGAGCCTGGCGACCCTGCTGGTGTTTGGCTCGATTCTGATCTTCAATCGCTTTGGGCCAGACGTCCCCATGCGAATCCAGGCATTGATACCCGGGAGTCTCTTGACCCTCGGGCTGTGGGTCGGGATGTCCTACGGTCTGGTGCGGTGGCTCGAGTACAGCTGGGCCAACTACAACACCACCTACGGGGCCCTGGCGGTGGTGATTGTGCTGCTGCTTTGGTGCTACTTGCTGTCGATTGGCCTGCTCTTGGGGGCGGAGCTGAACACCCTGATCATGCGCGTGCGTTTCGGAGGGCCTGCAGCGGGCTCCGGAGGAAACCTGCGCGAGTCGATTCGGGGGGCCGTGGAGTCCCAGATCGAGGCGATTCCGATCCTCGAGGAAAGGGCCCGGAAGCGCTTGCCTGGCACTGACTCCGGAGCCCCAAAGCGTTAGGCTGTGCGCGCTCCGGGAACGAATCGGAGCGGACACCTCGCTGGGGGCTGCGCCAAATTGGAGCGCGCCACTGAACCCCCTTCCGGAGCCCACCAGCGCAGGCACGCAAACCAGACAAGACCATGGATATCCTTCAGCCCCAATCCTCCCCGACTCTCAAAGTGGCCGCCAACCCCAAGAAGGACCGGCCCCTGGCAGAGAGCTTCCCGAACTCCGAGAAGGTCTTCAAAGAGATCGAGCACAACGGCTTCAGCCTGCGCATCCCTGAGCGCCGCATTCACTTGACCGGGGACAACGGTCACTTGGACATCTACGACAGTTCCGGACCCCAGGGCATTGAGCCCCGCGACGGCCTGCCCAAGCTGCGCAAGGAATGGATCGAGAAGCGTCGCAAGACGGCCGACGGCAACTTCAGCCAGATGCACTACGCGCGCGGTGGTGTGATCACCGAGGAGATGGCGTACATCGCTGTGCGCGAAGAGTGCGAGGCGGAGTTCGTGCGCAGTGAAGTGGCCGCCGGCCGCGCGATCATTCCATCGAACATCAACCACTTGGAGCTCGAGCCGATGATCATCGGTCGCGCCTTCAACGTGAAGATCAACTCGAACATCGGCAACAGCGTCGTGCGTTCGAACATCGAAGAAGAGGTGCAGAAGCTCCAGTGGTCGACTCGCTGGGGAGCGGACACGGTGATGGACCTTTCTACGGGGGCCGACATTCACGAGACCCGCGAATGGATCATTCGCAACGCTTCGGTGCCGATCGGAACGGTTCCGCTTTACCAGTGCCTCGAGAAGGTCAACGGTGTGGCCGAGGACCTGACCATCGAGCTTTTCCTGCAAACCCTGCGCGAGCAGGCGGAGCAGGGCGTGGACTACTTCACGATTCACGCGGGCGTGCTCTTGCGCTACGTGCCCATGACCGCCAAGCGCTTGACCGGCATCGTTTCGCGTGGTGGCTCGATCATGGCGAAGTGGTGCTTGACCCATCACAAAGAGAACTTCCTCTACACGCACTTCGAAGCGATCTGCGAGTTGATGAAGGAGTACGACGTGGCCTTCAGCCTCGGGGACGGACTGCGCCCCGGCTCGATCTACGACGCCAACGACGAAGCTCAGTTCGCGGAGCTGGAGACCCTGGGCGAGTTGACCAAGATCGCTTGGAAGCACGACGTGCAAGTCATGATCGAGGGACCGGGCCACGTGCCCATGAACAAGATCAAGGAGAACATCGATCGCCAGGCAGAGGTCTGCCACGACGCGCCCTTCTACACCTTGGGCCCGCTCGTGACGGACATCGCTCCGGGCTACGATCACATGACTTCGGCCATCGGCGCGGGCATGATCGGTTGGTGGGGAACGGCGATGCTTTGTTACGTGACGCCCAAGGAACACCTGGGGCTGCCCAACGCGGACGACGTCAAGCAGGGCGTGATCGCCTACAAGATCGCCGCCCACTCGGCGGACGTGGCACGCGGCTGCGCCAAGGCCCAACGGCGCGACAACGCCCTTTCCAAGGCGCGCTTTGAGTTCCGCTGGGAGGATCAATTCAACCTCTCCCTGGACCCCGAGACGGCCCGTTCCTACCACGACGCCACCCTGCCGGCCGAGGGCGCCAAGACCGCGCACTTCTGCTCCATGTGCGGCCCGAGCTTCTGCTCCATGAAGATCACCGAAGAGGTGCGCGAGTACGCCGCCCAGCACGCCCTCACGGAAGAAGCTGCTTTGGCCGAAGGCATGGCCAAGAAAGCCGAGGAGTTCCAATCCGCCGGCGGCCAGCTCTACAGCGAAGCCAAGCAAAAGTCCCAGCCCAAGACGGACTAGCGAGCTCCTCACCCATGGCCTTCGCCCACGAACTCTCCTGGTCGGTCTCCCGTTCCGGCACCTTTGCCAGCTGCAAGCGTCGTTACTACAACGACTACTACTTCTCCTGGAACGGTTGGGATCGTTCGTCGCCGAAGGAACGCACGGAAGCCTGGCGCCTGAAGAAGATGACCCGCATGCCCATGTTGGCAGGGGACGTCTTGCACCAGGCGATCGCCGAGTACTTCGATCAGCTCTCCGAGGGCAACGGCATGAGCGAGGACGAGCTGATCGGCATGGCGGTGACAAAGCTGCGCACGGGCTACAAGCAGTCCCGGGACGGCCAAGGCCTGTGGCGTTCGCGTCCCGGCCAAAGCGTTCACTTGGCGGAGCACCACTTCAAAGAAGCCTGCATCGACGAGAGCACCCCGGCGGCGGGGGACTATGGCAAGAAGTACGTGGAGCGTTTGCAGACCGGCGGCCACTTCTTCATGACTTCCCCGGAGCTGGAATCCCTGCATGGGCTTTCCCCTTCTGAGATCCTGTGCGTCGAAGGCCGTGACCCCGGGGACCGCGCCTCGCGCGACATGCCTACGATCCAGCTCTTCGACACGAAGGTCTTTGCGATTCCCGACTTCGCTTGCAAGACCGTCGAGAATGGCCGCGACCACTTCTGGATCTACGATTGGAAGTCGGGCTCACCCCGGGAACTGGACGAGTTCCAGCTCGGTGTCTACACGCTCTACGCCATGGAGAAGTGGGGCGCGACTCCTGAGCAGGTGACCTGCGTGGACGTCTACCTCACCAGCGGCGAGTTGCGCGCCATGTGCCACAACCAAGCGGAGATCGACAGCATCCTGGCGCGCATGGAAGAGTCCCTGGGCGAGATGCGCAGCATGCACTTCGACGCCGGCCTCCAAGCGGGGTCCCCAGACGACTTCCCCATGACGCCCCCGGACTCCTTCGAGTGCGGGACCTGCAACTACCGCGAACTCTGCGGGCGCCCATAGGATCTAGGGCGCCGAAGCTCACGACTGGCCAAGCTAGGGACGCGTTCGCCCGCTTCCGTGCCCGCGGCCCGACTCGGCCGACTCGCTCAATCCCTTGTGGCGAGGGGCCACCAAAGGGTCAGCTCCTCGGTCGCAATGGGGAACTCGAGGCGCGTGCGATAGACCGTGAAGTGCTCTGGATTGAGACCGGCTTCGGCACAGGCCTTCTCCGCAATAGCGCGGGAGTTCCGAACATCCGGGCTGGCCAGCGCACTGGTCGGATTCTTGAGGCGCACCAAGGGCGGGGCCAGTCGACTCGTGGCGGAATGAGCGGGTGGGGGAGCGTGCGCCGAATCGTGATCGGCGGTGAGTTCACGGCTCAAAGTCGCAATGGGCTCGCCACCCAGCACCACATCGCGGTGCACGAACAGATCGACCAACAGGCACTCGGTGGGCTTGTGACCCGTGAACGACAGGTGGTGCCGGAAGTCAGGCTCCTCCTGGCTCGTCCATTGGGCCATGTGCGCGGGCATGCGCCAACCGAAGGCGAGGGTGGCGACCTCGTTCACGTCGAGTGCGTCTTCGGCGATTCCGACCAGGATCGAGCTGGGGACGAGACGGATGTCCAGCTCCTGGGCCGGGCTCGTGCATAGCTCCTCGATTCACAAGGTTCGCGGATCCACATTGCGGCTGGCCGGGTCGACCCTTTGCGTGCCGTTCAGCAGGGTTCTTCGTTCGCGCCAATCACGCTGGCGACCGCCAGCCTTCTGCTCACGCCAGCCTGCCGCGCAGGAAGGGGTGCCGCGATCTGTAGATTGCTCGAGGGCGACCTGCCTTCGCACTGCGGCAAGGGAACGACCCGCACCTTGTGGCACGGATCGCTCCCGGCTAACGTCGGACTGTTCGAGCCCGACTCCCCCTTGGCTGACGCCAAGGTTTGGGTGTTGGGGTTGGCCGGCTAGTTCCCGAAGGTCGACTGGAAGCCGAGGCTGGCAATCAGGGTCGTTTTCACCCCGCAGATCTCATGCACATAGTCCCCTAGGCCTTCGAAATGGCAATCGCTGGCCCCCTCGGCAAGGAGATGTTCTGACTCCAATCGTAAGCCAAAGCTGTAGAGGCCGGGCGGCAGTTGCTCATGCAAAGTAACGCTCTTCTCCCCAAACTTGTTGAAGGTGAATGAGCCCGAGAATGAGCCCTGGGAACCGTCGAGGCGAATGATTTCCCAAACGCCAAAGACCTCGCTGGTGCCTTCATCGCAGGTGCCGTCTCCGACCTGGATCGAGATGATGCCAGACATCGTTGCAGCTTCGGTGACTTCGAAGGGGATGAAGACAGCCGGGGCTTCAACGCCTACTCCGGATTGGACTAGAGCAATGCCGTTCGCAGTGGAAGAATCGGGCTGCCCGTCGCAACCGCCCGGTCCGCGGTCGTAGGCTTTCACCTCAACAGAGCCGTCCAGGACGATTCCCGCCCGGAGGACTGTAGAGGTCCCGCGTCCGTAGATCTGACCGCCTATAGGGGCGTGCGCCTCTGCCCTCAGAACGCCCACATCGCGAATTGCCACAGCAGTTGGTGGGGCCGTATGCCATTGGGGGACCGTTGATGTGCAGGACCCCCCAGTTTCGGAGAGGGGACAGGCCTTATCGAAGACGAAGCTAACTTCGTCTTCCACCGGATTGTGCGGTGCAGCATCAGCTTCCGCGTATCCGCGAAGCCATCCTGAAATCAAGATCGACTTCGTGTCGTCAAAAGCCAAAGGGCCATTAGGACTGTCGATTGCCGCCGCCTCTGCGGAGGCTGGCCCAAGGATCATCGTCACCGTCAGTGCCGCACCAAGCGCGACTCCTGAAACCGCCAAGCCTCCGGCTGCGGTACGTTTCCAGAATTTATTCTGCATCACAGTTCATCTCTTTTTGTGTTGTAGACAGAACCTCCCGTCGCAAATGGACATTCGCCAGCCAGACTTGACTGAACGGTTCAACGCACAATGAGTCCGGATGCAGGCAGGTTCGGACGACAGAGATCCGGTGCATTTCCAAGGAGCGTGTGCCGGGTCAAGTTCACACACGGGAACCACCCAGAGCAAAGTGACAGCGACTTGGGTTCAAGCTACTGGAATGGACACCGAGTGCTTCCGTGTTGACGGGACGCGACAACTTCCCAGTTGCCCGGTCGATGGAAGGCCTGCACTCAAGCAGGCGCACTGCACTTGTAGGACTCGCGCACCCACTTCTTCCAGATGGTCTTGGCGAGCGGCTTCTCCGCGGAGAAGCGCGCCGTGACCCAGCCGGTGGAACCCACTTGGATGCGCTCGGGATCCTTGGCGGAGAGTTCTTGCGCTTGCCCCATGGACTTGTCGAGTTTGAACATCGCCTTGAAGCCAACCGACTTGGCGCCGGGCCCGACAAAGAAGAAGGAGGTCTTGCCGATCTTGAAGGAGGCCTGGTTGCACGAGGCGCCTTCCGTGACGTCGGGCAGGCTCGCGGCCAGCTCGCGCATGTCGATGGTGGGGTCGGTTGTCTTGCTCATGTTTCATTGGACGTGAGAATCCGTGTCCGAGATGCTCTGGATTCTAGCGGATGAGTCGAGAATTGTGGCTGCTGTTCCAAGACGCGCCGGCTGGCAAGCAAGCACTATCCAGGCACACAGTACGGTGAAGTCTCTGAAGCGTGCGCGGCAGAGCCTCCTCACTCACCGAGGTTGGTTCGAGCACAGAAACCGGGTATTGTGCCCGTCCTTGCCCGCGAGCAAGCGCCTCAATCTTTCACCACCTGACTCCCTTGCGAAGAGCCCTTGGCAACGCCGTTCTTGCACTGCTCGCCCTGCCCTCAGTCTGCGTTGGTCAGATTACGGTGAATGGGGATGAGCTGCTTCTTCCCCAGGCTCAGGCGTTCGAGACCGGGCTGGCCAAGCTCGGGGTCAACTTGCTCGCCATGCGAGGCGGGCGTACCGTGACGTTTTGGACACGTGACTTCGAAGACGGTCAGAGCTTTTTGATTCACTCAGAGGATGGGCGAGTGAAGGTCGGGGCCGCCTCGTCTGCCGGTGCGGCACAAGCCGCCGCAGTTTTACTCAAACGTGCTGAGCTGAAAGGGGGCCATGTCTTCTGGCCGGACTTTGAGTTCGCTGACAGCCCAGATCTCGAGTACCGCAGCTTCATGGTCGACATGGGACGCAATCCCCACAGCCCAGAAGCCCTGCGGCAAGTCGTGGACATGATGTGGCTCTACGGAGGGAACTTCCTGCACTTGCATCTCACGGACGATCAGCTGATTTCCTGGCCGTCCAAGGCGTTTCCAAAGCTTCAAGAGGAGCGCGCCGGTTGGACCTGGAACGACTTCGTGGAGCTGGAGTCCTACAGCCAAGCCAGGGGCGTCACGGTCGTGCCGGAGATTGACGTCCCGGGCCACTCCACCCTGCTTCGTCGTCACTACCCTGGCGTGTTCGGAGAGTCGACCACCGACCTAGCGAGCCTGCCCGAGGCCCAAGAGGGCGTGGAGACGTTGATCGACGAGATGCTCTCGGTCTTTCAAGCCACTCCCTATTTCCACATTGGTGGCGATGAGGCGTACGGAGTTCCGGAAGCCACTCAACGTGAATTCATCAATCGGCTCAACGCCTTCATCAAGTCCCGTGGCCGTCGGACTGTGGTCTGGGAGGGGCCACGGAATGGAGCTGGAGAGGACCGGGTGGATCTGGACGTGTTGCACATCAACTGGCGCACGATCAACTTCCCCGCGCAAGACATGCTCGATGCGGGCTACGAGATCGTGAACGCCGCTTGGCACCCCATGTACATCGTCGATCACTACCCGCGCACGATGTTCACTGCCGTGGATGTGCGCGAGTGCTTTGAATGGGATCCGCAGAGGTTCAAGCACATCTGGCAAGGCATTCCGACCTTTGCGAATCCGCACCGCACGAAGAGCGCGAAGGGCATTCTCGGATTCTGCATGCCCTGGTGGGAGGGGCGTGAGGAGAACCTGATGGCGCTTTGCTGGCCGCGTTTTGCGGCGGCCGCCACGGCGGCTTGGGACTTGGAACGGCCCGGGGGATTCGAGCAGTACGTGGAGGAGTACAACGCTTCACTGGCGCGCTTCACCCAAGTGGCCGGCGTCGTGCTTCCAGAATTGCCGATGGCATTCGCCGACACACAGGCGGGCAACCTGGCCTTTGGATGCCCGGTGCTGCCCTCCGCGGGAGCCACGCAACCGCACTTCGGACCCGCGCGTTTGACCAATGGCCTAACGGATCGCTTCGATCACTTCTTGGGTTACCCGACGAATCCGTCCCCCTTGAAGATCGTCATCCAACTGCGCGAGGCGAGTGCTGTGAACCGCATCGTGATCCATGAAGGCGGCGTCGGCGGCAGCTTCGAGCAGTACCGCCTGCAGCTCTCCTTGGATGGAATGAACTACACCACGGTCAGCGCGGCGACCAAGGGCAGCCGCGCAGAGAACGCTTTCGTCGTGCACGAGTTCGAGCCCCAGCAGGCCGCCTACGTTCGCATCGAGACCGACGGTTGCCAGGACCTCACCTTCCCAAGCTTCAGCCGCCTGGTCGAGGTGCAAGTGTTCGCGGACCAGTGAGCGTCCGGGCGCAACGTGTGCAGCCGCCCAGTACGCACTCGCCGAAATTGTCGAGGGGCTCAGCGAACCTTGTCGCTGAGCCCCTCGGTTGTTTGTCCCTGTTCGGTCCCTAATGGAGTTCGGTCCCTTAAGGATGCCGATCCGATCAGAAGGCCTTGGTCACGCCCGGCATGGCGATCGGGTAGCGGCCATGCTTGTCGGGCACCACGGGCGGCGTCGCATTCCAAGTGTATTCCTTGGGCGACAAGTCCTGACTGGACTCGATGGCCTCCTCCCAGCGAATGATCTGGCCTGAGTAGGTGGCCATGCGGCCCATGATGGAGGTCATGGAGCTCTTGGCGCCATTGACCGCCTCGTTGTAGGCCGCGCCCGTGCGGACGGCGTTGAACAGGTCGTCGTGCTCCACTTGATAGGGGTTGGGATCTTCATCGCGGAAGCGCCACTTCCAACCACCTGCGGACTCAATGCGGCCCGCGCCGACGTCCGCCGTCCCGCGGGTTCCGTGGGCGTGCTCGCTCACGCTGGAAGCGGTGCCTGGAATGTGCCGGCATTGACTCATCATCTTGAGTCCACTGGCGTAGGTGTACTCGACCATGTGGTGATCGAAGATCTCGCCGTGGTCGATGCCATTGCGCACGAGGCGCCCACCTTGACCTTGAGCTTCCACGGGGTAGTCCCCGGCCAGCCAGTTGCAAACATCCAAGTTGTGGATGTGCTGCTCGGTGATGTGGTCGCCGCACAACCAGTTGAAGTAGTACCAGTTGCGCATCTGGTAGGTCATCTCAGTCATGTCCGCCTGGCGCGGACGGACCCAAACGCCGGAGCTGTTCCAGTAGCAGCGCAGCAGGGTCAACTCGCCGATCGCGCCGTCCTTGATGCGCTCGATGGTCTCGATGTAGCTGCGTTGGTGGTGGCGTTGCAAACCGACGCCGACCTTCAAGCCGCTCTCGTCGGCCTTGCGCGCGGCGGCGATCACTTTGCGGACTCCGGTGGCGTCCACGGCCACGGGCTTCTCCATGAACACGTGCTTGTTGTTGGCGACCGCGTGCTCGAAGTGCATGGGGCGAAAGCCCGGGGGAGTGGCGAGCACCACCAGATCCACGTCCTCGGCCATGGCGCGCTCGTAGGCGTCAAAGCCGGTGAAGCGCCGATCCTCGGGCACCTCCACTTGACTGGGGTGTTGTTCCTTCAGGGTGGCGAGGCTCGAGTCGAGGCGATCGCTGAAGGCGTCGGCCATGGCGACGAGCTTCACGTCTCCCATGCCCAAGGCGGCGGTGCTGAGCGCTTGACTCGCTGCTCCGGTGCCGCGACCTCCACAACCCACGAGGGCGATGCGCAGGGTGCCGTCCCCGAAAGCGTTTTGCGGCGAGGGCTTCGAGGCAAGCTCGGAGCCCTTTGAGTTCGCGGCGGGGGAGAGGACCGAGGCGCCCAAAATGGCCGCCGAGGATTGCACGATGAAGGAGCGCCTGGATTTGTTCATAGGGGCCAGTCTAGCGCGGGCCTGCAGACTTGGAGAAAGGTTCTTGGGGCTAGGCTCTGACTTGGCCCGTGAGCGGCACTCCCGGCTGAGTGCAGGCCCTAGCGCTCGCCCTTGCGCTGGCGCTTCTGGATGCGCGCAATCGCTTTGATGTCGGCCTCCCAGCACTTTTGTTGCTCTTCGAGAGGCGGAACAATTAGCGGGCGCACCACACGGAATCCTACGGTCTGGGCGTTGGTCAGGTACCAAATGCTCTTCGGCAACTGGGGATCCATCCTCTTCCACATGCGATTGGATCCGAGCCGCGCTGCGCTACGCAAGCGCTCAGGATCGTCGTCCCAGGAACCGCCACGCACCACCCGCGGGTACTCCTCCGTGGGCCAGTGAATCGGGTTCGCGAGTGGTGTTCCATCCGCCGAACCCCGCGGGAGCGCTTGCTTGTACGAATCCTGCGCGTAGCCATCGAGCACCCACTCCGCCACGTTCCCGTGCATGTCGTGCAAGCCCCAGGCATTGGGCCGCTTCTTGCCCACGGGGTGATAGGCGTCGTCGCTGTTCTCGTAGTGCCAAGCGTAGGCGTCCAAGTCTGCTCTTGATTCGAAAGCGTAGGCGCTTGTGGTTCCCGCGCGACAGGCGTACTCCCACTCCGCTTCCGTGGCCAAGCGGTAGAAGCGCCCGGTCTTCATGGACAACCACTTGGTGTATTGCTTGGCCGCCAGTTGGGTCATGGAGATCGCCGGGAAGCCCTTCGTTCCCATGTTGAAGTCCATGGGCACGTAGGGCGGGGTGGGCCGGCTGACCGCGTCCGCCCAGGGATCCTGAGGCAGACTGTCTTTGGATTTTTTCGAAGGGTCCGCCGGCGCGCCTTTGGTGCCCCCCGGCATGAAGAGCCCGTACTCATCCCAAGTCACTTCGCAAGTTCCCATCCAAAAGGGAGCGATCTGCACTTCGCGCTGGGGGCCTTCGTCTTGCTTGCGCCCAGCTTCCCCCGCGGGACTGCCCATCAGAAAGCTGCCGCCGGGAATCGCTTGCATGCCAAAGGTGACGTCGCTGCCGGGGATCTGATCCGTGTACGGGAGCATCTCTTCGGGCGTGCTGGCCACGGCGTCCTTCACCTCAAACACGGGACTGGGACCCGCCGGCATTTCTGGGTAGCGATCTCCCGCAACCGAAGCGTTGAGCAAGAGCGGCAGGAACAGAGAGCAGCAACGAGAGGCGTTCAACATGGGGGAGCTCGACATCTATTGGGAGGCGGGGCCGCCATGATAGCCTTGGAAGCCATGGGCATGATCACTCTCTCGACAGTTCCGGCAAGCGGCCGCCGAGGCCACGGGCGGGGGAGATGCTTGTGGATCAGCGCTTGGGTTTTGGGCTTGTTCGGTTTGTCCTGCGCGCCCCGGCCGAGTGTTCCCTTGCGCCCACCATCGAGCGTTGAGGGAGTCTGGCAACGGTTCGAGTACGAGGCGCCCAAGCTCGGCACGCTCTTTCGTTTTGTGTTCTACGCGACCGACGCGGAAAGCGCCGAACGCGCGGCGTCCGCTGCCTTCCAGCGGGTGGATGAACTCGACGCCATCCTGAGCGACTACCGCACGGACAGCGAGTTGAATCAGTTGTG
>CALCXM010000163.1 GCA_937905825.1 uncultured bacterium
TCTAGATCCTGCTTGCCCTCGAGCGCACGTTCTTCGCAAGTCGCCAAGGACGATCGCAGGAGCGGAAGCGCTTCCGCATCCCTTCCGAGCCCGTGCAGGATCAAGCCGTGGTAGGCCAACGCGAAGCGGCGGGACTCAGACTCTGGATCGAGCTTCTCCTGCAGGACCTCCATCACGGGCTGGAGAAACTCGAGAGCGTCTTCGGTTTGGTCCAGATTGTAGAGCGCAACGGCGAGGTACACGCGCGCCGTCAACTCTCGCTGACTGAGCTCTCCGAAGACCGCGGGCGCAGCCTCGACGATCTTGCGCAAGGACTCCTCCGCCAGACTCCAGGCCCCCAACTTTGCCTGGGCAATGCCCTCGCCCAGGATCAGGGTTAAGGAGTAGATGTTGGAGAGCCCGTGGTGCTTGAGCGAACTCTCAATCGCCTGCGAGCGGATCTCCGCGGCCCGTTCGTGTTCGCCGTGGTTGGCGAGGAAGAACGCGATGTTGTTCATTCCGATCAGGAGACCCGCATGCCCTTCCGGTAGCAGACGCTGTTTCACCTCGAGCACTTCGAAGAAGAGTTGCTCGGCTTTGTCGTCCTCGCCCATGCTGTCGTAGATGCCAGCCAGGTTGTTCATGGTGGCCAAGGTGCGTGGATGCTCGATGGTCAGGGTGCGCAGCTGAACTTCGACAATCGCTTCAAACCGCTCTTTGGCCTCTTCGCGCTTCCCAAGACGGGCGAGATGCACGGCTAGATTGTTGCGGGCCTTCAGGCTGAGCTCGTGTTCGGGACCGTGTTCCGCGATCGCGGTGTCCTCCATCTCTCTTAGCAAGGGCTCCGCAGCTTCATACTCGTTCAAGGTTCCTAAAACCGCAGCGAGGTTGCTGACGACCATGCGCGTTGCCTCGTGGTCCGATCCGTGCACCTTGCGATAGCGCTCCAGGAGTTCCATCAGGATCTCCTTCGCTTTCTGGTTCTCCCCCGTTTCAGAAAGCACGCTGGCATACTCGAGAGTGACCTGCAACGTGTCCGGGTCCTCTAGCCCGAGATGCAGTTCCCGAAGCTCCTTGGACTGCAGCCACTGAGCCTGGGCTTCTCCTAGCTGCCCAATCGAGTAGCGTGCCGCCCCGATCAGCATGCGTAGGTCGGCCTCGACGACGGGCAAGCCAGCGCTGGTCTCGGCGACCTTGTTGGTCGCGTTCTCCAGAATCTCTTCGAGCAGTTCCGTGTCCCGTTCGCGGGCGGTAGCGGGGTCGATGCCACCGAGCAGGTCCCAGAGAAAGCTCGCCATGGCGTCCGAGTGCACCAACTTCTCCCGTGCCTCGAGTTCCGCGCGCTGCGCCTTGCGAGCTTGGAAGCTCGAGACCAAGACTCCGGCGATCAGCACGCCGGCGATCACTCCCCCTACCAAGAGCCCTCGCCAATTGCGACGTGTGAACTTCGACAAGCGGTAGCGCACGGTGGGAGGCCCGGCTTCGACCACCTCCCCATCGAGGAAGCGTTGAAGGTCCGCCGCCAGTTCGGCCATGGAGTCGTAACGGCGCTCGCGGTCCTTCTCGAGGCAACGCATGACGATCCAGTCCAAGTCGCCCTGAACGTGACGCAGGGGAACGCGCGTCGCTTGGGGCCTTGACTTGCTCTCGAGCTTGATCCGCGTGCTGGGTTTGGGTGGCTCCTCCTCGGCGATTCGCTGGTAGATGCGCACTAGATTCCCCGACGAGAAATCCAAGGGCTGGCTGCCCGTGAGCATCTCGTAGAGCAGTACGCCGACGGAGTAAACATCGGAGCGCGTGTCGACCCCCTGCTCCTCGTCCACCTGCTCAGGACTCATGTAGCCCGGAGTGCCCACGATTTGGTCCGCTCGCGTGTGCACCGAAACCGCCGCGAGCCGTTCTCCGACGGCCTTCGCGATGCCGAAGTCGATGATCTTGGGCATGGCCCCTTCCTCCCCGTGAACCACGAGAACGTTGGAAGGCTTGATGTCCCGGTGGATCACTCCCTTCTGGTGCGCGTGCTTCAAGCCTGCACAGACGTGCAAGATCAATCGAACTCGATCGCGGGTGTCGAGCTTGTGCTCTTCGCAGTATTCCGTGATCGCAAGCCCGTCCACCAACTCCATCGCAAAGAAGGGCCGACCCTGGGGCGTGCTGCCCGCGTCGAAGATCTTGGCGATGGCGGGGTGATCCATCATGGCCACCGCTTGGCGTTCCGCTTCGAAGCGCGCAACCACTTCGCGGGTGTCCATGCCGCTCTTCAACACCTTGACGGCCACCAAGCGGCGTAAGGTTCCTTCCTGTTCGGCGAGCCAAACGCTGCCGAATCCGCCGCTCCCGATCTCTTCGATCAATCGGTAGGGAGGGATGACCGTTCCAGGCTCGAGCAGTTCCGCGCTGGGGAATGGAAGGGGCGCGCTGACCCGTTGTTCCAGCGCTCCAAATGCGGTCTCCGCTTGGTCGTGGGCTTGCAGCAGCTTCTCGACGCGTTGCAACAGGGAGTTCTGTCCATCGCAAGCCTTGGCCACGAACTCTTCCCGTTGGTTGTTTTCGAGCTCGATGGCGTCGAGGAAGATTTCCTTCGCAGACAGGCTCATCGTTCTACTCCTCGTTCTCGCCGAGCAGTTCGAACAGGCGTGCCCGGGCGAAACTCCACTCGCGATAGACGCTGCGTACGGAGGTGCCGAGCACCTCGGCTGTTTCTTCCATCGTCAGTCCAGAGAAAAAGCGCAGGCGCGTGACCTTGGCTGCCGCGGGGTCCTCTTGCTCCAAGATGTTGAGGGCCTCATCGAGGGCCAGGGTGTGATCGGCGTCCAGCTCCATCACATTTTCCGCGGCCCCGAGGGTTACACAGTGGGCACCCCCACCACGCTTGTCACTCTTCACCTTGCGCGCGTGGTCGATCAGAATGCGGCGCATGGCTTCTGCAGCGGCCCCGTAGAAATGTCCGCGCTCGCGCCACTCCACTTGCTCGTCCTTCGCGAGCCGCATGTAGGCCTCGTGGACCAAGCCCGTCGCCTGCAACGTATGATCCGCTCTCTCGCGCGACATGCGATTGCGGGCGATCACCTTGAGCTCCTCGTAGACGAGGGGCAACAGTTCCGCTTCCGCCGCGCCTGAGCGCAGCATGCCGGTCACATCGAGTGGCTTGTCGGTCATGGGTCGCTTCGACCCCTTGGGCCGTCGTACGGGCTTTGAGTGTGCCCGGCTAGGGGGCGCTTCGAGGAAGGCTATCATGACGATTCGTGGTTGGAGTTCACCTGTCATGGCGCAGGGCGGCGCAAAAGCCTGCCAGGAATTGCGAGGATTCCCGGCGGCGCAAAGGAATCGTGCCCTAGGGGGTCCTCAGAGCGTCTTTGGGCAGAATCCAAATTTCCTTGGCAGGTTCTCGCGGCCCGCCACGCGGGTCTTGGTAACCGGCGAATCGGGGCTCAACGGAGTCCGCGCCCAACACCAACCAACCACCGAGACCTCGTCCCATGAAGAAAGCACTTGTTCTGGCCTACGGCCTTGTTTCCTACGCCCTGTTCTTTGGCCTCTTCCTGTACCTCATCGGCTTCCTTGCGAATGCCGTCGTGCCCGTCACCATCGACGGCGGTGAAGCTCAGCCCTTCGGCCTCGCCATCTTGGTGAACGGCGGCTTGCTGTTGCTCTTCGGCTTGCAGCACAGCGTCATGGCCCGACCGGGTTTCAAGCGCGTTTGGACCAAGATCATTCCCGAAGAGATCGAGCGCAGCACCTACATCTTCGCCAGCTGCCTCGCCCTGGCACCGCTGATCTTCCTCTGGGTTCCGATGCCCAGCGTTTTGTGGGATCTCAGCGGCGGCCCTTTCGAGATGGTCGCCTGGGGCACCTACGCTTTCGGCTGGCTGTTCCTCTTGCTCTCCACCTTCATGATCAATCACTTCGATCTGTTCGGTCTCAGCCAAGTCTTCAATCACGCCCGCGGCGTTGAGCCCCAGCCCCTGAAGTTCTCCACTCGCGCCTTCTACAAGTTCAGCCGCCATCCGATCTACGTGGGTTGGTTGATCGCCATCTGGGCGACCCCCGTCATGACCCTGGGGCATATGGTGTTCGCTGCTGGCCTCACCCTCTACATCCTGGTCGCCGTGCCCTTCGAAGAGCGCGATCTCGTTGCAGAGCATGGAGACACCTACCGTCGCTACAAGGACTCCACCCCGATGTTGATTCCGCGCCCGGGACGCAAGGCTTCCGCGGCACGTGTTCATGAAGCTGCCTGAGAGCACAACATAGAAAGCGTTTCGGCGCCGGTTGGAGGCGGCCTTCCTTTGCGGGAGGTCGCCTCTTCTCGTTTGACCCTTCTCGTTCGAACGTCGCTTTTTCAGCAACGAAAGTTCTTGGTTTCTGTTGGCAGGTTCGAAGCGCTCCCCGCGCCAGGTCTAGCGAGCGCGGGAAGCCACCGCCTTTCGCGCGAACCGCAAACGAACACAAACCTACGAAGACAAAGACAGTGACATGAATAACTCATCCAACAACGGCGCACGACGCTTCGGACTGCTTCCCTTGAGTGCCTGGTGCCTGATGGTGACCAACACACTTCCCGCCTTTGCGGGAGAGACCGCGCAGGCCCCGATGCCCGACGATTTGAGCGCAGCGATTCAACGCACGATCGGCGGCTCGCACAGTGACCCCATCTGGCAAGTGGGCACGCCCTTCGCCAACACCTCCGGCGCATTGCAGGCGGACAGCCGCAAGCACCAAATGCAAAGTTGGTTCCTGGACGATGGTGTGCACATCGTGCCTAGCTGCTGTGAAGAAGAACAAGCGCTCAGCATGCGCTTGGCGAGCTTTGGCCGGTCCGGGCAGTCCATTGCCATGCTTGAAGTGGCTCCCGAACTCTCCGAGCAGCGCGTCGAGTACCACCACGCTGGCGTCACCGAGTGGTACGTCAACCAAGCGGATGGACTCGAGCAGGGCTTCGACATCGCCCAACGTCCGTTTGCGGGATCTGGGGAGCTCGAGCTCCTGCTCGACTTGGGCGAGGACGTGCGGGCCTCCGAGCTACGCAGGGGTCGCATCTTGATCGAAGGTGCCTCCGACTCCCGGCACTTCACCATCGATGGATTGAAGACCTTCGACGCCAACGGGCAAGTCGTTCCCTGTCGCTTTGAAACTCGCGGAACGCAGCTCGCGATCCTGGTCGACGACAGCAACGCACAGTACCCGATCACAGTGGACCCAACGATCGAGAACCAGCACTCAAAGATTATCGTCGGAGCCTCGACGCCCCTGGCGAACTTTGGTTACTCCATTCACCAGTCGGGCCTGCGGGCCGTGGTGACTGCACCTGGCACCGAGTACAGCGCAGGCGCGGCCTACGTGTACAAGAACATTGGCACCGGCTGGAACATGGAGACGAAGCTTACGGACGAGCGTGGAGAGCCGGGCGATGGCTTCGGGTCTTCTGCTGTGGTCACTTCGACCTCCATCCTCGTCGGCGCCTATGGCGACTTGGAATTCGGTATCCAGTCAGGAACCGTGCACGAGTACAAGCTGAATGGAACCCAATGGGAGTGGTCAGGACAGCTGCAGCCGCAGAACGCTCACATCTTCTCCAACTTCGGAGCCACCATGAAAGTCGCCGGCTCCTGGCTCTTCGTAGGTGCCCCCAACGACACGGTGCACGCCCCGCGCTGTGGCTCCGTTCAGGTCTTCGAGAAGGTGAACGGCGCTTGGCAGTTCTCTCACCGCTTGGCTCCTTCGAACCTTGTGGAATCCGACGGCTTTGGTTGGAACATCGCGGTCAACAATTCACAAGTAGCCATTGCCGCCCCTTACCGCAACTTGGCGACAGGCACCACGGGGGAGGTCTTCCTCTACGAGAAGGAGACCGTTTTCGGCGGCGGCCAAGAGTGGAAGGTTCAACAGTCCCTAGGAGTCTTTGGAGCGCGCGGCTTCGGCGCTGGCCTGGACTGGGCCGGTGATCGCTTGGCGGTTGGCGCTCCCTACACCAATGGTGCGGGATACTCCCGTGGCGCGGTGTACTACTACGAGAAGCAAGGTTTCAGCTACGCGCTGCAGAACACCTTGTCCGGCCTCGAGGACGGCGACAGCCTTGGGGCTTCGGTGGCTATCGATGGCATTCCCTTCACGGGACTGCGCATTCTTGCGGGAGCCCCCAGCGCAAGCGGCAATCAGCTAGAGAGCGGCTATGCTCACATGTACTTATACGATGAGCTGAGTTCCGCCTGGAACATCGAGTCGACGTTCAAGCCCTCGATTGACGAGCACGGCGGCCTCTTCGGCTACAGCACGCACCTCGTCGGCACCTCCGCCTGGATCGGCTCCAAGTGGCACCCGGAAAGCGGTTACAGCAAGGGCAGGGTGGATCTCTTCAACCGCTCGGGCAGCCAATGGAATCTGGACACCTCGCTCTACGGAACGGATCGTGATGCAAGCGACGAAGCAGGCTACTCGGTGGCCCTCGAAGACGGCATCGCCGTGGTCGGTGTGCCCAGTGATGACGACACCTTCCAAGATGGCGGCAGCGCATGGGTCTACCGCGACGCTGGCGCCCATTGGTTCCCGGTGACGCGCCTGAGTGGCGGGAAAGCCGGTCACTCCCTCGGCAACTTCGGTTCTTCTGTCGCGATCAAGGGCGGCGTGATCGTCGTCGGTGCGGACCAAGAAACCGGTTCGGACGTCCTATCCGGCAGCGCCCACGTTTTCGAAGGCAACCTGCAGCAGGGCTGGCAAGAGACTGCCGTTCTCGTTCCGAGTGATGTGCAGCCATCCCTGCGCTTTGGCATCTCAGTCGCCGTCGACGCCGACACGATCGTCGTTGGTGCTAGCCATGCGTCCAGCGCAGGCATCACCACCGGCGCCGCTTATGTCTACCGCCGGACGGCTCCCTCCTCCTGGAACTTCGAACAGAAACTCACCGGAGCCAGCTCAGAGCAGAATGACTTGTTTGGTCGCTCCGTGGACGTGCTCGGTTCGGTGATCGCGGTCGGAGCCCCGGGCGCCGACGCCTTGGGGGCCGACACAGGCGAGGTTCGCATCTACCGCCACAACGGCAATCTTTGGTCCGAGAGCGACTTGCTTGTGAAGGCCCACGACACGAGCTACACGAACTTTGGCAAGTCCCTGTCCCTCGACGCCAACCGCCTGTTAGTCGGTTCCCCTGGTGACTTTGGCAGCAAGGGCCTGGCCCAGATCTACACCTACAATGGTTCGAACTGGATCGCTGGCCACGAATTCACCCTGTCCTCTGGTTCCCCTGGAGAACGCTTTGGTGAGTCGGTCGACATGCAAGGCGATCGCCTGCTGGTGGGAGCCCCGGGTTCCACCACCTTCACCTTCACAGGTGGACGCGCGATTCTCTTCCAACGCAGTGGTCCCGATTGGCTGGAGACGGAACTCGTTCCTAGCGACCGGGCCATGTTCGACACCTTCGGAGCCTCCGTCGCCATCAGTGGTCAGGAGTTTCTGGTGGGCGCACCCAAGCATGACGTCGACCTCGACGATGAGGGCGCCGCCTACCTGTTCAAGGTGGACGCGCCGGATCCCTTCCAGGTCTTCGGCTTCGGGGACGGTTCCTTCGGTGCTTGCGCTTGCGGCAACGAGAGTTCGGTTGGTTCGGGAGAGGGTTGCCTGAACTCGACGGGCGGCGGCGCCAAGATGGGCTGGGAAGGCAGCGCAAGCCTCGCCCAAGACGACATGGTGCTGACCGGATCGGGCCTGCCCGCGAACAAGCCATCCATGCTCTTCATGGGCACCAACAAGCGCCAAAGCGGCGTGCTGCTCGGTGATGGCCTCTTGGGAATGGGTGGTGCCTTGATCCGCGTCAACCTCGACTTCTCCGCTGGGGATGGCACGGCCAACTGGTCGAACCTTCACAGCTACAACTACTGGGTCGCCGGAGAAACCCGCATGTTCCAAGTCTGGTACCGGGACCCGAGCAACGGCCCCTGCGCCAACGGGTTCAACCTTTCCAGCGGCGTGCAGGTGAGCTTCCTGCCCTGAGCGCAACGTGTTGAATGAACGAGCGCCCCAGCTTCTTGGCGAAGCTGGGGCGCTCTTTGCGTGGGGCTTGCAGCGGCCTGCTAGCGCTTGGCTGGCTCCCCTTTGGCGGGCAGGGTGTTCAGGATGAACTCGCG
>CALCXM010000164.1 GCA_937905825.1 uncultured bacterium
GTCCCTGGAGTCCCCACTTTGAAGAAGATCCGAACACCTCACTTGTCCCTCGCTTTGGGGCTGCTCTCGTTGCTGATCGGGCTGATGGCCTCGAAGGGGGAAGTTCATTCGCTGGCCATCACACCGCGAGCGATCTTCGCAGCCGAAAAGGCGCCAGCTTCAGGAGCCTTGCCCAGGACGCAGGAGTCAACAGCTCGCGTTGATTCCTCGGCACCCGCGCGGGTCAGCATGCGGCAACAAGCTCCGTCTGATCCGGTCCTCGGGCGTGTGCAAGTTCAGTCGAATCCCGGTGAGCCGTTCCTTGCGCTCATCAGCGGGCAGCTCGTCCTTGAGCATGGGGGAGCGCTGCACTCCGTACCGATTGTGGACGGGGCTTGGAGGCTTCCTGCCGACTTGATTGGGCCCCAAAGTTCCACGGTGTTGGAAGTGCGCAGCGCTACGGACAAGCTCAGTTTCTATCCCGTGGAGCTCTCTGATGGGGAAGCGCTCCCTACGCTGCGAGCCTACTCCTACGCCGGCGCCTTTCTGCTTGCCCGCGACAGCCTTGGGAATGCGCTCGAGGACCTGACGATCTACGACAACTTGACGAGCGGCGGGCGCATGCCCGAATCGAACACGGTCCATCCGGGCAATCTGCTCACCCTCGACCCCTACCCGCAGGGCGCAGCGCACCCGCCCTTCTTGAAAGCGCTGCCGGGGAAACCCTGGGCCTACTGGGTTCACGCGGACGGTCATCAGTGGGGCCAGGTTGCTGGGGCGCAAACTCGCGCAGAAGCGGTGATCGAGTTGCAGCTCGAGCAAGGAGCGTCGCTCGACCTACGCATCGATGACTTCGCCCTCAAGGTCGGCATGAAGCTAACAGTAGCACGGGAAGAACAGGTGCTCGCCACCTACGTTGCTGTGCGTGAACCCAGCGTGCAGCTGCATGGCTTGCCCCCCGGTGATGTTCGGGTGATGCTCTCGTTTGATGAACACTTCGGAATGAACCCGCGCACGCTCGCGAGCACGGAAACGGAGACCCTGTTCGCTGGTACGACCCGCGAAGTACGCCTGCAGATGCCGGCCATGCCCGCACCTCGGGCCTTGGGGACGATCTCTGGAACCCTCGCGATCGAACAGCTCGAACTGTGGTCGGACACCGACACCTACAAGCACGCGGAGCTCGTCTTGAGAGAGATCACGGCCTCCCCTGGATTCGCCGCGACCCGGCGCCAGGATCGCACCCGTTCCCTGCGCAGTAGCAAGTTCCAGTTCAAGCGGGTTCCGGAGGGCGACTACACCCTGTCCATCAGCCCCTTGGGGATTGAGTACCCGGTGAGTGTCGTCGGTGGAGGAACGAGCTACTTGACCTGCGTCATTCCGCCCTTGGCTCGCACGGAAGTCGAAGCTTGGACCCCGACCGGCAGCTTGGAAGAGTTGAACCTCATCCCCATTCGGACCGCTCAGAGATCGGATTGGATGCCGTTGTTGCGGCCCAGTGTTTTCGGTCAGGAGCAGCGTGTCACCTTTGTTTCCCTACCCGGCGAGTTGAGGGTGGGCGGGAGCATAGGTAGCGCTTCGATCATGACGCGCACCTTCCAGGTGCAGTCCGGGCACAACAGGCTCCGCATGGAAGTCTCCCCGTTGCAGTGATTGGCAAACTGCAAGCAAGGGCCGCCTGGGATCCGCTTGCGGTCACTTCCACTCGAGCGCGATCAACTCGTCCTGTGAGCGCACGAACACCTGACGCCCCGCCGGTGCAACGTGCGCCCAGGACTCGCTGTCGGTGACTTCGCGTTCCGAGAGCACTTCGTAGCCCGCCGGGTCCGCCCGGATCAGGCGAAGAATGCCGCTGTCGGAGAGTGCCATGATCCGGTCTCCTTGCAAGGCGAGCGACCAATAGGAGTCTCCAGTGGGAGGGGATGTCCAGGCGCTCTCTCCTGTCGACAGGTCGATGCATCCAAAGCGATTGCTCTTCAAGAACATGTAGGCACCCCCATTCAGGACCACTGGCGAGGTCATGTAACCTTGCACGGCTACATCCCAACTCTTCGCCACACTTGTGACTCCTTTGGTGGTATCGATTTGAAAGTACTGGGAGCGGCCACCATAAGCGGAAGTGAAGACCCCATCCCGAAAGATCGTCGGAGTCAGGATGTTCATGCCGCGGTCGGCTGTTTATCAGCGGGGCGGCTCAGAGCCCCGGGTTCTCGCCCCAGTAATCACACAAAGCTGCAACCGCGGCCGGACCCGTTGCGAAGACATCCGCGGTGAGCCCCCGCTCCGCATGCAGTCAGCCTGCGAGGACGGCGGAATCCCCGTTGACGCAACATGACAAGCAAGAACACCCGCACACGGACACCGACATTCCTACTGGAGCGTGAACAGCTCGTGCGGCGCCCGCTTGAAGAGGTCTTTGAGTTCTTCTCCGACCCGCTCAACTTGGAATCGATCACGCCGCCATGGTTGCGCTTTCGTGTGGTCGGATGCTCCACGCCTGTCTTGCTCGAGGGATCAACGATTGACTACCGCTTGCGGGTGCACGGGGTTCCGATTCGTTGGAGGAGCCTGATTTCCGATTGGCGGCCCCCCTTCGAGTTTGTCGATCAGCAGGTTTCGGGCCCCTATCACCTGTGGGTTCACCGCCACACCTTCGTGGAGACCGAAGACGGTGTGCTCGTGCGCGACCGAGTAGAGTACGCCGTTCCTGGCGGAATCCTCATCCAGCGCCTGTTTGTGCGACGTGACTTGCAGCGCATCTTTGCTTATCGGGCGCAAGCTCTGGCGTCTTTTCTACCTGACGAGCCCAACGAGGTGAGTGCCGTTGTGAGGGGCAGCCTCTCCGACCCAAAACCCGGGCCCTCAAGTGTCCATAGCAAGCCCATCAACAAATCATGAACCAGACGACCTCCCCGCCCCAAGGGCGTTCTTTGCGCCGCGCGGCCCTCTCTCTTGCCGTTCTTTCCGCAGCCGTCTTGGCTTCGATGAGTTCCTGCCGGACGACCATTCCGAACCGGGACCCGGTCGGTGAGCCCTTCCCGCCGGTGGTGGGGAAGAGTCTGACCGGGGAGGAAGTGTCCCTGCCGCTGGGAGAGCCTTCGATCTTGCTGCTCGGGTACGTGCAGGATGCACAATTCGACGCGGACCGTTGGCTGATTGGCCTACTGCAAGCGACTCCCGCGGCGCGTATCCTCGAAGTGCCGACGGTGGCGGGCCTCTTTCCTAGTCTGATCGCTGGCACGATTGATTCGGGCATGCGCAGTGGAATCCCCGAAGAGGACTGGAGCACAGTCGTCACGATTTACGGGGACCCGGCCGCCCGCATCGTTGAGCTCACGGGCAACGAACGCCCCCGGAACATTCGTGTCCTGCTGCTCGACTCGAACGGCCAGGTGCGCTGGTTTCACGACCGTGGTTTCTCCGCTGGGAAGCTCCTGGAGTTGGGGGCGGCGACGGCTGGATTGAGATAGGTTGCCGGCCCTCAAGCATGCACTCGACAGCACCTAGGCATTGGTCAAGCGCGTGCCTCGTTCAACGGCGATCTTCGCCGTTTCCGCACAGGCATCGGCTCCAACATCTTTCCACAGACCCTCAATGCAGGAGAAGGGCCCGCCGCCCACGAGGATCGGTATGTCGCTACGCTGCGTGCGGATCGCTTTGATGGAGTCCGCAGTGGCTCGCAAGTGCAGTCCAAGTCCCGCGGACAGCGCGACCAGGTCAGGCTCGAACTCGCGCACGGCAAGTGCGAGATCATCGACTGGCATGTTGGCTCCCAAGAACACTGGAGTCCAGCCGTGCATCTCGAACTGGTCGGCCACCACCCGCAAGCCGATGTCATGCAAGTTGCCCGAGACGGATGCCAGCAGGACCTTCTTTCCGGCGCTGGGGGCCATCGACATTCGGGCTCGTAGATTGATCAGCGCGCGCTCGACAATTCGCGAGCCCAAGTGTTCCTCCGCCACGGAGATTTCCGCCCGGTGCCACATCTCTCCAAGCTCCCGTTGGGCCGGAGTGAGGACCAAATGGTGCAGGTCTGGAATGGATGCACCAGCACTATGGGCTTCGTTGATGATCGTTTCCGCATCAGCAGATCGAGCTTCAAGCACTGCCATCAGAAAGCGGTTTAAGCAGTCCGCATGGGGATTGAGATCGTCGTTTGCCTTGGACTCTGCGGCCGGAGCAAGCGCGTAACTCTCCAGCGCGGTCTGCACGTAGCCAGCTGCCAGAGGGCCATCTGCCTCTGGTAAGTTGGCCACTAGCTCTGCCTTTAGGTGGGTTAGGAGTTCGGTGAGCAGAGCGGGGGGGACTTCCCGTGCAGTGTGCAGTTCCGCGAGCCAGCGGGCATCGTTCACGAAGACTTCGGAACGACCGATGGCGAGGGCCTCTGCCAAGCAATGGACGCGAGCTCCCACCTCATCCACTAGGGCCCGGAAGCCGAACTCTTGCACCAGGTGAGTTCCGGTACCACTCGACTCCTGCATGCGAAGGATTGTCGCGGATGCGTAGGCTCGTCCCGATTGGTCGAGCATCGCCGCGATGAAGGTTCCTCTTTCGTTCATTGTCTGTTCGCTAACTCTGTGGGCCGTGAAGGGACCGGCCACGATGTAATATTTGTTCTCGAAGGCGATGGGGGATCTCATGGGTTCTGCCGAGGGCCGCCAGGCAGATCGAACTAGCCGCCAATTCGTAGTCGCTGGGTGCAAAGTCGAAGTGTTCGCGCAGAAGTGTCAACTCCTGGTGGTCGGAGGTTTCGAGGTAGCCCAGGGCAGAACTCTGCGTGAGCTGCTCATAGCGCGACCAAGTGGCGCTGGACTTCATGGATCCATCTCCTGTTCCGCGTCCCGCTCGGCGACGAGCTTCCGAACTCGTTCCAGTCCGCGGCGGGCGTGACTTTTGACTGTGCCCAGGGGGAGGCGGGTGATCTCCGCAATCTGAGGATGGGTCAGGGAGTCGACGATGGAGAGTTGCAGCACCCGTTGCTGATCCGGGCTGAGTTGCTTCAAAGCCTCGCGTGCGAGGCGAGCTTCGTCGCCGAGGTCCACTTGCTCAAAGCCTTGCTCAGTGACCGGCGCCGTGTCCTCGATTTCGACTGTCCGTGGTCGACGACCTTGCTTGCGTTGATGGTCGATCAGGCGCCGGCGTGCGATGGTCGTGATGAACACAGCTTCCGAGGCCCGCTCAGGGTCGTAGCGTTCCGCGTGCTTCCAGATTTGGATGAAGATCTCTTGCACGAGATCCTCTGCAGCCATCGCGCCAACTTGCCGGCGCGCGAGGGACAGGACCAGGGCTCCGTATTGATCGAGAAGGTCCGCCACCGCCGATTGATCACCAGCCGCGACTCTCTCAAGCAGGGTCACCTTTTTGTTGGGGAGCTCTTTGATTAGGGGTCCCATGGCCAGGGCAGTGTCCACGTCCTTAGGCCGGGAACAAAGAGCACTGGTCTTCGCTGCCCCATTGTCGTAGGTAGTCAGCGAGACGCAACTTGCGGCGCGTGTTTTTGCTAGACATATAACGCACCTTGCCAAACACCGGGCGCTCGGGTCCCCAGGCACGATCGTAGCGACCGAGGACCCAAAAAATACCGCTGTAGGAGTTGGGATCGCGCCCATCGAGGGCGTAGCGGTCATTGAGCTCCAGCATGACCCCGAGCGCGGCTCGTGGACTCGGGCTCCAATGCAGGATCTTCTTGCCCCACAGCATGCGCAGGTAGTTGTGCATGCGGCCACTCTCTCGCAACTCGGTCTGCGCGGCGTTCCAAAGCGGGTCATGGGTGGCGGCGCAGTCGAATTCAGCCAGGGAATACGTGTGTGGGCGCGGGTCTGCGCTGTGTTGATCGAGGGTGTTGCGGGCCCAATCGGGCAAGGAGTCAAAGCTCTGGATGTCATCGCGATGGGCTGCAAAGTTGAGGCCAAGCTCCCTCCAGGTGATGAGTTGATCCAGGAACCCCTCCGAGGCTTCACTCATTCCCCACCAGCCGTTTCGTGCGCCACTGCGTAGGGGACGGATGTTCTCCGGGGTCCAGCCCTCTTGCTGCTGGACGGCGTGCAGGACTTCGTGGCTGCTGATGTGACCGAAGTGCAGGAACGGGGACAAGCCACTCGTGGAAGCCTGGTCTGGATGATTGCGACCTGCTCCGTAGTTGGCGAGGCCCTGTGGTTCGCGGGTGAAACGCTGGAGCAGTTTGCGCCCCTCGCTTGCGCCGCCGCGCAGGTTTGTGCCGCTGACTTCGTGATCGATGGGGAGGGTTCGCAGAGAGTGCGGTTTGGCATTCAGCAGACTTGGAGTCGCAACGGGCCAACGTTTCGTTATGGGGCCCGGCAAGCCGCGCAAGCGCCGCAGCTTGGCGCCCGTCACCGAATCACGCTTTGGGGGCTGGGCTAGGTGCGGCGCGAGCCTCCGTTGTAGGAATCGCCTGAAGTCGTACGCGCGATGGAATGCGCGGCCCGCTTCAGCCATCGGTAGGACTCCGTTCGAGTCCACCGCCTCCATGCGTACGAGAGCTTGGCTGGCCGCGGCGGCCGTCATGCGCGGCAGGAAAGTGGCCGGGGAGTCATCGGTCACTACACAGCAAGCCGATTGCGCAAGGTTCCTGAGCAGCCCTTTGCCTGCGCCCACGGTCGACTCCACGTAGGGGTAGTAGTGCACATCCGTCCTTTCCAAAGCGGCTTGGTTGTCCAACATGCCTTGCAGAACGAACTGGTGAATGCGGTCGCTAGCGAAGGGATACCCGCAGCGTAGGGCTTCCAGCACGATGAGTGGCTTTTGCAACTCCGTGGCCAGCTGCACAGCGTGATCCAGCGCGTAGTTCCAGCGCACACGCCGGGCAGCATTCATCCAGTACAGAACGTACTTGCCGTCTGGTTTCACCGGGTGCCCGTTGAGCACGCGCAAACGGGCCTCCGGGCAGTTCGGCTTGCGACCGGTGTGCATTAGACGTGGTTGCGGAGCATTAGCTCCTTGGGATGGGGGGAGAAGTAGATCTGATTCTGCAAGTACTCGATCTCATGGCGAGAGATGGTATGCCGCAGCAGAGTGACCGGGACGACGAGCGGGATCAAACCCAGCCGATAGTCTTCTATGGAGCCGAGCAGTTGCTGCTTCTCACGCGTCTCGAGCAGCTCCTTGAGGTACCCCATGGCGTGCTGCAAGACGTTCGTGTGTGCCTTGCGGGACGCGAGGATTTTCAGAGCTCGGTGAAACTCCCCTTCGTATTGAGCGAAGGACTGCTCATCGCTGATGGTCCCCAGTTCACCGACGATCTTCCCCAAGCGCTGATAGCCCAACTCGTCGTGGGCGCGCAGGATGAGCTTGTGGGCCGTGTGGAATTCAACCAGCCTGCCGCGAGTCAGCCCCCGTTGCGTGAGCACCCGCCATCGATTGCGGCAGAAGATCTGTTCGATGAAGTTCTCTCGAAGCTTGGGGTCGTTGAGACGGCCGTCCTCCTCTACGGGGAGCAGGGGCCAGCGATCGGTTAGCTGTTTTGCGAACATGCCGCGCGCATCGCGACTGCGCACGTGGCCGTTCGCTCGATAGACGCGAATGCGTTCGAGCCCGCAGGAGGGGGATCCCTTCTTGAGCACGTAGCCGTCGAGCGCACCTAGTTGCTCGGTCTTGCTTTGGGCGTAGCTTTGCATCCGTTCCGTGAAGTCTTCGCCGGTGGATTTCGCCACTAGAGTTTGGCTTGAGTCCTCTTGAACGAGATGGATCGCGGGGCGTGGTGTTGACATGCCCGATTCAACCTCGGGACAAATAGGCAGCCACTTGACCCACTTGCCAAGGGTGGCATCGACGAATGGATCGCGGGCGTGTCCTCCGTCATAGCGCACGGCTTGCCCGAGTAGGCAGGAGGAGACCCCCAAAGTGATTGGGCTCTCCTCCGAGTGCCAGGCTTTCCACGCGGGTTCGAGTTCGGAGTTGGAGGTTTTGGACATGCTGGTGGGGATGGACCGGGCAGACACGCGCAACCTACCGCTCCAAGGCGGCACGCAGAGCGCCTTCTAGGTTGGGGTGCTTGAACTTGTAGCCACTCTTGAGCAGCACTTGGGGTTCAACTCGCATGCTCGACAGCAAGAGCTCGTCCGCCATCTTGCCGAGAACCAGCCGCGCGCCAATCGCCGGTAGGGGCAGGAGCGTGGGCCTCGAGATCACACTGCCTAGAGTCTTTGTGTACTCGTAGTTCGTGACCGGTTGTGGGCTGACGGCATTGACTTGACCCTCGATGGTCTCGTCCTGAATCGCATGGCAGATGGACCCGACCAGATCGCTCAGTTCGATCCAGCTCATCCACTGCTTGCCATCGCCGATTTTTCCTCCGACTCCCAGTTGGAAGGGGAGCAGCATTTTTGCGAGCGCGCCGCCTTGAGCGCTCAAGACCACTCCAATGCGCATGTTGACCACACGGATACCTGCTTCCTTGGCAGGCGTGCAGGCCTGCTCCCAGGCTTGGCAGACCTCCGCCAGGAATCCGGTTCCGGCCGGGCTGTTCTCCGTCAAGACCTGCTCTCCGGAGTCTCCGTAGTAGCCGACAGCGGATGCACAGATCAAGACCTGTGGCTTGTGCTTCAAGCTTGCCAAGGAACGGCAGAGAAGGTCGGTGCCTTGCACACGGCTCTCGCGAATACGGTCCATCTTCTGTTGGGTCCAGCGGCCATCCGCGATGCCCTCGCCCGCAAGGTGCACGACAGCGTCGTAGCCCTCCAGCGTTTCCTGGTGGAGTTCACCGGTGGCTGGATTCCACTGGATATCATGACCGTTGAGCGCGGTCCGGCGCACGAGGATGTCCACCTGGTCGCCGTTCGATCGCAGCTGACTGAGGAGCGCGGAGCCCACCAGTCCCGTGGATCCTGTGAGTAGTACTTTCATGGTGTGCGTGTTGGAGTTGCGGCCGCCGAGTCGGTTTCCGCTCAGCTGCCTGCCAGTTCGCCGAATGTGATCCCGCGGATGCAGCGAGGTGCGAACTATTGGGGGTATGCCTTGCGGAGGGCGCTTGCCTCGACCCCGTGCGAAGTCCCCACCCCGGGTGACGGCGCGCGCAAAAAGGGGACTCGGAGGTCTTCTTGTCGCCCAGGATCAACGCCTCGAGAACGCCCCCGACTGGGATCCCGAAAACGGCTCCTACGCGGCCAAAAAACCCGGTGTGGGGGAGCGCTTTCCCGCGGGTGTGTGCTTCCCGGGCCCCGGCCTCAAGTCCGCCTCAAGTCCTTCTCAACGGGGCGCCGAAGGAACCCCTGCACTCCATACGTGCAGCCCCCACCATGAGTACACAGACAGAGAAAGAGTCGGTAGCGTCTCTGCATTCGGCCATGCAGCGGGCGGGGCGATTGCATTGGTTTCACTGGGCCACGATTGCTTTCTCGCTGATTCTCACCCTGAGCGCCTACTTCCTGACCCGCGAGCAGGTGGAGTCGAGGGTCTTTGAGCGATTCGAGCGGGAAGCTCAGAGAGTTGTTGAGCAAGTCGGTGAGCACATGCATCTCTATGAGGGCGCCTTGCTCGGCGGCGTTGCGGCCCACGACAGTGTTCGAAGGGATCTGAACTACAGGGAGTGGCGGGACTTCGCCAGCAGCATCCGGATCGACGAGCGCTACCCAGGGATCAACGGCATCGGGGTGATTCACCATGTGGAGCGCAGCGAGGTAGGCGACTATCTCGAAGCTCAACGAAAGCTCCGCCCTGACTTTCGCGTGTTCCCAGTGCACAGTGAGCCTGAACTTCTACCGATCACATTCTCCGAACCAGAGAGCGCCAACGCCAAAGCGATCGGTCTCGACATGGCACACGAGGAGAATCGCTACCAGGCGGCACGACTGGCGATGGTCACGGGTCACACGGCGATCACCGGCCCGATCGTCCTCGTGCAAGATGCAGAAAAGACGCCGGGCTTTCTGTTCTACGCACCTTTCTACTCGCAAGGCGTGGAACCAACCGTGGAAAGTCGGATGGATGGTTTCCGGGGTCTTGTCTACGCACCGTTCATCATGTCTAAGCTGATGAACGGAACGCTTGAGAGAAAGAACCGGCATGTGGGGGTGAGTATTTCTGACGACGGGCAGGATCTGTACAACGAGCATCATGCCGGTGAGTCAGACTTCGACCCGAACCCGCTTTTCACAAAGGTGATCTCCACCAGCCTGTTTGGTCGTCAATGGGACTTTGACATCCACAGCACACTCGGATTTCGGCAATCCGCGCACAGCGAGCAGCCGACCATGATTCTCCTTGGCGGCCTTGCCATCGACTCGTTGCTCTTGGTGCTCTTCGTTCTGATCTCCCGCTCGAATCGACGGGCCATCGAATATGCCGAGGAGATGACTGGAGAACTTAGGCAGCGCACCGCACAACTGGAAACCTCCAACGAAGACTTGGAGCGTTTCGCCCATGTGGCTTCCCATGATCTGCGCACTCCCCTGCGTGGGGTTAGCGACCTCGTCGAGTACCTCGGCGAGGACTTGGAGGGCTACTTGGAGCAGGAGAACGCCAATCCTGATGTGTCCATGAACCTCGACCGCATCGTTCAACAAGTGACGCGCATGGACGATCTGATTCGCGGAGTGCTGGACTACGCGAGTGTCGACAAGGCCAAGCCGGAGATCAAGCCCATGAATTTGCCCAAGGTGATCTCTGCGATTGCTTTCGAGTCGCAGCTACGAGAGGACCAGGTGATCCTCGATCTCGAGCTCGAGTCCTTGCAGACCGAGTCGCTCTTGCTCGGCCAGGTCCTTGCCAACCTGATCGGCAACGCAGCCAAGTACCACGATGACTTGGAGCACGCCGAAATCGTTGTGCGTTCCCGAGTTCACGGAGAAGTCTTGCACTTCACCGTTTCGGACAATGGGCCGGGGATCGACCCCCAATACCACGAAAGGATCTTTGAACCCTTTCACACGCTTCAGCCCCGCGATGAGATCGAGAGCACGGGCATCGGTCTCGCCATCGTGAAGAAGACCGTCGAGCGCCAGGGAGGCAGAGTGACGGTCGGGCCTACCCCGGGAGGGGGCACCACATTCTCCTTCGATTGGCCCCTACGGGGAGCCGTTGAAGAAGCTACCGCAGCTTGATCGGAACCAATACTTGATGAGTCAGATAAACACAGTGTTGTACGTCGAGGACAGCGATCTCGACATGGAAAAGGTGACGCGAATCTTCCGCAAGCTAGAGATCAAGTCCGAGCTGGTCAGGGCTCGTGATGGCGTCGAAGCTCTAGAAATCATGCGAGGAAAGGGGGACAACCCCGCACTCCCCAAGCCCTACGTGGTGCTGCTTGATCTGAACATGCCGCGCATGGGGGGGCTTGAGCTGCTAGGAGAGTTGCGCAAAGACGCGGACTTGCAACCGACCCCCGTCTTTGTGCTGACGACCTCCGACCACCGCGACGACGTGGAGGCGGCCTACACTCACAACGTTTGCGGCTACTTCGTCAAGACCGCAGACCGCAAGACCTTCGTCGATACCGTCGACTCCCTCCGAAACTTCTGGGAGAGTTGCCTCTACCCTGAGCGGTAGTCCGCAGCGCAGCCGTCCGCATGAAAGAACTGGTTCTACTGGACGATGACTCCATGGTGGCCGTCCGTCTTGAGCGCATGTTGCGCCGCACGGACTGGACCCTGAAGTATTTCACGGCCGAGGAGCCCTTCCTCGACTACCTAGCACAGAATGTCTCAGCCGCCCTCTTGGTCGACGAATACCTCCCGCGCAACGAAGGTCACAAGGTGCTCTCCAACCTCGTCGAGCGGGTCGACACGGGCAGCACACCCGTCTATCTCATCTCCTCCGTCGAGTTGACCCCGGAAGTGTCCGGCAAGGTCCGGGAGTTGGGCTTCGGGTTCGCCGTCAAAGACATCCTGTGTGACCGCGATGCCTTGCTCTCCTTGCTGGAAGGCAAGGCGGCGTAGGCACGCACGATCCAGGTTCCCGGCCTACGAAACGACGCGGCCAACCCCCCGGGCCTGGGCTAGGAGTCTGCGCCACAGATAGCGGTCCGCGAGATACCGAGCATCGGGCCCAGGTCAAGGAGTGACAAGTTCCCAATGGTTGGATGCCATCGGGGACCTTGGCAGGACGCAGAGATGGGTTCGAGGATCGGTGTCTCGCGGATCGCTATCTGTGGCGCTGGCTCCTGGAGGCCCGGCCGACAAGGGGCGATCTCTCGCTGCCCATTTGTTTTCCAAGGACTTTCCCCGGCAACCCGGTTTCAGCGAGGAATCCACGGCTGTCCTGCGCTACATCCGGATATGCGCGAAAGTCGACTCGTTCTGTTCGTCCTGCTCTGGACTCTGTCCCTTAGCGGGTGCTGGTCCATGCAGGACTACCTCTACCCTGACAGCCATGTGGAGTCGAAGCCTCACTCCCTGGTCCTGCCTGCGGAAGGCATTCGCTTGGCGTACATCTCGCAGTTCACCCCCTTGCCCGTGGTTCCCATCAAGATCGGCGGGCAACCTGGGCAAGCCCTGATGGCCACCCGTCGCACCAAGCACTCGATCGCGCCACATGCTGTTCCGGCGGGCTCCGAGGTGATGGGGGAAGCAACGGTTCTCCAGCGAGCTGATGGTGTGGTGGGGCCGGTCGCTCGCCAAGTGGTGCGTATCGAGCACATAGAAATTGGAGGCGCCCGGCTGGAGGGAATGCTGTTCCTCGTCGAACCGCTTCCCCTGGGCATTGCAGCGCTGATCACCCCCCATGCGTTCCCCGGTGCCATCCTGACCTTCGATGGCCCAGCCCGTGAAGTTCGAGTGCAACCCGGCGAGCTAGAACTGCGCAAGTTGTGGTGGGGCAAGACCACCTCGGGCAACGCGGTACTCCTGCAACCGGAGATCCTGATGGGGGCCGGGAGCTGCAGTACCTCACGCTTCTGGGCATCGATCAATTCCGTCGTGGCAACGGAGTTGGACGCAGGCCTGATGATGGGCAAGTCGACTTCCACCGTCATCGAACCGCACTTTGGGCCCGAACTTCTGCCTGTAGGAGTCGGCGGCGTCTCGTCCCTCGTTCTCGGTGAACGGGAGGTGCGCATGGATGACGTCTTTGGGCACGACTACAAACGTGCCATCGTCGAGGAAATCG
Organism: uncultured bacterium; assembly: GCA_937905825.1. Taxonomy (GTDB): domain Bacteria; phylum Planctomycetota; class UBA1135; order UBA1135; genus JABACD01. Next base: position 13,039 of record CALCXM010000164.1, read on the forward strand.
ATGGCCTAGGCTCCGGCTGGTTCGTCCTCGGCGCGCGCGCCCTGGCCAGTTGCGTACTGCAGATCGACTCGACGAATCGCTTGGTGCGCTTGGAAGGCGGTGGCTGGTAGGCCTTCAACTCTCGGCCAACCTGCGCTGCAGCTGTCTACCTGTCCAGCTTGAGCTGAACCTCGAACACAGGCACGGTGCCGGGGCTTGCATTGACCACGATCGGCCTGAGCTAGAGGGGGATCCGAGTTCTAGCGCTGAGCTTCAGCTTGCCCTCGGAAACCCAGCTCCCCGCCCTCAGAAGCCGAAGGGGCTGCGCAAGCTGTTCGAGTCAGTCTGCTGGGCCTTCTGCGCCGCCGCTTCCAGTTGCTGGGCGCGCATCAAAGCGGAACTCGCCTGTTCCGGGTCGCCCAGGCGGACGAGGGCGACACCGAGGTTGTGCCAGGCGACGGCGTTTTCTTCGTCGATGGCGAGAACCTGCTTCAAGAGAACAATGGCCCTTTGTTCGTCATTCGCCACCAGTGCGTCGAGGGCTTCGGAGTTGAGCTCGTAGATCCGTGAATCGCTGAAGTTGATGTAGGGGCGCCCGAGGGTCGAGCCCAGCGCGATCAAAAGACTCAGGGTGACGAGCAGGGAGCGCGCCTTCCAAAGTCCAAGCTTGGTCTGCACCAGCGCCAAGCCGATTAGCAAGCCGGTCAACGCTCCCACGCCGTGAGCCACGTTGGCCACTTGCATAATGTCCAACTCGGTCACGGCGATGCAGATGAAGAACCAGGCCACAAAGAATGTCGTGAGGCGTTCAGGCATCACGGCGCGATAACCAGGCTGATAACGGTGCAAGACCCACAGCAATGCGAATAGGCCGTAGTTGATTCCCGAAAGCCCAATGCCTCCACCGGAGACGGCCCACTGGCCGCCGGAGGAAAGAGCGGCGACGAGCACGTAAATCAGGATCGTCTTTGGCAAGCCGAAGGTGGGTTCGACGACGGAACCGAACTTGAAGAGCCAGTACAGGTTGAAGACCATGTGCAGCCATCCAACGTGCAAAAGGCAGGAGGTCAAGAGCCGCCAGGGCTCCTGGGGCCAGGCTTCTGAAGCAAGCATCAACGCGTCCAGGTCTCGCCCTTGGAAGCTCAGAACGGACAGGATGAACGAGCTGACAAACACGACGATGGTCGCACGGAAGTCGAGGATGTCGGGGGTTTCAAGCGGGGCGCTGCGCATGGGCAGAGGCTATCAGATTCTGCTGTGGGTGCGCTGCGGGGTTTTGCGCGGGTCAGGCTGCGTGTTCCAGGAAATGGTGAGCGTCACCCGCCTTGCGGTGCTCGGACTCGCGGCCCTGATTCGAACGGAGCGTCGCTCCGGTACGCGCGGCTGCCCTACGAACAAAAAAGGATCCCGGCGACAGCGCCAGGATCCTTGCGTTGTTAGCGAACGGCTCTACCCGTTGTTCGCGCGAATCTTGTTGAGGGCCGAGCCCGCTTTGAACCATTCGATCTGATCGTTGTTCATGGTGTGCAGCAGGGGAATGGCATCCGTGCTGCCGTCCGCGTGCTTGAGCTCCGCGGTCACGATGCTTCCCGGGGCGAGTCCGACGACGCCCTTGAGGGTCACCGAGTCCTTCGCGAGCACTTCACCGGTACGGTATCGCACACCGCGCGGAAGTCCGCTTCCGAAGAGTACCGCATC
>CALCXM010000165.1 GCA_937905825.1 uncultured bacterium
CAAAGCACCGCCAGAGAGCGAGTTGGGACTATTGGCAAATCGACTCATGAATAGACCAGGCTAGGTCGACGCAAGACTTCGCAAAGCTCTCGCGGCCCGGGAACCACACGCCATTCGCCCGTTGCAAGCGAGCGGCCCAGGCGCGCTTCCGAGCAGCCTTCCGCGTCCTTGCCACAGAAAGTCACGCGATGGTTCGCGCCGGATTCTGGGGTGGAGAGGCTGACGCGCAGCCGCACTCCTTCAAACGCGATCCAAAGAGACTCGCGCAGGCCCTCGTCGTCAGGGGCCGAGTCCAAGCCAAGGCGGAAGACCTGACCCTTGCACGTCTTGAACTGTCCGGGGCTGGACAAGTTCGTCGCGACATTCGCAGGGCTTCCATCTTCGAAGCGTGTGGGCGGCGTCGCGGGCCGCAGGGCGCTGGCCAGCCAACTTGCGAAGCGTCGAATCATCGTTGGGAGAACGATCAGGGGGCGCCCTCAAAGGTATCCGCGGGGGGGAAAAACCGTCCACGGATTCCAGCGTTGGATCCGATGCGCGAGCGCTTCCCATCCCTGCCCGGCGGGACGTCCCGCGAGCACTCTCACTACAATTATTCTTACGCGTTCCCAGTTTCCATCGAGTTTCGCTGGGCCATAATGAGACGGATGAAAAAGCCATCCAATCGCCTTGAGAAGGATTTGGTTCGCGCGGCCTACGACCACTACTCCAAGCGGCCATGGAACGCAATTGCCAGCGAGGCCCTCTTCCTTGTTCGCGTGCCGACGGAGGACCTACCGCTCGTCGCTTCCATCATGGGCGGGGCCCGGGAGCAGTACGGCCTCATCCTCGCCCGCGGTGAAAACGCGATGAAGCTCTTCGTCCAATTCGTGCTGGACCATCCTGGTGCCGAGGAGTTCGGACAGATCGCAGACTTGCTCAGCGTTTCGTTCGATGCTTGGGGGTCGGTGGCGGACAGTTACCGGCTGCTGCTGGAGCGCGCCGGTCAGGTCCCGCGCCAGGAAAAGGTGGTCCCTGTGATCTTTCACTCGCCACCGCATCGCGAAGCCCATCCGCCGGGACGCGCCGACATGCGCACCTTGCACTTGGTCTTGAGCGGCATCAATGCCGCCTTGCAGGACGGCCAGCTGGGGCCGGTACCGTTGAACCCAGGCAATCACCGCATTCTCGAACTCGATCTGCAGGCAACCGGCCGCCGCGTGAGCTATACCATTCGAGAAGTGGATTGGCCCGAGTCCTCGATGGAAGTGCCAGCCTTGCTCATGCTCCCGCTTGGGTTGCAGGACTTGCCGCGTCTTCCACAGCGCTGGCTCTTCGCTCGTCTTGTCCTGCCGGGGCCAATCGATGACGACGACCGGCTCGCTTACGTTCTGATTCTCGCCGTGGAGACGGGCCCCGTTCTTGGAGTGCGGATCGCTCGCGGAGTCGACATGTCCGAAGCGGCCGACCTAGTCAGTGAAGCGATGGAGGGGCAAGCTCCGACAAAGGAAGTTGCCGGACTCCCGAGCGCGATTCTGTTCAACGACCATTGGCTGCACGGTGCACTGGCGCCTGCCCTTGCCGGACTCGGAATCCAGACTGCCGTGGACCCCGACTCCGAAGCGATGGAAGATTTGATGGAATCGGTCTCCGACGGGTTGCCTGCGCCGGAGGTGAAGCATGAGCCCGATTCCTTGAGTGATTGGAAAGCCGCTGAGAGGGAGACCTGTGGGCTGCTGAGTTCCGAGATTCTGGGGAAGAACCTGTTAACGGACCGCGCGCTGAAAAGGCACTTCGGTGACGTTGAGAGCGGCGAACGCTTGCTTCGGGAGTCTCGCGATTTGCCCGTACTCGCGGCGCTCATCGAATGGTTCGCCGCCGACTACCGGGCAACCAGCCGATCCAAAACGGTTATCGAGAAATTCCTCGCGAAGCGTAGCGGGCTGAGCCCGGAGATTCGCTCGCTTCTAGAAGCGCGCCGCGCGTCGCGGCTGTCGGTGTATCGCGTCGTTTCGACGGAACCAGGTCTTTCCCTAGAAGTGGAGGACATCTTCGATGGCGAGTGCTTCACCGTCTATGACAGGGGGCTCGCAGGGTCCGGCGTCGAGGGCTACTTTCTACCGCTGCGCCTGATTCAAGCCGGGCGCTTCACGTTCCCACTGGTCGCCGGTCCACCGCTCTCGGGCTATCAGGCCATCTCTGTCCTTGACTCGCTGGTGGGTTCGGACACGGATTGTGGCTGGATGCACTTTCGGGAAGTGCCCGAGATCATCGGCCATCTGTGGACCTGGACCCTGGAGATGCGACCTCCGGTTTTGCAGAACACCGATGGGGATCCCTTGGAACTTCAGAGTGCGAGCTTTGTGGTCCACAACGTGAGCGCCTTGATCGCGCGGTTGGAGGAGCGCTCCGACTTGGAGTTTGATCTGGATGAGAGCGTGTGGACTTGGATGGGGGAAGGGGCGGAGGGTGCAATGGGCAGCCCGGTGGTGCTCGCCAGATTGACCCTGCTCGATGATCGCTTGCTAGTGGAGGTGAATTCCGTCAAGCGGCTAGAACGGACGCGGGCTTGGCTCGAAGAGAGCGGCGCGGTTTCCTTCGAGTCCGTGACCGCTAGCTCCTTGGATATTGGCCAGGCTCCACTCGACGATCGACTTCCGCAGCCGCCAGCGGAGCCTCCGACGGCGGAGATGGCGGAGATGGTCAAGTCCCTAATGCTCGAGCGCTACAAGCGTTGGGTCGACGAGCCGATCCCAATGCTGCGGAACCTCACTCCGCGTCAGGCCTGCAAGAGCGCGCAAGGCAAGCGCAAGGTGTTGCAACTGATCAGAACGATGCCACCCATCCAAACCCCTTCTGGCCCTATCGACCCGCCGCGCGCGGAAATCCTCGCTGAGCTCGGGATTGATGGGGGGGGTCACTCATCCGCCTCCTGACCGTCGAAGAGCGCGAATTCCTTGCGAGCCGTGGGACTACAAATGCAGCGAGCGCTGGCAGTTCCTAAGAGCCACCAGCGCTCCGCGCAGTGGTGAAAGCCGGTTAGTTGTCTTGGAAGGGCGCACCTCATCCTATCCAAAAATAGGATCGTGGCCTAACTGGTGCATGGGCAAGGGTTTTATCTGGTTCGATAGGGCGCTGGTGGGATCCCGTTTTCTTTGAGCACGTCGGAAACCGTGGATGCTCAAAACTCGTGGCCGACCTGCTTGAGCTCGCCCTGACGTCCGTTCACGGGGGCCGAACGACGTCAGTCCAGCAGCATCTCCCGTATCCGCTCCATGTGGAGGATGTCCTCGGCGGCGCGGACCACATCTTCATCGCCGAACATCCCGGCTTCTCGCGCGAAGGCGTGTTGATCGTCCGTCATCGTGTGGCCGACAGCACCAATATGCCGAACGCTGTCAAGATAACCGCGCAGCTCATGGGGCTCGAACAGTTCGCGCACCCGCGCGACAAATGCTGGGAGCTCGGCGGCGAAGTCTGCGTCCTCATCCGCCGCACGGATGAACTTCAGGAGCTTCTCCCCGACGAGGTAGCCGAGGGCATGTTCGGATCCGAAACGTTCGTGGATGTCCGGGATGGCGTCGCATTGATCGATCCAGATCTTGTGGAAGTTCGACATGAGATTGTGTTAGGTGCTTAGGAGAATTTGAGCGCGGCGAAGCTGATGATCCAGCTCGGCACCGGCTGACGAGTCCTCGAAGACGACGAGTTCATCGATCCTCTCTGTGACCTCCTCCACCAGCTCGACGAGCATACGCAGTGCTGTTATCGCATCGCGGTCCTCGTTTTCAGCTGCGCGTTTCAAGGCGAGGTCAAAGAGGTGCCAGGTCGCAGCGTCCCACGCGTGTGTCTGCCATGGATCGCGCTGGCCATGCTCGTTGCGAAGGCTCAACCCGCCGAGATACTCACCGCAACGGGTCGCAGTCGCGTGGGAGGCGACGCGCTCGATAAGTGTCGGCAAGGGCGCGCCCACCGCGACGGGCGGAGCGTTCAAGCGGGCTAGGTCTTCAAGCACGACTGCAAGTTGGTCGTCGGGGAGATACTCGATGATGCGCTCCAAAGCGATACGGCGTTGGGGCTCTTGCCAATTCCGCACAGTCAGGCGCAGTTTCTCGCGAGGGAAGGAAGAGGGTGGCATGGGCATGAATGGAGGCAACTGGAATTCGCGCTGGGGCGCATCCTACCAGGAGCAAGCAAGGTCAGAGGAGGATGGCCTGGACCAAGGCGCACGTGCAGCAGCATACTTCCAAGGGATACACGCGCGCGTTGTTTCCATCCAATCGCTGACGGCGGCCAACCCAAGAAGCTTAACGGAAATGGACGTACTCATTCGCCTCGTTGGAAAGGAGCGAGAGGAAGCGCGTGTTGACGAATAGCTTGTTCCGGCCATGTCGTTGTTCCTCCAAAACCTGGATGCCCGCGAGCTGACCGAGGTACCTGGCGGCGGCTTGACGTTGGGCGATTCCAGCCGTGATCAAGTGCCCTGAGTGTGTCGTCCTTCGGTGACGGGCCAACGCGGGGAAGGGAATCGACCGCTCCAGCCGTGTCTTCAAGGCCAAGGACGGTGTCGTGCTTGAGCGTGGTCTCGTAGTTCGCGTGGCGCACAGGGATCTGAGCCCGATGCCCCGCACGGTCCATTCTAGCTTGCTCGAAACACCCGCAATCTCGGGCAATTGGCCACGGCCCAATATTTGGACACCACGGGATCGGTTTGTTTGACTGCGAGGTTCACACGCAAGCTCTTGCTCCGTCGCGAGAGGGTCGTGTGGCCGGGAGCTTCGAGCGATTTATCCATCAGAGCGAGTATCGAGCGCAGGAATCCTTCCGTCTGGTGAAGTGGAAACCGGAACACAGCTCGCAGAGTAAGCGCGGTTTCGATAGCGAGGTCCGAGTGCTTTCGAGGAGCGCCTCGCCTACTCCGTGGTTTCGCTGTCCACGCCTTGATGGCTTCCGGCGAGATCCAAGCCGTGATGTTGCCACGCTGCACCAAGCGCTTGTCGTACTCGGCCCAGTCTGCAGCGTCGACCTCCTGGTCAACGGACTATTTCTGGCCGAAGGCGAAGAGGTTGACGCCCGCCTCCTCTAGCCGCAGCTCTGAGCAAGGGGCTGCAAACTTTGAAGCTCGAAAGAGTCTGTTCATATCCGCTTCGTCCCGGTGAATCAGACGCCAGTCGAGAACGTGGTCCATCAGGGCCCGGTCAGGGTTTTTCGGATGGAAGTTGCCGAGGACGACTTGCCCACCAGGTGCCAGGTTGTCGTATATCCAATCCAGAAGTGCTATCACGAACCGATCTTGGAAGTAGTCGATCAGACCAATGCTGTAGATGAGATCCTGGGGAGGGACTTCGATCTTGGAACGCCCGGTTGCCAGGTACACGAGGTTGGCTTGTTCCAGCCGCATCTGGCGCTTCAGGTTCAAGCGATCTCGTTGATCGGAAACGAGCGCAAGCGCCTGGAGATCGATGTCGAGGCAGATTGCCTTGAGGGCCTCGGGGCCGCGTCTTTCAAATACGTCGAAAAGCTCCTGGGCAGGCCCGCAGGCCAGGCTCATCACATTGCCAGCTCTCCCGATGGCTTGGTCAATGGCCTCCCCTAGGAGACCGCGACGATTGCGCACGGCTAGCGCCGCAGGGCGCTGCAGGAACGCTCCATCGATGAGTTGGCCGGCGGCTCCGATGCCACCGGTCTCGTTCTCGTACATCCACCGAATGGTTAGAAAGTCACCGGCGTAACCACGGGGCTTCGTGTAGATGCGTTCGACGATGCGCGTCAGCATCAGGTATGGATGCAGCTCGCGGCGAACTAAGCGACCAATCTCCTTGCGAAGGTCCTCCGGGATGGACGAATCCTGGCCTATCTCACGGGTCAGCAAATCGCAGAACGCACCAAAGCCCGCGTGTGTTCGTTCGACCAATTCCAGGGGCGGGGTTCCGCCGGCCTTGCGGGTGATCTCCTCGGCTTCCTGCATGAGATCTTTGAGGCCATCGATGGCCGGAAGTATTGCAAGCCAGGGTGGTGTGCCTTGAGCGCTTTCACGCTCCCCTTGGGACCCTGCCGACCACTGAGAGTTGGCGCCACAGTCGCGCAAGCGGCGCGCGACAACGCGTCCGAGCGAGCGGTGGAAGCGTGCGGAGAATCCCAAATCCGCTTCGAGCAGTGCATTGAGCGCGTCGTGGGGAATCGCGAGCAGAACGCTGTCCTCCGCGGCGCGAACGCTGGCCGAGGCGTAGCTCTCCTCCAACCAGGAAACTTCTCCGAGCAGCTCACCGGGGCCCAGGTGTCTTACGGCTAAACCGCCACGTGCCTCGAGCACCACCTCGACCAGGCCTTCGAGCACGATGAACATCGCATCTGGCTCAGTGCCTTCAACCAGGATGAGTTCAGGACGATGGACTTCTCGTTCTACCCCGATAGAGAGCATTTTCTCAATGTCTTCGGGGTCGAGGTCAATGAGCAGGGAGAGAGCTTCTTGCATGGAATGTTGAGGTCGTGGAAAGAGGTTCGCCTAAAAGAGGTTCGCCTAAAAGAGGTTCACTTAAGTGTCCGATTGTGCAGGTTGCGAAAGTGGAGAGGTAGACATAGGGTTCACTCCAAGCATCTCCTTGGCGGCAGAACAAAGTTCTTGGGCATGTTCGCGGACGGCGACTCTTCCGGCATCGACCATCGGGCTCCAATGCGTTGCGAAGTCGACCCCGGACATCCCGGTCGTTCGCGGCTCGAGCAAGACGTCTGCTTGGACTGCCTCGCGTTCGCCGTGGATCCAGGCAATGTGATTCAGGGAGCGCGAGAGGACCTCGCGGAATCCAAAGAGCTTCGCGATGCCTTTGCGTAGTGCGCGCCGTTGCTCCGCGAGTTCCCCAGGCTCCACGGGTGGAGGAATCACATTGACCGCGATTCGGAGCCCACAGCGTGTGACGGGCAGGAGTTCGAGAGGGATCCTGGCGACAATCCCACCGTCAACCAGCGTGTCCTCGCCGGAGATTACGGGAGGCAGGACACCGGGTACCGCCGAGGTGCCAAAGAAACCTTCCGCGACGAGGCCTCGATTGATAACGACACCTTCGCCGCGCAGCAGATCGGTGGCCATGACAGAAACGGGTAGCGGCAAGTCCGCGAAACTTCGGCCCTCAGCCACTTTCGCTGCTCGGCGGCGGAGCTCCCGATCTGAGAGGATCGAGCTACGTGGGAACCAGCGCAGGCGAGCTGCTTTGGGTCGGCCAAGGGTCTGGTGCGCCAGTTCGATGCCTCGAGGTCCGTCTCCGCCGAGGCCGTAGAGCAAGCCCGCGATCCCGCCCATGCTCGAACCGGAGATTCGATCCACCGGAAGCCCCAGTGCTTCCAGTTCCGCGAGAACCCCCAGGTGGGCGAATCCCCGGGCGGCTCCTGCACCGAGGGCAATGCCAATTTCCTTGCGGGCTACCCAGCGAGCTAGCCGGCATAGCTTCGGCGTGACCGATCTGTTTGGAACGGTGCCCATAGAGACAAGCTCGAGTTCGTCTCGGTCGATAGGAAATGCCCAGTGTGAACTGGGAGGCAGCGGATTCCCATCCACCTCCCTGTAGAGCGCGAAGTCTGCGAGTCCGTGCGGCAGATCCATTGCATCATTGGCCATGTGGACCGGTGCCAGCACAGCGTCTTGGCGTTCCAGGCTGCCCACGATTGCCCCGATCTCTGCTTCGGGGACAGCGAGGATCAACGCCTCGCCAGTCAGTGCATCGCGCCAGGCACTCAGTTCACTCAACGCGCTCCTTGCCGAGGCATGCTGCGCTGTACACACACGCATCGAGCAGTGGAGAAGTGCCCTCTCCAGGGGGACCAAAAGGCGCTTCGCTAGGGGAGCGCCCCGGGGCTCAACCAGGAGCACTGCTTGCGGCTTGGTGGACTCTGGCCTGGCGGAGCCACTGGTGCGTAAACGTCCAGAGAGAACACGCAGGAGCCTGGAAGTCAGGGAGGGTTCGGTTTCGACGAGCTTCAAGAAGACAGCTCCGGGAAGCGTCCATAGGACGGAGTCTTCCTGGGCAATGACGGTTGCAGAGACCGCTGCCTGGCTGAGCAGGGACATTTCTCCCAGCACTTCCCCAGGGCCGAGGTCCCTAGCCGTGCCCGCTATCGGATACACGCGGAGGCGCCCAGCGGCGATGACGGACAGTTGACCGTAACTCGCACCACGCCGCATCAGGAGAGCTCTAGCGTTGAGCGTTGTCTTCTTGGCATGTGCCTGCAACTGCTCACGACCGGCCGCACTGAGTCCGGCGAACAACGGTTGATCTCCAAGGTTCAGCATCGGAGATTCAGAGCGCCTGCTCGCGCACGGCGAACAAGAGAGAGGGGGCGTTCTCGCTAGGACCGAGTTGAATGGTCCCTGACGACTCTAGACGCGTCTTGTCTCGGAAAGCATTGCGGGGCGGACGGCCCGCGACTTGGATCACGGACCCATTGCGGCTTTGATCCGTCCAAATAAACGCTCCCTCCACGTACTCGACCTTTGCATGCTGTCGCGAGACACACTTGTCGTCGATGAGCAGCTGGCAATTGCCTCCACGGCCGAGAGTGGCACTGGGCAGGGCCTTGGAGATCACGACGGAGCGTTCCCCATAGGCGAGCACCAATTCCCGCGTCGCCTGCGTGTTGGCGGCTTGGGGCGCCCGTGAAACAACAACCGTTAGATCGGTACCCCAGAGTGCTTCAACGAGGGAGACATCCTCGATGCGGCCTTTCAGGTGGATCTGGCCAAGGGAGCGAAACTCGTCTCGATTCGGTTTCTCTAGCCCGTCAAGCGTCTCCAACGGGAGCAAGATCTGCTCGTACTTTGACTCAGTAGAAACTCGTTTGGCGAGGTAGACGGTGTCGCCATAGACCTGGTCGCCATTCAGCTCAACGGGGCCCTGCGCGAACCCGATTCGAAAAGCGAGCCCTGGCGGAAGTTGTCCGCGCTCACGCTCTGCTTGAACCATTGAGCCGATGGCGATCGCAGCACTCAGCGCCGCGCCGGCATCGGGCAAGACGCAGAAGACTTCGTCCCCAATGTTGTCGACGACTCGGCCGCCCGCTCTCTCGACGGCGTCGCGCGCAATGGCGAGAGCCTCCTGGATCACCTGGCGTGCCCCGGTGTCACCCAGCTCTCTATAGAGTCGCGAGCTGTCGCAGATGTCCGCGAAGAGAATGCTCCTGTGGACTCGCTTCGATGGTAGGGAGTTGATGGGGGACTCACTGGTCATTGTTGGACCACGTCGCAGAGGGTTGGACCACGTCGCAGAGGAATTCAAACCGGACCATGTCCTGACCCAGGTCCCACTGCTCGTTACCAGCCACCTTGGAGGCGGATAGCCCAGCATAGCGCAGACGTTCGTCGGCAAGCTGCTGCTCGTCTGCCGACGCCATTACCGAGCCTCCTCGTGTTTGACGCGCGACCTTCTGTTGATCAAGGAGGGCGAAGGCAGTTGCTTGGCCGACTCCCGCCTGCATGCGAGAGCTCTGTTCATCTAGAGCGTCCATCCAGCGCTCGAGCAAGAGAACCGGCTTGGGCGTCGCGAACACGAGCAGGCCTTCGCGTGGGTTTGGCTCCACGATGCGAGTGCAAACAAGTTCATGCTCCCCGGGAGCGAGTCGAACTCCCCACTGCGGATCCTCGTTGAGTTGGGGGGAGCCGTCCACCAATGGAAGCGGCCGCATCGGGCTGACGAATCGTCCCTCAGAATCAACGCCTCCGTAGACCGAGAAAACGTAGATGTGAGTCGTGGTGCTCGTGGCAATGCGCAGGCCGAGATCATCACCCACACTCACCGAGCTACCCGTGACGACTCCCTGTTGGGACGAGGTCTCCGGCGAAAAACTCCAGCCTTCGAGGCTGGTCACTTCATTCACGAGGGAAGCCCGCACCATCCAAACGATGGGGGCCAAGAGCAGTCCGACCAAGAGAGCGGCGACGATGGGGCTGCGCAAAGCTCCACGGACAGCGCAACGGGCGCGATAACCCGCTGGTGTTGCTGCGTGCTGGGGGGCGGCGCCTTTGCCCGCCCGACGCAAGTCACTCGCCAACCCGTCTAGGCTCGCGTAGCGATCAGTCGCGACGGGGGCGAGGGCATGGTCGATGATGGCGGCAAGCCCAAGATTCGCGAGTCCATCACGCTCACGTACTGGACGCACGCTTCCGGTTGAACCAATTTCCACATAGCGCTTGATGTTCTGCAGAAGCTCCGCCGGATACGCGCGTTCGAGTGTCAGGAGTTCATAGAGGATCAAGCCGATCTGGTAGACGTCTGTTCGAACATCCGGGGGGGTCGCGTTTGCGCCAGAACCGGTAGCCGCTTTGAGTTGTTCGGGGGCCATGTATCCCGGCGTGCCACTCGTTTCTGCTCCTGTACTCGCACCCAACCAGTGCGCCAGACCAAAGTCGAGTACGACGGGACGGCCTTCCGAGTCCAACTTGAGATTCCCGGGCTTGAGGTCCCGGTGGATCAGGCCGGCTCCGTGCAGGTGCGCCACGGAAGTCGCCAACGTGAATCCAAAGTCGCAGACCGCCTCATCCCAGGTGAATCCTGCCAAGCGCTCAAAGGCCGGCGACCCAGGTTCTAGTTCTGCAGCTTCAGCGAGCCAAAGACCACTGGCCGGGCGCTTGCCCGCTCCGAGGCGTCGATCCTTGAGTTCAGCGATGATCTCCTTCAGACCGTTTCCGGGCACGAGCTCCATGACAAGCAGGCGCCGATTTCCGTCTTGTTGCGCATCCAGCAGGCGCGCGACTCCTGGGGCTTCCACCGCAGCCTGGAGTCGAGCTTCGTCAAGGAGACCTTGCCAGTCACCGCTTGAACCACTTCCGAACGTGGGCGCGAGGATCTTGAGGGCGACGCTACGGTCGAGTTGCACGTCGATCGCTTCGAAAACGACGGCTTGCCCACCGCGCCCCAGTTCACGGCCAATCCGGTAGCGATCCAAGACGAGCTCGTCGCGGGCTGGCAACACGACATCACCTAGCGTCTCCGCTTGTCGCCCGCCTTCCGCGACGGCGTCTTGGGTGTGGTCATCGATCATTGTGAAGCGTCCCTATTCGGGTTGCACTGTTCGAGCAGAGTCGTTCGTCTTGGGGAAGAATATACGAGCTTAGTCATGAGTTCCTAATGCGTCCAGTTGAACAGTTATAGCTGACGAGCGAGGGGTCAACAGAGCGAGTGGCGTGGCGGCGGGAAGATCGAGGGGAGAAATGT
>CALCXM010000166.1 GCA_937905825.1 uncultured bacterium
TCACGCCGGCGTTTTCCAGGCCGTGAGGCTCCCACTAAAGGTGCAGGAGAGCCACAATTTCGAAGGGGCTTTCAGCATTGCCGGAGCGCGCCAGGTTCGTCGTCGAGTGCTGGACGACTGGCAGTTCAATTCCGATCTCAGGAAGTGGGACTGTCCGATTCGACAGGGAGTGATCCACGATCCAAACAGTTCCAAGGCTGCAGACCAAAACGCACGTTGCAATTGTGCGTCCGGCAACCATGGGCCTGCTGAGGATGATTCGGGCCCAGGCAAACACTCCGAGTGCCGCGGCAGCAACAAGAATCCAGATGCTCTGCTCAATCCAACTGACGGTAATTGCGTCGGAGTAATACACCATCGCATTCGCGCCGCAGATCGCGACGTAGTGCCCCAAGACGGCAAGGAAGAGGGCGACCAGTGCCAGGGGCTCTATCCGACGCTCATTGTCCCGGTCCAACCGCCAAGCAACACCTACGCAGAAAAGACCCACAAGAAGTGGCCCCACAAACATCGGTGCAAGAAAGTTCCAAGGGAGATCCAGCTTGGTTGGGGCTGTGATGGGGCCACCGGTGGAGTTCCGGTAGATATAAAAAGGCACGACGCTTGAGAAGCAAAGCAATGCACCAAAGATGGCGAGGCTGATTCCGTATCCAATGAAAGTCCAGCGTGTGAAGGGTGATCTGCGAGGGCGATGCGAGGGGCTCATGGATCTAACGTGGGGTAAGGGAGCGTTGGCTAGACAATCCGGAGCACACTCCGACCGCCCATTGTTCGCGATCAGCCGAACATGATCCGCAGGGTCCATGGCGGATGCAGGGGAAGGCCGTGCTGCGGGCTGACCTGACATCCCCCCAGCTGCAGTCCTGGTGGGGCTCGATCTCTATGGCCCCTTGATCGTGGCCCTTTGGCGCGAGTTTGTCCAGGCGCTCTATGAGTGCGGCGCTGGTGTGCCATTGAGCGCCGAGGATCTTCGTTGATGCGTGTGACCTCACGTGGCCGAAAACCGCACTGGGTGGTCCAAATCTATAATTCGAGCAAAACTCCGCAATCGGGATCACTGCATTTAGCTCTGTATTCGTACGCAGGGGGCGATTGGCCTCGCGAAGCAGACAGTGACCAGCTTAGTCGCAGCGAAGAGACGCGCACCAAAGATGTGCCTGAAGACGTAGAGAACAGACCATGACAAAACAAACCAACGGGAGCGCGCCGGGAGTGTTCTTGCTAATCACATCGATTCTTCTGTGGCTGCCAGCCTGTGGGGGCAACGCGCCAGGGCGATTCGACGGGAGTGAGACTGCTCAGGGCCGTCGGGAGATGTTCTTTGGACTCTCGAGGACACCGCAAACCGCCGCCGATCCCATCGCTGGCGAGACGTACAAGCACCTGGCGGAGAACCCCTTCCAGCTCGTGAGCGCGGCACCCCTCTCCACCTTTTCAGCAGACGTGGATACCGCTTCCTACGCGAATGTCCGTGGCATGTTGAATCGCGGGCACATCCCTCCTGCTGATTCCGTGCGCATCGAGGAGTTCGTCAACTACTTTCGTTACGACTACGGTTCACCGACTGGGGAGGCGCCCTTTCATGTGGACGTTGAAGTTGGCAGCGCGCCCTGGGCTCCCCAGCATCGCCTGATGAGGATCGGTTTGCAGTCCAAGGATACCCTCACAACGGACCGCAAGGCTTCCAACTTGGTTTTCTTGCTCGATGTCTCAGGCTCCATGAACAGTCCTGACAAGCTTCCCTTGTTGCAGAGTGCGCTACACCTGCTGGTTGAGGAGTTGGATGAGCGCGACACGGTTGCCATTGTGGTCTACGCGGGTGCAAGCGGATTGGTCTTGCCTGCAACGCACTGTGGTGAAAGCTCTGCAATTCATGCGGCGATCGACTCGCTCAGTAGCGGTGGTTCCACCAATGGCGGTGCCGGAATCGAGTTGGCGTACAATGTTGCGGTCGAGAACTTCATCGATGGGGGAATCAACCGTGTAATCCTCGGCACGGATGGCGACTTCAACGTCGGCGTGAGTCGGGAAGGGGATCTCGAGTCTCTGATCACAGCCAAAGCCAAAACGGGTGTCTATCTCTCCGTCCTCGGCTTCGGGCGCGGCAATCTGCAAGACGTGACAATGGAAACCCTGGCGGACAAGGGGAACGGAAACTACTCCTACATCGATTCCAAGTTCGAGGCCCGCAAGGTGCTCGTCTCCGAGCTAGGTTCGACGCTCGAAGTCGTGGCCAAGGATGTGAAGATCCAGGTTGAGTTCAATCCGACCCAGGTCCGCTCCTATCGCCTGATCGGTTATGAGAACCGGATGCTGGACGCCCAGGACTTCAACGACGACAAGAAAGATGCGGGTGAAATCGGTGCAGGTCACCGGGTCACAGCTCTCTACGAGGTGGTTCCGGCGGGGGGTCCGATCGAGGCTCCCGCGCTAGACGAGCTTCGTTACCAAACTCCGAACAACGCGACCGAGGCTGCGACGAGTGGCGAGCTGTGCACGGTCAAGTTGCGCTACAAGGAACCCGATTCGGACCGCTCAAACCTGATCTCCCATCCAGTTCAAGACTCGCAAGCGGGCTTTCAGGAGCTCTCCCCAAGCACGCGCTGGGCCGTCGCCGTGGCTAGCTTCGCTATGCTCATGAAGGGTTCGGAGCATTGCGGTGACATCACCACGACCGACATCATCCGCTGGGCGAATGAAAGCGTCGAAGAGGACTCTGATGGCTACTGCAGCCAATTCATCTACCTAGTGGGGCGTTATCAAGAGCTAGTGGGGCGCTAGCTCGCCATGCATACTGCATACGGTATCGCTATTGCGCAGAGGTCTTCTGAGCGGTGTGCGACACGGTATCGAATAGTGGGGATCCGGGGCTAGCGGGAACGGAAATGGGGACCTATGCTCGGGCGAGGACTCCCCCTCCTCATCAGCGAATCGTGGTGGCGACGGCGCGCTAGGCAGTGGCGCCCAGTCCCCCGAGCGCTGCATCGTGATCCCCCAGCTTCGACCCTCATTCCTATGCAAAACAGAACGATTCAATTCTCCCTAGTGGCCCTCGTCGCCGCCGGCATTTCAAGCCTGGCGACCGCGCAGGTTTCCCACGGTGGTCAACCCGCCGGTTTGCGAACCGACTTCACCCGCGAAGCTCCTCTTGTGAGCGTGACCGCCCCCGACGTGGCAGCCTACGAAGCAGAGGACGAAGCCATGGGCTACATTCCTCTTCGTTATGGCGCTCTCCTCGACCTCGACGTGAACATCTCGGACGGCGTGTGGACCGATCTCGACGACGGCTCGCGCGCGTGGCGCATTCGTATCGGGTCTGAGGGTGCGAAGTCCTTGGCCATTGAGTTCGATCAGTTCCACCTTCCCGCTGGCGCCGAGATGTTTGTCATGAGCAACGCCTCGGAAACCTACTTGGGTGCATACAACATCGAAAACGAGCGTGCCGATGGCGGCTTCGTCTTTGAGCCGATCGTTGGATCCGAGCTTACCATCGAGATCGACGTGCCCGCTGGCGTAGCCGACCCGATCATCGACACCGCGACTCTGATCTATGACTACCGAGACATCTTTGGTCTGATGGACGGCACCGTGAATGTTCACAACGGTCCACTCGAAGGGAACTGCCTGATCGACGTGAACTGCCCCCAAGGAAACGCGTGGGAAGTTCAAAAGCGCGCAACCATGCGCACGCTCTCGTCGGGTTCGCTCTGCTCCGGGGCCTTGATCAACAACACGGCGAACGACGGAACCAACTACGTGTTGACCGCAAACCACTGTGGTCAGACGGCCAACACGGTCTTCCGCTTCAAGTATCAGCGTGCTGGTTGCAACTCTGGCTCCTCCCCGACGACCTTTTCAAACTCGGGCTGCACCGTCCTGACCTCGAACTCCACCTACGACAACCGTCTCTTGCGCATCAACGGGTCGCTTCCTGACAACCGGGAGCCCTACTACGCAGGCTGGACCCGCGCGACCGGCAACACGTCTTTCGCCATGGCAATGGGGCACCCCAGTGGTGGTCCCAAGAAGATTTCGATCGACAGCAACGGGGCCGTCATGGAGTCCGCCTTCTGGCGCGTGGCTTGGAGCGAGGGCACCCTTGAGGGCGGAAGCTCCGGTGGTCCCCTCTTTGACCAGAACGGCCGGATTCTCGGCCCTGCATGCTGCGTCGACAACTTCACCTGCAACCAAAAGGCCTGGTTCGGCCGCTTCAATCAGTTCTGGCAGTCGAACAACATCGCGCAGTGGCTCGATCCGGTGGGAACGAACCCGACGACTCTCGACGGTTATGACCCCTTCGCAGGCTGCCCCGACCCAGTCAACTACTGCCACTCGTTCTCGAACTCGACTGGGGTCCCGGCGACCTTCTCGACAGTCGGAACCGCCAGCATCTCGGCCAACGACTTGACGCTGATCACCGACGGCTTGCCGACTGGTGTCCCCGGCCTGTACTTCTACGGAACGGGACAGACCAGCACGATCTTCGGGCAGGGCCTCCTGTGCGTAAACGGCACGATCAAGCGTCTGCCCGTTCAGGTTACTGACGTCATCGGCTTCGCCCTGGCGAATCTCGACTGGACCGCCCCTCCCTTCAATTCAGGTGTTGGTGCCGCAGTCTCAGGCCAAACGCGCTACTTCCAGTTCTGGTACCGGGATGTCGCCGGCGGTGGCGCTGGTTTCAACACCAGTGACGCGGTTGAGATCACCTGGTGTGACTAAGACTGTATTGGCATACGGTATCGCACACCGCTCGCAAGCCCGCTTTCGGAGGGTGCCGCATCATCTCCGTGGAATCGGCTGAGAGCGGCGTTGATTGCGATTGATGCGGCACTCTTGCGTAGAGTTCTTCTGAGTGGTGTGCGATACGGTATCGGAGACTCCAGTGATGCAATCCCGCTCCTCTCGGCTGACAGCGAGCCTGCTTGTTCTAGCCACCGTTGCTTTCGCAATCCTCCAGCTGAGGCCTGTGGATCCCGGTCAGCAGGCGATGGAAAGCGGCTACGATCCTGTACGCGCCCTCCATAGCCTGCAGAGCCTGGCCCGTGAACCACACCCCCATGGCAGCCAGGCCCTTTCGAAGGTGAGGGAGGAACTGCTGCGCCAGATTCGGGCTTGCGCGGTCGAGCCGGAGCTCCAAGTCGCTGTGAACGGCAAGCGCTTCGACGGTGCCCGGCCGACCAACTTAGTGGTTCACCTCCCGGGCTGGGATTCCACGGGCAGCGTGCTGCTCATGGCGCATTACGACACGGTTGAGGAAAGTCCAGGGGCTGCTGACGACGGCAGCGGCGTCGTCGCGCTACTCGAAACCCTGCGGGTGCTCGTGGATCAGCCCAGGCGCAACGATTTGATCCTGCTCTTCACGGACGCCGAGGAGCGGGGCATGTTCGGCGCCCAGTTCTTTGTGGAGGACCATGAGCTCTTCGCGGATGTGGACCTCGTGCTCAACTTCGAAGCGATCGGCAACAGCGGGCCGCTCATGATGTTCGAAACCGGGCCGGGCAGTGGTGGCCTCGTAGACCTCTGGCGAGCAACCGTGCCGCAGCCCAACGGGAATAGTTTGGCGGCCGTCATTTACGGCTGGATGCCCAACAACACCGACATGAGCCTGTTCCTCGATGCGGGCAAACGGGGGCTCAACTTCGCCTTGTCCGGTTCCAGCGGTTTCTATCACAGTCCGCAGGATTTGCCCGAGCACCTACCCGCTGGATCCTTGGCACAGATGGGCGACACGGCCATCCGCATGGCCCAACGGCTGGGGCAGGTGGATCTAAGGCAACTCGACCGAGAGCCCCGGGCCTTTCACAACATCGGTCCCATGGGCTTGCTCATATGGCAGGGCCGCGGGCATCTCTGGGCTTGCGCTGGTTGCCTGGGCCTGGCCTTGGTCATCGCTCCTCGAAAGGGGCTCTTGGGCCGACGGGACCTGAACCCGAGGGAGCTCTTCGGCGGGTTCGTGGGAGTCCTGAGCGTGATCTTCTGCGCGGGCACATTGGCCACTGGGCTGGCCTGGGCCTCTTACCGGCTGAGCGGTTCCATCTACCCATTGACCTACGACGGAGTGAATCTCTTGCTGATCCCCATGTTGGCCGGCGGCTTTTTGGGCACCATCGTCGTCAGTCACTTCTGGACCCGCGGAGCCTTTGGTTATGAACGAGGAAGGCAGCTCTTGTTCTCCGGCCTTGGCCTATGGCTGGCTCTATCCCTAGTCTTCGCCAGGATCGACTTGGACCAAGTTGGCGCGGGCTTTCCCTTCGCCGTGACCACCACGGGGCTAGGGATCGCGATCTGCTTGCGCCTGAGTGGACGGACGAATCCTATCTGGGTCGCCCTGTGCCTTCTGCCCGGGATGTTCGTCATGGCGCCCTTGCTTTGTCAATTGGTGCAATTGAGCTCCAAGGTCGTGGACGGCTCCATCCTGCTCGGCGGAGTCTTGGTGGCCATTGGCGCTCCGCTGCTCTTGCCCCTGACCGTTGCTCTTGTGCATCCCGAGGACCAAGGTGCGTTTGAACCCGAGGCCTGATTATTCCCGGAGAATGCTCAACACACTTTGCTCGGGAGGCATTGAATGGAGTGAGTTCTCTGACGACTATCCATGGTCTAGCCCTGCTCTACAAAAAGTCATGATCAAGCAAACGGTTGCCGTATGTGCCCTTACGATTCTGGTTCCGTTGGCGATCAAGGGGTCCTTGGTGTCACTGGAAGGAACCGGCCTCATCGGCAATGAGCCTCGTACGCCGATTGCGGAGTTGCCCTTCGTCATCACCGAACGTGGATCGTATGTGGTTGTCGCGCCCCTGATCGGTGCACCGGGGATGGACGGCATCACCATTCTGGCAAACCATGTCAACCTGGACCTCAATGGATTCACCATCACGGGCGGCGATGGGGTAGGCAGCAGTAGCGCAGGCTCGTACTTCGGGACGGGGATCAACGTCTCCGCTTCTTGGGTGTCTATTTCCAACGGACACCTGGCGGGCTGGGGCGAGGGTTGCATCACGGCGGTCGGGTCTCGAAATCGCGTCGAGGACGTGCAGTGTGAGGGCGTCTATCAGGCGACTGGGATCTGGGTTGGCGACGACAGCGTCATTTCGAACTGTTCGGTAACGACGGAAAATAGCGAGAGTTTCATTGCTGGGGCCAACTCGAGAATCTCCGATTGTTTCGGGAAGGGGCTTTCACATCCGAAGGTACCCGCAGCTTTTGTTGTAGGTCCCGACTGTGTTGTTGAGGATTGTGTCTCCGCGGGAGGATTCACTGCAGGAGCGGGGACAACCCTCCGGCGCTGTCGAACCTCGAAGGCGGAAACCTATGGGATAAAAACCGAGGAGCGCTGCAAGCTTGAGGATTGCTTCTCGAGCGAAGGTATTTATGTAGGAGCGGGGTCACTGGTCATCAATTGCTCTGCCTCTGGGTGGGAGCAGAAGTTTGGTAGCGCCCTGGAGGCGGGGACAGGAACTCGCATTTCGAAGTCCCAGTTCGATGGTCCTGTGAAACTCGCGGATCGGTGCGTCATGACCGATTGCCGCGTCACGTCCGCGATCATTGGGCTTTCGGTGGCCTCAGATTGCCTCCTCGCGGACAATCAGATTTCTCAACATGGTGCCCATGACCTTCCCGGTTCGGAAGGCGCTGAAACAGCTCCAGCCCTCGTCGTGGTTGGCGATCGCAACAGAGTGGAGCGAAACACGATCGACGTAGAGCACGCGAACGAGGTCTTCCGCATCACCGGGATCAAGAATGTGTTCGTCAAGAACTCCGTTAGCGGCGGGCCCTACCTGATCTTGCCGGGCAATGCCTACGGCCCCTTCGCCCTGATTGAAGGTGGAGGGGACCTGTCACTGGCCCCGCGACATCACCTAGCGAACTACGTGAACTAGGCTCCCACCTGACTACGGTGTCGCACACCTTGTT
>CALCXM010000167.1 GCA_937905825.1 uncultured bacterium
CTGCAAGTGCACCGCGACCGAGATTCCGATGACGGCAACCACCACTCCAGCCCAAACTTTCGCACTCATGACCAGTCCTCCGATGCCGACGGCACTCGTGCCAAGGGTTCCCAAACCGGTGGGCGCGCCGATTGCCTCTTGGGGTGGGAATCCGAAGAAGGCACACAACCCAGCCCACAATCCATGCTCTTGCTCCGACTCTCCACCCAAGCGCGCGCGCAACATTCGAAGCGCGCGGGAGACCCGTTTGCGCGCGTTGGCGTTGGAGACTCCCTGACGTTCGGCGACCTCGCTGAGCTCCAAGCCATCCAGGTAGCGCAACACCAAGGCGCCGCGGTAAGGCTCCTCCAAAGCCAAGATCTCATCCGCCAGGCGGCGCTGTAGCTCCATGCGCTCGGCCAGGCCCAAGTCGGCGCTGGAAGACTCCGCACGCGCCGCCTCGCGCTCCACATCGCGCCGTTGGCTCTCGCGCCGCACACGCCGCAAAGCCAGGTTGCGCGTGACTCCTCCAATCCAAGCGCGCCAGCCGGCTTCATCCCGCAAACCGGGCTTGCCCGCCAGGTCCGCTTCGATGGCGGCAACCCAGGTATCCTGGACCAAGTCCTCGGCCGCGCTCCCCTGACCCACCAAGCGGCGCGCGATGCCCTGCAACCTGCCCGCCTCGCTCAGCAGGGTTTCAGGATCGATTCGGTAGGGCACGTCTCGCATGACACCCCTAGTTTCCACGGGCCGCGCCCTTGTGACAAATGGGGCGCGATTTTCTTCGCGGCGGCTTCCCTGACGGCCAAAGGGGACAAGTCAACCGACGGGCCGCCACCAAACCTGACTGGGATCCAACGTTGGGCTCCCAGCACTCGAAACCCCGAAGAAGCCCGCGGAGATCGGCACAGGCTCCCAACCATGTCCATCCCAACCCTCTTCAAAGTTGGGCCACCCTCGAGCTTGGGCCCGGGAGCCGGGTCCCGACGTCCGTGCAAGAAGAGTCGCTGGCCGTGCAAATGGGGCCAAATTCCAAAACTTCCGTGATTGAGTTTCTCGCGGGTCCACGTGGTAAGAATCACGGGCTACGGTGCCTCCACGGCTCGCGCTCGATTCCAGAGTCCATCCGCTCACCAAAACTGCGAGCCAACACTCCCACCAGAATCTCGAGAAGGGCGGGATCGATTCTGAGGGTCGCGACCACTCCCCACCGGAACCCATGAAGCCTGAACCCAAAGCCCCTCCCCAAGCACCCGCTTGGGTCGCCGAACCCGCTTCCATGCGGCGTTTGGCTTTGGGAGTTGTTGGGGACAGTGGCTTCGCGGAAGACGCTCTGCAAGAGGCCTACTTGGCTTGGTTGGACGGCGGGGAAGCGCCGCTCGCCAATCCGCGCGCTTGGTTTGCCGAAACTTGTCGGCGAATCGGCGCCAATCGGCGGCGGGCCGAGCGCAATCGCGACCATCGGGAGCAAGTCGCCGCTGTCCCAGAGCACGGCCACTCCGCAGCAGAGGTCAACGGACGTCTTGAAGTGGCTCGACGACTCTTGGACGAACTCGAAAAGCTGCGGCCGGAGTGGCGCGAGATCTTGGTCCTGCGTTTCTTCGACGACTTGGCACCGCGTCATGTGGCGGCGCGCTTGCAACTGCCGGTCAACACCGTGCGCAGCCGAACGCGACGGGCCCTGCAAGAACTTCGTCAACGCCTCGGCGAGGACGAGCAGGCCTTCCTCGGAAGCTGGGTCGCACCCTTCGCGGGTTCCATTCTGTCCCCTTGGTCCGAGCCGGGCACGACGCCCTGGCTCTGGAAGTGGTTTGGAAATGGAGCCTTGATGATGAAGCCCTCTGCCCTGTTGATCCCCGCCTGTTTGCTCTTGCTCAGCTTGCCCTGGCTCTTGAGCGATGCGGCGCAGGGTCCGGACGAACAAGCGAGCGTGCGCGTTGATGCTCAGGATCCGATCGTCTCGCAGCGGGTGGAACGCGAGCGAGCCACCGCAGCGCAAGAGGCCAGCGTTGTGCCTGCGGAATTGCGAGCGCAAGCCACGCCACAGGATCCCGTGACAAAGTCCCGTGCGGATGCTCTCCCGCAAGACCCATGGACCCTACGTGTTCAACTCTTCCAGCAGTTTGGCGTTCCCCTGCGCAAGCAATTGACGATCGATCTTCAACTGCTCGCGGGGTACGAAGGGGCTGACGTTTTGGCCTCCGCCCAGCTGAAAACAAACACCGAAGGACAACTCGAATGGGTCGACTCGCGACCGCCAGGCACCCTGCGTGTCTTGCTGAAGCACGCGGGTCCCGGGTACTTGCCCGCTAGCCTCACCCAGCTCGTGACGTTTGACGAACCCGCCCCTCGAGAACTCGCTTTGAACTTGCAGCCACTTGCGGCCCGCGTGTTCGGGCGTGTGTTGGACGAGCAAGGGAATCCGCTCGCAGGTGTTCAGATGCAAGCCGCCAGCGGCGAAGCAGGTCAGCCCACCCATGACATCACTGAGCAAAACGGGAGCTACTCGATCCTGGTGCCCGACTATGCTGGAAATGGATTCTTCCGGGCGACTCGTGCAGGCTACGGCGCCGAACAGATTCAATTGGCCCTCGGAGAAGGCCCCGGCGAGTACGAGCACGACGTCGTTCTCAAGCGCGGCTACCTGTTGCGCGGGCGAGTGTTCGATCCCTATGGCAACCCGCTGGCAGGCGCCGAGTTGTCCGAGAGTTTCGATGGAGCAAGAACCGTGAGTGGGCCCGATGGACGCTATGAGCTCAACACTCTCGACGGTTCGAGTTCCTCCTGGCTGCTCGAAGCCCGTCATCCGGACTGGGTTCGTCACCGGGACCACTACACGCCCCACAGCCCGGCGGCCACCTTCGACATTCACCTCGGGTTGGGGACAACCTTGAGCGGACAAGTGGTCGACCAAGCTGGCGTCGGCGTTGCGGGCGCCGGCGTGCGCATCGCCGTGACCATGATCCATGGGGATCACTTCGAAACGATCAGCCGCGACGACGGCAGCTTCGAGTTGCACGGAGCGCCCCTCGGAGCTCAAACCTTGTGGGTCCATCGGGACGGGTACGTCACGGAAGAACGCTCCATGCTCCTGAACGAGGAGGGCGAGAGCGGCCTGCGCGTGCAGCTCAGACGTGGGCAGCAGGTGAATGGGCGAGTGCGTGACGAAAAGGGCCAGCCCCTGGCGGGCTTGTTTGTGTTCGCTAGCAAAAGCAGCTGGCACAAGTCGGCGCGCACCACCACGGACGAGCAGGGCCGCTTTCGCCTGAGCGGTTTGCCCGAAGGTGACATTCAAGTCTCCGCCACAGCCCAGGGAAAACTCACAGCGGAGCAGCAGGTCGACTCCCAAAGCAAGGACCCCGTCGAACTGACCCTACGGCCAGCGGCCGGGCTCATGGGGCTGGTGCTCGATGATGAAACGGGGGAGGTCATCGAGCACTTCAAGGTCAGGCTCCTCGGCCCAAAGCTCAAGCCGCGGGAACAGGCAGCGAGAGTCTTCGACGCGCGATGGATGCGGGGCAAGCCCTTCTCGTCGAAGCGCGGTCGCTGGAGCGTGGAACAGGAAGAATTGGCCGCGGGTGCCTTGCTCGCTGTTGAGGTGGAAGCCAAGGGGTATGCAGCCCGGGTGACGCCACGGGCGGTCGCGACCGTCAACCCGGAAGAGAACCTGGTGGTCACGCGCTTGACCCGCGGAACAGGCTTGAGTGGGACGGTCGTGGAGGGCAAGACCGGGGAGCCAATCTCCGGAGCCACGCTTCAGCGATTCACCCTGCAGCATTCATTGAGGTGGTCCGGGGAAGAGGTGCGCATGCCGGTGACGACGGACTCAAGCGGGCGCTTCCACATGCCGAGGGTGCCCCCCGGTGAGTTCTCCCTCGCGGTTTCCCATCCGACGTGGACGTCCGCGGTCCGGCGCAACCTGGACATGCCTGCGAATCGCCCGATGAACGACGTGCTTGTCGAGCTGTTCCGCGGCGCCAGCATCGCGGGGCGGCAGTACCGAGCGGACGTTGGCCCCGAACCCGATGTGTCGTTGATCTTGCGCGCCATTCAGGTGGAGGCGGACCCGGCGGCCAAGCACGAGACGCGTTCGGACAGCGATGGCCATTTTCGTTTTGATGCACTCGCTCCGGGGACCTACGAGCTCCTCTGTCAGCGGCAAGACGGAACGTTTCAACTGGAGACGGAACGGCGGCACATTCAGGTTCAAGAACTTGAGGAATTCAATCTCTCTACGCGGTCTCCGGGGACCGCCTGCATCGACGGTCGACTTCGAAGTGCCTCGCCGATCCCGGCGGAGCTCGTCGTCCGGCTCCAACTCAGCACTCCGCCGAAGAAGGCCAGTGACCCACGCGGCTGGTCCGTCCTTGCGCGGGACGGGCGCTTCGAGCAGTGCCAGCTCCCCGCTGGTCAATACGAAGTGACGATCGATCACCGGGTGCCCGGCTCCCAGGAGTTGTTCACCGCGACCGCCAGCTGCGAGATTCGGAAGGGTGACATACAAGTGCTGTGGGTCGAACTCATCCCGGGGAAGTCGACGCGTTAAATCCGGTCCACTGCCACCCTCGGGTTCCCTGGTAGCCGCAGTGAGCGGGAGTTTGGGAGCACAAGGCGCCACGCTTTGGGGCCATCGAAGGGCGTTCCCTGGCGCCGCAACAGATTTGCGTGGGGTGCCTGCCACCCACGACCTGTCGAAGAATCCCATCCAGGCATACCATGGAAGCTCGCCACCCCCCCTCTTTCCCCCGGAGTGCTCCGTGAGTTTAGTTTCCCTGGCTGCTGTCGCCCTCGCCTCGTTTTCCACGCCCATGCAAGCTGCTCCCCAGGAGCCGGCCATGGACACCCTGCACTTGGTTCGGGTTGAGCTGGACGCGGAGGGTCATGACCTTGCCAAGCTGGCTTCCTTTGGGCTCGACGTGACGCACTCCCATCTGGACATTCCTCACTTGCCAGGAAGTGATCCGCGCGCCGCCGAGGTGGTGCTCGACGATCAGCAGATCCGGGACCTGCGCGCGGGCGGTTGGCGAACGCAACTCTTGATCGAGGACTTGCAGGAGCACTACGCCACGCGTTTGCAGCAGAGTTCCACCACGGCTCTGGGCCCGCCCGCCTACGGGGCTTGGTTGAACCCGCCCTACGCGAGCGGTGCCATGTCCGGTTACTACGGGTATGCGCAGATCGGTTCGGTCTTGGATCAGATTCACGCGGCCTACCCGAACATCACCGGGCCCAAGACCTCGATCGGTCAAACCCTCCAAGGCCGCGACATCTGGGTTCTCAAGGTTTCGGACAACCCGGGCGTGGACGAAGCCGAGCCTGAAGTGCGCTTTGATTCCATGCATCACGCTCGGGAACCCCAGAGCATGCAGACCTCCCTTTGGTTTCTGTTGTGGCTGGTGGAGAGCTACGGCAGCGATCCGCTCGCGACGTACATCGTCAATGAGCGCGAGCTGTTCATCCTGCCCTGCGTGAACCCCGACGGGTACATGTACAACCAGCAGCAATCGCCCAGTGGCGGAGGCCTGTGGCGCAAGAATCGCCGCAACAACGGGGGCGGCATCTTTGGTGTCGACCTCAATCGCAACTACGACTTTCAGTGGGGCTTCGACAACAGCGGCTCCTCCACGGACCCCAACAGCGAAACGTACCGCGGGCCGAGTGCTGCCAGCGAACCGACGGTTCAAGTCATGCAGGCCTTCATCGCCAGTCGCGACTTCAAGACCGTCTTGACCCTGCACAGCTACGGCGACGTCTGGCTCTCGCCCTTGGGCTACGCCGCGAGCCAACCCACCAACCAGGCCCAGTACGACGAGGTCGGCTCCCTGGCGACGGAGATCAGCGGGCACCCTTACGGGCCCGCGTCGATTCTGCTCTACCTCGCGAATGGAACAACCCTCGACTACGACCATGGCGTCAACGGCTCCTTGACCTGGACGCCGGAGTTGGGCGGATCTGGCGACGGCTTCTGGCCCGCCACCGATCGCATCATCCCGATCGCGGAACAAAACCGCATCGGCTTGGCGCGCACCGCTTTGGCCGCTGGAGAGTACTTGCGGCTCTTGCAGCCGGGACTGGCCGAATTGATCGGCGATGGCGACGGCAACTTCGAAGGAGGTGAAACCGTTGCGATCGCTGTGGAAGTGCGCAACAGCGGTTTGGGAGCTTCCAACCCTGCTCAGGTGACCCTCAGCAGTTCGAGCTCAGCGCTGCAGGTGCTGAATGGTTCGACAACGCTGGCGAGCGTCGGGCCCTTTAGCACGGGCACTCCGAGTTCCACGCCGACCTTGCGAATCGTCCCGGGCACGCCTGCGGGCAGCTACCCCTTCGAGGTGGAACTCACCCAGGGAGGACTGTCCGAGACTGTTCAAGGGGAAGTCAGCGTTGGAATGGAAGTCACCCTCTACGCCTATGACTTCGAAGCCGCCGGCAACCAAGGCTGGGGCGTGGGCTCTCCCAACGATGCATCCACGGGCAACTGGACGCGCGTGAATCCCAATGGCACGGACGCCCAATCCGAAGACGACCACACGCCCGGCGCGGGCAACGTCCAGTGCTGGGTCACGGGTCAGGGTTCCAATGGCGGTTCCGTCGGCGAGAACGATGTGGACGGCGGCACGACCAGCCTCACCTCTCCCGTGTTTGATCTCGCTGGCATGCAAGCGGTCACCATCAACTACTGGCGCTGGTACTCCACCAACTTCAGCAGTGGCACGCCGGACGATGCGCTGCTCACGGACTTGAGCAACGATGGCGGTTCGAATTGGACGACGATTGAAACCCTCGGCCCCACGGGCCCGGGAACCACGGGGGGATGGATCGAGAAGAGCTTTGACCCCGCCGAGTACCTGCCCTTGACGGACCTGATGCGCCTGCGCATTCGCGCTTCGGACCTGGGAGATGGATCCATCGTGGAAGCGGGCTTGGACGACTTCTCGATCACGACGCTGATGGACGGGGATTGCCCGCCAGCTGTGTCCTACTGCAACACCTCCCCCAACTCAGTCGGCTCCGGCGCCATCATCGCGACCAGCGGCTCTAGCGGTGTGAGCGATCAATCCTTTGGGCTCGCTGCGAGCGGAGTGCCCGCGGGCAACTTTGGTCTGTTCTTCTACGGAGCGGGACAAGCGTCCGGCGCTTTGGGACAAGGCACCCTGTGCATCGCTCCGCCCTTCACGCGCTTTGTTCCCTTGCAAGCGGACGGCAGCGGAGTGGCCGCACAGGCTGTGTTGCTCGCCGCCCCCTTGAACGCGGGCTCCAGCTGGAACTTCCAGTTCTGGTATCGCGATCCGGCCGGTGGTGGTTCTGGCTTCAACTTGTCGGATGCGCTGAACGTGACTTTCTGCAACTGATTGGCTCATTGAACGTGCGGGGGAGCGCGACGGCGCCCTCCCGCCCCCGACTTTCCAGACTCTCTTTCACTCGGTTCATCCCATGCAACGAAGAAAGCTCCTGCTTGCGAGTCTGCTGTTCGGTGCCCTCGCCTCCACCGGGAATTCCCAAGCAACGGTGCACACCTATAGCCTGAACACTTGGACCACGGAGTTTGGTTTGTCCGTGGCGGGGCTCGGGGACTTGGACGGAGATGGCTTGCCCGAAGCCGCGATCGGGCAGTCCCCGATCTTTGGAGTTCCCGGCACGGAAGGCGTGGCCATCCTGCGCGGAGGCACAGGCTTGCCCTTGCGCACCTTCTTCGCCCCCGCCGGTTCAGAGTGGTATGGCTACAGCCTTGCCGCGCAAAGCGACTTGAACGGGGACGGACTCTCAGAACTCTTGATCGGTGCGCCGGGACGTCCGGCGAATGCTAGCGCGACGACCTTGGTGGAAGTCCGCGACGGGGCCAGCGGTGCGTTGTTGCACAGCGTGACGGGCCCGATCGCTTCGGGATTCGGAACCGCCGTCTTGGGACTCGACGATGTTGACGGGGACGGTGTTCCGGACTTCGCGGTTGGGGCGCCCCTCGACAGCACTCTCTTCGTCAAGGGCGGTGCGGTCTACGTGCACTCCGGCGCGACGGGCGCGCTCTTGCGCAAGATCCCTGGTACGTCTGCCCAAGGCAAGCTCGGTCGATCCTTGGCGAGCCTGCCGGATCAAGAGAACGATGGCAGCGTCGAGATCCTGGCGGGAGCGCCGGGCATGAACACCGCCTTTCTATTCTCCGGTGCAAGCGGTTCGGGCTTGCAAACGTTTTCAGGGTCGACCCTCGCCCGGCGCTTTGGTTATTCCGTGGCAGCCATCGCGGACGTCGATGGAGATGCGCTGCCGGATGTGTTGATCGGTGATCCGGGAGAACTCGGAGAGAACGGCCCGAACCGCGGCAGCGCGCGGGTGCACTCCAACGCCAGCGCCATGGAACTGCGCGTCCACAAGGGCGGCTTTTGGGGGGATTACCTCGGACATAGCGTGCTTGGCACAGAAGACCTCGACTTCGACGGCGTGGGCGACTACGTCATCGGAATTCCCATGATCGATTCGGGAGCCCTGTTCCCCATGGGCTTCATCCGCGCGCACTCGGGAGCAACCGGTCAACAGCTCTTCTCCGTCTCCGGGCCCGCCGTGATCGGAGCCTTTGGCTTTGCCATGGACAATCTCGGCGACTTCGACGGGGATGGATTCCACGACATCGTCGTGGGCGCCCCGGGTGCGGACAGGGCGCTGGTGATTCGTGCTGCGCAGACCCAAGGACCCGGCACTCCATTCTGTTATGGCGATGGCAGCGCTGCCGGCTGTCCCTGCGGGAATCTCAACGACGGCAGCCTGGCCGCCGGGCGCGCTGGTTGCAGCAACAGTGCGAGCACCGGTGGCGCATCGATGTCCGCCTTGGGCACCCCGAGTGTGGCGGCCGCAAACTTGCAGTTGGTGGCGAGCGGTCTAGTCCCCGGAACCCCCGGCCTCTACTTCCAAGGCACGCAACAGGTAAATGGTGGCAGCGGGCAGTTCTTCGGCGATGGACTGCGTTGCGCGGGAGGTCCGCTGATCCGCATGGAAGTGGTGACTACGGACGGCGCAGGTCATTCAGGAACCCTGTCCAACTTGAGTGCGGCGGGCGCTGTGCAAGCGGGAGATTTTCGTACCTACCAGCTCTGGTTCAGGGACCCAGTGGGTTCCTTGTGCGGAACCGGTTTCAACCTCAGCAATGGGGTCGAAGTGCTCTGGGAGCTATGACGCGGAACGCGCCGGGGAGGCCGCTCCAACTGGCTTGGCCGTCCCCAGCCCTTCAGCTCGTTTCAGGGCGCGAGGCAAGAAGTACCAGTCGCGCTCCAACGCCAAACGCTCGAAGAGAGCCAAGCCCTTTTCCAATGCCTCGTCGGTGTTGATGTAGATGTACTCGGCCAAGCGTCCCGCGAAGTACACCGCACGCTCCTGGGTTTCGACCTGCGCCTCGACTTTGTACTTCGCGTAGAGCGCGGACCCTTGGGGCGTGGGCACCGGATAAAAGGGCTCGCCCGTCGCGCTCGGGTATTCGTAGGACAGCACCGTGCCGGGATGCGCTTGACCGGTCACGTGCTTGATTTCCACCGTGCGACTGTAGGCGTGGGCAGCGGGGTGATTGATCTGCACGCAGGGTTGGACGAAGGGCTGCTCGACGTACTCAAACTCGAAGCGCAGAGAACGCCAGTCCAAGCGCCCATGACAGTGATCGAAGTACTCATCAATCGCACCGCTGTAAACCGTCGCGCGCCTGGGCTCGATGCGTCCTCGGACATCACCGAACTCCGTCCCCGTTTGAACCGTGATCAGTGGGTGGTCCAGCATCTTGCGGAACATGGCATCGAAGCCGTCCTTCGGCGTCAGCTGATAGCGATGGTCCACGTAGCGTTCGTCACGATTGAGCCGGACGGGAACGCGCCCGCACACGGACGGTGCCAACTGGCGCGGATGCAGATCCCATTGCTTTTGGGTGTAGCCCAAGTAGAACGCCTCATAGAGTTCCCGCCCGACCCGCGAGAGCACGAACTCTTCGGAGTTCTGCGGGTCCGCGATCGGGTGAGCCAAGGAATCGAGCAAGCGCTTCGCGGAGACCTCGTCCAAGGACTCGCCGAAGAACATCTCCAAGGTCGTGAGGTTGATTGGAATCGGATAGAGCTTGTCCCCCACGGCGCTCTTGACGATGTACTGCCCGTCGACCCATTCCGTGAAGCGCGAGAGGTAGCGCAAGAGCCCCGGGTTGTTGGTTCGGAAGTAGTGCGGTCCGTAGGGATGGATCAACACGCCGCTCTCGTGCAACCGGTCATGGCAGTTGCCCGCCACATGCTCCCGGCGATCGATAACTAGGCTCTTCCAACCTTTGCAACGGGCGGCTCGCTCGGCCACAACACAACCCACGGGTCCTGCTCCGACGATTAGCAGGTCGTAGTCTCCGGGCTTGCTTTGTCGTTGTGTCATTCCGCCGTTCCTCGCGCACACCCGATGGGGGCGTCGGAATCGCAGTCTAGGGAATCGTCCGGCTGGCCCCGGAAGGAAAAGAAACGACATTCGGGCATTCCCCCGGGCCTGGGCCAGGTTTGCGAATTCGAGGTGCTTGGACCTGAATCAAAGCGTGGGGGTCCACGCAGCCCCTCGCAAAGCCCCGCCGTTTGTGAACTCGAGTGGCTGCGTTCCGACCAAACCCGGCTAAAGTCCCCCCCATGAAGCTGTCCACACAATTGTTCGTGACCCTCAAGGAGGAGCCCGCCGACGCCGAGGTGCGTTCCCACGCCCTCATGGCTCGGGCGGGTTTTCTCTACAAGCTCGCCGCTGGACAGTACATCTATGGACCGCTGCTGCTGCGCGTCTTGCGCAAGATCGAGAACATCGTGCGCGAGGAGCACAACCGCGCCGGCTGCCAAGAACTCTTGATGCCGGCTCTGCAACCCAAAGAGCTTTGGGAAGCGAGCGGCCGTTGGGATCGTTACGTGGCAGACGGCATCCTCTTTCACTTTCAAGATCGCAAGGGCAGCGAGGTCTGTTTGGGGCCCACCCACGAGGAGGTCATCACGACCTACGCCAAGCGTTTCGTGAAGTCCTACAAGCAGTTGCCCGTGATCCTGTACCAGATCCAAACCAAGTTCCGGGACGAGATTCGCCCGCGCTTTGGCTTGATGCGCGGTCGCGAGTTCATCATGAAGGACGCCTACTCCTTCGACAGCACAGCCGAGGCCATGAAGGAGTCCTACCTGCGCATGCGCGAGGTTTACTTCCGAATCTTCCAACGCACGGGCCTGCGCTTCACCCCCGTCGAAGCGGACTCGGGGGCCATCGGCGGTACCGGATCGGAAGAGTTCATGGTGGACGCGGACACGGGCGAGGACGCCATCGCCGTTTGCCACGCCACGGGCTACGCCGCGAATTGCGAGAAGGCCGTGTCGCGCATCTCCGCGCCCCCGGCGGCGGCGCAGAATGTGCCAATGCACAAGGAACCGACTCCCGGCGCCAAGACCTGTGACGCTTTGATCGAAATGTTCCCGGGCCTGCCCATCGAGCGCTTGCTCAAGACGATCCTCTACGAAGCCAACACGCAGCAGGGCACGCAAGTGGTTGCCGTCATGGCTCGTGGGGATCGGGAGATCAACGAGGTCAAGCTGCTCAACCACTTGGACGCCCTCGATCTAGCCCTCGCCACACCGGAAACGGTCAAACGCGTGACCGGCGCGGAAGTGGGCTACGCGGGCCCCATTGGTCTGGCTGATGATGTGCGCTTGCTGGCGGACAAGTCCGTGGAAGGCGTGCAAGGGTTTTTGTGCGGCGGCAACGAAACCGACACGCACTACTTGGACGTCTGGTTTGGCCGGGACCTAGAGCAACCAGAAACTCTCGACTTGGGCCTCGTGCAAGCGGGCGACTTCGTGCTCGAAGGGGAAGGCACCATCGAGATCACCCGGGGCATCGAGGTCGGTCACATCTTCCAGCTGGGACGCAAGTACTCGGAAGCCATGGACGCCAAGTTCGCCCCGGAACAAGGCAAGGCCGAGGCCTTCTGGATGGGTTGCTACGGCATCGGCATCTCGCGTATCGCGGCTTCCGCTATTGAGCAGAATCACGACGACAAGGGCATGATCTGGCCCATTCCGATCGCGCCCTACAGCGTGCTGATCGTGCAGATGCGTGCGGGCGACGAAGCCCAGGACGCCTTGGCCCTCGAAGTGCACGACCGACTGGAAGCCGCCGGTATCGATGTTCTCTGGGACGAACGCCAGAAGATCTCCCCGGGGGCCAAGTTCAAGGACGCGGACCTGATCGGCGTGCCCTTGCGCATCGTGGTCGGACGGGACGCCGCCGAACGCAAGGTGGAGTGGAACGATCGACGTGAGGAAGGGAACGAAGTGATGGATGTCGATGACGCCATCGGCCGCGCACAATCCACAATCGCAGAGGCTCTCGCGCTATAGGGACTCAATCCATGGAACACTCAGCCGTCGTCCGCATCTACGCCACCACCCAGGTGCCCAACTACAGCTCCCCCTGGCAATCGGAAACCCCCGAGAGCTGCACGGGTTCTGGGGTTGTGCTCGAATCGGGCTTGGTCCTCACCGGGGCCCACGTGATCGCCGATGCCACCTTTGTCCAGGTGCAGAAGCTCTCCGATCCGAACAAATACATCGCCCAAGTGGAGTCCGTTTGCCACGACGCGGACCTTGCCGTCTTGCGCGTGGAAGACGCGCGCTTCATGCAAGACGTGCAGCCGGCCGTGTTGGGAGAACTGCCTTCCTTGCGGGATCCCGTGGCCGTGGTCGGCTACCCGGTTGGCGGCGAGGAGATCTCCGTCACCGAAGGGGTCGTCAGTCGCGTGGAGGTCCAGCGCTACGCCCACTCCCAACGGGACCTCTTGGCGATCACCGTCGACGCCGCCATCAACGAAGGCAACAGCGGCGGCCCGGTGCTCAAGGATGGCCGCGTCATCGGCATCGCGTTCCAAGGCATCGAAGACGCGGAGAACATCGGCGAGATGGTGCCGACCCCGATCATCAAACGCTTCTTGCGTAGCGTGCACGAGCCCGTTGTGC
>CALCXM010000168.1 GCA_937905825.1 uncultured bacterium
GTAGATCAATGCAAAGAGCAGGGGCAGGTAGGCCAAGGAAAAACGAAAGAGGGCTTTGGCGCGCGCTTGATCTTGAACGAGAGCAAAGCGCACGGAGAACCCCGTGTAGATGATGCTGATCAGCAGGGTTCCAATCAGGTAGACCATGCCGGCGTCACCCCACAGGGTGGGCAACATGGCGATCGGAATCAGCACGACGCTGTGGCCCATGGCTTGCACGCCGGCGGCCCGCTCGCCTCCATCCAGCACGGGCACCATGGCGAGCCCAGCCCGGCGGTAGTCCTCGCGGTGGATCCAAGCGATGGCCATGAAGTGCGGGAACTGCCAGGCGAAGACGATCAAGAAGAGCGACGTGCCCCAGCTATCGATCCAACCCGTCATGGCCGCGTACCCGATCATCATGGGCGCGGCGCCGGGGAAGGCTCCGACCAAGGTGTTGAGGGCGCTGACTTTCTTGAGCGGGGTGTAGATCGCCACGTAGGTGAAGAGCGACCCGAGTGCCAGGAACGAGGACAAGAGGTTGAAGCGATAGGCCAGGAAGAAGGTCGACGCGGCGCCCATCACGGCGGCGGTGACGACGGCGTCCTGAACCGAGATGCGGCCGGTGAGCAGCGGGCGATTCTTCGTGCGCTCCATGCGGCGGTCGGTCGCTTGCTCGATCACTTGATTCAAGATGCAACCGGACGTGGCGGAGCACGCAATCCAAAAGGCTGCTTCGAGGGCGTCGAGGATTCCGCGGGTTTCCCCTTGGCCGAGAAGAGCACCCACCAGGGCACCGAGCACCACGAGCGACGACAGCCGCAATTTGAACAGCACCGCCCAATCGCCCATGCGCTGCACGAAGCCGCCCTTGCTCTCGCTGATCGCGGGCTGCGTCATGCGTTTTGTTCCAACAAGGTCCGTCGACTCCACAAGCGGGCGGCGACCAGTTGAGCCAGCACGCAAGCTCCCACCAGCACATGCATCGTGGGGTAGGCCGAGTGATGAACCTGCTCAGCGGAATCAGGCGCCATCATGAACACGACCCAAAACGAAGCGACGCCCAACAGAATCTGAAGACTGAACAGGGCGTGGATTCCGATGGAGCTGCGGCGTAGTTTCGACTTCGCCGGGTTGTCCATGGACTGCGCCTTCAGTTTGCCAGCCAAGCGAAAGCCAAGGATGGCGGCCAGGGTCACCAGCAAGACGTGCACGCCGAGGGCCGGGTGAGAAAAGGCGTGACGTAGCCAGGCGCCAGCAAAGATCGCCCCATAGGTCACCACCACCGCCACCGTCGCTGAGCGAGCCAGGCTACCGGCTTCCTCGCTATCGTCCACTTGGCTGCTTTGGAAGCGAGGCGAGAGCATGACTGCGCTGGCCGCGAGGATCGCAAAGACCACCTGGGCCAGGGCGCCGTGCAAGAACGCGAGCTGGGGGCTGTTCTCCAAGACTCGCGTGCCGCCGATCATCCCTTGAAAGCAAACGCTGAAGAGCCCCAAGAACGCAACCCGGCGCGCGGCCTTTGCTTTGGTCGCCAACCAAGTCGCGATGACCGTGGCGATGGCCAAGTTGCCGACGAGCACACCGAACAGGCGATGGCTGTGCTCGGAGAAGGTGCCGATGTCGCGGAACCACTTCTCTAGCGGATAGAAGAGCAGGAAGTGATCTCCACGGCCGGGCTCCAGGATCCACCAACCGTCGATCGCCATGCCCGCCTCGAGGGTGGTGACCGTGCCGCCCAGAGCCAAGAGCGGAATGGCGGCGAGCAGGGTCGCCAGGGCGAAGCGCGCAGGCCACTTGCTCACGATGTAGTTCTGGCTGGTCATGTTCTATTTCTCGAGCTCGCCCGCGAGCCCACCGGTCAATTCCGTCCAGCTTCCCGCGTTCAACGCGGAAACGTAGTGCACCAAGCTCCAGATGTTTGCTTCGGAAAACTGCCGCTGGCCGTCTGTTCCGAGAGTTTCACCGATACCCGCCATGGGCGTGCCGTCAATTCCGAGGTAGATGCGCTCGAAAAGATTCTGTGGGTCGGTTCCGTGCCGGAAGATCTCTGAGTCGAGCAGACGCGGAATGGAGTCGTGTCCCCAGGCGTCGCGCAACAACGCCACCTTTTCATCGGGACTGAGTGGTGTCGTGTTCCAGGCGGAGGGTCCGCGCTCACTTCCACCGGCGCCGTGACAGCCCGCGCAGTTCGCGCCGCGCGGATCGTGGAAGAGGGCGAAGCCTGCGCGAATGGAGTCTTCTGTGGCTGGCGGTACGGGACTTGGAGCGACGTAGCGTTCCCGATCGGCTTCGAGCCACAGGGCGCGAACTTCCTCGTAGGCCGTTTGCGCAAGGTGCTGCGTGATCGCGAGCCCGGGCTCGTACTCCTCCACCAGCCAGTTCTCCACTTCGCCGCGCATGGCGATGTAGCGCACGTAGCGGGCCAGTTCCGCGATGTCGCCGTCCGCCAAGGACTGCATGCTCGGCATGGCCGTGCCGTTGATGCCAGTGCGTATGACGTGCGCTAGATCAGAGAGCTCCGGCCGCGCCCCGTTCGCGATGTTGTCGAACTTGAAGATGCCCATGCGGAAGTCCCGGGGCACTGGTTTGACGCTGCGCGAAGTGATGCCGTCGCCGCCACCCTCGTTGCCGTGGCAATGCAGGCACTTCGCTGCGTAGAGCTTGGCTCCCGCCGCGAGAGTTTGGGCGTCCCCTTGGAGCTGAGGCAGCGCCTGAGTTCCGAACAGCCGAGTCAGTTCGCGCTCAAGAGCGGCCTGTGCCTCTTCATCGCCCGTTAGGATCTCCAAGGTCTGGGGACTGAGTTGGAACTCCGTCGGCTGACCCTTGAACTCCATCGAACAGGCCCCCAACGCAAGCGTCCCCACGAGCGCCAGGGCCAGGCGCCCTCTGGTCTGGAGGTGGTGCGGGGAGTGGGTCATTGGGGGAGGGCTGGGGTGCCCTTTGGGCGCAAGGATTCTGACGAGCATGACTAAACTGTCAAGGTCTGGGGGCCGGACATCAGTTGCTGGCACCGGATGGAGTTCTTCCGCGGGCTTCCCAGGCCCCTCCCCGGCCAAAGGGGCCCACGGAGGCGGAGCACTATGCTAGAACCGAGGGGAAGCTCTTGCTGATAAGGCCCGCGCGACACGAGGCGCGGATTCCACGCAAGAGGCACGCACACACACAGCAAGGTCCGCCGGAATGTCACCCGCTTCTCCCGCTCCCCAAAAATCGGTCACTCTGCTGCTCCAGGCCATGGGCCACGGGAGCGCGGATGCCGGGGAAGAGTTGCTGCGCATGGTCTATGCGGAGTTGCGCGAGTTGGCGGGAGCCCGTCTGCGAAATCTGCCCCCGGGTCAAACTTTGCAACCCACAGCGCTCGTCAACGAGGCCTACATTCGGCTCTTGGGTAAGGAGCACCCGGATTGGCAAGGTCGCCGTCACTTCTTCTTCGCCGCGGCCCGGGCCATGCACGATGTCTTGGTCGAAGCCGCCCGCAAGAAGGCAGCCCTCAAACATGGCGGGGCCTGGAGGCGATCGGGGCAGGAGCTGTTGGCGGACGTCTTCGAGTCGCCCCCCGAAGAACTCTTGGCCCTTGATGAAGCCCTGCAAGATCTGGAACGCCAAGCGCCGGATTTGGCGCGTCTCGTGCAGCTGCGTTTCTTCGCGGGACTGACCGAGGCCGAGGCCGCCGACGTGCTGGCCGTCTCCGAGAGAACCATTCAACGGCAGTGGCGCTTGGCCCGGGCCCGACTCTTCGCGCGCTTGTCGGAGGAAGAAAGATGAGCGAGTCCAAAGGAGTCGAAGAGATCTTCATGCAGGTCATGGACTTGCCGGCGGAGGAGCAAGCGCAAGCCCTCGCCACGCTCTGTCCGGATCCGGAGCGCCGCAGGGCAGTGCAGGAGCTTCTCGATTGGGACGCCAAGGTGCCCGAGCCCTTTTTGGGGGGCAAACAGGTCCCGCCGAGCCAGATCGAAAACGGCGCGCGCATTGGGCCCTATCACATCACGGGACGCTTGGGCGAGGGCGGCATGGGCACGGTGTACTCCGCACGACAGGCGTTCCCCGACCGCGAGGTCGCTCTGAAAGTTCTGCGTGCGGGTCGCATCACCGCGGACACCACGCGCCGCTTTCGCCAAGAGATTGAGGTGCTCGGCAGGTTGCAACATATCGGGATCGCCCGCATCTACGACGCCGGTGTCCATGAAATGGGGGATGCCCACGGGATTGCCCAAGAGGTGCCCTACTTCACGATGGAGCTGGTGCGCGGCTTGCCGCTCCTGCAGTACGCGCGAGAAAGAGGGTTGGATCAAGGCAGTCGCATCGAGCTGCTTGCACGGGTCTGTGATGCGGTGCACTACGCCCATTTGCGCGCGGTCATCCACCGGGACCTGAAGTCGGAAAACGTGCTCGTGACCCGGGAAGAGTCGACCGCCGCAGTGAATCTGAACGACGAGAGCGGAGAGATCATCGGTCAACCCAAGGTGCTCGACTTCGGAATCGCGCGGGTCATGGATCCGGACACTACGCGCCTCACTCGCCAAACACGAGCGGGCTCCCTGGTGGGCACGCTTTCCAACATGAGCCCGGAGCAGGTCTCCGGAGATGGACAACTCGTCGACGTGCGCACCGACGTGTACGCCTTGGGAGTGATGCTCTACGAACTGTTGTGCGGCTGCGCCCCGCTCTCCTTGGAAGGCTTGTCCCTGGCGCAAGCTGTTCAATGCATTCTCGACGAGAGCCCCGCAAACCCGGGCGAACGGGATCGATCCTTGCGCGGGGACGTGACGACGATCGTCTTGAAGGCCTTGGAAAAAGAGCCAGATCGCCGCTACCAATCCGCCATGGAACTCGCGGCGGACCTGCGCAACTTCTTGCGCGGTTCGCCGGTTCTGGCGCGCGGAGACTCACGACTCTACTTGATGCGGCGCTCGATGAAACGCCATCGCCAAGCCGTGGGCGTGGTGCTCTTCCTCGCAGTTGTGCTCGGCGCCTTTGCGGTCACGCGCTCCCGTCAGGCCCAGGCAAGCGAGGTCCTGGCAGCTTCGGAAGCTCAGGCGCGCAAGCAGGCAGAAGGGGACTTTGAACGGGCCGTGATCGCTGTGGATCTCTTGACCGAGTTGGGCGGCCGTGGCTTCGCCGGGGGGCAATCAGAAAACTCGAGCCGCGAAGAGCTGCTGCAAGCGGCCCTCGAGTTCCACCGGGGATTGCTCAGCGCCCACCCCGATGATCCGGCTCTGCGCCAGAGGCGTGGGTTGACCTACTTGCGCATCGCTGACTTGGAAGTCGAACTCGGGAAGTTCGAGGAAGCTCTCACTGACGTGGACTTGGCCATCGAGAGCATCACCAGTGTTTCCCTCAGCCCGGATCAATGGGACCTGGAAATTGCCACTGGCCTGGCCGATGCGAAGGCCGTGCGCGGCAAGCTCATCGCAAAATTAGGGAACCCAGAGGAGGCGCTCACGGTGTTGCAGGAGAGCGTCGATGCCTACCGCCAAATCTGGCAGGAGCATGAGCTTCCGGACAGTGATCTAGAGCACACGCGAATCGAACAGGCCAGCGCTTTGAAGGTCATCGCGAAGAGTCTTCGCGATAGCGGCAGGGGCGAGGAATCGATCAGCGCCTTGGCGGAAGCCCAGCAGCTACTCGCGACTACATTGCGAGAGAGCCCTTCCAACGCGCTGCGCCAGGAGCTGATGCGGGTGCTGCAAGAATTCTGGTCCTTGCGCTTTGAGCGAGGCGAAATGGAGGACGCAGAGGCTGCCCTCTCGCAGGCGATTGAGTTGGGTGCGGAGCTGGACGCCGAGTTTGGCGGGGACCCAAGCCACGTTCTTAGCCTGATGGGCTTGCGCTCCAACTACTCCGTTCAGCTGTCGGGGTTGAACCGTGAGCAGGATGCCTGTGATTTGCTCGACCTCGTGATCGCAAGCGGCGCGCCCATCGCGGAAGCGCATCCCGAGATCGCGGAGATTCGTCAGACGCTCTTTTCGGCCCACAGCAACCGTGGCACGGGGCGCATGAAGCTCGGGGACAACAGCGGCGCAGCGGACGACTTCCAGCGCGCGTCGGAATACTTGTCCGCACTGATCGAGGAACAGCCTTCGCCCGAACGCATCGGCAAGTTAGCGGTTCTTCAATGCAACCAAGGCGGGCTTTTGATTTCCCTCGGCCGACATGCGGACGCCACGCTGACCTTGACCGAGTCCGTGGCCAACGCGGAGCAAGCGATGATCGCCTTGCCCTCCGCGCCCAATCTGCGATCCGTGCACCAGTTCTCCCGGGTGAATTTGGCTCTCTGCAGAATCGTCTTGGGCGAATACGAAGAGGGCATGCAGGTGGTGCAGAGCATCACCTATCGCCAAGATGGCTACCTGAATCCAGTGAACATCATGGCCGTACTTGGGCTGTACGAAGTGGGGGTGGAGCTGGCCCTGGGGGACGAATTCCTGGAGGAGGAGGAGCGCGATGTACGGGCAGAGGAGTACGCCAAGGGAGCGGCGGCTTACATGCAGAGCGGGCTAACGGATCACGGCAAGCTCTTGCTGGACCTGATCAACCAACGTGACTGGGGGATGTTGGGAGAGTTCCCCGAGTTTGCGGAGGTCCTTGGCGCTGCGCGCTGAGTGCCCTAGCTCGCTGCAGCTTCGGAACGGCTCGCGCGTAGCTCCTTATCCGACTTGCGCGCCAGCGCATCGATGGCCTGAACCCACGCAACATGAGCGTTGAGAGCGGGAACCACAATCAGTTCCTCGCCGCCTGCGTCGGCGAAATCCTTGCGTAGCTCGATCCCGATCTCCTCGATGGTCTCCAAGCAATCCGCCGCGAAGGACGGCGCGATGACGCGCACGCACTTGTGCTTCTGAGCGAGGTCGGGCACGTACTCGTCGAGATAGGG
Organism: uncultured bacterium; assembly: GCA_937905825.1. Lineage (GTDB taxonomy): Bacteria > Planctomycetota > UBA1135 > UBA1135 > JABACD01. The sequence goes on from CALCXM010000168.1 coordinate 6,857, forward strand.
CTGCAACCAGGGCTCCGTGCCAAACTGGGATTGAAAGACCATCTCCCATTCATCGCGCGGCAAGCCCAGCCGTTCCGCCAAGAGCCAGGCGGTTCGCCCGCACTGTTGCAAGTAGGGATCCCCGGCGGCCACGTAGGCTTCGGGAATGCCGTGGAAACTGAAGACCGTGAAGTCTCCCTTCGGATGCTCTTCGGCAACCTTGACCAGGGCGTCGATGTAGCTAGTGTCGTCAAAGAAGGCGGGCACGAACGACAACTCCAAGGGATCGCGGTCGAGCAGCGCGACGCGCGTGACCTCATCGATGACCGAGCCCGTGGTGGTGTTGCTGTACTGCGGAAAGAGGGGCAGCACGAGGACGCTTCCGCATCCAGCGCTGCGCAGTTCTTTCAGTGCCGAATCCAGGGAAGGGTCGCCGTAGCGCATTCCCAAAGCGACCACGTAGCGCTCGCCGAGCAAGGCTGCCACCGCTTGCTTCAATTGCTTGCCGTAGACGATCAATGGAGAGCCCGCTGCAGTCCAAACCCCCTTGTACAGTTGTGCGGACGCGCCCGAACGAAAGGGCAAGATGATCACGTTCAAGACAAAGGCCCACAGCGCCCGGTTGGCCTCCACGACCCGCGGATCACCGAGGAACTGTCGCAGGAAAGCGCGCACCGCGGGGCGCGTGGGGGCAGCGGGAGAGCCCAAGTTGACGAGCAGCAAGCCGCGTTTGGTGGGCCGTCCCTGGGGCGCGTCATCGATGCGCGTTGGCATGGCCGGCGGATCCGCCAGGAAATAAGTGAACGAAGCCACGGCCAGGGCCATGCCGATGCCCACATACAGACCGCCGATACCGAGGTAGCCACCCAAGTAGCCTTCCGCTGCCAAGCTACGCAAGCCCCGGCCGAGTCCCATCATGAGCAGGATCAGGATCGCCATGGAACCCGTGAAGACCTGCCAAACGCGTGGTTCCCGCAGTTTCTTGATGCGCTTGAGGTTGCGCTTGGCCGTGCGCGAAAGAACGTAGCGTCCCTTGAGGCACCCGACCACTCCACCGATGGCGAGGGCGATGCTGATGCCGCTGGTTGTGCGCTCGCTACCTTCTTCGTTGAGCCCGAGGACAAAGCGGCAGCCAGCGATCAAGAGGCCGATGCCGACCGCAAGCCAGACGCCACCGGCTAGTTTTCTTAGTGTCTTCGCTTGGACTCGCATGACTTCCACGGATGGGGGGCCGAAGGGTCCACACCCTATCCGAAGAAGTCTCGGCCGTCCCCCCCCCAGCAAATGGATTGAGGGCGCGAGCGGGCAGGACTGGCGCTGAACTACAGGGCGGAGGGGCCGACCAGTCCGTTCTTCCTTGCCCATGTGGGGGGTCCGTGTGACCATGCTTCCTAGCGATCCCCCAGCTATCCCGCGTGACTCGCCGTCCAGGTTCGATCCCGCCCAGTCCCCAGCAAACAGACATGATCTATCGGAACTCCCTCTGTGTCGGCCTCCTTGCCTTGACCTTTCTCGTGCCAGCGAACTCCTTGGCTCAAAAGGCCGAACCGGACAAGGATTCCTCCTCGGGCAAAGTAGAAGTCCCGCTGGATCAGGCCACGACCAAGGAAGGCAGCGTTTCCGTTAAAGGTCAGCAAATCTCCTACAACGTGACCACCGGGACCCAGCCGGTGTGGGACGCGGACGGGGAGCCGATCGCTTCCATGTTCTACACCTTCTACGAACGGACCGGAGTGGAAGACGCGAGCGCGCGACCGCTCGTGTTCTCCTTCAACGGCGGGCCCGGGTCCGCTTCCGTCTGGATGCACCTGGCCTACACCGGACCGCGCGTGCTCAACATCGACTCCGAGGGTTATCCCGTGCAGCCCTATGGCGTGCAAGAAAACCCGCACACCATCTTGGACGTGGCTGATATCGTCTACATCGATCCGGTCAACACGGGTTTCTCGCGCATCGTGAACGACGCCGATCGAAAGCAGTTCTTTGGCGTCTCCGAAGACGTGGAGTACCTCTCCCGTTGGCTGGGAGCCTTCGTGACCCGCCAGAAGCGCTGGACGTGCCCGAAGTACTTGATCGGTGAGTCCTACGGAACCACGCGCGTCTCCGGATTGGCTGGCGCCTTGCAGGGCTCCGAGTGGATGTATCTCAACGGGGTCGTGTTGGTTTCTCCGACCGAGTTGGGGATCGAACGTGAAGGGCCGGTTGCCGACGCGCTCTACCTGCCCTACTACGCAGCCACAGCTTGGTTCCACAAGAAGCTCGCCCCCGCCTTGCAGAAACGCGACCTGGAAGAGCTCTTGCCCGAGGTGGAAGCATTCACGATGGATCAGTTGTTACCGGCGATTGCACGCGGTGGATCCCTGAGTGCTGAGCGGCGCCAGGAGCTGTGCGAGCGCTACGCCTACTACTCCGGTTTGGATGTTTCCGCCGTGAAGCAGCACAACATGGCGATCCCCACTTCGTTCTTCTGGAAGGAGTTGTTGCGCGATGAGGGCTTGACCGTCGGCCGTTTGGACTCGCGTTACCGTGGTCTGGATCGCACGGACTCGGGAACTCGCCCGGACTTCGACCCGGCGCTCTCTTCGTGGAACCACGCCTTCTCGCCGGCCATCAATCACTACTTGCGTGACGTGCTGGGCTACGCGACGGACTTGCAGTACTGGCTCTTCGGTCCCGTGCATCCCTGGAATCGCGACGGGGATCGCACGGGCTACCGCTTGCAACAGGCCATGGCCCAGAATCCCTACTTGCACGTCATGGTGCAATCGGGCTACTACGATGGGGGCACGGACTACTTCAACGCGAAGTACACCATGTGGAACATGGACCCCGCCGGTCGCTTCCAAGATCGCATGAGTTGGAAGGGCTATCGCTCCGGCCACATGATGTACCTGCGACGTCCCGACCTGAAGAAGGCGAACGACGACATCCGCGAGTTCATCCTGAACACCCTGCCCGCCAAAGGGGAGCCAGCCAAGCGCTAGC
>CALCXM010000169.1 GCA_937905825.1 uncultured bacterium
GCGGCCTGCCATGGACTGCGCAATCAGCGGAAAGGTTTTTGTGAGAAGCACAGGGAAGAGATCCACGTGATCCTTGCCAAAGGCGTCGAACTCCCGATTGAGCATGCGCAGGATCTCCGACGACTCGTTGTTCACGATCTGATGGGTCTGCTTGTCCCAGAGCACAGGCACGGTGACTCGGCCATCAAAGTCCGGATCGGTGGCCAGGTAGGCCTCCGCCAAGAACTGGAAACCGTTCAAGGGGTCCGGCTGGTCGGTGAACTTCCAACCCCGTGCATCGCGCAGGGGATCGACGATGGTCATGCCGATCGCGTCCTCCAGGCCCTTGAGCTTTCGAACGATGATCGCCCGGTGGGCCCAAGGGCAGGCGCTGGAAACGTAGAGGTGATAGCGGCCGGACTCGGCGGGGAATTCGGCTCCGCCGTCCGCGCGCACCCAGCGGCGAAACGCGCTGTCTTGTCGGCGGAACTCACCTTGGGTTCCGGTCTCTTTTGGAAATTGAGCTTGTTGCATGATCTGGACGGGGCTTAGGCCGCGGGGCGTGGGGTGAGCAGGGGTTGGAAGAGCGAGCGCCGCTGCCAAGCAACGCTGATGTGCAGGACGACAAGGAGCAGGCCCAGGGGCATGCCCTCCGGGGCCAGACTGTGGAAGGCCAGAATGTTGATCGTGATGGGGGCGAGGACCACCAGGGCCAGGCCCGTGCAGCGATCCGCGAGTAGGGCGACGCCCACCAGGAGCGGAGGTGCGTGGGTGAGGAGAGGAGCCATGGTGGTTGTTCTTGGTGCTGCCTGGATGCCGGTTTTGTTTGACGGGCAGATCTTAGGCCTCCTGATGGCTGTTGATTAGATGGCACATACGGATATAACTGTTGCATGAGCGGAACAATGGATTGGGAGCCCGGTGACGCGCTGATCTTTGCCCAGGTGGTCGAGGAAGGCAGTTTCACCGCCGCTGCGCGGGTCCTCGACCTGCCCAAGTCGACCGTGAGCCGGCGCGTCTCACGTTTGGAGCAGCAGCTTGGGCTGCAGCTCCTGCGTCGCACCACACGCCAACTCAACCTGACCGATGCGGGCCGCGCCTTCTACGAGGAAGCCGCCCGGGCGGCGGAGGCCTTTCGCGCAGCGGAACAGGCAGCTACGTCCGTGCTCGACGAACCCCGCGGCCGCTTGCGGATCACCGCTCCCGCTGAACTCGGAACGCAAACCTTCGGCATCCTGCTCGCGTTCAGCCAGGCGTACCCGGCCTTGCACTTGGACATCGACTTGAGCAACACGTACGTGAACTTGGTGGAGCAGGGTTATGACGTGGCCTTGCGCGGCGGGAAGCCTCCCAGCGGGTCACTGACTGGTCGGGAGTTGTTGGGCGGGGACATCTGCATCATGGCCAGTCCCGATTACTTGAAGCGCAAGGGCGTCCCGAAGCGCAGCCGGGACCTCGCGCAGCATGACTGCATTCTCTTTCCCAGTTGGACGAGCGGCGGCACGTGGACGTTGACGGGAACGCGCGGCAAGGTGCAAGTGCCGGTGAACGGGAGGCTGACCATCAACAACCTCGACGGAGTTCGGCGAGCCGCCCTGGCCGGATGCGGGTTGGCACTCATCCCGCAAGCGCATTGCCAAGGGGAAGCTCAGCGCGGGGAACTCGTGCGTGTGTTGCCGGGACTCAAACGGATGGCCGGGGGTCTCTACGTGGTCTATCCGCGCACTCGCTTCATGCGAGCCAAGCTACGTGTCTTCGTGGATTACCTGACGCAGGCCTTCGGGGTGGACGGCCACAAGTAGGGGATCTGTTCCCTCGGGCAAGGCCGCTCAATCTTGGAGTTCATGGGCCGTGAGGAACTCCTGCACGACTTGCCAAAACTCATCGGAGTCCACGGGCACGTTGTTGTGACCACAGTCAAAGCTGCGCAGGGTCGCGTTGGCGGCGACCTTCTCGAGGGACTTGGAGTGCTCGATCGGGATGACTTGATCCGAGGTACCGTGCATGAGCAGGACGGGGCCTGGGTACTGGCCCAGGAACGCCTGGTTGTCGAAGGGGTCGCGCACCAGAAACTCCGGGGCGAAGAATCCGCGGGCCATGGATCGCAGGGAGCGGAAGGGAGACAGCAAGAGGATCGCCGCGGGTGCGTGTTCCTGGGCCAATGCGCAAGCGACTCCCGTTCCGATGGAGCGTCCAAAAAAAATCACCCGTTCGCGATCGACTTCCGGGCGCGCCAGCAAGGCAGTCAGCATGGCCTGCTGGTCCTTAGTGATGTCCGCTTGCGAGGGACTTCCGTCCGATCGGCCGTAGCCCCGGTACTCGCACATGGCAACGCTGTAGCCCAGCTTGCGGAACCCAGCGAAGACCCAAGCCTGCCCATCGATCAACTCCGCGTTCCCGTGGGCGAAGAGGACCAGGCCTGCGGGGGAGTCCTCGCTGGCGCCATCGGCCAGTTGCAGCCAACACTCTGTCCGGCCGTCCTCCGTGTCGAGCCAAAACCGCTCGAGTCCAGTGCGGTTTGGCTGACCCACTTGTCCCGCAACCATTCGCGAATTGGCGGCGTCCCTCGGGAAAATCAGCAGGCGCTGACAGAAGAAGAGTGCGGTCCAATAGATCGAGAGCACGACAAAGCCTGTGACGAGCAAGCGGCGCAAGCGGGTCCATGTCTTTCCTCGTGGAGTCATGGACCAAGTATAGGGGAGGAGCTGGCGCGGTTTCTGTTTCCTTGTTCGCCACGCCTGATTCCTGGCCCACAGATTTCGCCGTCGGCGGCCAAGCGCCTGCTCTCCGCCACAACCCCCGAGAAGCAAGAGAGCCCCGATCAAATCCACGAGCACACGTGGGGAATCGATCGGGGCTCATCAGCGCGCGGGGTGGGGGTGGCATCTACGAGCTAGCTTCCCCGCCCCTTGCGAGTTCGCGAGACTAGGGCAAGTACGTCACCGTCCAAGCGTTCGTGAAGTTGAAGCCGGCGCCCGTGCAGCTGCCTGCCACGTCTCGGTAGTAGAACTGGAAGTTCGTCGGAGCATTGTTGAGCCCCACGCTGCCGAAACCCTGCCCATTGAAGTGCGTGTAGGTCGCGGTTCCGGCGGGGGAGGTGACCGTGACCTGCGAGCGCTTGACGCCCTGGGACATGCACAGGATGCCATCGCCCACGGGGTTCGCGATCATGTTGGTGCCGCGCAAAATCAACCCGGGGTTGCCCGCAGGGGCTCCACTCACCGAGAAGCCCAAACCGTCGTTCGTGAACGACGCGTGCCCGAATCCAGTCAGGGTCGCGCCGCCACCGGTGCTGTTCTGGCAGCCTTCCCCGAGTCCGCCATTTGCACAGGGGCAGGCAGCTCCGGTTCCATCTCCAAAGCAGAAAGCAGCGCCGGTATTCAGGCTTCCATTGCCCGCGACGTAAGCCCGCGTGGCAGATTGACCTTGGTTGCCGTACTGATCCTCGGAGACGAAGTGGTATTGAACCGTGCCGATTAGACTTCCGGGGATCTCCGCACGGAACACTTGGCCGCCGGAGCTGACCGCTGGAGTCGTGACGGACGCGCCGCCATTGACGGAGTAGATCAACTGCGTCGGGTTGTACCAGGTGATGTAGTAGGGCGCGTTGTCGTAGACGTGCACGCGGACCACCGTGGGAGCTGCCGATGGAGTCCTGTCCGGAGCCTGCTCCACGTTTGGCAGGTAGGGCGCATGGGAGTCCGGGATGTCCGTGACGTTCTCAAAGTACGTGTTGGCGGCCTGGAAATTGTTTGCCGTGAACACGTCGTAGTCGCCATCTCCATCCACGTCGCAACAGTCTGAATCCAGGGCTGTCTCAGCGGAAGGCGCGTAGGGCACCTGAGTGAAGAGGAAGTTCTGGCCGCCGTTGTTGTTGTTTCGGTAGAGACGGTCTTGTCCCGCGAAGTTGGCGATCAGGATGTCGAGATCTCCATCGTTGTCGTAGTCGATGAAATCACCTTCGCTGTCATCTGCTATCGATCCAGGCAGGGACTGCACAAACTGGAAGGTTCCATCGCCGAGGTTCTTTAGGGTCGTTTCGTTGAAGCCGAAGCCACCCTCCCAATTGACGCCGAGGATGTCCAGATCTCCGTCTCCATCCAGATCGCCCATCTCCTGCTCGTAGTGGCCACTGCCAGTGGAGTAACCCGCCTGAAAGGTTGATCCGGTGACATCGCGGAAGCTGAGCACTCCCCCGTTCTCCGATAGGCGGTTCTGGTACATGCGCGGCAGTTCACTGATCGCACCTTGCAGGATGTCTAGGTCGAAGTCCCCGTCGATGTCGCCGAAATCTCCGTCCACTCCCGAGGTGGCGATGTCGCATTCCGTGCCGTCGGAACTGGTTGTGTTGCTGTCCTGGGTGCCCTCGCACCAAAGGCCCGGATCGCCTGCCTGAATGTTGAATCCAGAGAGTTGGAATCCAGAGGGATTGAACTCTTCGAAGAAGCCCGCGCCGTCATTGAGGAAAACCCGCGACGGGATCTGGCCCCCGAAGACGGATCCGTAGCTCGTGTGGAGCAGATCCATGTCTCCATCGTTGTCGATGTCCGCAAAATCCCCGTCCCCGGAGAAGTCGATGAAGGTGCCCGAGGCCAGGACCAGGGAGGGCGCTATCGAGCTGCCCGTCCCCCCCAAGCCGATCCAGCGCGAGGCGGTCTCGTCGGCGTAGAAGCCACCACCCACATTGCGCCACCAGCGCGCCCCTTGGGCGAGAAGCGTCGCGGTATTGACGGTGTAGATGTCCAGGTCGGAGTCCCCATCGAAGTCCACGAACTCGATGTCGCGGCTTTGGTCGTTGACGGCTGGAAAACGTGCAGCTGTTTGGTCGTCGAACTTGCCTAGGTTTGCACCCGGCCCGAGGTTGATCCAGATGCGGTTTTGGTCTTGTGCGTTGTCCCCACCGTCGGCGAAGACGGCATCCCAGTCACCATCCTGATCCACGTCGCCGAAGTCGACGTTTTCGGTGTTCGAGTTGTTTCCGGGATTGCCGGAGGGGATGTCCGTGGTGTTCCTGACGAACTGCGCCTGGGCGGCGGCACCGACGAGGACCGCCGCGAGGGAGGGTGCGAGGGAACGGGCAATAGGGCGGCGGATGAGCATGGTTTTCGAATGGGTGAGAGGCGCGACGAGGGGGCCAGTGGGAGCGTTCAATCAATGCGCAGCAGCGGGGCACTCTCCAAGTGCGGGCGACGAGGAGAACTGCCCCCTGCTACACAATAGGGATGTTGCCACGCCTCAGAAAACCGTTTCGAGAAGCTCAGAACTTTTTTTGAGAACCCCCAAGGGGCTGCACGGGGCGTGCTTCTCGCCGAAATGAATTTGGAGTCGCCCCCGTCGATTGGGACGACTCCAAAGCTCGAATCCGCCTCTCCCGGGGCTACGAAGTGGGCTTCACCGCGAAAATCTTGACGCTGGCGGCGTAGGCGTTGACGTCGAAGGAGTCGAGCAGCTTGCCCATGGTGTCGTGGAATTCGGTTGATTCCTGGGTCGCCGGGGCCTCGACGGGGGCGCTTGCCGCCGGCTCGGAAGAGGGGTTGCAGCAGGGAGCCTCGGTGCCAGCTTGCTCAGCAGCAGCCACCTGCTCAGCGGTCGTGGGGGAGCAGCAGGCGCTCGCCTCCTTGACCTCCGGTTCCGGTTCCGGCGCGCAGCACGAGGAGGCACTCATGTCGGCGGGGGACTCGGGTCCACAGCAAACAGCGTGGCCGCCATCGCGGTAGGCGTTCAAGTCGCTGCCGGCGTCCTGAATCTCGACTTCGCCAAAGCCAGCCTTCGCCAGCTTGTCGCGGTTCTCTTCGATGGTCATCGCGCCTGCGATGCAGCCCGTCCAAGCGGCGACTTCTCGCTCAACGGCAGCGGGCAAGGGCTTTTTGAGCGCGATGTCGGAGACCGCCAGGCGCCCGCCGGGCTTCAGGATGCGGTGGATCTCCGCGAAGGCCGCGTCCTTGTCCGTGCACAGGTTCAAGACGCAGTTGGAGATCACGCAGTCCACCGAATTGTCCGGCAGAGGCATGGACTCGATCTCCGCGAGGTAGAACTTCACGTTGGTGTAGCCGCCCTTCTCCGCGTTCTTGCGCGCCAGGGAAACCATGTCCCCGGTCATGTCCATGCCGATCGCTTTCCCCGTGGGGCCGACCTTCTTGGAGGCGAGGAAGACATCCAAGCCGCCGCCCGCACCCAGATCCACCACGGTTTCCCCTTCGCGGATGGACGCCATGGCGACCGGGTTGCCGCAGGACAGCCCCATGTTGGATTCGGCTGGGATGCTAGCAAGCTCTTCCTCGCTGTAGCCAAAGGCCTTCGCGATGCTCTTGATGCCCCCTTGGTCGGAACTCAATCCGGCTTGCGCGACAGCTCCATAACCCTTGCGGACAGCACTCTTCGTGTTTTCTGACATGTGATGATTCTCGTTTGGTTCAACAGCAGGTGTTGTTGTTGGTCGTGGTGGACTGCGCGCCCTGCTCATCGGCGCAGCACTGTTTGGCGAATAGGTCAAAGGTGGATTCCATCACCGAGTAATCCGCGTGGCAGATCAGGCTCGTGCCCTCGCGCACTTGTGTGACGAGCTCCACGTCTAGCAACTTGCGTAGGTGGTGGGAGAGGGTTGAGCCGGGGATGGAGAGCCGGGATTGGATGCCTGCCACGGGCAGCCCGGGGCGTCCCGCGCGCACTAGGATTCGATAGATCTCTAGGCGCGTGACGTTCCCAAGGGCGGAAAGGCGGGTGGCTACTTGTTCCATGCTCATGGGGGAAGTATCGGCCGGTTTGGCCAAGCTGCAACCGTAATTCTAGAATTATCGAAATATAAGTGGGGGGCCCCAAAAAGCGGCAATAGGGGCCATCTGGGGCGGGGTCAGTTCCAAGGGCCAGCCATGCAGGCGGGCCGCGCTCGCCCTACTTGCGCCTGCGCAAATCCAAGGCCAGCGCGAGCGGTCCCACCAAGAACAGGGCAATGATCGCGGGCGCCGGAGCAAACAGTTCCGCGAAGGGCCACTCGAAGTCATTGCTCAAGCGGAACACGCACTCCAACAGGGCGATCAGGATCGTGACCAGGATGCGGCCGCGTTTGGTTCCGACGGTGGTGGGGGGGTCCGTCAGCATGAAGAAGCAGAGCAGCTGATACATGGGGCCCGTGAGCGGAGCCAGCTCCGCGAGCATGGGGGTGCCCACCAAGAAGCTGCGCAAGACCGCGAGCAGCGCAAAGCTCGCCGCGTAGGTCAACGTGATGTGCAAGACCTTGGCCCGCGAAGCCACGGCGAGCCCAACGCACCAAATGACCACGTTGCCCAGCACGTCATTGCCCAGTTCGTGACTGAGCAGGGCAATTTGTCCGGGGGCGATCAACACCATCAAGGCCAAGGAGAAGTTGCTCGGGTTCCAGAGGTGCTTGCCGCGATAGCGCAGAACGTACTTGGAGGAAATCGCCAGAGCAGCGGCAACGACAAAAGGCCAGTAGAGCCCACCAGCTGGACGCAGCAGCAAGGACAGGCTGGTGCCGGTGATGTACGCGCTCTGCAGTCGTGGTCGCGTGCCAAGCAAGAAGTACGACAGAAAGGCTTCGACAGCAACGCAGGTGCCCAGGGTGATCACGAGCTTCTCGTAACCGCCCATGATCCCGTAGCGCCACTCGCCGACCACGATGATCAACGTGATGAGCAGGGTGATTAGGGTCTTGGCGCTGGGGATGCGCAAGCGCGACGTGGGGGCCGGTGTGTTCGTGCTTGTCATCGGGGCTCCTCGATCCAGTGCAAGGTGTCCGGGGCTAAGTCTTCAAGGACCTGTTGCGCGCCGGAGGGCCAGCGCACACGGGCGCGAATCGGCCCCGTCCCTTGGCCCAGCCCAAAGTGTAGGTTCGGCCCGTTTTGGCTGGAGAAGCCCGAGGCCGCGGTGTGCACTCGCATCTGCTTGCGCTCCCCTTGTTCCAGTCGTATCTCGGCTCCGAAGGCGTTGGTCCCGCTCTGCGTGCCCTTGAGGCGGAACTGAATCCAGTGATCCGCTCCGGAACTCTCGTTGCGGTAGACGAGTAGGGGTCCGCTCTGGTTGGCGACCACCGCATCCAATCTGCCTGTGCCGAAGAGATCCACGAGCACCACCGCGCGTCCGTCGTAGCGATCGTTGAAGCCACTGGCTTCGCCGACTTCGCGAAAGTGTCCGCCCTTGCGCTGGCCGTTGAGCAAAACGTGGGTGCGCTCATAGCCGGAGAGTGAGCGGTCCTCGATCGCAGGCCATTGGGCCGCGTCCACCACCACGTCGCCGGTGGCCAGCCCGATCTTCGACATCTGGTACCAGTAGTCGCGCTCCTGGCTGGCGGAGATGAAGCCGTTGACGACCACCAAGTCCTGCCAGGAGTCGTTGTCCAAGTCGCCGAACTGCGCTCCCCAGGCCCAGCCGCAATCCGCGCTGACTACATCGTGCACCTGCAACATCTGGCCGTACTTGTCCATCAAGTTGACTCGCAGGTTGTTGCCCTGGAATAGGTAGCCGCGTTTGGAGATGTTCGTGATGTAGACCGCCATGCGCTCCCCGTCCCAAATGTCGCCGAGTGCCGCGCACATGCCACTCTTGGATTCTCCATCGAGGCCAATGTCTTGGGCTTCCTCGAAGCGCTTGCCTGCGCGGTTGAGGTACAGCTCTTCGGTCCCGTAGTCGTTGGAGACGTACAGGTCCAGCCAACCATCCTGGTCGAAGTCCGCCGCGACGCTGGCGTAGGTCCAGCGCGTTTGAGTCAGTCCCAGCTCTTCCGTCACGTCGACGAAGGTGCCATCTCCCTGGCCTCGATACATGTAGTTGCGTCCACCGTTGCGCGAGAACTCAAAGCTGTCCTGCATGATCTTCGTGGACTTCAGGTTCCACAGATCGTGTTCTTCCGCGAAGTAGCCACCGACGAACAAATCGAGCACCCCATCGCGGTTGTAGTCGAACCAATTGGCCGCGTGAGAGTTGAGCCAGCGTTCGAGCCCCGAGTCCCTGGTTATGTCCTGAAAGGTGCCATTGCCCAGGTTCCGCAGCAGTTGCCCCTGGCCCCACTTGTAGACGAACACATCGTCGAAGCCGTCGTTGTCCACGTCCCCCCAAATCGATCCGTTGGAACAGCCTTCACCTGGCTTGTTCAAGTCCGCCAGTCCGGCCTGCTGCGCGACCTCTTCAAAGCGTCCATTCCCAAGGTTGTGAAACAGCGCATTCTGGGAGCCAAGGGCGCTCGACACCGCATAGATGTCCAGCAGCCCGTCCGCGTCATAATCACAAATGGAAACGGCGGCTCCGGTGGCCGTGATCTGAGCGGCGATGGCGCTTACCTTTGGATCCACACTGGCCGGTTCGTGTTGAAACTGAATCCCAATGTCCTTCGACACCTCGACAAAGGATAGACGACCGTTCAACTCTGACTTGGACGTCTGTTCGACCACTCCGCGACCGCGATGCCAGGTGTAGGCGATCAACGCGAAGAAGCAGAGGGCAACGAAAGCCCTGCGTAGGGGGCGCACTGCGGGGGAGTCCATGGGCAGATTCTAGCGTGCTGGTCGCGAATGGCCAGACGCTCTCCAGTTCGATGCATTCGAAGGATGCTCCGGACAGGTGAAGCAAGGAGCCGGGGTTCCTTCGTTCGCAACCGGTTCAGGAGGTCGCTCGCGCGCGAACGACGAGCCACTGCCGAGCATTCGCGAAAACCACCTCGGCCAGCAACGCGCCGTAAAGGAGGCCATGGAGGCAAGTCGCGAGACCCGGGCCGATTTGTGTTGGGTCGCTGAGTACTTGCAACATCTGAATGACACCCGCGATGCAGGCGACCACTCCGGACATCCAGGCGAGTCGGTATCCCCGGTCGAATACCTCGCATAGGGTCTGCACCTCGGCGGCTTCGAGGCGACTGGATCCGCGCAGGCTAGCGTTCACGGCCCGCAGCACTTTGCTTGGCCCGAAACTGGCCACGAGTCCACCCCCCACGAGGGCAAGAACGAAGAGCAGAGCGGGCATGAAGAGAAACACGATGGGGGTCGGGCCCGTCGAGATGACGAAGGCCAGCATTCCAACCGTGATGCCGATGCCCGCGAGTTTGGAGAGGGGGCTCATGACTTGTTCCTTTGCGAATTCTTCCGTGATGACAGAGATCGAGCCCGTGCGTTCCAGGGCAGCCTCCCAGGCCAGAGCCTCGGAAGGGAACTCCTCCTGCGCGAGATCGAAGGCCGTTAGCAGGTGATCTTCGAGCTCCGTAATCTGCCAGTCCTGCACGGTGCCACTGGCGGCGAGCGCGCGCCGCCAAGCTGTGATGCGCTGGTCCAAGCTATGCATTGGAGGCACCCCACAACTCGTTCAGGGTCGCGTTGACCTTCTGCCACTCACGCTTTTCCGTGACGAGAGCCTTGGATCCGTCTTGCGTGATGCGGTAGTAGCGTCGTCGCCGACCCGACTCACCTGCACCCCACTGGGCGACGATCAAGCCGTTGCGCTCGAGACGATGCAACACGGGGTAAAGCATGCCATCGGTCCATTGCAGGGTCTCCTCGGAGATCTGCCGAACCCGTTGAATGATCGCGTATCCGTAGCTCTCCCCTTGGGAGAGGATGGAGAGCACAAGCGGTTCCGAGGAAGCCGCCACAAGCTTTTTGGAGGTCATGGGGAGTCTGGGGTTGGGGACTCCTCTACCTTCGGCCGCTATGCATAGCAGCTTTAGGTATACGTGGCGGAAAGGCTAGCCCTGATCAAAGGCGACTCGGCCTGCCTGCCCTCCATCTAGGATCAACTGCTGCTTGAAGACGACTTCGTCTCCCTGCCGGAACTCCACGTGAAGTTCCCCGGGAGGGACGGTGCGCAAGAGAGTCGCGCCCGCGCGGATACTGCCGCAGGCCACGAGCACTTCTTGATGGAAGACAGCGTAGGTCGCCAGTTCGATAGGGCTCTTGAACTCGACCGCGAGCGTGGCTCCCAGTTCCAGCACGACGGGCGTGTTCTCGATGAACATGCCAGCGCGCACTTCCAGGTTGCTCCTGTACCCGACGTATCCGTCCTTCGTGACCACCACGATGTCGTAGGTTCCCGGGTTGTACTCCGTCCCGACGAGTTTGTACGCGATGGGCGTTGTGCGGGAGGCCGGAGCTCTGGCGCCCCGTTGCGAGACCAAGATGGATGCGCGACATGGCTTTCTGTCCACCGGGTGAGTCCATTTGGCGCTCAGCCTTCCGGTCGGCGCGAGATGCAGGACAACATCCTTTTGGGGTGCGTCGACCTCCAAGGTCGGGCCTCTGGAGCCGCCATGCTTCGCGTAGAGCTCATGGGGACCGAGTTCCAAGGGGCCGATATTGAACGTCCCGGGGAAGCTGAAGCGATCGCTGGCTCCGAACTCGGACTTCACGGCGATGCAATAGGACGAGTTCATTTGGTCTGGGATTGTTCCCGAGATATAGAGTCCGCGATGGGCACGAACCGTGAGCGGACGATCGATCGTTTGGCTTGTGACCAAGATGGCCGTCGCAATGGGTGCAGCTCCATCACGTCGTGCATACGGTGGAAAGGAGTCACTGGGTTTCGGACCGATGTACCAAGTTCCGGGCGGGACATGCTCGAACACGAAGTGTCCCTGACTGTCCGTGGTGGAGGCTTGTGCAAGGAACGGCCCGTCCGAATCTTCAAAGTAGAATCGGTCGCGCCCGGGAGCCATGTTGGCGCCACCGCTGGTAAGCCAGACAACGGTGTCGACGTAGGGCGCGTCCTGTTGATCCAAGAGGAAGCCCTCGACGCGGCAGCCGCTTTGAAGGGTCCATAAGAGTTCGCGCTTTTGGCCTGCATCGACCCGAAGTTCCTGGGAGGCCACTGGGACCCGACCGTCGTCCCTCCATGCCTGGACGAAAATCGTTTGGTCAGAGGGGAGACCGCGGAAGACATAGCTTCCCGCAGATTGGGTCGTCCCCTCCCAGTGCAACAACTCCCGCGTGTATGGGGCAGCTCGTCCTACGAGTGTGGCGGATCTCACCTTCGCCTCAAGGCGAATGCCTGGAAGGGGCAGGCCGTGCTCGTCGACAAGCTGAATCTCCAATTCCCCAGGCTTGGTTAGTTTGAGGTCAAAGGCTTCTTCCCGTGTCTCGCATCCTTTGGGCGGCGAGAACAGCAGAGGGCCATACCCCTCCGCTGTGGCTCGGGATGGGAGGTGAAAGCCCCGGGAGATGCGGACTTGGATCAAGCCGCCTGCGTCGGACTTGGCAATCGCACCAAGCCATGAGCCTTCGGTTTCATTCCATGGGGATTGCCACTCCGACTTATGTTTGATGACAGGTGAACCCCTTTCCAGCGATATGGGCTGCAGCCGCAATGGGCGATTCGTTGCGGTCGTCACGACTGTCGCTCCCTTCACCGGGATTCCCGTGTTGGCATCCAAGATACGACACCAATAGAGCCGCTCCGCGGACTCGGGCGGGAGGTCTTCGTCGTCCCCCTCATCGTCCACCTGCATCCCATCCTGAGCGACGACCTGCTCGCGCTTGTTTGTTGCGAGCTGGGTGTTCGCTGCTTGCGACGAGTCAGCCTTTCCGGGAGTGACCGAGTCAGGGGAGCCCGCTTGCATTTCCAATGATTTGGATCCGATGGGGAGGGACGCATCTCTTGTCTGTGCTGATGCGTCAGCAGGCCCCTGCGTAGCTCGTTGGAGGATGGGGACCAGCGCGACCACCAGCAAAGCCGCACCCGAAAGCCAAAGCAACCCCGTGGGTAGGGCAGACGAACCCTTGCTCGCCATAGCCGCGCTACCTGCCCCCTCCAAACCAAGCGGCCCGAGCAACATCCCGTGCCAACCACCCGCTTCCCCGCCGAAGTGCTTGCCAAGCTTTTCACGCATGAGAAACAGCGCCCGCGACAAACGTGTCTTCACTGTCTTGATCGGGATCCCACGGCGCGCAGCGATCTCCGTGGGGGTCAGCCCGTCGAAGTAGCGCTGGTAGAGCACCTCTTGCAAGTTCTCCGGCAAGCTTGCGATGGTCTTGACCAGCACCGCGAAAGTCTCCAAGCGCTCGCTGACCGGTTCGCGGACCTCGGCAGCTTCGTGGACTGCCCCCAACCGCTCATGTTCTTTTCGCGCGCGCTCGCGGCGCAGGTAATCCAACGCGCGACTGCGCACCACATGAAACAACCACGGAAGGCTCCTGCTTCGATCCTGCTGATCAAGCGCGGTCAAGTACGCGCCCTGCAGCACATCCTCCGCAGCGGATGCATCCTTCACCACCGCGAGCGCCACCCGGCGCAGGGCTGCGGCGTGGCGCGTTAGTTCTTCTGGATCGAGGGAAAGGTCAGTCATGGGGTTGTCCTCTCACAACGCGCGCCGCTGATCCGGGACCTGCGTTAGCTGCTGAGAACTTTGCCGCCGAGGCTCTCCGGTGGTGGGGCGCGAGCTGAAGGGGGAGGAGCTGTCATAGTAGGGCTGGGGCTCGAGGGAACCGGGGAATCCCGGGGCCGTGGCTTCTGCGGTGAGGAGCGTTGGCAGCAGTTGATCCTCCGGTAAATGTCCGCCATGAAGAGGTTTTCGGTTGCTGGATGGCGGATTGGCGATAGAATCCACGGCATGGAGACGAAAAACAAGGAGATCCTGCGGTCGCTGATGATCGACGGGCACCTGTCCAACGCAGGCCTGGCGAGGGAAATCGGCCTGTCCGAATCAGCCACCCTCGAGCGCGTGCGCCGTTTGGAAAAGGAAGGCGTGATCGAGGGCTACAGCGCCCGAGTCGCCCCGGCCCAGGTCGATCGGGGCTTGGAGGTCTACACCACCTTCTGCCTCAAGAATCAAAGCGTCGAGGCGGTCACCCGCTTTGAAGAAGCGGTGGCCGAGATGGACGAGGTGCTCAACTGCGTTCAACTGCTCGGTCGTTTCGACTTCATCGCCCACATCGCCGTGCGCGACGTGGACGCTTTGCAGGAGTTCATTGTTCGCTGTCTTCTTCCTCTTGGAGCCTCCATCGATCGCATGGAGTCGCTCACCGTTCTCAAAACCCTGAAGCGCAATCACCCGCCCCTTCCTATCGAACCCAACTGATATGTCTGTCACTCCACAAGTCCTGGCTCACCAGGCCGATGCTCCTGAACCTTCCCCGGAATTCCTCGCACGCGAAGCTCGCGGCGAGATCACTCCCACGGAAGCTTCACGCTATCGAGCCTTCTTGAAGCGAGTGGTTGCGGAGTTCTTGACCCACCGCATCGTGGTGAACAATCCCTTCACCCGTTGGTTCGCGCAGGGGCAAATGTCGGACGATGAGCTGCGGCACTTCACCGTTCAGTTCTCCGTGTTCTCGAATCAGTTCCTGATCGCGCAGCTCAAAAAGATGCTCGCATCGGATTCGATCGAGAGCATGCGCGGTGCGAAGGAGATCCTCGCGAACGAGATTGGGGCGGTGTTTCGCTCTTCGAAGGCTCGGGGGTCTGATGTGCAAAGGACGGACGCTGGCGAGGCCGCCGATCCCGAGCTGGTCGGCATCGAAGGCTCCGTGGACGGCGGCCGCTTTTGGTTCAAAGCCGCTCACTTCGAATGGCTCGTGGACTTTGCCCAGCCCTTGGGACTCAGGTTCGAGGACCTGGGCAAGCGCAAGCACGGGACCCCGTCGACCTTGCACTTCTGTGACCGGCTGATCGAGGTCTATGGCAGCGAGGACCCGAACATTGGGGCCGGTGCGGGGTTCGCCATCGAGAACTGGGCAGCGGCCGGATTTTGGCAAGAACTAGAGGACGGCTTGAAGCTCGTTCGAGCCGAGCGGCATCCAAAACTCCAACTCGGCTTCTGGACCTGGCACAACAGGATCGAAGCGCAACACGCGGGCCACACGATCTCCGATCTCGAAGCGGCCTTTTTCGCACCCCAGTTCGAAGAGGAGAAATTTCTCACTGGCGGCCGAGCCATGCTCGAAGCCCTCTCCGTCTTCTGGCGTGGGCTGGACGCGGATCGCGTCTATTCCGCGTCTGCCTGAGGGGGCGGCCAAGAGCAGGGTTCCGCATCTGCCAAGGGCCGGGCCAAAGTGTGGATCCGGAGTCCTGTGCAACAAGCGGTGCTTCGCGCCGGTATGCGATCGACTCGTGCCATGCGCCTCCAGTGGCCTTGCGGGTCGCGGCACGAGCCGGGGAGGAGTCGCTCACTCGGGCGATCCTCCCGCGCAAACCCTACTGCCTAACGCACTCCGCAAACAGGTTGATGCCCGTCGCCTCGTAGCGAATCTGGGTGCAACCACGGCCGAACTTGCTCGCTCGGAAAAGGCGGTGCATGTCTCCTTCATTGCGGTGGATCAACTCCCACTCGAGCCCGTGATCCATGAAGACCTTCCACTTGTTGTCCTGGTGGAAGTTCCCGAGAACCACGCGGCCGCCGGGAGCCAGCTTGTCGTGGACCTGATCGAGCATGCGAATCACCGCCTTGTCTTCGAAGTAGTCGATCAGGCCGATGCTGTAGATCAAGTCCTGTTCGCCGATGTGCTTCATGCTGCGCAGGCGCAGGGCGTTGCCGCGGGTCATGCTCACGTGCTCGTCCAAGCCCTCCTCGATCATGCGCTTGCCCGTGCTTTCGATCGCCTCCTCGTCCACATCGAGCAGCTCCACTTGGAGACGATCCGCGTTCGCAATGTTCTGGAAAGCGTCGCTCACTTCACGGGCAGGGCCGCAGGCGATGCTCAGAACGCGGGCTGTCTTGCCTGCCCGGCGCTGCACGGTTTGCTCGATGATCTCCTGCAAAAGACCTCGACGGTTGCGAACGGCGCAGCTTGGCGCGGCCGCCAGAATGAAGCAGTCAAAAAGCCGTGCTATGGCGTCGTCTCCGTAGGGAGTGTTCGCGTACATCTGATCAATCGTGAGGTAGTCTCCGGCGTACCCGCGGGGCTTGTTCAGCATGCGGCCGGCAACTCCTGAGACGGAGACAGCGGGCTTGAGTTGGCTTGCGATTTCGTCGGCGAGCGCGCGCTTTTCGATGGCAGGCAGTTCGGAGTCGATTCCGCAGACCTCATGCATCGTTCGGCAAACGGAATCGAAGGCTTGAATCATGAGGTCGCGATCCTCCGTCGCAACGTCCCCACCGCTGGTCGCCAGGCGGTTTTGGACCGACCCCAGCAGGCTGCTGAAGAAGGCGAGCGATGCGTGCAGCCGCTCCCGGCCCATGGCGACCTGTCGGTCGACGGTCAGCTCGGACTTGTGGGAGGAGAAGGCGCTCAGGCGCGAGGAGTTGGTGAACTTCATCGGAGTGAACTGGATCGTGAGCAAGTGAAGGGAAGGCCGCGGGGTCCTCGTTTGGGGCGGAGGCCCGGGCGGGTCCCCCGACACATCCCTGGGCGCAGGTCCGCCAGCCATCTGGTCATGAATTTCAAGAAAAGCTCTGAGAGGTTCCTGGACGGCCTGAATGGTCGAACCTGGGTGGGTTCTCAGTTGCCCGGGCGGGGTCTCACTCTTTGGTGGGGCGCACTCCCGTGAAGGGAGCTCGATTGAGGGGTTTGCCCAAAGCGCTGGGACTGTCGCGGGCGGGCAGACCGGTAATGTCCATGTTGCGATTGGGTCAACCGCGAAATAAGCCGCCGGTCGCCATGCAGTGCGACGCTCCCCGACGTCGCCTTGAACGAGGTTCCGCCAGCCCACGGAGTCGGGGCGTCGCCGTCCTTGAATCCGGTCCACTTCTTTCATCAACCAAGAGTGAACGCCCATGAGTCTTGTTGCCCTCGCTGTCGCCATCCTCATCTCCCTCCCCGTTCAGGACTCCGTTCTCGCTTCTTCGGACATGATTCCAACGAGCCGGGAACGCGTCGCAGATTGGACCCACATGAAGACCTGGTTCGACCTGGACGAGAGCGCTTCCGAGACACGCAGGGCAGAGGGCTTGAAGACACTCGACGAACACATCACCGGGCATGTCCCGTTCACTGACGCGGAGTTCTACATGGAGCTGAGGCGCCTCGCCGCCCTTGCGGACAACGGGCATTCCAACGTGACGGAGCGTCCGCTCTATCGCCAGTTTGGATTGTTGCCCCTGCGCGCCTATTGGTTCTCTGACGGGTTGTACGTAGTGCGCGGCCAGGCGGACCAGGCTGAATTGATCGGCGCACGCATCACCTCGATCGACGGCCGGCCGCTGGATGAAGTGGAAGCTCACCTTCAGCAATTCAACGGCGGGACGGACGCTTTCTTTCGCCGATACCTGGGTCCCGGGTTGGTCTTTTGCCCGGCAGCTCTGCACGCGGTTGGACTCGCCAACCATCCGCAGCGACTGACCCTGGGCTCGCTCACCGAGGCCGGAGAGGCACAGGTCCACACCGTGAGTGTGGATCGCGAGTCGAGCCTGATCGTTGATCGGCCCTGGCGCTACTTGAGTCCGGTTCCCTTGCAAGGGGAGACCGATTGGGTCACCGCTTATGGAACGGAGAACGAGGTGCCACTCTACCTTCGGGAGCCAAGCAAGACCTTTCGGTACGAGTTGTTGCGAGACGGAGAGCTGGCCTACATCCAGCTACGCGCCAACATTGGCTTCGGAGCGGAGTCCATCGAGCAGTTCGTGGAAGAGGCAACCCGGCGATTGAAGGAAGACATGCCCCTCTCCATCCTGCTCGACAACCGGCAAAACGGGGGCGGGGACTTAACAACCACTGCGCACTTCGGCCTCTCCCTACCGGACTTGGCTTACAAGGAAGGCCAGGTGTACGTGATGACGGGATCGGCCACTTTTTCGGCGGGGATCTATACCTCCTATTTTCCGAAGGCGAAGGACGCCAGCCGGACCAAGATCGTGGGGGAGCCGGTAGGAGACCGCGGGCGCTTTTGGGCCGAGACGTCTGCGGACAGGTTCGTGTTGCCAGAGAGCGGCTATGGCGTAGGCCATTCCCTTCAGTTGCACGACATCGAGGAGGGTTGCTTCGATGCAAAGTTGTGCCACATGGCTCGCCACCGCAAAGCCTGGAACTTGCAGCTCGGGAGCATGGACGTGGATTGGCCGGTATCCACCACCTTCGCGCACTTCATGGCGGGACGGGACCCTGTGCTGGAGCGCATCATGGGGCAGTAGTCCAGTTGGAGACGAGAGCGCCCCTCGAGGCACCGCTTGGGCTGACACCTTTCTAGGTACGGATTCCCGGGCAGGTCCGCTCTACTCGAACACGGGTAGCCACTGTCCCATTCAGCCTGACCAACCAGGCAACTGAGTCAAGCAGCTTGTCGAGGGACGCGCAGTCGAAACGTGGTTCCGACGCCGACCTGCGACTCGACATCAATCGAGCCGCCGCACTCCGTGGCAACACGACGGACGTAGCACAGGCCTTGGCCTTTGCCCGATCCAACTTCTTTGGTGGTGAAGAAGGGATCAAAGATTCGCGATCGGACATCGGCTGCCATGCCGGTCCCATTGTCGTCGATTGCGATCTCGATCAGCTCTCCGCAATCTTTCGAGCTGACCTGGATTCTGCCGGTGTGCCCCTCTCGATCCCTGCAGGCTGATTCCACAGCATGGCTGGCGTTCGTGAGCAAGTGGACCAGCGCTTGAAACAGATTCGCATGGGAACAGACGGAGTTGGGCAGGTCGGCTGCCAAGTCAAACTCGACGGCTCCATTGGTCTTCCACTCCAGGAACGCCAGGGTGGAGGCCTCTTCGATGGCTCTGTTCACGTCCGCCGGTTTGGCGACTCCGTCACCTAGATCGGAGAACCCGCGCATCGTGTCCACGATCGCAGAGACCTCGCGGACTCCACTCAGGGTTTGGGCGATCGCCCCTGGGATCTCACCTGTCAGGAACTGCAAGTCGGCCGCTTCTGCGGATTCGCGCAGTGATTCGATGGACTGAGTGATCTGGCTAGGATCGCACTCAATGCACGCCGTGGCCGCCTCCAAGACCCGCGCGAGATCGGCGAACGATTCTTCGAGAAAGCCTAGGTTGGTGAAGATGTATTGCAGAGGCGTGTTGATTTCGTGGGCTAAGCCCGCGGACAGTCGACCGAGGGACTCGAGCTTCTGCATGCGAGCCATTTCCTCTTGCATGTCCACGAGCCGGATTCCTGCATCGACGCGCGCACGCAAGACGATCGGGTTGCAGGGCTTGCAGACGTAGTCCGAGGCCCCTTTGTTGAGGGCGTAGGCGATGTCCGCCGCGTCTTCGCGTCCCGTCAAGAGGATCGAGTACACGACTCTTCCACTCTTTTGGAGCGCCTCGCAGATCTCGGGACCCACCATCTCGGGCATCTCCCAATCGAGAATCGCCATCGAGATGTCCGTCTCGCGCATGAGCACCTCGTACGCTTCCCCCCCGTCCTTGGTGAGGATGACTTCGTGGCCCCACTTCTGCACGAGCGCTAGCAAGTAGCGACGGGTGACGGGGCAGTCTTCGGCAATGAGAATACGCATGGGGGATCTGCCAAATCGATCGAGTCCTCTGCTGATTGAGCTGTAGGGCATCGCCGGAATTCTGCGGCGACTGGAACGGAGAGGGCGCCCAGCTACCCCTGAGTGCAGACCCCGTTTTGAGCGATGCACGCAGATTCTTGTCCGGAGATCGAAGCGGGTCGGGAGACTCCGAGGAGAGCGTGGGCTCATCGGGTATCTCACCCATAGGTGGGTTGCTGATTAATCTCCGGTGGCACTCAGTTCGCAACAGCGAATGTCGATATCCAGACACCGGAGCAGTGACTCGCCGATTGCCCCAAAGGTGTTCATGAGACGACCCGCAAACTGGAGACGTTCCGCAATTGAATTCATCGGTCCCGCCCGTCCGGTCAGATCGACCCTGAAATAGGGTCACCCCACGAGAACCAGAGAGCTAGCGAAGGTTCCAACCGAATGTCCCTCGCATTCTGACAAGCGAACAGCAATGGAAACGCCACTTAGTACCCCACCACGTTCAAGCTGGACAGTCTCCGGCGGAGATCGAGAGTTGGACTTGGCGATTCAGCGACGTGCTTCTGAAATAGAAGCGGTGGAGTCGCTGGCCTAGTGATCAGCGCACGGACGAGTTGTTCTCGCGCTTGATGGTGTTTCAGTATGTCGCCCTGATCGCGGCTGCCGTCTGGTACTCGCCACTGACTTGGATCGGGGAGAGCAGCCGGGTTCACATTCACTTGTGGGGATCGATTGTCCTCGGGGGCCTGGTTGTCGCGCTCCCGCTCGCCTTTGCCAAAACTAGAGCCGGAAGCGTGGAGTCCAAGTACACCATCGCGATCGCCCAGGCACTCATTAGCGCACTCTTGATTCACGTTTTCGGAGGGAGAACAGAAGCCCACTTCCACGTCTTCGGAGTCCTCGCGTTCCTCTCGTTCTACCGCGACTGGAGAATCCTTCTGAGCGCAGCGGCAATCGTGACGGTCGATCACTTCATTCGAGGTCTCTTTTGGCCCTTGTCCGTCTTCGGGGACGCAGACGCTGGCCAATGGCGTTGGCTAGAGCACGGGGCCTGGGTTGTGTTTGAGTGCGGCATCCTTGCGGGGGCTTGCCACAACGGCAAGAAGCAACTGTTGGCCCTGGCTCAGCGGCAGGCAGAGCTCGAGTTCACCCAACTCGCGATCGAGTCCAAGGTTTCCGAACGGACCGCCGAACTCCAATCCGCCTATGAGCATATTGAGAAGGAAGCGCGAGACAGGAGCTGCGCGGAGACCGAGCGAGACGATTTGGTGGCGCAGTTGGTTCAGTCCCAGAAGCTCGAGGCGGTGGGGCAACTCGCCGATGGAATCGCCCACGAGATCAACACGCCCATGCAGTACCTGGGTGACAACACGCACTTCTTGCAGGACGCGATGGTGGACATCGTGCGCATCATTCGGCTCTCCGAGAAGGTTGCGAGATCAGGCTCGTACGCCCAGGGAGAAAACCAAGACGTGGTGCTGTTGCTCGATTTGCTCGATAGCGCCTGCATCGAGGATCTAGCCCAAGATCTTTCCGAGGCGCTTTCCCAGTCGTTGGAGGGAATCGAACGAGTTCGCTCCATCGTCGGAGCGATGAAGGACTTCTCTCATCCTGGGCAAGTTTGGATGACGCCGGTCGACTTGAACAAAGCGATTGAGAGCGTGGTGATGGTGGCCAGCCATGAATGGAAGTACGTGGCCACCGTGGAGACCGACCTGGACCCCAACTTGGGCTTGGTTCCCTGCGTTCTTTGCGAGTTGAATCAGACCCTACTCAATCTGGTCGTCAACGCTGCCCACGCCCTTGGAGACGACGAGGCGCGCGAGGCAAAGGGAATGGGAGTGATCCGCTTCACAACCTTGCGACACGCGGACTTTGCAGAGATTCGAATCTCGGACACGGGTTCGGGCATGCCCGCGGAGGTCCGAGAAAAGATGTTCGAGTTGTTCTTCACGACGAAGGAAGTCGGCCGCGGCACGGGGCAGGGGCTCGCGATGGCCCACAACACGATCGTGGTCAAGCACGGCGGGTCGATTGACTGCGAGAGCGAGGTTGGTGTGGGAACGACCTTTGTGCTCAAGCTGCCGCTGGTTCAGAGCTCCATGGAGGAGTCCGCGGGGGCGGCCTAAGCATGCGACGAGCCCTCAATCGAATCGTTAACGAACAGCCTGATGGGGCCCAGTGCCTCTTCCATGGGAGCCGAACAACGGAACCAGAGAATCGGAGAAGCGTATGAAGCGGATACTATTTGTCGATGACGAGCCGCGGGTCCTGGGAGCTCTCAGGAGAATGCTCCGTCCACTTCGCACGGAATGGGAGATGACCTTCACAGAGGGCGGCGCCGCCGCCCTTGAGGCGATGGAGGAAGGTCCCTTCGATGTGCTCATCAGCGACATGCGCATGCCGGGAATCGATGGTCCTACCCTGCTGGGGATCGTCCAGGAGAAGTACCCGCAAACCGTTCGAATCGTGCTTTCGGGGCAAGCGGACGTGGAGGCCTGCATGAAGGTCGCAACGGTCGCTCACCAGTTCCTCACCAAGCCCTGCGACTCGGCGCTCATCAAGGATGTGGTCACCCGTGCATGCAACCTGCGTGACTTGTTGGATCAGGATCACCTGCGTGGGGCGATCGGGCGCATCCGCTCCTTGCTCGCCGTTCCCGAGGTCTACCGGGCTTTGACCGTTGCCCTCGCAGACCCTGAGGTAAGCTTGGACATTGTGGCGACCATCGTGGAGCAGGATGCAGGGATCTCCCTCAAGATCCTCCAGTTGGTCAACTCCAGCTTCTTCGGATTGGCTCGGGAGGTGGACGGCATCCGGGCCGCCACGAGCTACCTCGGGACCAGCATGATCCAGAACATTGCGCTCTCCGTGGAGATGTTCCAGTCGACGGCCCTTGCGAAGCTACCAGCGAATTACTCCGTGGCTGACGAGCAGAACCATTCCCTGCTGACGGCCAGGATAGCGCGGAAAATCGCGCCGAGTCCCTCCATGGCCGATCAAGCATTCCTGGCTGGGATGCTGCACGACGTCGGTTGGCAAATCCTGGCCACGAACATGCCCGAGCAGTTCGAACCGGACTCGGTGGATCTCATCGCTCCCGGTGAATCCGAAGGGGATCGGCAGGCTTTTCACGCGGAGCTGGGCGCCTACCTGCTCGGCTTGTGGGGGATGTCCTATCCCGTCGTTGAGGCGGTCGCGAACCACCACCACCCAGCGCGCGTCGAATCGACAGAGTTCGGCTTGCCGGGGATCGTTCACGTCGCCGACGCATTAGCGGCTGAGGCATGCAAAGAATTGGAGATTGGGGGGCGGACGCGCCCTGAGCCTCTCGATATGGACTACCTCGAATCGGTCGGGCTTGTATCGGAACTAGCGGCCTGGCGCAGCATCGCGCGCGAGGAGGCCGCTCCTGGCGCCGGAGACGAGGCTGCGGCCTAAGCACAATCAAGACTGCAACTAGAACGAGATGAAACCTGAACGAATCCTATTTGTCGATGACGACCCTGCGTTGCTCAGTTCAACGAGCCGCTCCTTACGCAAACTGTATGAGCTTGAAACAGCCTGCGGTGGTCAAGAGGCGCTCAAGATCCTCGAGCAAGACAAGAACTTTGCGGTGATCGTTTCCGACTTCCAGATGCCCGGCATGAACGGCATCGAGTTTCTCCAGAAGGCACGGAAGTCCCTCCCCGAAGCCGTGCGCTCCATGCTTACCGGGAACGCTGACCTGTCCTCCGCGGTCGAGGCGGTCAACAAGGGACAGATTTTCCGCTTCCTCTCCAAGCCCTGCGACAAGGAGACCTTGTGCTCCTGCCTTGATGCGTCCATCGAGCAATATCGCCTGCGCCAGGGAGAACGAACCATGATGGAGCAGACCTTCCGCGGAAGCATCGAGGTCCTCGCGGACGTCCTCTCCCTCATCAATCCGGCGGCGTTTGGACAGGCCTACCGGGTCCGGGACTACGTGCGTCAAATGGTGACGCGCCTGAACCTGGA
Organism: uncultured bacterium; assembly: GCA_937905825.1. Taxonomy (GTDB): domain Bacteria; phylum Planctomycetota; class UBA1135; order UBA1135; genus JABACD01. The sequence continues at coordinate 23,293 of CALCXM010000169.1, forward strand.
GGATGCGTGGAAGTACGAGACAGCGGCGCTGCTTTCGCAGATTGGAATGGTGTCGATCCCTGCTGACGTGCTCAATCACGAGGAAGGCGATGAGGAGCGTATCCTCGAATGCGAGCAAATGCTGAAGCGGCATCCGCGCGTGGCCAAAGAGCTTCTGGGCAAGATCCCGCGCCTGGAGGGAGTCGCGGAAATGATCGCCCACCAAAACCTCAAGCATTCCGAAGTGGCCTCGATCGACTTGGACCACCATCTCGCGCTTGGCAGCCAGATCCTGGCGCTCGCGTTGGACTTCGATCGAGAGATGTCCTCAGGCAATTGCCGAGGGACCGTCATGCGGAAGCTGGAGAGCCGCAAGGGGGCGTACGCGAATCGTTTGCTTCAAATCCTCGGTGAGGTCAAGCTACCCGACCAGGACACCGCACCCGCCTATCTGCCTGTCAAGCAGATCAAAGTGGGAATGATCCTCGATCAGGACTTGCGCACCCACGAAGGTGCCATGGTCGCGACCAAGGGGACGCAAATCAGCTCGAGCACACTCGCAAGGCTTTGCAACTACGCCGAGCTAAACACGATCGACAAGAAGCTGCGGGTGCGCCGTGATGCCACCCATGAGCTCGACGAAAGCGAGCGCGGGGCCGCCTAGCCGCTGACCCCGCCGAATCGCATTGTGACCTGTTCGAGCGGCCGAGCTCGCGCAGGCGCATCGAGTCCGCCCCTTGTCGGCCAGACCTCTAGGAGGCCTCGTCCAGATCTGGGAACTGATCCTGAAGGGCCTTGAGAAACTCAGTGCAGTCAGCGGGTATGTCGCCCAAGAGGACCGCTCCTGTTTCGTCCCTATCGACTTTCAGCATCTCCGGTTGGCCGCGCTTGAGCTGCTCTAGTTCTGCAGCTTGCTTGCGGTACTCCCACAAGAGCTTGCGGGACCCGGACAGCAGTGCCCGCTGGGAGATCGCCTCCGCGATCTCAAAGCCGAGCTCCAATGGCGTGGTCGGCTTGGTGAAGAAGCGATGGATTAGACCGCTATTGATCGCTTCGATGGCGAGGTCAAGCGTGGCTTTGCCGGTCAGCATGAAGCGCACGAGGCTCGCGTCAAAATCCCGCACTTGGCGCAGGAACTCCGTGCCAGTGGTTCCGGGCATGTCGTTGTCGCTGAGGACAACGTCGAAGTCATCGGACTCGAGCAGGCGCAGGGCATCCACAGCGCTCTCGCTGGTCGCGATCTCGAAGTCGTGCCTGGCCAGAGACCTTCGTAGCCCTGAGAGCACCCGCGGCTCGTCGTCAACGATCAGGAGCTTGCCAATAGCCATTTTAGTCTCCTTGCCTTGGCTCCATCGGAGCCGGGCGGCAGGTGTTGCCCACGAGGGGTAAGGTGTCGGGTGAGAACCATCTGAATTGCATGAGCACGAGCTAGAGGTCCGTTGCTGCGGAGGGATGCCAGCGGCCCGCCTAGGCAGCGCGCGCGGCTTCCCCAGCTCCACCTAAGTCCAGGGCCACAAGCCGGAGGCCAAAGGTCCAGAGCAGCCCCGTCAGTCGACCAAAGGGTGCCTTTGGGAGCTCGGACTGAGGAGGATGATTTGGCATGTGGACATGGAAGCGCTGGTCTTCCTCTACAAGATTCGGGTCCAGCGGCATCTCAGCTTGAGGGGGTCCCGGGTCTTCGGCGCGCCCCCATGAGGGAGACTTCTGGCGTCCCATGAGCCCCCCCGTATTTCTGCTCCTCAGCCTGGATTTCAGTTCGCGGGCACGCATTGGTGGGGGGAAGCCCGCTCGCTCTTTTTCGCTGGATCCACCCCCGGAAGCTCTCGTCCCTGACGAAACCACCCTGCTGCTCCATGGGCCCTGCAGGCTTCCGGAAACGGTGGTACTTTATGGGGCCCCAGTCCTTACGCCAGAGTGTGGTATCTGCCTTGATTTCCTTGAGCGAAACTCGGAAGGGCCCACAAGAATCGCTATGAACTTCATGCAATCGCCTCCGTTGCTCCGACGCCTAGGTCCGCTCTTCCTCAGTCTGCTGTTCCTCGTCGGGAGCGCAAGTTCGGCGCATGCTCAGGTCCCGACACCTGGACTTCAGGCTTCCCCGTGGGACCCCATGATTGCCTTCCTGCGGCCCTATGGAGTTGGGAACTTCAGCCCGTTCTACAAGCGCACTCTCAAGGCGTGGTTGAACAGCTCCGCGCAGTACAGGGCCCTGGACTACATCGGGACCCAGCAAACGCTGGATGCGCTTTGGCTGCAGCAGCCGATCAGCGCCGCGGGGTACGGCAACCAGGCGACGCAGCCCTTCGGCATCAACATAGGATCGCCCCCCTGCTACACCGGCTTGCGCATGCTGACGGACACCGTGGACTGGCGCGTGAGCAGTGGAGTGCAGGGTTCCCAAGGAACCCGCAGCGTCGTGATGACGGTCCTGATCCCCGGCAAGACCCACGGCATTGAACCCCGCACCCTTGCGGAGCTCACTCAAGGAACGGGCGTGCCCGTCGTGCACGCGTTGGATGAGCGCGTTCTCGCGAACGACTTCCGGGTCGTGCAGCAGTCCCTCGAACTGTTTCGCGAGTACGTGCTCGCCATGACCCAGGGCGCCTTGAGCGTGGATGTCCAGATCCTCTACATGCCCGACGTGGACATGGAAGTGCAGGCGAGCGAGTCCCAGAACCGCTACTACGCGGGGCTCACCAACTACGCGGACATCTGGGCTCAGCTGCCCGAAAGCGTCTTGGAAGGGACGGACTGGTGGTGGATGCTTTACCCTTCGCACGTCCCCGAGCAGTACCCGGACTTTCAGAACGCGGAGTTTGTGACCGGCGGAATGGGAACAGGCGAGGACAGTCAGTCCCCGTTCTTCTTGATCGACGATCGTTGGCTGATACGGAAACCTCCGCACATCGGCACGGGGCTGTACTCGGATGTGGAGCGCCGGGCGTACTTGCCCCAGTGGCTGCAACACGAGTTCTTCCATCACCTGTTCCGCACCTATCCCGAGTTTCAACTAGAGGCGACTTCGCACCAGTGGTTCAACCTCTCTACTTGGCCCGCGGACTTTGACGGGCGCTACGAGGCGGACTACTTCCACGAGGCCCTCTACAAACGGCTCCAGTCAGCAGACCCGGCCCTGCACGTCGCCCTGCGTTACGCAACCGCGGACGCCCCTTGGGAAAACGTGCAGCTGACCGATGTGATGGGCGCGTTCCGGCGCGAGCCCGTGCTCAACAACTGGCACATCGGGACGATCGAGCCGGCGGGGAGCGGCCTGCGTTGGGTGAACAACGCGGGAGTGAGCTGGTTGCTGACTCCCGACTTGCTGAATGGCGAGCTGTTGACCGGGCCTGATTGCCCCTACTACAACAACCCCAGTGGGAAGAAGTTCAACATCGTGCTCAAGCGCGATGCGTTCGGAGACTTCACCGACGAAGTGATCGGCTTCTCCTTCAGCGGCGAGTTCTACGAGTTGCAGTAGAGCAGGGCCTCCGCTCGATTGGCGCATCGAGGGTCGGAGCAGAGGTTCCTGGGGTTTGAGGCTCGGCTCGTCGATGTGACCGCTCCGCGGCGGGGTAGCTCGCTGGGCAGACTCCGTGTTTCGGGGCTCCCGCTGAGACCTATTGAGAGGGGGGGGGGATTGTTCCGCAGTCGGAAGCGCCCCAGGGCGAGACCTGGAAGCTTCGTGCACTTCATGGCGATTGCTTCGCGGTGAAGGCCGGATCTGCATGGCGTAGGGCGCGAAACGAAGCTGTTACTCATGCGTAAGCCGTTTAGATTTCGTTGTTTATGGTCATGGCTCCTAATTCATTAGGCGTCAACTCCAGTTTTTGGCTGCGAGGCCTAAAGCTTTAGTAGATGCTGTCGACAAGAGAGCCAGAGATCGAACCATGAAGGAACCAGAAAACCCCGACCGCCTCACCGACTTGGAGCTCGAGATCATGCAAGTGATCTGGGCCAGGCCAGAGGAGACCCTCACGGTGAGGGAGGTTTGCGATGACCTCAATCAGCGCGACGACAAGTCCTTGGCGTACACGACAGTGCAAACGATGCTCGGGATCCTGTGTCGCAAGGGGGCGTTGAAGTCCAAGCCGGGCCCGCGCCGAGCCCATCTCTATCAGGCTCGCATGAGTCGCAGTCAGGCGCGCAGTTCGATGACACGCGATCTGGTGGACCGGCTCTTCGGAGGCGAATCGAAGCCGCTGTTTGCCGCGCTCTTGAGCGATGAAATGATCAGCAAGTCAGAGCTCAAGAACCTGCGCGACCTAATCGATGCGCAGCTCGACGACGAGGAACCGTCATGAGCCTGTTGCTCGCGCATCTCTGCCTCTCCAGCTTGGTGGTTGGACTGTTGGCTCTCTTGGCAAAGGCGCTGCTGCCCAGGCTTTGGTCCCGACCGGTGGCCGGCTATTGGTTGGCCTTGGCCGCCATTGTCTTGGGACTGCTTGGCTCAGGGACACAGATTCTCTTGCAAGGGCGCGGGTTGCTCTTGGACTTGCCATTGGCCCGGGAAGTGGTGGCCGTCGGACAAGAACTCGGTCGGTCCAAGGTCTTTCAGGGATCGTCCGCGCCAGGTGCGGAGCAAGAGGGAGGCGAAAACACGCAGAGCTTGAGTCAGCGAGAGCTCACGGTTCTCGCGTCCCTGCTCTCGGAGGCGGAACACGCTAGCTCGGCGAGACCTGAGTTGCAGCCCATCGCCCTCGCAAAGGTCGATGACACTGAAGGCGGAACTAGCACGCAACCATGGACGCAATGGCTTGCGGGGCTGTACCTCGTTGGCCTCAGCTTTGCCCTGCTGAACGTCCTGCGCCAAACCCATCAAAGCTGCCGCTTGCTGCGGGAAGCGCACCCGGTGGAGGATGCCCGACAGCTGGCCGTGTGGCAGCGCATCCCTGAGCGGCCCGCGGACATCCGCCTGCGCGAGGTACCGGGACTCACCTTGCCAGCATGCACGGGACTTTTCCGGCGCACGATTCTGTTGCCGCCGCCAAAGCACCTACCGTCGGACGAGAATTCCTTGCGCTGCATCCTGACCCACGAATTGGTGCACTTGCAACGGGGCGACGCATGGGGACTCTTGCTGCAAGAATTCTTCCGCGTGCTGTTCTGGTTCCATCCCGCCGCTTGGTGGTTGATAGGGCAGCTGGATCTTATGCGCGAGTTGTCCTGTGACCAACTTGTCGTTCAACGCACAAAGCTGCGCAAGGGCTACGCCGAGGCGTTGTTGTCCTGCGCAGCCGGCCTGGGTGGAGGCCAAGGAAAACGTCCTATGGCCCACAACTCGGTGGCACTCGTGCCACTCACACGATCAGAGACCCAACTACGGAGAAGAATCGAAATGTTGTTTCACTCGAAATCATCGAAGAGCGGACGCTCAACTTGGCTGACGGTCGGCCTGGCCGGAAGCGCCGCAAGCCTGCTGTGCTTTTCACAGGTGGCGCTCGCCGCAGGCTTCGGCAGTTCCCCACAGCAGGCCGAGACAGTCACTCGCCTCAAACTGACACCGATCAGCGGCCAGCAGTCAGAGACGGCGCGCGAGGACCCAATCGACGTAGAGGTGCGCAAGCTGGTCGAATTGGCTGAGTCAGGCAAGCTCGAGGACGCGCAGTTGAATGAGCACGTTCAGAACATCCTGCGCTTGGCCCTTGCCGAGGAACAGCTGGATGCCGGAGTTAGCGAAGAGATTGCGCGGGCCGGCGGAGAACTGGCCACTGTGATCCACGGCGCCGTCGAGCATGGTCTTTTCGTGGCGGACAGCTTGGCCGAAGGTGAGCTCGACCTTGGCTTGGCCGATATCCTCGAGGGGGTCACCGTTGATCTCAACCTAGATGACCTGCTCGGCGGAGATGCGCAAGGATCCACGCACCACGGTCAATTGATCACCTTGAATGAGCTCTTCGGCGATGAAGAGGAACTCGCCGAGATCTCCAAGCTGATCGAAGTGCGGCTCGGGAGCGAGTTGGTTCAGCTGAAGGCAACCCTCGGGAATCTCTCGCAGATGATTGAAGCCAAAGACTGGGCAGGACTCGCCAAAATCGGGACCGAAGCTCAGGCTCTTGGCGAGGGACATTGGAAAGAGTTTGCTCACATGGGAGAACAGCTCGGTCATCGCTTGGAGGCACGCCTCGGGCAGGCCGAGGCTGGCGGAGTCCACGATCTTCACGAGCACTTCAACTTTCCTGGACAGGCCGATGTTCACAAGGAATTGAAAGGACTCTCCAATGACTTGGCAGAAGTGAAAGACGTCCTGAGTGCCCTTGGTCTCTCCAAAACCGAGGCCCTGCGCGGGTTGCCCGGGGACGGGGCATCCAACCACCACGAGCTCAGGTTGCTCAAGGAGTTTCTCGGGCAGTCGAACGCTCCAAGAGAACACGGGGTGGGTGAGCTGAAGGGCCTCGTGCAAAAGGCCATGAAGCTACGCGGTATCGACAAGCACACGGGTCACCATGTGGGTCCGGATGTTGGCAGCAACAACGATCAGCACGTCATTCGTCTGGGCAGCGGTGAGCTTGTCGAGCTACTGAAACTGGCCGAGTCCCTGCAGGGCGACGCTCAAAAGGCAGGTCATGCGGCCCATGGAAAGGTCTCCCATGAGCTGAAGCAGATGCTCGAACTGGCGAAGGCCCGGGAGGGGCACGCTACGAAGCTCAATGAGCAGGAACAGAAGCGAAGCCATGAGCGCAACGCAAAGCGCGAGTTAGAACACGCCGTCAAACTGCAAGAGAAGCAGGTCCATGAACTCGAGGCAGAGCTGAAGAAGCGCGAGGCAGAAGTCCTCGAACTCAAGCGCCGCATCGAACGCGAGCGCAGGCACCTCTAGCTTACGACGAGCGGATAGAGTCACTTGACCCGGGTCGCGCCTCGAGCGCGGCCCGGGTTTGTTCTTTTGCAGCCGCTACCCTGCGCAGTGCGCGCTTGTCCGTGCTGCAGGAGACGCCCAATCCTTCCAGGAGGAATCGTCCCGGCCGATCCTTCTGCTGGCGCACCCCGGCCCGCACTACATCAAGTACAGGGCTCGGCAGTAGCCCGAGTTCAACAGCGAAACGCCGAGCACGATGCCCGCGGTGATCCACAGGGCTCGCCGGCTTCGACGGGCGACCAGGGTGAGCGCGATCAGCAGCACTGCTGACGTGACGTGCGTCAAGATCAGCTCCGTTTCAAACTCGTACTGTGTCCAGAAGCGCGCGCGGAATCCCATCGCGGGCAGCCCGAGCCAACTCTTGATCCACCCCCAGTGGTGCGGGCTCCAGGGCCAGTCCTTGAACAGCAACCAGCAGTAGGGCACGTAGGTTGCGCTGGCGAGAACGCTGAGGGTCTTTGGCAGGCCTTGTCTGGACTGGGTCGTCATGGATCGTCAGGAGTCCTTTGGAACTGGATGGGCCCGTCGTTTGCCCGATGCGCAAGCTTGGCCTACTCGGCTTCGTCCTTGGAGTGCTTGTCGGCGTCGCTCTTAGAGGAGGAGCTGAAGAACCACTGCATGAGTGCCTTGCCGCGCTCGAAGAACAACACCATGAAGACCGTCGGGAGAGCCAGGCACCAGACTAGCCCCCCTCCGAACATTTTCCGATCCTTCATCTCTTCGAGGCCGATGGCTTTCGCGGTAAGAAAGATCATCACACCGAGACCCAAGGCAAAGAGGGCCTTGTCGGAGCGCGACTCGAGCCGCCGCTTGGCCTGACGTGGGGGGACGGAAGGCTCTGGGGACTCTCTCTCGGGGGTCGTGTCTTTCATCGTTCTGGGCGGTTGGAACTGTTCGAACGGGTGATCTCGCTATCCACCCGGCACTCGCGCCGGTAGTCATCCTACCCATGGGGCCCTTCCGATTCGGTGAGCTCTCCAGACTTTGTCCCGGGCGCTTTGCGTTGGTGCGGGGGCCCCTGAGTGCCTGCTCCGCCTCTGTTCAGGGGAGATCGAAACAAAGAGCCAGGAAGTTTACGGGCAGCCTAGCTGGTTGCGGGTCCCCTTCGCAGCCTCGGGTTCTCGGGGCGCTCAATCCATAGACACCATCACTGCGCGCTACGATGAACAGCTCACTCTCCACCCTCTTTTTCCTCGCCATGACTCCGCTGGTCAGCGCTCAAGTCGCAGGGGAGCTTGGGAAGGTCTCGCTTCCCGCTTCTGTCGGCATGTCCTTTGACGAGGTCCACTATGACGCCCCAGGGGATGGCCGGCTATGGGCCAGGGGCGCGACGTACAAGGCCAGTTTCGGTGCGGAAGGGGCCACCTACATTCCGTTCCTGGGCTCCGACGCGCCACGCAACATGCCAGTGCGCATGCAGCTGGCCTCCGCCACCTTGGGAGGCATTCCGCTGGAGTTGACTCCCACGGCGCAATGGTCGCGCGAGGGGGACCGGGTGATCCTCGAACGGGGACCGGTGGATGTGCACTACTTGATGGGGGTGGACTCGATCGAGCAAACGTTTGTGCTGGATCGTTTGCCGAGGGACGGGGACCTGCTGGTTCGGGTCGCCGTGGAGAGTGACTTGCAGTTGTCCACTGCCGGAGCCGGCTTCCGTTTCTCCGGAGAGCGTGGCGGTGTCAACTATGGCGCGGCCACGGTCATCGACGGCGCGGGCAGGAGCTTGGGACTGGAATCCCGGCTCGAAGCAGGGGCCATCTCGATCCGTGTGCCCGCCGAGTACTTGCGAGAGGCCCGTCTGCCGCTCGTAGTGGATCCGCTGATCACGACCTATGGGGTGAGTTTAGGGGCGGACAGTTGCCGCGGAGGAGACCCCGCGTATGACGCGTCGAGTGGTACCTACCTCCACGTGTATGCCTTCAGCTTCTCCCTGGTCGATCGCGACGTCATCGCCGTGGCGGCGGACCAGAACGGCAGCCTCGTCCCAGACAGTTTCTCCTTCATCGATGTCTCGCAGACCGATTGGTACGACCCCCAAGTGGCCAGCAACAACAGCGGGAACAACTGCATGGTGGTCGCCACGGTTGAAATCAACGATCAGAGCCAAATCTGGGGACGCATTCGTTCACTACCTGGCGTCGGCATGGGAAACCAAGTCCAGATCAGTCCCAGCAGTGCCTACAACTGCAACTCGCCCTCCATTGGCGGTGACTCTGCAGATGACGGCGCCAACCTCTTCTGTGTCGCCTGGAGGAAAGTCTATCCCGGCGTCGAGACCCACATTCGATATCGGACGATGAGCAACACGGGTCTTCAAGTCGGGGCTTCTCAGACGATCGATGGAAGCCCTCTGAAGTTCAATCGCGATCCTCATGTTTCGAAGTCTTGCGGAACCGGAAGTGCTTCGGAACGGCGCTGGAACATCGTTTGGAGCCAGGACGACCTGGGGGATGACTCCGACATCTATGGGGCCCAGATCAGTTCCCTTGGATTGATCGTGACGCCGACCTTCCCCGTGGATTCCACCGCGATCCCGTGCTTCGATCCGGCGGTCTCTGCACCTTTGGATTCACCCACCGGCGGCAAGCGCGACTTTCTCGCCGTGTACCACGCGCAGGTGAACAACGACTTGTCGATCCGCGGCCGGATGTTTCGGCAAAACAGCTATCTGGGAACGTACTACTTGACGGAAATGGAGGCGGATGTCGTCGGCAACGCTTACCTGGGCCGCGCACAATACGCTGCTAGCATCGGAACGGACGAATCACAGTTCGTTGTGTCCTACACGGAGACCGCCGTCGACGGGACTCAGGACATTTACATGTGCTCCCTGCGGCATCAGGGGTCAACCCTTGCCTTGACCGAGGCCCACACGTTGATTGCGGACACGGACACCGGCTTGGTCGGCGTGGGCTTGGCCACACAACACGACGGAGGTGAACTCGGTTCCCGTTCCATGGCGATCGGGATCACCGAATACGTGGGCCAGGGACAGTTTCGGACTCACGGAGCTCAGGCGGGAACTCCCGACGGCTGGGGGTTGCTCGGGCAAACCCTCTGCAGTGGTGAGCTGAACTCCACGGGGGGATCCGCGAACTTCCGAATCTTTGGCTCGGATGATCCGAATGACAACCAACTCGTCTTGGACGTTAACAACCTCCCGACCTTCAGCTACGGCCAGTTCATCATGAGCAAGACAACGCAGAGCATGCCCCTCGATAATGGCACGCTGTGTCTCGGGCAACCTTTGCTGCGCATTGGCGCCTCGCTTGGGAGCGCTTGGGTGACGGGCACTGTCGGTCACAAGTTGGACCTCAGTGCCTTGCCCGCCGGTGCCGCAGTGCAGCCCGGACAGACCTGGTACTTCCAGTACTGGTACCGCGATGCTGGAAGCTCCAACCTCTCCAATGCTGAAGGTGTGACCTTCCAGTAGACCCAAGCGGGTCGGGTGAGTGATCGCGTCAGGTTGCGCTAGGGGGGCTGAATCCCGGCGAGCCTGGCGCGATTGCTTGCATCTCGAAGAGCCCCTCGCGGCCCCACCGAACGGGTGCGCCGCACGTGGCGGCCTCGCTTAGCCTTCGGCCAGTGCTTCACGCACCCGGGACGCCAAGGCTTGTTTGGTGAAGGGCTTCTCGAGCAGGATGACCCCAGGATCGAGGCGGCCGTTGTGAATGATGGAGTTCTCCGTGTAGCCCGACATGTACAGGACTCGGAGATCAGGGCGGAATTGCTTGGCGAGGACCGCGAGCTCGGCCCCTGTCTTGTCGCCGGCCAGCACCACGTCGGTGAGGAGCATGTGAATGCTGGGATGAGCCTTGAGCAATACCAACGCTTGGCTCACACCGGATGCTTCCATGGTGTGGTACCCCAGTTGTTTCAGTAGAGCGAGGGTCATGCTGCGGACACTTTCCTCGTCCTCAACGACCAGGATCAGTTCGCCGGAGCACTGGGGGCAGCCCGGTCCGGTTTTGTCGGTGCGCAAGGCCTCGGCGCTCTGGGCAGAACGCGGCATGTAGATCTTCATGGTCGTGCCCTCGCCGAGTTCGCTGTAGGCCTTCACATGCCCGCCCGACTGGCGCACAAAGCCGTAGACCATGGAGAGGCCCAAGCCCGTGCCCTTGCCGGGGCCCTTGGTGGTGAAGAACGGAGCAAAGATTTCGGCGAGCACTTCGGGCGCCATGCCCGTGCCACTGTCGGAGACTGCGAGCAGTACGTACTGTCCCTCATGGACCTCGTCGTGCTGGGACGCGTAGCTTGCATCAAGCCGTGCATTGCTGGTCTCGAGCGTTAGGCGTCCGCCCTCAGGCATGGCGTCGCGGGCGTTGATCGCTAGGTTGAGAATCGCGCTCTCGAGCTGCAGTTCATCGACTTCGCAGGTCCAGATCCCACCGCCGAGGACCAACTCGACCGCGATCTGTTCGCCGATGGTTCGGCGCAGGAGATCTTCCATGCCTCGCAGGAGGTCGGAGACGCTGATGACTCGGGGGCGCAGCGGTTGTTGACGAGCAAAGGCCAGCAGCCGGTGAGTCAGCGAGCCCGCGCGCTCGGCCGCCGCGCGGATTTGAGCCGCTTGGTGGGCGACAAAGGTCGGGTTGTCGAGCTCCATGTCGAGCAAGTCCAGGTTGCCCAGGATGACCGTCAGCAGATTGTTGAAGTCATGGGCTAGACCGCCAGTCAGGTTGCCAATGGCCTCCATCTTCTGCGACTGGGCCAGGCGCGCCTCGAGCTCTGCCTGCTCTTGCTCCTGCTCCTTGCGCGCCGAGATGTCCCGGATGCTTCCGCGCACCAGGTTGCGTTCCGGATGCGGTAGGCGAGCCAAATGCACTTCGCAGGGGATTCGGTTCCCGGCTTTGTTCACGTGCTCCCACTCAAAATTTGGGAACTCGCCCGCGAGACTAACCGCCAAGTATTCCTTCGCAGCCTCGGCGGATGTGCGGCCGTCTGCCTGGAACTCGGGGCTGAAGTCCTCGGGACCGGCTCTGTACAAGATCTCAGAACGCGAGGCCCCAAAGAGCTTCTCTGCCACCGGGTTGGCATCGATGAAGTGGCCCGCGTCACAGTCGAGAATGACGATCGCCTCAGGCGCGTGGTCGATGACCGTGCGCAAGTGGCGCTCACTATTGCGCAGCTCCTTTGTGGCGAGGAAGGACGTCAGTCCATCTTCCACCCGGTGACCGATGGCTCGGAACATCTCTATCGCGCCGGAATAGACCTTCGGCTTACGACAATCGTGAATGCCCAGCAACCACGCGTAGTCGGCCTTGGGGCGAATAGCCATGAGCAGCTGAGACTGGATCTGAAAGCGCTTGTTGATTTCCTCTAGGGGGGGAGGGGTGTTGCCCTGCGCATCAAAGGCGACCGGGCCGTCGGCGCCCAGGGAGAGCTCGTAAGCCTGCAGAGCCCATCCGTTGATCGGGAGCTTTTCGTTTGTTGCGCCCGCACCAGGGAACTCCGGTCGCGTGCGTTCCATTGGAACTTGAAACCACTTGGCGTCCATGGAGCACGGGTACAGCAACCAAGCCCGGTCGCAATCGAAAATGTCCAGGATGACATCCAAGACCTTCGCCAGCATTTCCTCGCTGTCCTTGGCCTCTGCAATGGCGCCGTTCACACGTTCCAAGCAAGCGAAGATCTGGCTCGAATCGAAGGCTTGAGGTTCGGGGGGCTCGCTTGGGTTCATAGAGGCTTTTCGCTGGCTGGGTTCGGTGCACAGACCGTTGCTCGCGGGGGGTGGTTTAGGCCGCGCCTACTGGGTCTGGTTGAACACTATCGAAGTTTGGAGCTCGTTTCGCAATGGGCTTTGATCGCTACGGGGCGGCTGCTCCTTCCACCTGTAACCCCAGCGAGTGTTGCCGAGCTGAATCACATCCAACTGAAGTGGGGATAGGAGCCCTTCTCGAACCGAAGCTCACTGGTGCTTAGGGAGCACTATCATTGAATTTGGTTTGTCTGATTGCGCCGGAGTCTGACTCCTGGAGACCGCTGCTGGCGATGAGGACCTGCCCGGGTCATCGTAAGACCTTCAAGATTCCCTGGTGACTGTCTCCCCCATGCACTGCACGCACCCCGGGGCCTACCCAGCATCTGCCCAGTTCTCTCCGCTGATCGGAGCCACGCACAGCGGGGCTGTTCGGCTCTGGCAACCAGTCGGGGTCTCCACCCCAGGCATCGAACAGATGGCAGAGATCGACGGGCGAAGGCCTCGACTCAGGCTTGCCCGGGATCGAGGCCTTTGCTTTGTTGCCTTGGCGCTGCCTGCTCCGGAAAGGCCGATCCGGGAATCGCGCATGAGGGGAGCCCCTTGCGCCGCAGCTATTCCGACTTCTGCCCCTCAACAACCGTGTCAAACACGCGCACGGACTTCCAACCACGAGCGAACGTCTCGACGAAGGTCAGGTGTTGGGAGTCGATTTGATAGAAGTCGTGGGCGTCCAGGTCGGCGAAATTCACATGCAGCGCCACGTGGTAGCCGCCATCGTTGACGGGCCGGTCGTTCTCTTCTGCCCGTCGACCTACTGCGAAAAACAACACCCCATCAATCTGGGAGAGGTGCTTCCAACAACCATCGATCAGGTTTTGGATCGCCTCGTCGGTGGGGTCGTTGAGTTCGAAGTAGACGTTGTGAGATAGCCAACCGCGATCGGGATAGCCAGGGCCCCAGGCCGGAGCGACGCCACACACCAAACAAAAGGACAAGAGCAAAAGGATTGGGATCATGAAGGCACAGGGCGGTAGGTTCGGGGGCTAGCGCTGGGGGGGTGCTGGGGCACAATAACTCAATTGGGGCGAATCAGCGAGTGGCTCTCGACCCTTGTTCGACATCCTAGTGCCGCCCGCGACCCGACCCGATCGATTGTCGTTGACTTCGCCGCGCGAATTCACAAGTCTTCAAGCGTGTCGCCCATCGAACCCTTCCTAGCAGCCTCGCGGCACGGATTCAGCATCTCCAGCGCGGAGCTTGTCGTCTGTGGCATTGCAGGGCTGCTGACGCTGCTTTGCGTCCTCTTTCACTACGAGGTGATGAGTTGGTCTTCGCGACTCATTCCGCGTTTGGGGCTGGTCCGTCGGCCGCGCATTGTGGTGTTGATCCTGGCCATTCTTGTGGCCCACGTGGTCGAGGTTTGGGTGTTTGGGGTCACCTACTGGTTGCTTGATCGGGCACCCGAACTCGGTCAGCTCCAAGGCAACTTTGAAGAGGGCTTGCTGGATTTTGTCTACTTTTCGGTGACGAGCTACACGACGTTGGGCTTCGGCGACATGGTTCCCTCGGGGGCCATCCGAATCCTGTGTGGAACGGAAGCACTCATGGGCCTGAGCCTGATGACATGGTCCGCGTCCTTGGCCTTCCTGGAGATGCAGCGGGATTGGGGCGAGTTTAGCAACCGACAGGAATAGTCGTGGTGGGGATCTGCGAAGGGCCTTGAGCTGCAGTTGCCCAAAGTCCGCAGCCGCAAGTGGATCTGGAGCCGCTATCGTAGGCTCATGCTATCCATCCCACTGCTTGCCCTCGTTCCAGCATTCTTTCCGCAGGTCGCCAAGCTCGAAGAGCTCCCGCTGCTTGTTTTGACCGAAGATGACACGCAGATTTCGCAATCCACCCGGGTGCGCATTCCCGCTGGGGCGCTGATTCGCGATAGGAATGGAAATGGTGTGTTGCACATCGTTGGCGACCAAGTTCGCGTGGTCTTTGAAGCGGGCAGCGTTCTGTGCGGGGCCGGTCCCCAAGAGGACCCAGACTCTTTCACGGGAGTCGGACTGCGTGTTGTCGAGCAAAGCGGAGTGAGCATCGAGGGCTTGCAGGTGCGCGGCTACAAGACGGGTATTTACGGCACCCAGTGCCACGGGCTGCAGCTCAGCAAGGTGGACGTTTCCGACAATTTCACCGAGCGCCTGGCCTCGACACCGGAGGCTTGTGACGACGGCGCAGATTGGCTGGGCTGCCATGACAACGACGCTGGGGAATGGCGCGGGCGCTACGGGGCGGGGATCTACATCGAAGACTCACGTGGAATCGTGGTGCGCGACTGCAGAGGCCGGCGCACTCAGAATGGCCTGTTGCTCGACCGCGTGACCGGCGCTCAGGTTTTCGACAATGACTTCTCGTTCCTTTCGGGCTGGGGCTTGGGTCTGTGGAGGAGTTCGGAGAACGTCATTTCACGCAACGCATTCGACTTCTGCATTCGCGGCTACAGCCACGGGGTCTACAACCGTGGCCAGGACTCCGCTGGCATCTTGGTTTTCGAACAGTGCAGCCGCAATGTCTTCGCAGGCAACTCGGCCACCCACGGCGGGGACGGTGTCTTCGGCTTTGCGGGGAGCGAGGCACTTGGCCAACGGAAGCCGCTGCCGGCCGGGTTCGATGCGACGGGGCTGGGGAACAATGGGAACTTATTCGTGGGCAACGACTTTTCCTATGCCGCGGCCCACGGCCTCGAGATGACGTTCAGCTTCGACAACGTGATCCTCTCCAATCGCTTCGAGGGCAACGGCATCTGCGGAATTTGGGGTGGCTACTCGCAGTCCACGTTGATCGCCAAGAACCACTTCGAGGCGAACGGGGACGCCGGGTACGGTAAGGAGCGGGGTGGCATCAACATTGAGCACTCCGTGAACAACCGCATCCTCGAGAACGAATTTCTGCGCAACGCTTGTGGCGTGCACTTGTGGTGGGATGCGGACGAGGGATTGCTTGCGACGCCCTGGGCCCAGGCCAATGAAACTGGCTGCACCGGGAACGAGTTGATCGGCAACCAGTTCACGGAGGACGTGGTCGCCGTTGAGTTGCGGGCTTGCCAGCCAGTGCTCGTGGTGGGGAATCGCATGCAGGACGTGGGGACCGAGTTCGCGGCGCAAGAAGGCGCGCTGACCGAAACGCCCGCGTCGCAATTCGGACCCTTGCCGCAACCGGAAGCCAACTACCCGGGAAAGCGCCAACCGGTTGGGGCGCGCCGCGAGCTAGCTGGTCGGGAGAACATCGTGATGGGCACCTGGGGGCCCTGGGATCACGAGTCTCCGTTCCTTCAGTCCCTGCTTCGGAATGCGGAGGGGCACACGTTTGCTCTGCATAACTTTCCGGACACACTTACCCCGGTGCTGACGGGGCCTGGGCTTCAACTTGAGCAACTCCCAGGCACTCCGGCTCGTTTGCGTTTGAGCGCCAAGGCCGAGGGCCTGTTTCCCTACGAACTGCGGGTCGGTTCGAGTGTGCTGAACGGAGTCTTGCAACGCATGAGTTGGAGCGTGGCGACCTTTGCCTTCGACGAGGACCCACGCACTTCCGAGGAAGCCTGGGGGAAAGCGGCGCGCGCTGCGACCGCGCAGATTCGTAGTTCCCTCGATCTGCCCTACGCTTCCGGTGGTCCTGCACATCTCGGGTTTGCAGCCCTCCCGGCGGAGCGCACGAATCACTTTGGGACCTTCGCGCAAGCGCGCGTCAACTTGCCCCCTGGAACCTACGAGATCCAAACCATGAGCGACGATGGCTTGCGCGTGTGGGTCGACGATAAGCCCGTGATTGACAACTGGACTTGGCACGCGCCGACCGCCGAAACAGCGCGCTTTCAAGTGGATGTGGAGCGCAAAGTCTCCCTGCGCGTCGAACACTTCGAGCTGGACGGCTACGCGACCCTGCAGGTTTCCTTGCACCCGGTACGCTGAACAAGAGGGCACTCTGCCGCGTTCTTCGGATCCTAGATTCTACCGCAGCTCGCGCTCAAGCGGACGCACTCGCTGAATCTCACGCGCCTTGAACGCGGCTTCCCCGCGCTCCAAGCGTTTCCCAGTCGACGGGATCGGGTACACTTCGCCGGCGTCCCCTGGCAGCGTGGGGCGCCGCATCGCGCCCCCTGCCCATAGACCCTTCCCTCTTGAGTCAAGACGCCCACAACCCGCCGAGCGCAACTCGGCCCGCCGTTACTTGGGCGATTTGCATCGGGCTCTTTCTGCTCGCTTGGCTGCTGCGAACCCTCTTCAGTGAAGCGGGCCCGGACGCCCATTGGCCGCACTCGGTCTACTACAAAGGCGACGTGTTCGTTTGGTTGCGTGCGGTGATCGCTGAGCGCACGGGGCAAGTTTTCGAGGTCGGGCTGCCCATGCGCCCGCCCGCCATGATCTGGTTGCTCGACGTCTTGTGGGATGGCACCCCCGATGGAATGGCCTTCGTCAAAACCATCTGGCGCGTGATGGGGGCCGCCACCGTTGCGCTGTTCTACCTTCCGTTGCAGCGCAACTTTGGCCAGTGCGCGGGACTCGTGGCCAGTGCGTTCCTCGCACTTGGATTCGGCGGGCTGCTGATCGCCGGTTCCGTCAACAACGAAACCCCGTACCTGCTCGCGGTGGCGCTCACGATGGCTGTCCAACCGCAAGCCGTTTGGCAGCCAAGCCAAGAGCACGGCAAAGAACGACTGCGCTGGCTAGCCTGGGGCGTCCTGAACGGGATCGCCTGTTTGGTACGAGTGGAGCACTTGTTGTTCTTCGTGGTTGTTTTGGCCTTTGCCCTGCTGGCCGGTCGGCGGAAGAACGCGACAAAACAAAATTGGCAAGGGCTGACCCTGGCTCTCGCGAGCTTCGTCCTTTGCCTCGTGCCTTGGCATTTAGAGGCTTGGGCCATGATCGAGAACTTCAATCAAGGCAAGGGCCCGCAGAGTTCGCAGTCGGAAGCGGCGATCGCTTTTGTCGAGAGTCAGACCCCCGAACTGCCCTGGACCGCCGACGCATTGCAAGCGGCGGCTGCCTTGCCCGGTTTCATCCGACGCTCGTCCAAAGGATTCATTGCCGCCACCGTTCATCATCGCGGAGGTACCCAGGTGGACATGGATGGGGTCGCGACCATCAAACAGGCCTTTGGTTCCCTGCCCGAGCCCGTGGGCTCGCACCCCTTTGTCTCGGCCTACGGCCCGCTCAACTTCTACCTCGCGAACAACGAAGCGGCCAGCCCTGGATTCAGCCGGGCGGGCTTGGAACGGCCGCCGCCGCTCGAAGGTGGAAAGGACAGCTATCCGGCCATGTTGGTCCAAGGCTTGCCTCCATCCAACTTGGCCTTCGAGTATCCCCCGCACTTGGAAGTCTTCAATCACGGCTACGCCATGGGCGCGCGTTGGATAGCGAGTCATCCCCTCGACTGGTTGGGCTTGGCGGTCCGCAAGCTCGGCATCTTTTGGCGCGGTGCGAGCACGGGCTTCGGAGGGGACAACCTGCCCCTGGGGCCGAATGGAACTCGACGTGCCGTGGACATCGTCAGCGCCGAGCACACGGGCGCTAGCGTCTGGCGGCTGCTGATCGCCGTCGCCGTTCTCCTCGGATTGTGGGATGGCCTGCAGCGAACAAGCACGCGCTACGCCACCCTATGTCTGGCGCTTTACGGGATCAGCAAACTAGCGATCGCCGTTCTGTTCTTCGGCTACGCCCGGCAAGGTGTGTTGATCACGCCGGTGGTCTACTTGGCCCTGGCCCTGGCTCTTTGTCGTTGGGTCGCCCCTTGGCTTGGAAGACATGCTTTCCGAGCGGCCGTCGGATTGCTTTTGATCCTCGTCGCCATGGAAGGGGCCCGTCGCGCGCAGGGCATCCAAGTGACCCTCGATGGCAGCCGGGTCTTGCAGATAGATCCGGTGCCCGTCGACGAGCACCGTGACCGGGAATTGCGGTTCAAGTGATGGTCAGGGCATGAAGGAGAATCTGAAGTACGCGCTGGTCTGGTTTCTGGTGGGGGCTTGGTTCATCAAGTTTCTGTGCTTGGACCCTCTCGCCGATCAACGGCTGATCGCCGAATGGCCTGAAGTCCAGGCGACGGTCCTCTCTAGTGAAGTGACCCTCGACAGCGCTGGGAATGAGTACGAACTCGGCATTCGATTCGAAGCGTTGATCGCAGGCAGCAAGCAGACCTATTCGCGCTTTGCGAACACGGGCAAGAAAGGTCACATGGATTCCTTGGCGACAACCAAGTACGCCCCGGGTGCATCCTTTCCGATCCTTGTGAACCCAGCCGACCGGAAGGACTACCGTATTCCCACGCGCGCGATTGGGCCCTGGCTGACTGGGCTTTTTCCGGGAGTGATCTTCCTGTACATCGGTTGGAGCGTTCTGCGGGGGAAGCGCGCAGCGAGCGCCGATGAGGGAGTGGGGACTATTGGCAAATCGACTCATGAATAGACCAGGCAAGGGCTGACGCCCACGCTCCAGCTGATTTCCACGGGGCCAGGAAGGACAGATGCAGTCCCCGCACTTCCCAGAGAATCCTTCCGCGCTAGACTGCTGCTGATCCACAAGCCCCAAGGATCCATTCTCCATGCCAAACACACTGCGCTTCCTGGCCTTGCTGCTCGCCATCCTGTTCCTGCTCATCTGCTGGATGTGGACCTATTGGGTGGCGTTGGTCGGCTATCTGTTTGGAGGAATCGCATGGGGCATGCTCGCGCTGGCGCAGCGCATGGAACGGGACATGCAGGTTCAGCCGACGGCCGGCTGGGCTGGACTGCAAGGGATCGTGCGTGGCTTGATCGCCTTGTCGGTGATCTTGTCCCTCATCTCCCTGGCCATGTTTCGCTAACCGGAACGCTTCACGGAAGGCGCAGCTCGCTTGGCCCGGGGGCGAAAGCTCTCGATTGATGGGGATTCCATAAAATAGGCCTCGACCTCGCTGCCCGGTCGCCGCAATTTCGGTTGGAATAGGGGCATGAGACTAGCTGGTAGCAAGGGCCGATGGGCGATTGTCTGGGTGATCACGCTGCTTCTAAATCAGGGGCCTGCTCACTCCCAGGATTCACAACGGCTCTTGCAGTTGGACATGCTGTTGGAGGATCTGAATCCCCCGAGTGCGAGTGAGTTGATGCAAGGCCTGGGCCCCGTCCCGAGCCTGGCCGAATTGCTAGTGCCCTTGCCCGCGGGTTTCGTTCCGCTGCTAGAGCGCCCACTCCTCACAGCGGGGGATCGGGGACTGGAAGAGTTGGCGAGTCGACGGGATCTTGAGCCAGACGCTTCGAATGCGCTTGAATTCGCTTGGGAGTTGGCGGAGCTCGCGCAGGAACGACTCGGCGCGGACCACCGCTACTGCGCAAGAGCCCGCTCGCGGGCCTTGGAGTTGGAAACGCTGGCCCTGCTCGGCGAGGAGGACCGCGAGCTGCGCAAGGGGCTTGATGGGGAATTCGCGGCTGCCATTCAGGCCTACAAGAAGGGACGCTTGGACGAGGCCCTGGAACGCACGATCGACCTGGTTTGCATCGAGTACGGGTTGATGGGCAGCTCGGGAAATCTGGCGGACCCACTCGGCACGATCGCGACCTTCCTTTACGAAAAGGGAGACTATCCGCGGGGCGAGCGCGCGGCCCGGGCCGCCGTCCAGCAATCGATTCAAGAAGCGGGTGTTTGCGATCGCAAGCTGGCGAACGCTCTCAACAACCTGGCCTCGCTCTCAACGATCATGCGCCGTTTGGCGGTCGGGAGACAACTTCACGCTCACAGCTTGGCGGTGCGGCGCGAGCTCTACGGGGATCAAGTTGGCGAGTTCGCGCAAGCGCTGCTGCAGTTGGCCGGGCTCTACCGCTTGAGCGAGGATCACGAATCTGCCGCGCGCGTGGTGGACCGCGCCATCGCGATCCTCGAAGCCACCGGCGAGATGCCCGATCGCCTGGGGATCCTGCTCAACGAACGGGGCGTGCTCGAGTGGCTCAGTGGCCAGGACGAACAGGCGCGCGAGAGTCTGCTGCGCTCCATCGAAATCCTTCGGTCCGTGTACCCCGAGGGCCACCTGGTGGTCGCGGACGCCATCGGAACCCTCGCTGACTTAGAGCGAGCCCGGGGCAGCTTCGAGCAGTCCTTGAAGTTGGCCCGAGAGTCCTACGAGCTGCACCTCGGTCTGCAAGGCAGGAGCAGCCCGCAACTGGGTACGCCCATGCATCGACTTGCGAACAGCCTCGAAGTCATGGGGGACTTGGCCGGCGCCGAGCAAGCCTACCGTGAAGCGCTGCTCGGCATGACCTCGGCGACGGAGGGTCACTCGGACGGGCGCGTGCTGATCCTCTTGAGTTTGTCGGAGCTGCTTTGGAGTCGGGGCGACTACTCGGGCGCCCAGGACATGAGTGAACGCGCGACGCTCGAGCAACGGGGAAAGTTGGGTCGCTCGCGGCTCTTCGCCGGCGTTCTGCGCCGACAATCCGCTCGCAAGTTCTTGGCCGGCGACTTGGACGGTGCCCAGCGGGACTTGGAGGAGGCTCTCAGCATCTGCCAAGATCTTTTTGAGCCGGACCATCCGCGTTTGGTCGGACTCAACGTGAAACGCGCGGCGCTCTATCTCGAACAGGGGGAGTTGCAAATCGCGGGCGAGTTGCTAGAGCAAGCCTTGCGTCCAAAGGCAGAGCTCAAGGGCAGCGAACGCAAGATCCGTGCGGATGCCAATCAGTTGGCCGGTCGGCTCGCCCTGCTCCAAGGTCAATTGGAGCGGGCCGCAGACTTTGCGAAGGCTGCCTTGGCCATTCGGCGGGAGCTCTTCAGCGCAGCTCATCCAGACCTGGTGGAATCGCTGTTTCTCCTGGGGGAAGTGGCCCAAGCGCGCGGGGATGAAGCGACGTGCATCGGGGCCTACTCGGAAGCCCTGGGTCTGGCCAATGCCTTGCGAACCCAGATTGCAGGGGACGAACGGGATCGTGCGGTGTTCGCCGGCCGCTTGTCGATCGGCAAGATCGCGCGCACCTTGGCCTTGGCATACTTGGACCTCGATCAGCCCCAGGCGGCCTTCGACGCCGCCGAGCAAGGTCGCGAGCGGGCCCTCTTGGATCTGGTGAAGAGGTCGGGCACGGACTTGGTGGCTCTCGCCATGGAATCTGGCAGCGGGCGCTCGGAGCAGCTGGAAAGCCAGCTCGGCGAGTGCCGGAGCGCGCGCCAAAGTCTGCGACACATCGAGGTGAAGTTGCGCACCACCAGCAGCAGTTCGTCGAGCACCTTCGAGGACCTCGAAGAGTTGGAGGGCGAATTGGAGGAAGCGCGCAAGGTCCTGCTGGTGGCGGAGGGCCAGCTCGAGTCCAGCTTGCGAGAGGTCTGGCCAAGTGCGGATCCCATGCCAGCCAAAGCCGTGGCCGCGGAGCTGAGTCACAAAGAAGGTCTCTTGCACTACACGCTCGACGAACACGGGATCGGTTTGATCGTCGTGCGCGGGGGGCCCGCAGGGGGGTGGCTCGGAACGCATGTGGCGAGCACGGGCGAAGAGGCCCAAGAGTTGCAGGGACAGGTCCTTCGGTTGCTCGGCATGCTGCGTTCGGGGGAACCTGTGGACACAGACCTGCGTCAATCCATTTCGGATCGGCTGCTGCCCGCGGCCGTCTGGAAACTGCTCGCCGGTTGTGAACGGGTCGTTCTGGTGCCCGACGGAATCTTGAACGAGTTGCCCTTCGAATGCTTGGGGACGCCCCAGGGTGATTGGCTTGAGCAAGGTCCGCACGTGGTGTACAGCCCATCGGCAACACTCTTCGCCCGCGGCAGGTGCAACAGAAGTGCGGGCACCAAGGAAACGCCGCGCGCCCTGATCCTCGGGAACCCGACCTTTGCTCCCGAGGAAGTGGAACCTGCAGGGGAGGAACAACGAGCCACTACGGGGCCGCTCAAGGATTCTCTACGCTCGCACTTCAACGGCCGGCTCAGCGCGCTGCCTGGCAGTCAAATCGAGGCGCAACGCATTGCGCAAACCCTTGGGGACGCGGATTGGAAAGTGGAGACATTGCTCGGGCCAGACGCGCTCAGTGAAGCGTTGCAAGCCGCGGCGCGCGGCGCCAGCTTGGTGCATCTCGCAACCCATGGCTTCGCCGCCCGGGCAGAGCGGCCCTACGACTCGGCCTTGGCACTCGCCATGCCCAAGCGCACGAACGCGCCCGGTGATGGATTCCTTTCCTTGGACGACCTCATTCGCAATTGGGGAGGACGTCTCAAGGGTTGCGACTTGGTGGTGCTGTCGGCCTGCGATACGCAGGTCGGCGTGGTCCTCGGCGAAAGCCGCGTGGCCCTCTCGTGGGGATTCTTCTTCGCTGGCGCGGATAGCGTGCTTGTCAGTCTGTGGAAGGTGGACGATCGCGCCACCGCCCTTTTGATGGATCGGTTCTACACGAACTACGTGGGGAGCTTCGAGGTCGAGCGCCGAGCGGGGAGCGTCGTGTTCGCGCCGGGCCAAGCGATGGAGGAAGCGGCCGCCTTGCACGAGGCGAAGGCCTGGCTCGCAAACTCCTCGCCGGAGGAGAACAAGCGGCGCTTGAAGGAGCTCGGGTTTCAGGAGGGTGGCGCCCAACAATCCGAGCGGGGCCAGTTCCCTCGGCCTTCGAGTGGACCGACCTCCCGCGCTATTTCGGAAGCGTACGAGTTCCGTTCGCCGCGTTACGGGGGCGCCTTTGTGCTCTACGGTCAACCGGATTGAGCCTCGCCCAACGGCGGAAGAGTCTCAGTTCTCGCGCTTCACGCGGATGACCTGCACTTGGGCATCGAGAGTCGCAGCCCGTTGACTCCAGCTTTCCTCGTCCCCATCAAGCGTCCAATCCGTGGACTCGATGGACGGCCATGGCAGTCGCGAGTTGGAGACAAGTGCGACAACCGTATGGACTCGTTGGTTCACGTCGAGTTGCAGGGGATAGGGACCGAAGATGTACTCGGTGGAACCCTCATAATCAGCGCTAGTGGTTCCTGCTTCGTCCAATGGGATCTCGAGGGCCACGCCGGACTGGTCGAAGCCGACCAGTCGCACCCAAGCCGCTGCTTGCAAGCGCACGCCCACGTAGAACTCTTGGGTCCCTTCTGGACTGCTGCGTTGGACATCAAAGACGGCGTCGCGGGTGCTCGCGACGGCCAACTCAAAGCTAGGGCCGTCCTCAACCACTGAACCCCAAGGGATCAGTTGCGCGAGCATCACGACCACGGCGGCAGCGATCAACACTTTCCAAATACCCCGTCCTGGCGCACTCAAACCGACGCTCTTGAGCGCGGGCGCTGCGGAGCGCTGGTCTTGCGCTGGGTCTTCGGCAAGTTCCGAAACGAGCGTTCGGCAAGTTGGGCAGTCCGCCAGATGGGCTTCGATCCCCGTGCGTTCAAAGGCTAGCAGTCGGTTCTCGGCGTAGGCGACGAGTTGAAGATCGTCGGGGTGTGGCAATCGCTCCTGGGTCATCAGGCTTGCTCCTCAGGCGGGCCGTCCGCAGTGGACGGTGGGTGGCGGTGGCTGTTTTGTTGCGAGCCCAAGGCCAGCAGCAGTTCGTGCGGGGGAAGCGGATCCCCTGCGACGTCCTGGCCAAACTCTTGGGAGAGGCATTCGCGAACCTTGGCGTAGGCTTGTTGGATGAGCCGGCTAACGCGCGAGTCCCCGATGTCCATCAGGCTGGCGATCTTGCGTTGCGGTAGGTCTTTTTCGTACTTCAAGAGGAAGGCGAGTCGTTCCCGGGGGCTCATGGACTCGCGCAATCGTTCCCCGGCGGCTTGCAAGCGCGCGCCGAGCTCATTGCGCTCGGCCGCTTGCGTTGGGCCGGCTTGTTCACTGACCATGGCATCCCGTGGCAACTCTTCGTTCTTGGCCGAACGCCGCACGGAGTCGAGCACTCGCCGGCGAACGATCGTGCAGATCCAACCGCGCAAGGAGCCTGTTCCGTCATAGCGCGCCAGTGGCGATGAGTGGCCTTCGGCCTTGGCGGCGAGCAGGAAGCCGGGCAGTTCATCGGCCAGTTCTTCGGCGGCGCCGGGGGAGGATCCTTGGCGCCGGGCAGCGGAGATCGCGGCGCGGCGGTACAGCTCAGCGTAGAGCTCCCAGGCGCGGCCGTGGCCCTCTTCCCAGGCAAGCGCCAATCCCAAGTCCGCTAAGTTCACGGTCTCCAGCGCGGCGTTGAAGGACTCGCGGGTCGGTTCTTGTCCCGCCGCAGAAAAGCGTTTCAGCGTGCGAGTGACGCAGGCGGAAACCAATTCTGTTGGGCTGACTTCCAGGGATTCCAGGCGAGCCCGCTCCGCGGTGTCGAGTCCTCGCAATCTCGCGTGGGCGAGTTCGATCCAGGGAGTGTCTGTATTGCCTTGCATACTGCCGAGGCGACAGTCTAGCAAGGGACGCAGGCCGAAGGTCAACGCTTGCAGGGAGAAGGAACGCTGAGTTCCTCCAAGCCAGACAGCGACGTGCGCGGAGGCGCCGGGGCGTCCGGCCCCGGCGACAATCGATCGCAAAACGTGGCGCTGCACGACTCGATTCCTAAGGCTCGGGCCTAGGAGTTGGTGAGGTAGCCAACGACGGTGACGTCACGCCAGTCGACGACGGAGTTGTTCAGAATCCGCAAGCCAGCGAAGCCATCGGCGAGCACCCGAATCGGGCGTTCCGGGGTCCAGATGTTCTCGCCGGAACCAGAGAAGCTGAGAAGCAAGTCGCCAACGCCCGCGGGTTCGTTGGCTGGGATGATCACGACGCTCTGGTGCGTGGAGCCGCTTTCAAGGGCCCAAATGAAGTGCTCGATGTGCAAGACCTTGCCACTCGGGACGATGTAGTTGGGCTGGCCGTCGTGCAGGGTGATGTTCACCGTTTCCGTCGCGCCAAAGGACATGGATTGGGTGCGCGACTGGGCAGAGAGACTCTGGGGGGAGAAGGCGTTGGAGGTCGCGTTGAATCCGAGGACGGCGACGGCGGCGAGGGCAGCGGTGATGACGTAGTTCTTCATGGTTCTGAATCGGTTGGGTCGAATGGGGTTGCGCCCCCCGTTTGGGGCGCTGACCAGAGGTCCCGCGCCGCCCCGCGGATTTGCCCCCCCAATTCCAACTTTTCAACAAACCGTTCCTGGTCGATCCTGGGGATCGCTTCCGTCCCAGTGCGCCGGGCCTTGCTCCCGCAGAATCAGAACCCGAAGGCGTCCGGTACCAAGAAGGCTTCAGCAGCGAAGCCGCGCCCACTCAAGGGATGGCGAAGGCGTCGTTTCAAGACGAGATCGAAGACCAGCGGGTGCTTGTCAAAGATCTCGCGCAGGGGCTCCACTTCAGCGGCGGGCAAAAGCCCAGCCTCGACCAAGGGCGCGAGGCGGATCACCGCGTTGATCGCTGGCAAGGGGTAGTCGGCGCCGTTCACGAAGCGCGCATGCAAATCGCGGCGTTCCAGCAGGGTGCGAAGCGGGCCGTCGTAACGATTGAATTGAGTGATGGCGGAGAGTTCACCAAACAGCAAACCCTCATAGCGTGGCTCGTCCATCATTCGCAGGAACAGCTCAAAGCTCGGACGCCGGACTTGTTCTTCGGCAGGCAAATCCAAGTCCAGGTCATGACCGAGGGTCGCACAATGAGCGGCGATCACACGCACCCCCCGATCGAGGGCACGGCGCAAACGGAGCGGGTTGCCGAAGGCTTGACGCTCCTCCGCATCCACCGCTTGTTCTTCCCCCGTGTGCGTAAGCAAGGTCAGATCGAGCTCCACGAGCTTGTCGTAGTACGCGTCACAAGCGGGGCTCGCCGGGTCCATGCCCATGGAGTTGGGCAACCACTTGACCATGCGCCCGCCGCGCCCGGCCCAGTGCTCCAACTGCTGCAGCGCGTCCTTGCGATAAGGATGCACGGACATGGCGGGCAGGGCCCTTGCGCCGAGCGCTTCGGCAACCTGCCAGACGTACTCGTTGGGAACGAAGAACTCCGAACCAGCCAGGTCGATGCTGCCATCTGGAAAGTACGCGTGATCGAAGGCGAGCAAGCAGTAGCGTCCCGCATGACCAGAGGTGTCGAGCAGTCCGCCCAGGCGTTGCGCGTACTGCGAGTCCGCCGCTTCCACGTCCCTGACCCCCGAGGCCTTTAGGTACAAGTCGAAGCGAACCTTGCCCTTGGGGTTGGACCAGGTGCGCATGTGCGGATGCACTTCGCAACCGGAGTTGTCCGCCCCGAGACCGGCGAGGTGAGTGTGCACATCCACCAACGCGGGTGAGTCGATCTCCGCCAAGGCTTCCTGCAACAGAGTGCGCGCTGCCGGCGAGAGCGCCTCCTGCCAGTCTTGTTCCGGCACGAGCCCCGTTCCTCCAAAGCGGACCAGGAGCTGCGGGTAGCTAAGAATCACAACGAGAGCCAGGAGGCAGAGCACGAAGCAGCCCTTGGCGCGAGTTGATTTGGACTTGGAGCTCAATGGGGTGCGGGGCGAGGGGCTGGGGGACGTCGCTCTAGTCTAGCCCGCAGTCGATGTGTCGAGAGCTTCGGCTCGGGCCAGGGGACGGTTCAGTGCTAGACTGCTCGGGAGTTCTTCGGCTGGGTCCCCTGGGCGAGAACTCAGGACACCCGGAACCCGCTTCCCTCAAGATCATGGACACCCTTTCTGTCGAGCAACTGCGAGAACGTCTCCTGCGCGGAGACGAGCTCTTGCTGGTCAACGTGCTGCCGAAGAAGAGCTTCGACAAGCTGCACATTCGCGGATCCGTGAGCGTCTCGCAATACGACGAGGACTTTCTCGAGGGCATCGCGGAGCGCGTGCACGGGGAGGAGTGCTGCGTGGTGCTGTACTGCAACAGCGCGGGCTGCAACGCCTCGAGCAAGGCCGCCGAAAAACTGCAGCAGGCCGGCTACACCTCGGTCTTCGAGTTGGAGGGGGGACTGGCTGCCTGGCGTGCGGCGGGCTATCCGCTGACGGGCGCATAAGGACCGCTCTCCCCGCGTCTAGCTTCGCGGGGCAAGCTCGCGCGCTTGACGGTCCGCGGGAAGCAGCTGAGGAACGAGCGGCAGATCGCGCCTGATTCAGTAGAGTGGGCGCGTCTCCTTTGTCTTCGAACCCTCTCCAATCATGAGCTCCTCTCCAATTAGATCCTCCCGGCGCCGTTTCTTGCAGGTTGGCTCCGCGGGCGCGGCCGGACTGTTTCTTTCGAGTCGTATTCTCGCCCGGGAGCAGAGTCCTGGTGACCTGCTCAACGTGGCTTTCATCGGAGTGGGTGGAATGGGGGCGTCCGACCTGGGGTCCACAGCCAGTGGCAAGAACGTGCGGGTGCTCGCCCTCTGCGATGTGGACGCTGGCCGACTGGGGGCTGCCCATGCAAATCACGGAGACGCCAAGACCTTCACCGATTGGCGACGTCTCTTGGACGAGCTGGGCAAGGACATCGACGCCGTGGTGATCTCCACCCCCGATCACATGCATGGCCCGATCGCCTTGGCGGCCATGGCCCTTGGCAAACACGTTTACTGCCAAAAGCCGATCGCCCACAACGTGCACGAGTGTCGAGCGATGACACGCATGGCCAGTGAGCAGTCGGTTGTGACTCAGATGGGAACGCAGATCCATAGCGATCAGGCCTACCTGAGTGCGGTCGCAACGCTGCGGTCCGGTGTGATCGGCAAGGTCAAGGAGGCGCACCTGTGGGTCAGTCGGTCCTGGGCCGGTCCGAGCGCAGGTCGGCCAGCCAAGGTGGATCCGATTCCCGAGGGCCTCGACTGGGACCTATGGCTCGGCGGAGCCCCCGAACGTCCCTACGTCAAAGGCCTCTACCACCCGGGCAACTGGCGTGGATGGCGCGACTTCGGCGCAGGCACCTTGGGGGACATGGGGTGTCACATCTTCGATCCCGTCTTCAGCGCCTTGGGCTTGGGTTCGCCGATCAGCGTGCTCTCCAAAGGGGCAGCTCATGGAACGGAAACCTTCGCGGGGGATAGCGACATCACCTACAGCTTCCCGGGCAACGAACACACCAGCAAAACCTTGAGCATGCGTTGGACCGACGGGAACGCCGGGAGCCGCCCGGATGCCTCCAGAGCCCAACTGCCAAAAGGCACGTCCCTACCGGGCGCCGGATCGTTCTTGGTGGGGGAGAAAGGGGTGATGGTCATTCCGCACTGGGACATGCCGCGCTTCTATCGGGACGGGGAAGTTTTGGACGTTCCCATTCAGACCATCGCAAGTCGCAGCCACTATCACGAGTGGAGCGACGCTTGCCGCGGCGAGGGCACGACTTCGACCCCTTTCTCCTACTCCGGTCCGTTGACCGAATCGGTTTTGATCGGAACCCTGGCGGCGGCGGTTCCTGGGCGCACCTTGAACTGGGATGCACAGCAAATGAGCCTCGGGGACGCGGACCTCGACCGGCTCTTGAAGCGCGAATACCGCAAGGGCTGGGAGGTCGCCGGTCTCTAGCCGGCTGTTCATCAAGGCGTACAGCCGACTTCGCCGACAGCCCCTTTGGCTTCCCAACAGCCCCCCCATTGCCTTCCTAGCGGGCACCGGGGGCTGCTTGATGGATACTTCGTTGCAAGGGCGAGTCGTTTGAGAGCGGGCTCCGTGGCTTGCCCGCGCAACGCGTGCTGTCACTCCTCCGCAGGTCCCAAGTCCGATCCCTCGCGCAGGTAGGCGAGCCAGTAAACACCCGCCACAAGCAAGGTGCCCCCCGCGATGTTGCCGAGGGTCACCACGCCGAGATTCTGCAGGCTGCCCTCGACGAAACCTGCGGACTCGCTGGCGCCGAGCAGGTAGGCGTAGGGCAAAAAGAACCAGTTCGCGATGGAGTGCTCCGCCCCGATGGCGACGAAGGCCGCAATGGGCAGCACGATGGCGGCCACCTTGTCGATGATGGAGCGGCCCCCGTTGGCCAACCACACGGCGAGGCACACGAGCGCGTTGCACAGGATTCCGAGGGCGAAGGCTTGAACGAATCCGAGGCTCGCCTTTGCTTCGGCAATCGAAAGCGCTTTCGCCCCGACGGCTCCCGCACCGAGCTGGTCGACGCCACCGAGCCAGACCAGGACGGCGGTTCCTAGCGCTCCGATCACGTTTCCCACGTAGACCAACACCCAATTCTTTAAGAGCTCCGGCAAGGAGACCAAACGCGAAGCCCAAGCCATGGCCACGAGGTTGTTGCCGGTGAAGAGTTCCGCCCCCGCAACGACCACGAGGATCAGTCCGAGGGAAAACCCAAGCCCACCCAAGAACCTCGTGATCCCCAGGCCGAGCTGCGAGTCGGTCACGATCACCAAGTAGAAGATGCCGCCCAAGGAGATGAACGCGCCCGCGAGGACCGCAAGGACGAGCAGGGTCAACGCATTGCCGCGCACCTTGGCCACCCCACCTGCCTGCACCCGCGCCGCGATCTCCGCGGGTTTCCACGCGTCGAGATTCATCGCTGCACCCGCTGGGTTTTGTTGCGCGGCGGAGTTCCGATCGAGTCGAGGCCGAGAGAGTGAGAACGACGGAGTGCGGCGCTTGTGTGCATGGCAGAAGCTCAGGAAAAAGAATCTGTTGGAGTCACCGAGTCTAGCGACCAGGCCTCGCCCAAAGTCAGCGTTGTTCAGACGGCACTGCAAAAATAGGCGCGAGCCCTCGAAGGGGGACCTGGGCCCGCGACCTGCCCAATCCAGCACCCGCGGCCTTTGCGGTTCATGAGTGACCGCGTGCGATGGAGTTCGTGCTGCATGGGAGGCAACCCGTGTTAATGTGGTGCTTTTGCTGCCGCGCTGGCTGCAGTTGCCATAGCTGCTCGCGCCAATTCAGCACTCCCTTCGACCGACAGCTAAGGGACTGGCCTGCCCGCTCCCGACCTAGATTGGTGTTCTAGATCCACAAGAATGATTAGGGTTGTTGTAGGCCAATCTTGATCGCGCAGCCTATGGTGAACCCCTGGGCTCAAATGTGTTTTGGGTCGGAGAAACCAATCGATTGCCCCCGATCAGGCGCGGGGGTTGAAGACGTGGAGGATCCACATGCAACCAACGCAGAGTGACAAGCCGATACTGTCGATCGTGGCGGTCCTGGGGCTGCTCATCACGGGCATCGTTACCCAGCCGACTCCCCTCAAGACCGCAAGGCCGATCTACGGGGGCGAGCCCACCGAGGTGCCCTGGGGCGACGAGCGCATTCCGGCGCGGCTCTGGCAAGACCCGCTGGCGACGAGCTATGCGGCTGCGGAGAAGGAGCTGCAGCGCATGATCGATCACTGCCAAGCGCTGGGGAACTCGAACTCTGAACGTGAGTTTCATGCGAAGGAGGTCTTCGATTCGCTACCGCTTTCGAACAGCTTTTGGTTGGGAAAGAACGAGACCACGGTCCTGCCCGTGCTGCTTCCGCCAGTTGGCTACTCGGGGGATCGAGAGACTCGCTTGAGGATTCGCAGTGGCGTGCTGTCCGCTCTGATGGAGGAGCGGTTTGTCCCAGAGCAGTCGAATCGTCTCGGCTACATCTGGCACAAGCTCCCCAACGCGCGCCTGTCGGTCGATGCGCAAGCAGGCGCCGAGTCCAGCGCCCCAGCCGGCACGGAGTTAGCCACCGATTCCAAGCTCCAAATCGAGCCGCAGTCGCCGGGCGATGCCTCGAAGTACTTTGAACGCCTTGTCCATCTACCAAGAACACACCACGTCGTTCCTTTCGAGTGGTTCAAAGAGTCAGGGAAGGGGGCGGAGCATCGTCGGCACGTGGTCGTGTTGTGGTTGGACGAGGAAAAGCTCCAGTACTTGATCGGGGACACCCTTGGCATCGTTCAGTCTTTCTTCGATGGAACAAAAGCCCTGACAGACGCCGGCCAGGCGGGGGCGAATGTGTTGACCGAAATGGTGCAAAAGCTTTCGAATCCCTCTCGAGCGGATTTCGATCCAGCGCCGAGTGGTGCGGGCTACGGCGCGTCAGCCAACGGTCAACGTCCGGTTACAGAGCTCGCCAGGCAGACGCCAACCACGCCGCGAGTCCGAATCATTGGGCCGACTTCATCGACGGGCTTGTTTCGCATCCTGCGTGAGCCAAGCAAGGCTTCCTGGCGGCTGAGTTCCTTCGGAGACGAACCAGACTCCCTGGCGGTCTTCTCTCCATTCGCCACGATTCGCGACGAGAAACTGAGAAGGGCAACGGGAGAACATGAGCCGCGCGGTGGAGCTCCGATTGACTTTGGAGTCCCTCTCGAACGCACCCCGGTCACGGACGACGTGCTGATGGATGCGATTGTGCGCGAGTTGGAAGAACGTGGTTTTGATCGTGAAGCTGGCAATCGCTTCTTCCTGATCTCTGAGTGGGACTCTCAGTATGGCCGGGACATTCGAAATGCCTTCAAGGCAAGCTTGATCGACCGCGGTTTCAAGAACAGCTACTTGCAGTGGTATAGCTACCTGCGCGGCCTCGATGGCGTTTCCTCAGGAGAGGCGTCGGGGGCACCGAGTGCGGCTGGCAATACAGACAAGCCTGACGGACCAAGTCAGTTGGACTCCCTGCGGCGGCAAGTGGAGCGTATCATCGAAGAGGCCCACCAGCCATCCGGAATGACCGTTAGCGAGGAACACCAAACAGCTCCCGAGCCGAGGGAAAGGGAGCGCTCCGCTAGGTCCGATCGAGAAGTGCACGCCGCGCAGCCAAGCGCCGTGGGAGGAACGTCCGCAACCAGTTTCGCCTCGGTCTCGAATCCCGAAGGAGGCCGCATAGCGATCGGGATCGTTGGCAGCGACGAGTACGACAAGCTCTTGGTGCTCCAAGCCTTGAGGCCCGCGTTTCCCGATGTGCTTTTCTTCACGACGGACTTGGACGCGCGCTTCGCCCACCCATCTCAAATTCAGTGGACGCGAAACTTGGTGGTGGCCTCTTCCTACGGGCTGTTTCAGAAGGAGTCCCAGGCTTCGACGGCGCCCTTCCGCAATGCCTACACGAGCTCGGTCTTCGCAGCTTGTCGGCGGGCCCTGAATTGGACGGCAGATGAGGATGCGAGCAAGGCGAACGCTGATGTCCTGCGGGATGCCAGTCAGGTGCCCGCGTCCACCGAGCGTGCCCGACAGCCCGGTTTCAAGCAGCAGCAAGAGGGGAAGACGATGGTCCCCGTGCACGCGGATCTCTCGCTCTATGAAATTGGCAGCCACGGGGCGACGCGCCTGCCTCCCACACGGAATCCAGACGAGTTGTACAAGGGCTACGGCCCCGGAGCCTACTCCTGGGGAGCGCGGCAGCAGCGCATTCGAAAGGCCACCAGGAAGGCCTCCATCGGGATCCTGGCTCTTGGGCTGGGACTCTTCGCCATGGGGATGATTGCCCTCGGGCTGCGTCGCCGTCGACCCTTCAAGGTGATTCCCTATCTGGATGATTGGCTCAACCAAGCACTGGATCCGCACGCACTGAACGGAAAGAGTGGGGATGGCTTGGACTGGATCCTGAAGCACTCGCGGGAACTGCAGCTGCTGAATCTGGGCCTGTTCACCTCCCTATTAGGTGTGGTTGGGATTCTGGCGGAACTCAGTGCCGAACCGATCGCTTTGTTCCAAGGCATCAGCATTTGGCCCACGGAAGCGATTCGTGTGATCGCGATGTACTTGTGCGTGCAGTACCTGCTCATCTCCCTGCGCCGCGTGCATGTGGCGCAAGCGCGCGCGACCCAAGAGTTTGGCTTGCCCGGTCGTGGCCGCGGCGCGGACTGGAAGGCCTACGAACGTCAATCACGCACTTGGTCCCGTTTGAAACGGACTCTCGCCTGGAGCGTGGCGTACGGTTGCCTAGCGATCGTGCTCGACCAGGTCTTCGGCATGCCCGAGGCTCCGGCCCGTGGCGATTTAGCGATCCTCACCGATCGCATTCTGAACCTCGCCTGTTGGAGTTTCGCGGCCTACCTCTTGTTCTTCGTGTTCGACGCCACTCTGCTGCGAACGCAAATGGTCAGGATCTTCATGGGGTCCGAGCCACAGTTTGGAGGCGAGGACAAGGGCGCCTCGGCGAGCTACGAGGAATGCCGGGAAGTTCGCTACGTGGGCGTGGTGACGGAAGCGGAATCGCGGATTGTGATTTACCCCTTTGTGATCCTTCTGCTCGTCGCCGCATCCCGCTACGAGTTGTTTGACGCTTGGTATTGGAACCTGCCCCTGGCCCTCGCGATTGGCTTGGCTTTCCTCGTGGTGATTTGGTCGGGGCTCAATTTACGGAGTTCGGCGGAACGCCTCCGGCGCAATTCCTTGCGCGCGATCCAGCAGGAGATCCATCAGTGCGAGCAAAAACTAGGGCGTGCAGAACTGGTCGAGAAACTGAAGGGCTTCCGCGCGGAGGTCACGCACATGCGCAACGGGGCCTTCGCCAGCCTGACGGGCAACCCGATTCTTCAAGGACTGATGATCCCCCTCGGAGGTCTCGGCGGGGTCACCATGCTCGAGTCCCTCGTGAAGTGAGGGCTAGCCCATCGGCACGAACCCCGGTTGTTCGCGCACACGATTCATCCACTCACCGATGGCCGGATAGTCACCCAGGTCAAATCCGCCTTCGTCGGCCACGTGGGTGTAGGCGAAGAGAGCGATGTCGGCAATCGTGTAGTGGTCGGAGCCGAAGAAAGCGTTGGTCTCGAGTTCCTTCTGCATCGTGGCCAGGGCGCGCTTGCCGTTCTCTAGCCAGAAGTCGAGTTGATTTGCACGGGGGCTGCTGTCCTCCACAAGCGAAACCCAATAGCGGCGTGTTGCGATGTGCGGTTCATGCAGATTCTGCTCGAAGTATGTCCACGCCAGCACACGGCTGCGCTCGAGAGCCTCGTCGGGCAGGTACGCGGTCCCGCTCGCCAGGTAGTTGAGGATTGCATTGGACTCGGTCAAAGGAGTTCCATCGTCCAGCAGCAGCAGCGGGACCCGCCCCGTGGGGGAAAGCGCGAGCAGATCCGCGGGGCGCGTGGACCCGGGTGTCACGTCGACGAAGACGCGCTCGAGCGGACGACCGAGATGGTGCAAGAGCAAACGAACCTTGTAGCAGTTTCCGGAAGCCGGATTTTCGAAGAGCTTGAGCATGGCCCCATGCTCCCAACTGTTCCCGTCCCTGTCGAGGGCTGTCAGGGTCGCTTCACCGAGGCTCCCCGAGAGATAACCCTGGAATCCTCGGGGAGACTTCGTGGTCGGCCCTTTTGGGGGGCAGGATCGAGTCAATCGCTTAGGCTAGACCCTCAGCCCAACAGGCGGCGCGTGCCCTTGCTGTTGTGCTCTCGCTGCTCCCGGCTCTTGACCCTCCTTCCCAGTCATTCTGTCATGCTCCAGCCAGTGCTTCTCGCCTGCGTCGCGCTCAGCTCACCGCTCCCGGCGACCGCTCAACTCTCCCGAGCACAGCCCAAGCCGATCACCACGGACGTGAAGGATGCCGGGACCTATCACTTGGCCAGCGGCACATGGACTCGTGGAGCTTCGAGCTTGCTCGCAACCGTTCCCGACTCCCTCTATGACAACACCTGCACCGTGGGGATGTACTACGGCATGGGCGACGGGGACGTTGTCTGGGACTCCGGTCGAATCCCGTCGATGACCTCGCCCTCGGGGAATGGTTCGTTGACGGGTACGGCAGATTATTGGCAGGTCGAGAAGTTCTACATCGGCTACTGCTCGTTCGAACCGCTCGTTACCAGCTTGGACATCGGCTTCAAGGACTGCTACTCCGCTTGTGACAACACAGGCACGCTTCCCCAGCCGGACTATGCATTCAGTTTGCTCAACGTACCCGCAGGGACCGCAAGCGGTGGACTGGGGTGTTGGACGGTGACCATCAGTTTGCTGAATAGCTCCTCGTTCTTCGGCATCTCGCCGGATTGTGATGGGGTCTACGAGGACAACCCAACGACGGACAGCTTCGGTTGGTCATGGACTCAGTCCATTCCAACCACCGGTTCTGACGCTGGCCCGATCATGGCTGGGGACCCGAGTGGCTTCTTTCCCGTCAGTGGCCAAGTCTGCGGTGGCGTTGGCGACGGCACGTTCTTTCCTGGTGGGGGACCCGGGCCTGGAACGGGGATTGGCGTGCTCGATCAATTTGAAGTTGGCAATGGTCCGACGGCGCCCGGCTGCTATTGGTTTGGTGGGTACAGTGCCGCCAACCCGCTCTCTTCTTTCTACATGAGGCTCAGCGGATACTGGGAGAGCCCGTTCTGTTCCGGGAGCCCGGGGGCGGCTTACTGCTTTGGGGATGGAACGGGCGCGCTCTGTCCTTGTGGGAATCTTGGAGCGCTTGGATCTGGTTGCGCGAACAGCGGCGGGAGCGGCGCCAGGTTGACCGGCTTCGGTTGTCCTTCTGTCAGCTTCAACGGCTTCGGGCTGCACGTATCGGGCGTGAACGGCGCGAAGCCCGGCCTCTTGATTCGGGGAGATCTCGAAGCGGGGGGCGGACTTGGCGTCCCCGCGGGGGACGGCCGACTCTGCACGACCGGAGCCAGCCAGCGCTCCCAGGTTCAAGTCACTTCCGTGGGGGGAACTAGCTTCAATGACTGGAACGGAGCTTCGATGGCGACCGTCGGGAACATCGGTTCGGTGACGAACTTTCAGTTCTGGTACCGAGACCCCGTCGGAAGTCCCTGCGGGACGG
Organism: uncultured bacterium; assembly: GCA_937905825.1. Taxonomy (GTDB): domain Bacteria; phylum Planctomycetota; class UBA1135; order UBA1135; genus JABACD01. The sequence continues at coordinate 59,340 of CALCXM010000169.1, forward strand.
GATTCAATTTCTCAAATGGCTGGCGGGTTTGGTTCAGCCTTTGATGCTTCGCGGGAAGTGACTGTGGTCTGCGCGCAGCCTTGCAGCGTTTGCGTTCGGTCCCCGCGCAACGATCCAAGCGGAGCTAGTGAACCGCCGACGCGAAGCCACTCAATAGCACGATGCCGTTCCCCGCCAGCCCGAGCGCGAAGGAGGCGATGCCCAGCGGCGAGTGGGGACTATTGGCGAATCGACTCATGAATTGAGCAAGCTAGAGGGAGTGGAAGCGAGGAGGGTCAAAGCTTGTGACGCTGCGCAAAGAGGCTCACCCTGGGCTCCCGCCCCTGGCAAGCGGCCCGTCGATCGAGTCAGGCGGGTGTGGGGGTCATCACAAGTCCGAGCACCGCGAAGAACGCCCCGCCAAAAACGGTCAGGGCACAGATGCCTAGGCCGATGATCGCGTACAGCGGGCGGCGCTCTTTCTGAAACATCCCGGCGATTCCAAGCGGAAGCCCAACGAGGGTGCACAGGAGTCCGAAAAGGATGACAAGGCCACCGCCGAGAATCGACGAATCAAGAATCTCCTTATCCATGCCCTGAGTGCTCGCAACAGCGAGGCCCGCGATAACTAGGCCCGAGCCCCAAATCAGGCAGTTGCCGACCAATCCAAGGACGAAGGAGGCGATGCCCAAGCGGGTATGCGAAAGTTCGACCTCGTCGGGTGGGTCGAGTCCCTGGAGAAAGGTGTCCGTCATCGTTGCGCGTAGAGTTGGAGAGTGTGGCGAGGACGGGATTGTATCGTTCTCAAGTAAGTCCGGGGCTGCTTGATCCCGTTCGCTGGCCATCTCGCTCTGCCTTCGGACACTGGCGACTGGGCCGACCAAGGAGGGCGGGATTTCGCTGCCGAACACCGTCGAGGGGGTCGGGCCCAAGGAAGCGGCTACTCCCGTCCCATTCGATGGACTTCGAGTCGTACTCCGCTGTTGGACGCTGCATTGCCCCAAGAAAGTTCTCTGGACCGGGCCCCAGCGTTGGCTAATCTCAGACCTCGGTGTTTCTCGTCATCCCGCCCCGCTTCGTGTTCGGGGATTGCGTCCAATACTAGATTTGCAGAACTACCTACCTGAGATTCGCGACCAATACGAACGGTACCCCTTTCCCGTCCGGCCCCCTGAACTCGAAGCGACGCGCTTGATCGTTTCCGAGATCGATCATCTGCGAAAAATCGATCACCACTGCTTTGGCGGTAGGCGCGATTTCGACCAGCCCATGCGCATCCTGATCGCGGGTGGGGGCACGGGGGACGCACTCATTTTTCTCGGGGAACAACTACGGGGCAAACCCACCGAGTTCGTGTTCTTGGACATGAGCGAAGCGAGCCTCTGCATTGCTCAAGATCGTGCGGCGGCTCGCGACCTGAGCAACGTGACCTGGGTGCACGGTTCCCTGCTCGAACTAGACCCCGTTGATGTGGGCAAGTTCGATTACATCAACTGCGTAGGTGTTCTGCACCACCTGAGCGATCCAGCCGAGGGGTTGGCGCGCCTGGAATCCGTGCTTGCCCCGGACGGTGGAATGGGCTTGATGCTTTATGGCAAGTATGGCCGGCGCCGGGTCTACCTGATTCAAGAGCTCTTGAGTCTGCTCATGCCAGAGCCAACCGGGATGGAAGAACAGCTTGCCGTGGCGCGCGGAACTTTGTCCTCCTTGATTCGAGAGAAGGTCCTCGGGGGTGGGCCCGGGATGTTGGAACTGATCGAGGATCCCGTGGCCAGCTCCTACTTGGTGGACACGTACCTTCACGGACAGGATCAGGCCTTCAGTTTTAGCGATATTGATCGACTGCTGAAGAGCTGTGACTTGCAGCTGGCGGGTTTCACGAATTTCTTTGATGAGCAGGGAGCGACCTGCGCGTTGGAGTACGACCCTCTGCTGTTCTTCAGCGATCCTGAGCAGGTGGCCCGCGTGAAGCAGTTGCCCTTTGCCAATCGAGCGCACATCGCCGAGTTGCTCGGCAGTTCGACGAGCATGCACGCGTTCTACACGAGTCGACGTTCGGCCGCCGGCGCAACGCCCATGGAGCAGGACCTGGCGCCCTTCTCTTGCACGGAATACGGGCGCCGTGCAATCGACGGCATTCTCGCGCAGGGGCTCAGCCTCGTGCCGATCCACTTGAATTGCGGAGTGGTGAAGACCGTTGACATTGATGATGCCGCGCGGTCTGTGCTTCGTTACGTGGACCAAGACATCTCGATTGGCGAGATCGTGCAGGCCCTCGCCGCCGACGGCACGCCCGGGCAAGCGACGAACCGTGTGGTTCCATTGATCGATCTACTGGTGAATCTTGGGTTGGTGACCTTGCGACAAAAAGGGCTAGCACGGATCGCCCTTCAGCGAAGTACGCGACCGTGGAACTCCGCGGTGGACTTGCGCTCCTTCGTGAAGATGGCAGCAGACGCGCAATAGGCCCGGGCTGTGCGTGCCTCGCCTGCTTGAGCTGCGTCTGTTCATGCAGACCCGGGTCTTGCCGTGTTCACTCCCCGAAGCGCAAAGCCCGGGACCCTCAAGGCTCAGCGCTGATCTGCAAGTGGTGCTACTGGCTCGCAAGTCTGCGCTGGCTAACGCAAGATAGGGGGGCTGCGGTTGAGGGGCCCGCCTCGCCAGCTCACAGGAACCTCCTTCGTGCAACGCTCACTCGTACTCTTGCTGCTCCTCGCCTGCCTCGGGCTGGGGCTTGCCTACTTGTCCGGGGGCGCTGGGTCGACCGAGTCGGGTGCCGCGCCGGGGCAGGCTGAGCAAGCCACCGAACAGGCCACTGAGGGGATCGGAAGTCTGCCAGCGAACGCGGGCGTCCCCGAGAATCGGGCATTGAGCGCGGGCAACTTGGAGCAAGAGCGTCCACTCGATTCGAGCTCTGCGCGGCGGCCTGCCGTGCTGCTTGATGAAGAGCCTGTTTTTCTCAAGGTCAAGACCGTTGCTCTCAACTTGGGTTGGGGTCCTTCCATGCCACGTTCGTTTCCCGAAGAACGTACCGGACCCAACGTCCCCTTCGTGATTGTGCGAGATACGGCAGGCGGCCAGCTAGAGGTGCTGCTGCGTGGCAAGACGGACGCGTCCGGCGAGTGCACCTTGGAGCTCGAACCCGAGGGGCCCTTGCTGGAGGCACTGCGAACATCCTATCTTGTCCGCGCGCACGCGGGCGCTGGCTATCAGAGACGAGTGGAGACAGTTGCGCAGTCCGCCGACAATCCGCTTGTCTATGAAGTGGAGCTCTATGCGGAGCCCGGCTTGACCGTGCGCGGGGAAGTGCTCAACGCATCCGGGCAGCGGGCTCTAGCTAAGGTCGAGTTCCACTACCGAGACTCGCCGGATGCGGTCGAGCGAGATCCGGAGGACGAAGTCGATGACCCCGGGTTCGACCAGGATGCCTACTCTCAGCGCGGCGGAATCTTTCAACTGCACCTCAAGCGTGGGGGAGTCGGGGACCTCATCGCAGACGGGGGCCATGAAGGCGTCGGATCGATACGCAACATCGCGTTGGCCCTCGACACGGCTCCCAAGCACCAGATGATCCAACTGGCCGGAGTCGGCGAGTTGATCGGGCGCGTGAGGAACTCCTCGGGAGAGCCGGTCGCCGACTTGCCTTTGCTCGTTCAGTTGGCAAGTCTCGAGGATGGAAGCGGGAATCCCCGGGGGAACGCGAAGGCTCACAGCCTGTTGATTCAAGAGGGGATTGGTCGTCCGCGGGCTGAGTTGACTACCAACAAGCTTGGGCAGTTCCGCGGGAGCGCCTTGCACGAAGGGGCCTACTTCGTGCGCGCCCGTCTGCCCGGGTCCACTGGCGTCTACCCGTTTCTCTTGACGCAAGGCAGCGTCCCCGCAAACGGGAGTTCGCTCGAGTTGCGCCTCTCTCGCCCGCACTTGCTCATGCGCCTGCGCGATGCAGACGGCGGGGAGTGGAGTGGTGGGGCGATCAAGTCAATCTCTGACACGCGCCTGGCTTCGTCGGCGAACACGACCTGGTCAACTCACACCCAATTGATCGTGGTTGCCTGCGAGCGGAAAGACGGTCAACTTACGGCGACGGACAAATTTCTGCGCGGCCGGGAGATCGGCCGGGGTGAGTTCCTTTTCGAACTCTTGGAAGGCTCCGACTACCTGGTCGGTGCCACGGGCTCCGGATTCGATGGCCAACTCCAAGCGCTCTTCGCTCCGCCTGGAAGCGATCGGCAAGTGCTGGAATTGATCGCCTCGCCCGGGGTCCAGTTGGGGCGCATTCGGATCAAGGCGTCCATTCCTGGGGAGCAGGAGCGAAGAGTTCGCAGGACCCGCTTTCTCCAAAAGAGCCCGCCAAACCCACTCGGAGAAGGACTGGCGAGCGAGAGTGTCGCCCAGGCGGCCCTCGATTTCCTGATGGTCAATGGGGGGATCGACTTGCGACTTGTCCAACAGGAAACCGGCTACCCGGTCTTGAACGTCACGCTCCAGGTGTCCCAAAGAGAGCAGTTGATCGAAGCCCCGGTGGGCAGCTACCGGGTGGTCGCCAATCTACTCGGTCGGGACGCTCGCCTGGAGTCGGGTGTCACAACAGTCCCGCTTCGAGTCACGCCGGGCGAGGAGATCGAGGTCAAGCTCTCCATCCCGCCGAGCGGTCTGCTAGAGATCAGCTTGAGTGGGGCGGGCTCCGGTTCGTCAACTGCGGTGGACTCGGCTCGTCTGACCCTGCGGGATTCACTGGGCGTGGCGATCCCGCTGCAACGTCGGACGGACAGGGGCCAATGGTGGCAAAGCCCTTGGCAGCTTGGGAACCCGACCGAAACCTGGCCCCTGGGAGAGACTCACCTCTCTGGTGCCCTGCCCCCCGGACCTTACGAGCTCACGGGGAACTTGGAAGGCGGCGCAAGCGTGACCACAAGCGTGCACCTACTCCCCGGAGAGGTGACTCGCGTGAACCTGGACTTCTGATCCCAACGCCGCGAACGAGGGTAGACGCGCCAAGGCGACACTTCGCAACAACCGACGGTTCTCAAAGTTTTTTCAAACTCGTGTCAACTATCTGGGGGTGTGCGGACACATACCCCCAGATGCGAATCCAATCCCCGATTGACCCCTGGCGCGTGTGCGCTGGATCTCCAGCCTTGGAGTCCGGTGTGCAGACTCAGGGATCGCAAGCTTCCGTGACGCAGGTGCATCGCACTCGTAACCGCATCGGCGACTGGAAGACTTGGACCGCGAGAAGGGACCCTTGGAGTCGCAGGACGTGGGTTCTTTCGGGGGAAAGGATCTAGGCCCGAGGAGAACCCTTGATTGCGGAGTGGGAGGGGATCGGTGCGAGCCGGCCCCCTCCCGCATTCTCCGTCGCACGGGAAACTCGCCGGAGCGCGCTCGGGCTCGACTACAGCGTCCAGTTCACCGTCCACCCGTTGCTGAAGTTGATCTGCTGCGCCGAGCACGGATTGCTAACGTCCCGGTACATCACTTGATAGTTGGCCCGAGCCCCGTGCCCGTAGCTGACCTGGCCGAACGGCGCGCCGTGAACGTGCTCAAAGGTCAGCGTGCCGCTCGGACTGGCTTGAACCTGGGAACGCATGACCTGACCTGTGGTGCACAGCAACCCATTGCCCGCGGGCAAGCCGAGTCCACCGGCAACTTGTCGGGATCCTTGCAAAACGAGGGCGGGAGCTGCGCTCGGTAACCCGGAGACGTGCAGGCGAAAATCGTCCAGTGCCATTGACGCCTGGCCCGCGGCGCTAAGCCGCGCGCCACCCGCGTTTGAAGCGTTTGCACAGCCCGAGTCATGGGCCCCGCCCGCCGCACAGGGGCAAGTCGTTCCAAGGCCAGCGCCAAAACAAAACGCGCTGCCCGGGGTCGAGAGGTCAAAGGCATAGGCCGAGCCACTTTGCGCTCCTTGATCATCGGTCCAGCTCGCACCGATCACGGCCGCGTCCCCGTGAATGGCCACAGAGACACCGAAGTTGTCCCCGGCGACTCCGTCCCCCGCAAGCAACTTACGCGACTCGACCCACTGCGTGCCGGTGTTGACGAACTCATAAGTCGCTCCAGAATTGTTCCCTTGGGCGTTGTGTCCATTGGCGCCGATCAAGACGCGCGCGCCGTCGGTCGCAACGGAAAGCCCGAACATGTCCTCCCCGGCTCCATCGGAGGGCAACAGCCTGGCCTGTTCAACCCAGCCACTAGAGGTGCGAGCGAACACGTAGCTGGCCCCGGAGTCCGCTCCCGCGAAGTCGGTCGTTGGCGCGCCTAGCACAGCGAGACTGCCCGCAAGGTCCACCGAGTAACCGATGTAGTCCAGGGGCGAAGCCGCAGCGGGCACCAACTTGCTAGCTTCGGTCCACAGGGTTCCGCTGCGAACGAAAACATAAACGGCCCCCGAACGATTCGCGACGCTCGTGTCGACGGAAGGCGCGCCGATCAACAAGGTGTTGCCCACAAGAGCAAGAGAAGTGCCAAACCAATCCTGCTCCTGACCATCGCTGGAGATCAGCTTGGCTTCCAAGGTCCAGCTGCTGGCGGTGCGACGGTAGACGTACACCGATCCCGAAGAGTTCCCGTTGTCGTCGTCCCGAAAGGACCCGATGGCGGCTGTGTCTCCGTCGATCGCGACGGAGTAGCCAAAGTTGTCGAAGGGCGCTCCGTCGAACGCGGCAAAGCGCGCTTCTTGAACCCAAGCATCCCCCGAGCGCACGAAGACATCCGCACTGCCGTAGAGGGAAAGCGGCGAGCCGACGACCAGCCGATCCCCTTGGATGTCCACCGCCGCGCCGAAGGCGTCGAAGGCGGCGGGGTTGCTCGGGGCGAGTTGAGCCAGCTGTTCACCGGTCTGCGCATCGAAGATGTAGGCGGTGCCGGAGCTCGTGCCATGGGTGTCGCTTTGCCAGGTGCCGACGAGGATCGAGCTCCCGTCGAGAGCGACGGCCTTGCCAAACTCATCCCCAGGCAATCCATTCGAGGCGCGCATTTCGAAGCTGTGTCCCTGGGGTTGCGCCCAAGCGCACGCCGCGAGAATCAAGCTGCTGATCGGAAGGGCAAGTAGGTCTCTCATGGCGTTGTTTCGCTGGCGACCCACTGGCGGGGACGAGGGGTCTCAACCTAGCACAGCTCTCCGCTCGCTCGGCTGGCTCCCCTGGGATCGAGAATGCAGATTGCTCCTAACCCTGCCTCAAACAGGCCTCTGGGGGCCGTTTGGTGGGGGTCGGACTGCCGGACTAGGGGTTATACCCGATTCGACCTCATGTTCCCCGATGGAGTGCCCGATCCATTCCCTTGGACGCCCGTCTCCACTCTCGCTGGGGGTCCCATGCGGAGCGCCAGACCCGCACAGGTAGCGCTGCATCCAACCCAGCCACTCGTGAATTCCATGCACACCGGTCCCCAAGGCAAGCCAGATCCAATGCCAACTCCTCGGAGTTCCAAGAGCATTGGCTTTCTATTCATCGGCTCCCTGGCATGTCTGGTTGTGGGCTTACTCTTCGTGCAGCGCGAACCTGGCGCACTCTCCACGTCCGACTCCGGGCGCACCCTGTCCGCTCTGATGCAATTCATCCCCTGGGCGATCAGCACACTCGGGTTCATCGGATCCATCGCTACTGTGCTCAGCCTGCTTAGGGGAAGTCGCAGGGATCAGGCGGCCTTGGCCAGTGCCCAGGAGACGAATCAGCGTGTTGAACAAGGCCTGAGCGATCACCTCTGGGAGTTGCAGGGGATCTTGGACGCGGTTCCCGGGTTCGTCTATTACAAGGACGACAAGAACACGATCCTCGAACTCAACAAGATGGCTGCGGAGTCCATCGGCATTCCACGTACCCAGATCAGGGGCCGCGCGACCTCGGACTTCTTTCCGGAGAGCGCCGCAGCGGAGTTTCTGCGGGACGACTTGGAAGTGCTCACCTCACGTACGCCGAAGCTGGGCATCATTGAGGTTCACGAAACGCAGTTCAGCGGCGCGCGTAAAGTTCGAACGGACAAGATCCCCCTGCGCGGACCTTCCGGTGAATACGATCGCCTGGTTGCCATCGCAACGGACATCACCGCGCTCGAGCAAGCTCGTGCGGACCTAATCGAGCTGCAGCAGAGGTTCGAGCGAGCGACCGAAGGGTCCTCCGACGGACTTTGGGACTACGACCCGGCCACGGCCTATGTCTGGTACTCCGATCGGTTCAAGAGTCATCTGGGCTACACGCCGGAGAGGTACCACGAATTCGAGCCGACTTGGGACGCTTGGACTTCGGGCATGCACCCTGAAGACCGCGAAGAGCTACTCATTGCGGTGGAAGCGACCATGCAGGCGAACGTACCGCTGGATGTTCAGTACCGCAGCCGCATGGCTTCCGGAGAGTACCTCTGGTTCCGTGCCCGCGGCCACTGTCGCCGGGACGCTGAGGGAACTGCGGTTTGGTTGTCCGGGTCCATCACAAACATTCACGATCAGCGCCAGGCGGAGAGCCGTCTCTCGCTGGCCATGCGTGCCGCACAGATTGGCTTGTGGGATTGGAACGTGACGACCGGAGAGACCTTCTTTAGCGACACCTTCTACACGATGCTCGGGTACGAGCCGGGGGAGCTCAAGATGTGCCTGGACACCTGGAAACACCTCTGTCATCCGGATGACATTGAGAGTGCCATGGCGGACATCGAAGAGCACATACAGGGGCGCGCGGCGGTCTACAGCAACGAACATCGCCTGCTGCGCAAGGACGGTTCGTACTCATGGATTAGGGACGTTGGGGAAGTGGTGGAAAGGGACCACCTAGGTGCGCCCACGCGCCTGATTGGCGTGCACCTCGACGTGCAAGAGAATCACCTCGCCACGGAACGAGCTGAAGCGGCCAACCAAGCCAAGAGCGAGTTCCTGGCGAACATGAGCCACGAGATCCGGACCCCCATGACGGCGATCCTGGGCTACGCAGACTTGTTGGTGGATGAGGCGGGCAATCCCGTGAACCGCGAGCGCTCCCTGGAGGTCATGCAGACGATCCGCAGCAATGGAAACCACTTGCTCGCGATCATCAACGACATCCTCGACTTGTCGAAGATCGACGCGGGAATGATGACCACGGAGCACATCGAGACCGACCCCGCCTTGGTGGTGGAAGGGGTCCTGGAACTGGTGCAGTCAAAGGCCAACGAACAGGGAGTCGCCCTGAGTGCTGAGTACCTGACGCCGATTCCGCGCGCCATCGAAAGCGATCCAACGCGCTTGCGCCAAATCCTGCTGAACCTAGTCGGCAACGCGATCAAGTTCACGAAGCAAGGGTCCGTGTCTGTCCGCGTCAGCTACGACAAGGAAGACTGCTCCATGGATTTTGAAGTGGTCGACACGGGCATCGGGCTCAGCTCCGAGCAAGTGCGGCGCCTGCTGCAATTCGATGCCTTCGTGCAGGCCGACGGCTCCACCACACGCAAATTTGGCGGTACGGGAATTGGCCTGCGAATCTCAAACTCCCTGGCGAAAATGTTGGGTGGCGAGATTCGCGTAACTTCCGAACCTGGGAAAGGCAGTGCCTTTGCCTTCCGTGTGGCCACCGGTCAAGTGGACAACGATCAACTGCTTGATTCCGAGCAGGCGCGGGCTGCTGGCAGGAGGTCCGATGAACCCTCCGCTGCGAGCAAAGCGGAATCAAACCGTCCCCTCGAGGGAGCTCTCGTGCTGATCGCTGAGGACACGCCGGTCAACATGCGCTTGGTATCGATTCACCTGGAACGTGCTGGGGCGAGTGTCTTGAGCGCAGTGAACGGAGCCGAGGCGGTGGACTTGATTCTGGAACTGCACGATTCTCCTGAGTGCCCTGACTTGGTCCTGATGGACATGCAGATGCCCGTCCTCGATGGGTACGGCGCGACCCAACAAATCCGCGCGGCCGGGATCCGCGAGCTTCCTATCGTGGCCTTGACCGCGAACGCTATGTCCGGGGACCGAGAGAAGTGCATGGATGCGGGTTGCGACGATTTCCTGTCCAAGCCAATTGACAAGATCGATTTGATCGAGACCTGCAGCGCATGGATCGCCGGCAGGGGCGAAGCCTTGGGTCACAGGCGAACCGGCTGAAGCCGGTATGGTTTTCGAACGAACTCGGCTGGCCACATTCGTTCACTGCGGCGCGTTCTCCGGACTCTGGACTAGGCCAAACAGCCCGAGCATCAGATCGAGGTTGAGCGGGTTGGGCACGCGCGGGTCGTTGGAATCCATCAAGACGTCTTTGAAGCGAGTGGAGCGCGCAGCCTCCAAGGCCAGGTATTCCGGTCCGCCGGGCCCCGCCAAGATCTGGCCCCGGAAGCGTGCCTCCTCTTGCTTGGTTTGCGCCAAGGCGGCCTCTCCTTCAGCGATCAACAGTTCGTAGTCTCGATCTGCATCCGCGCGCAGTTCGTTCTCGGCCTTGCTCACTTCACGCACTCGCTCGGCGGCTTGCGCTTGGCCCGCGGCGCGCACGGATTCGATCTCGACGTCGAGCTCGATGCGCCGATCCAATAGCTCACGATCAATTGCACTGCGCCGTCTCAGGATCGTCTGCTGTTCTTGATCCTCGAGTTGCCTGGCGATCAGAACACGGCTGCGTTGACGCTCCCGCTGGGTCTCGACGAGCTTCTTTTCGAAGGCCGGCGAAAAGGAAACGGACTCCACCAAGATGGCCTCCGCCCGCAAATGGATCCCCGCCAGGGCCTTGTTCAAGCTCGTGAGAGACTGCTCGGAAAGCGCGGAGCGAACCTCCGTCTGCGAGTAATCCTCACTGCTCAGTGTGCCCAGGTCGTTCCCAAGGACTTGCTCCGCCAAGGCTCGCGCCTGCTCCCGAAAGGTGGAGCGCAGACCCTTGGCCATCAGCAAGTGAGCTTCGTTCTCGACGATCGAGTAGGGGATGGTCAGGGCGAGTTGAACAGAAGTTCCATCCGATGTGCGAACGTTGAGCAAGCCATCCTCCTGATCGGGGCGCCAGGACAGGGTCTCCGAACCAGAAGGCAGCTCATACCATTTGTGCACACCGGGCAAGCTCAGGTGCAGGCCTGGACCGAAGTCCGTCATCGAAACCCCTTCACCACTCCACTTGCTGTAACGCACGCCGACCTGCCCGGCTGGAATTGCCCGCAGGCTAAAACGTCCGAGACCAAGCACCAGGGCGATGATCAGTGCGCACGCTCCCCCGAGCAAGACGGTCTGCCGCAGGCTGCGCTTGAGGCGCGGCATAACAGCTGCACCAAGTGCACGAGCGGATTGACCTGTGCGGCGCAGCCTAGCTCGCAGGGCCAGGGCCTGGGGATGGATCCAGATCGCGACGATTCGCAGGCGTGTGTTGCGGGCAAGCTCGCGCGCGCCAATCCAAGCGTGCCTGGTCATCTCGCCCATGGCTTTCCAGAGGCGGGCCCAGCGGCGTTCTGTCGTCGCGGAGGGCTTGGGATGCTGAGGTGCTTGTTCTTCTTCGGTAGAGCTCATTGCGTGGACCTCACTGGGAGTTCTGTTGTGGGCTTTTGTCGTCCCGGTTCCGGACGGGTTGCATGCGGAGGGGCGTCTGCTTGAGTCCTGCGATCCAGGCTTCGCGGGCTAGGGCCCCGCCGGCGGCTTGCAGGGGCTCGACTTCCTGGCGAAAGACTTCCGCGCGCAGGGCGATCTCCTGGGCCAAACTGAGCGCTTGCCCATCGAGTTGATACTTGCGATTCGTGGCCTCTGCCCGCCGGTTTTGTTGGTACTGGACAGCGGCCGTGCGTCGCGTTCTGCCGGTGGACTCGATTGTGGCGAGGTATTCGCGAATCTGGATCTTCATCTGATTCATCTCGATCAACTTCTCTTTCTCGAGGGCCGCGAGACGCTGGCTGCGCTCCGCTTCGAGTTGGTGAAACTCGGCTTTCAAGCGTTCCACTTCTTGGTAAGCGAGCCGGCGATCTTCGAGGGACTTTTCGTAGGAGGGGTCGAACTGCAAGTCGGGCATCGCCAGCTCCACCTCGATGCCATGGGGAGCGAGGGCTGCCCGCAAGCGACTGAGGGTGCGCGTTCGGGCCAACACTTGATTTTCCCCGCGCAGCAAGTCCTCGGCGGGATAGCGGCCGTATTCGTCTTGCGCGATGGAGCGCAAGTAGGCCTCGACCATGTCGTTGTTGGGTTGTGCGCGACCGCTGCGATCCTCCAGTGCCGCGCGAGCCTGGCCCGGGAGCAAGCTCGTCCGAATGGTGACGGCGCCGAAGTGCACCAAAGATCCATCGGACGTCCTGAGGCGCAGTTCAGCTGCGAGCGCCTCGTCCTCTACGGGTTGCTTCTCTTGTGCCTCTCCAGTCTTGCCCCCCAGCAAGAGCGGAGCGGGGGAGCGCTTCATGACGTAGACCCGTTCGACAAAGGGCAGGAACACTTCGGTTCCGGGGGCGTCGACTTCCACGGCGGAGTCACTCCACTGGTTGTACAGGACAGCCACTTCGTCGTCGCCGACTTCCGTCAGCCCGGCTTCTCCAGACAGTTGTTGTAGTGCCCACAGACCGCTGGCGAGGCCGCAAACGAGCAGCGCTGCAATTTGGACGAGGGACGAGATGAGTTTCCACATGGTTGTTGGGGCGGGGGCGGAAGGGTTTCCGATCGGCCCCCAGAACCCGCAACCGCCAAGCAGGTTTCGCTGCTTTCCGAATGGCGTGCAACAACCGATTCCCAGCCCGGGTCAGGTGCGCTCATGGGCAATCCAGCATCCAGCCCCCGTTGAGTTCGCGTGCCAACCATCGTGATCCGGACTGGACGTAGAGCGCTCGGACTCAGCTCAATCGCAGTCTGCGGACCAAGGCCCAGAGCTCACTTGGAGCAGTTCGTGATCCGCTCTTGTCCCCAATCGATGACGTCTTTGTCGCTGCGAATGGCTTCTCGTTTGGCACGTCGCCGGCTGCGTAGGATTTGCGTACTGCGCATGAGGCAGGAAGCGAACGCGTAGAGCCGACTGGGCTTGAGAGTCAAGAGGTTCAGGAGCGTCACGACCACGAACTGAGTCAACAGCCGCCGATCATGCATGTTGACCAAGTGGAAGACAATCTGGCTGCGTTTGCGGCGGCCGACCCTGCGAATGCGATTGCTGTGCTGCGAGATGGTGGTGCTGTGCTCGTGCCAGGCTTCACACAGGGGCTCGTAGACGATGTGCCAGCCGAGCTTCAAGGCGCGGTAGCTGATGTCGGTTTCTTCCCAGTAGTAGGGGCTGTAGACCGGATCAAAACCGCCGAGCTGGTCGAACTTCTTGCGGGCGACCAGGAAGTAGGCGCCCTGAACGCGGCTGCACAAGTGCGGGGGGGAGTAGTTGGCGGCTTCCAACTCCTCGGCGCTCAACATTGTCGCGTGGCGCATTTTTCCAGCGCCCCAGGACATGAACAGGGCTTGATCCGCGACATGATTGCCCGCGACCGTTCGCCCAAGGGGAGTGACTGCAAAGCAGTTTTCATCGGCGAAGTGCTGGGCGGCGTGGACCAAGAATTCGGGGCCGATCTTGGCATCGCTGTTCAAGAAGCAGAGCACCGGGTGCTTCGCGTGCTCCGCGCCAAAGTTGCAGTTGGCCGAGAACCCGCCGTTCTCTGCACGGCGCACAAAGCGACAGAGTGGGAACGACTCAACCACGGCTTCGCTGTCGTCCGTGGAGGCGTCGTCCGAAACGACAATTTCACTGGGGCCGCCGTACGCCTCGCAGGCAGCCACCGCAAAGGGCAGGTATTGCCTGAGGATTTTCGAGCCGTTGTAGTTGGGCACGATCACACTGATACCGACTGGATCATTCACTGCGGTGGATGGTTCCACCGAGCCCCTGGCCAGTCAATTGAAATGGCCACCTGGGTGCCATGAACTTCGCAAATAGGGTTCTTTTCGAGGGCTTTCGGGGGAAACCGAGCGGTTCGTTGGATAGCCACTGCCAGACGCATGAGGCAGCGCTTTGGGCAGCGCTTTGG
>CALCXM010000170.1 GCA_937905825.1 uncultured bacterium
GTTTCTTCATTCGATCCTTAGCGAGGGAGCGAGGGGAATCCCGACTGGATTCGGAACATGCGAGGGATCAATGTACGCCGCTAGCGCGGTTCGAGCTAGTGGCGGATGCCTGTGCATGCTCCGTTGCCTGCATGTGTGCCTATGAGCGGCTTACAGCCAGAGAAGGTCGATGGCCTTGGATGTGTTGAATCCAGTGCCGCAGAAACTAGCCGGCGGGTCGCGGTACCAGACTTGGAAACCGAGGAGTGCTCCGAGCCCGGTGCTGCCCGCGCATCCAACACCTGTCAGTCCGAGATTTCCACCGGGACACTGAAGCGGCTGCCCATCACCGAAACAGAAGGGGGCTCCATGATTCCCAATGCTCACCTTAAGCCGGATCCAGTCTACGGCCCCAGCTCTCGTCAAATCGCCTGGGTGCCAGTCTCCGCACTCCCAAGCTCAGCGACACACCAGCGCCCTAGAAGCGATCCAACGCCGCACGAGATGCGGCGGCGAGCTCTTGATCAGGGTCCATGGATGTGCGCTTCAGAAACGGACGGATGATCTCGGCGTCTTCGGGGTGAGCCGCTCCGATCTCGCCGAGAAGAGTAGCCATCAAGCAACGCGTGGCAGGAAAGCTCTGCTCGAGGGATTTTGTCACCCAGACACCCGGAGCTAGCGCCCCATCCTGTCTGTCGCGGGTCCACATGACGGGGTTGAAGTCTTCATACAGCAGTGCGAACAAGATGTCGGCGAGAACCAAGCGGGAGGCCGGACCAATGTGGGAAAGGGAGACCCCTGCCAAATGCGCAAGCTCGCCATTGGCGTCGGTGACCCCAATGCCAAGACTGGTGGTGATGTCCTCGATTCCAGGCCCAAAGGAATTTGTCGCTAGCAAGCTGGCAGCACGCACAGCGTAGTGATCGCTTTGGAAGTGCCCTGACATCTCGATCGACGTGAAAGCTGCCGATTCACCGAAGTCCTTCAGGGTGCTGGCCGCCAGCACTCGAACCGAGGCGTGTGGATGCCTGGTGTGCACAGCCACCACCTCCATCGTTTTTGTACTCGGGTCGCCAAGCTCCCGAAGGGCCAGGATCGCAGCGGACTGAATCTTGATGGTGCTCGCGCTAGTCTTCAATTGATCATAGGGGGTCTGATCGGACCTCCGACGGTACTGCCCCCTTTGGCCCAGAACGGAACGCAGTGTATCGACACGCTGCGCGCGCCCTTGAGTCCCGGCTCCAAGCGCCGCGGTGGCTGCGAGCCTTATTTCCCCGGATCTAGAGGTGAGCGCAAGGCTCGCGATTTTCGTCAGCAACCCCGGCGCATCGGGATTGAAGCTCGCCAAGCCTCGAATGATCATGGCCTGAGTGCCCCGACTGAGTTCATCAAGGCTCCGCAAGGCAGCCTCGCGCAGACCACCTTCCTCCTCACCCAACCATAGCAAGGCAAAGGCAACATCGGATTGCATGTCGGGGTCCCTCCAAGCTGTTCGTAGGACTTCCAGCACTTCCGGTTCCGAACAAGCGGTCAGGCCAAGTGCACGGATTGCCCTGCCGCGAACCTCCGAGCTCTCGTTCTCCGATAGGTCGATCAACTCGGGTACTCCGCGACAGCCAAGTCCGCCGAGAATCATGCAATAGGCGGATAACTTGCCCTCGTCTACGGTCCCGAGCCGATTGCTCACTGCGTCATAGGTTTCTTCTGGAGTCCGAAACAGCACGACGGAAGCCGTCGTATCTCCTTTCGTCTCGTCGTCCTCCGCAAGATCAAGAAGGGCCTCCAGAAGCTCCGGTCCGGTGGCTTCTGATTCGATCAACGCGTGGGCGAAGGCCTCGGTTGATAACTCTTCCTTCGCAGCGGCGCGCCAAGCACCAAGCAACTCAGGGGCAAGCGACACAGCGGCTGTCCCGAGCGTGCTGGCAACTTCCGCAGCCGTGACTCGTACAGAGGGTGCGTCATCGGCAAGCCCCGTGGACAAGAACGGGAGAATGCTCGCTGGGTCTTCAAGGCTACCTGGCAGAGCAAGCAAGGCCTCCGAACGGAGTTCCTTGGACTCATGCCGCAAGTGGGAAAGCACGACCTGGCGACTCGCATCATCGCCGGCTCCAACAGCTCCGATGATTCGAAGGCAGTGAACAAGAACCTCCGGCTCTACATCGTCCTCTAGGCGCTTCAGCACCAGGGTATTGGCCTGGTTGCCCAATCGTGCCAGGAGTGGGCTCGCAGCCGGACGGAGTTCGTCGCTATCCAAGGCTTGGATCAACCCTGCTAAGCCCGCCGCCCCTTGGCGAGTCATCACCCAGAGCGCGGTGAATCTCACGCTGGCCGCATCGTCCCTGAGAGCTCGTCGAACTGCCGCAACCACATCCGGCTGATCCGGTTCGATCATTCCAAGGGCCCAAACGGCTCGCCAGCGTACGTACTCGGCCGAGTCGTTATCGAGCAGTTCTATCAGTTTTGGAATAGCGACCACGGCATCTGACCCGTGCAAGCCAATGGCAGTCACGACCCCTTCCCGAACCGCGTTGTCCATATGATCGAGACGCTCGAGAAGGACTGGCAACACTTCAGCGGGGGCAAGGCCGAGCATGTGCACCGCCGCAGGCCCCACATTCGGCAATGGTGACAACAAGTCCTCGAGGAGGAAGGGGACGGACTCTGGATGCTCGAGCGCGATGCGCGAGCGAGCCGCGCCGATCATGCTTTGATAGCCGTTGATTCCCGCAGTCGCCGCTTCTGCGTGGGCCGCCGCCAAGGCCGGCAGGGCGCCCGGCCCGAGATCCGCAAGTTCACCGACGGCACGTACGCGCTTTGGGTGATCCGAGCTGCGAAGGGCTTTCAGACTCTTCGCAAGCCGCTTCGAAGGGAGCGTCTTGACACTGGGAGATTCTTGCGCGTTGACGCTCGCGGGTTGGGCAATCGAATTGCCGACGGTCAACGAAACGGAGCAGAAGAGAAGTGCAAGCAAGCTTGCCGATTTGGTGCGAGACATGGCGTAGGTCGAGTGCGAGAGAGTTGAAAAGAGAGTTTGCCAGCTTGGTGAGTGGGCGGGTGCTCTTTCTTCTCAGGACCCTTCATGCTCGCCGATGGGCAACGACACTGCTACGGGCTCCAGCCGCACGAAGGCCACCTGAGATTCAGCGCGAGCTGCGCACTCTAAAGCATCGACACCGGGTCCACGTCGATCACAAGGCGCGGGCGTGGGTGTTCGTCAGAGAACTGTTGGAGGATCGTGCGGGCTTTGACGAGACCGTCGTTCCAGTCCGGAGCTTTGATCAGGAAGTGGTGGCGGTAGCGGCCGCGCAGTTGGGCCATGGAAGCAGGCGCCGGGCCGAGGATCAGGGCGTCCGCGGGGGAGACGTGTTCGCGTAGGATGTCGGCGCAAGCTTGGGCGGCTTGCTTGACGATCTCTTCGTCCTTGTCCTCGAACACGGCGCGGATCAAGCGGCCGTAGGGCGGGTAGCTGAGTTCCTCGCGCAATTCGATCTCGGTCTTGGCGAAGGATTCGAAGTCGTGTTTGGCGGCGAGCAGGATGGCGGGGTGATCGGGGCTTTGGGTTTGAACGATGATGCGACCTTCCACTTCGCCACGGCCAGCGCGACCGGCGACTTGCGCCAAGAGTTGAAAGGTGCGCTCGGCGGCGCGCATGTCCGGCAAGTGCAAGGCGTTGTCGGCGGAGACCACGCCCACCAGGGTCACGTTGGGAAAGTCCAAACCCTTCGCGATCATCTGGGTACCCACAAGCACATCGATTTCCCCACGGCCGAAGGCACCGAGCACGTTTTCATAGTCCTCCGGACGACGCATGGTGTCTGAATCCATGCGAGCGACGATTGCTTCGGGCAAGAGCTCGAGCAGGGACTCTTCGATGCGTTCACTGCCGAGGCCCAAGTAGCGCAAACCCGGCCGTGTGCAAGAGGGACACGCCGTGGGCGGCGCGCTTTCCTCGCAGCAAGAGTGGCAGACCGCCCGTCCAATGCGGCGGTGGAAGGTCAAGGCCACGTCGCACTGGGAACAGGAGACGGTTTCGGAACAGCCGGGACACCAAAGGATCGGCGAGAAGCCGCGACGGTTCAGGAACAGGATCGATTGCTCGCACTTCTTCAGGCGATCCTTGAGCAGGGCTTCCAAGCGGCGCGAAAAAAGTTTGGGTCCGTCGTCCTTGGCCTTCTCTTGAGCCATGTCCACGATCTCGACCTTGGGCATCTCCCCTTGGCCGACCCGTTGGGTCAACCACAAGCGCGTGTAACGCCCTTGGTTTGCGTTGTGCCAGGATTCCATGGAGGGCGTCGCGGATCCCAGCACGCAAACGGCCTTGCACTTTTTCGAACGCACGACCGCCACGTCCCGGGCGCTGTAACGCGGAACGTTGCCCTGCTTGAAGGACGGCTCGTGCTCTTCGTCCACCACGATGATGCCGAGGTTTTGAACCGGCGCAAAAACTGCTGAGCGCGCACCGACCACCACGTTCAGTTCCGCGCGACGCACCCGCTGCCAAGTGTGCAAACGCTGGGCATCAGTCATGCGCGAATGCATGACCGCCACGTCACCGAAGCGGGATTGGAACCAGCTGACCGTTTGAGGAGTCAGCGCAATCTCCGGCACGAGGACGATTGCGCCACGACCAGCGGCTAGGCAGCGTTCGATCGCCTGCAAGTACACTTCGGTCTTGCCGCTGCCGGTCACGCCCTGCAAAAGGAACGTGCCGTACTCCCCGGCCTCTACCTGTTGGGCGATGGCTTCAATGGCGATCACTTGCTCGGCGCCCAGGCTATCCGGTCGGCCCCGGGAGTTCTTGCCGGTGAGCAAGGGGTCCGGTTCACTGTCCACCTTCTCGATCCTGACCCATTCGCGGCGCTCCAGGGAACGGGCGGGGGCGTCGGACACGTTGAGCTGGCGGGTGATCTGCTTGAGCTCCACGGGCTCGCCCATTTCGATCAGGGTGCGCAGCAAGCGGTGCTGTTTGGGAAAGCGCTCGATGACTTCCGCGAGCTGTTCAGCGCCGATGCCCACGCGCGCCGAGATCATCAGCTTCTTGCGCGAACCCTTTTCACGCTTGAGGGAGGCCGGCAAGACCGCGCCCAACGCTTCGCCCCAGGAGCATGCGTAGTAGCCAGCGATCCAGCGGGTCAACTCCAAGAGCGCTGGGTCGACGATCGGTTCCTCGTCGAGCACGCGGGTCACGCTGCGCACGCGTTTCGCTTCGAGGTCGCACTCGTCCGTTAGCGCGACAACGACGCCAACTTCCCGGCGCGGGCCGAAGGGCACGGCCACGCGCATGCCGGGCAGGACGTGCTCGAACTCCTTCGGCAGGGCGTAGGTGAACTCCACGCGCAAGGGTTTGCGCAAGGCGACCTTGACGTAGCGCCCGCTGAGTTCGACCGGGGGTTTGCGTTCCGCTTGCGTGGAGCGCTTGGACCTGGAGCTAGTCGCCTTCGAGGCCTTCTGCTTGGAAGCCGACCCCTGGCCCTCGGCTTGTGCCGGCTCCATCCCCGGCAAATGCGGGGAGCCTGGATGCTGGGAGCCGGTGGTCACGGAAACGCCTCAAGCCATGCGAACGCCTAAGCGCACGCGCAGGGGGTCGATTCGCAGCGCGGGCAGCCCTTCGCGTACTTCTTCATGGCGGCCGCTTCCAGGTCGATGCCCGACATGGAGGCCAAGGTCGAGAGCCAAGCCAAGACGTCGGCGAACTCGCCCTCCAACTCCTCTTGATGCCCGCGACGCAGGGCGCGGGTCAACTCCCCCACTTCTTCGCAGAACCACATGTGCGTTCCTTCGAGGCCTCGTGCGGAATCGCGGTCGAGGTAGAGTTGTTCGATCAGTTTCTGAAAGGCGGTGATTTCCATGGAGAGTCAGGGCTCAAGCTTCCCGGCGAATGGTGATGACGGAAATGTCGTGGGGAAAGTCTTCGGGGTCGGCGAAGGCATCCAGCGCGCCTTCCAGCAAGCCGAGCAATTCTTCGCTGCACTCGGCAGCGCCTTTCATGGCGAGCCGATAGAACTTCTCTTCGCCGTACTCCACCCCAGCGGAGTTGTGCACGCGGATCGGACCCGAGTTCGCGAGCACGATGCGATCCCCCTTGGCCATGTTGAACTTGCGCGAGGCCAAGCGACGGTCGAACACCGGTCCCTTGTCGAGCCCCAGCGCCAGGCCTTCCGCTTGCATCTTGATCATCTTTTTCTCCGCGCCAACGTAGTGCAGGATCGGAACCTTGTGACCGGCGCAGAGCATTTCCACGTCGCCAGTCTTGGGCTCGAGCAAGGCGTAGATCACGGAGATGCACATGCCACGGCGCAAGCCCTTCGAAAGAGCGCGGTTCACATCCCGCAGGCCCTCTTCCGCACTGGCGGCGCGCGGCAGAAGGGAACTTAGGTAAGCGCGGGAGGTAGCTCCCACAAGCGCGCCGGGAACTCCTTCACCGTTCACTTCACAGATCAGCATGCCGAGGCGACCGTCTTCGTACTCGTGCACGTCGAAGAAGTCCCCGCCGGGGGTCGGGCAGACTGCTTGCAAGGCTTCCAAGTCGTAGCCTTCGAGTTGCGGCATGCCCTCCGGGATCAAGGACTCGCGCACTTCCGTGGCGACCTCCATCTCGCGATCGCGGGCGGCTAGCTCGAGCTCCGTCGCCTGACCTTCCTTGAGGGAAGCGGCCATCTTGTCGATCTCGCGGCCAAGGGCCAGCAGTTCGCCGCCACTGCGCACCCGCGTGCGGTGAGCCAAGTTGCCCCGGGCGATTTGACGCACGTCGTCTACCAAGACTTCGATCGGCGTGGCCACCGAGTTCGCGATCAGGAAAGAGACCACCGCGCCCACGCCGATCACGAGCACGGTCACGGCCAGGATCAGCTGATTCAACCCGCTGCCCGAACGAATGCCCTCGTCGTCTGGAACGAGCAGGTGCATGGACTGCCCTTCCTTCTCCCCGTGCGCTTGATAGGCCTGGGCGCGATCGTCGCGGCCTTCCAAGATGCCGTAGCGCACAGCGAAGCGGTTGACGTTGGTGCCGGGGATGCTCTTGGCGTCGCGACCGACCTGCTTGAAGTTTCCCATGCCGCCCTCGGCCAGGGTCAACTCCATAGCAGCGGCGATGCGTTGTTCGGCTTCGGCCCCAGAGATCTCCGTGGCGCGCTTGCCCAACATGAAGCTCGCCCCCAGCATCACGAGGGCCAGGGACACGAACATCACAAGGGTGAATTTTACTCTCAGCGACATGTTGTCAGAGCCCTCCAGCGAACTCCCGATTCCATTGCGATTTGGGGATCCCTGCTAGTGAACGCCGGCGGAGGCCTGCCAGGGCGCCTCCACCCACATTCGCAAAGGGAGCATCACCACGAAGAAGGCCCAAAGGCCAGGCGAAAGATCGGCCATCCGCGACCAGATTCCACCCTCACGGCCATTCAAAAATGCGAGTCCCGCCGGGCGCAACTCCGCGAAGAGTCGAAAGGCCCAAAAGGCGGTGATCAAGCTGAGCAGGCTAGGTCCCTGCAGCCACGCGACAGTCAGCAAAAGTCCCGCAGAGTTGCGCAGCAGTGTCCCGCAAAGCCAGGCGGCGCCGCGCGCTGTGCCCTCCGTGGCCGGAAACCTGCGGCCGAGCAGGAACAACAACGACGCGCTACTCAAGGTCCACAGCAGGTAGAACTCTTGTTGCGCCAAGCTCCAAGCGAGCAGCGCCCCCGCCAAGGATCCAGTGGCCCCAACAAGCGCCCGGCAAAGGGACGGGTCCAAGTCCGCCAGGCGCAGGGCCATTAGCGATCGACCTCCGCCAGGATGCGGCGGACACGCAAGACGTAGGAGAGCCCGGAACCGATCGTGGTGATGACTGTCGCGTAGATCAGGATGCTGACCACCACGCTCCAGAACTTCGCCCAACCCTCAGGCCAGTCGTAAGCGGGAATCCACATCACGCCGCCCACCGCCATGCACTGCACGATCATCTTGATCTTGCCGAACCAATCCGCGGCGAACTCCTTGCCGATGCTTTCCACGTAGCTGCGAATGCCGGTGACCAAGAACTCACGGGCCAGGATCACGACCACCAGCCAAGCGGGAATGCGCACGGCGGACCAGGGCATGACCGCCATGAAGATCAGTGTGCCGAGGATCAGTACCTTGTCGACGAAGGGGTCCGCGATGCGCCCAAAGACGCTGACATGGCCGCCCTTGCGGGCCAGGTAGCCGTCGAGGAAGTCCGTGCTAGCCACCACCACGAACAACCAGAAGCTGACCTGGATGACTGTGCGCATGGCGAAGCTCTTGCCGAACAGCACCAGGGAATCCCCGATGTCCGAGTCGCCCGCCAGACTGAAGACGCAAAACAAAACGAGCGCGCCCACGAAGCGCAGAGCGGTGATGCGATTCGGCCAGTGAGCGAAGACTCCTTTCATTTTGCGGTCTCCTCCAGGGGTCCACAGACCAAGTTGCATTCCTGGTCGAGGGCTTGCACGCGCACCTTCACGATGTCGCCGGGCTCCGCCTCGACGTCAACCAGGCGGGCGATCATGTCGACTTCCGGAGCGTCCGATTCCGGGCGCCCGTTGACGCCACCGTGGGGGGAACTCTCGTCCACCAGCACATCGATCACTTCGCCGATGCGTTTCTCTTGTTCCGCGAGCAGCAGCTCGTCGCGCAGGTCAAGCACGCGCTCGTGACGGGAGATGGCCGCCTCTTCCGCCACGCGGCCGGGCAAATCGAAGCTCGGGGTGCCGGGCTCGGGGCTGTAAACAAAGGCCCCCACGCGGGTCAAACGGTAGGTTTGGAGCAGGTCGAGCACTTCTTCAGCGTCCGCCTCTTTTTCACCTGGGAAGCCCATCAAGAGCGTGGTGCGCACGGTGATGTCGGGGACTTCCTCGTGCAAGCGATCGAGCAAACGGCGCACCTGCTCGCCGCTCCCGGCGCGGGCCATGGCGCGCAAGACCGGGGTCGCGGCGTGTTGGATCGGAATGTCAAGGTAGGTCGCGACCTTGGGGTGCTCGCGCAAAAGCGTCGTCAGCTCCCAAGGGAAGTCGTTGGGGTAGGCGTACATCAATCGCACCCAGTGCAAGCCCTCCGTCTCGGCCAAGGCTTCGACCAACTCGGGCAGGCGCTTGCCGATGTCGCGGCCCCAGGCGGTGGAGTCTTCGGCGACGAGCACCAATTCCTTGGTCCCCATGGCCACCAGTTCGCGGGCTTCAGAGCAGAGGTCTTCGATCGACTTCGAACGGTGGGCGCCACGGATCGAGGGGATCGTGCAGAAGGTGCACTTGTGATCGCAGCCGTGAGAGATGCGCAGGTAGGCGTAGGACTTTGGAGTGGCCAGCAAGCGCGCGCCTTCGCGCTGGGGCTCGCGCTCCACGGGACCTTCCAGATAGCTCGGAACCTTCTTGCCGTCCGCCAGCTTGCGGATCTGGGAGGCCAGCTTGCGGTAGTCGGAGATCTCGGCGAAGAGGTCCACGCGCGGGAAGCGCTCGCGCAGCTTCTTGCGGTAGCGTTGCACGAGGCAACCGGCGACCACCACGTGCTTGAGCTCGCCCTTGGACTTGCGATCGAGCTGAGCCCGAATCGCATCGCTCGATTCCTTTTCAGCCGGGCCAATGAAGGAGCAGGTGTTGATGACAACGGTGCCCGCTTCTTCCGGCACGCCGGTGACGAGCAGCTCCTCCTCAGCCATGCGGCCAAGAATGAGCTCGGAGTCGATCAAGTTCCTGGCACAGCCCAGGTGAATCAGGGAGACGATATTCGGGTCGCTCACGGTACGTCGGTAAGCCGCAATGGGCTCACCGGCGACGCGCCGACCTATTCGGCGCCGACCACGAAGAGCCACTCGTCGCGGGACATAAGTATATCCCGCGACTTGCCGTCGACATATGGCCCGATGAAGCCCAGTTCCTGTAGTTCGTCGAGAACTTGGCAGGATTGCTTGAAGTCGAGCCCGATGCTGCGCTGAAGCATGGATACGGCCACCCGGGCTTCCCCCAGAATCAAGTCGGCGGCCTCGATGGCCTTGGCCGAGACCACCCCACTGGGGGCGGATTGGGGCGTCAGCACGACGACCGGCTCGTGGCTCTCCGCGTCGGAGAGGGCTGGCTCGGGTTTCGGCGCTGAGGCTTTTGGAGCGCGGGCCAATTCCGGCTCGGACGCTGCGGCACCTCCGAAGAGGTTCATTTGGAAGGTGTCCGAGAGCTTTTCCTTCTTCTTGCCCGCCTTGGCCTTCTGGGCTTTGGGCTTCTTGGCCTGCGTGGTGTCTGGCTTCGCGTCCTTTTTGGCGTCCTTTTTGGCGTCCTTCTTCTTGCTCTTGGGTTCTTCCTCGGGCTCGGGCGCTGCCGCCTGGGGCTCCATCTCGAAGGCCGGCAAGTCGGAATCGTCGTTCGTCTCGGCGGCTTCCACGGGAACCTCTTCGTCTTCCGAGTTGAGTTCGGGCTCGGGCAGTTCCGTGGCCTCTTCGGCGCTCGCGACTCCCACTTCAGAGACTTCCGCGGCCGTTTCGACAGGCTGCTGCTGGGCGTCCTGATCGGCACCTTGCAAGCCGGCAACCTGGGGATCCACTTCGGCCTCCTCGTCGAGTTCAGCAACGTCTTCTTGCTCGAGCTCCTCTTCGGAGTCCTCGAGCTCGGCAGCTTCTTCCTCTACTTCGGCGCCTGTCTCTTCAGCTTCTTCCTCATCGAGCTCGGCGGCTTCTTCCTCTTCGGCTTCCTCGTCGAGCTCAGCGGCTTCCTCGTACTCCTCTTCCTCTTCAGACTCGTCGAGCTCGGCAGCTTCCTGCTCTTCGGCGTCTAGCTCTTCGGTATCGTCCTCGTCGAGTTCAGCGGCGTCCTCGTACTCTTCCTCCTCTTCAGAGTCCTCGAGTTCGGCTGCTTCTTCGGCTTCTTCGGTCTCGGACTCTTCGGCTTCCTCTGCGTCGAGTTCAGCAGCTTCCGATTCTGTCTCTACCTCTTCCTTAGGCTCGGCATCCTCGGTTTTGGCGACTTCGCCCTCCGCTGCCAACAGAGCGGCGAATTCGCGCTCGTAGTCAGTCAGATCGGCTCCGGCGTCCTCCGCTTTGGACTTGGCCTCGGCCTTGCCAGCAACGGCGGGGCTCAGCTCGTAGGCGGGCTCGTCCTCCTCCACTTCTTCCGCGTCTTCCCAGCCTTCTTCACCCTCGGCGACCTCGACGTACTCCCACTCCTCGTCGTCATCGAGTTCTTCGTCTTCCGCATCCTCAGCGCTCGCTTCGGCGGAATCATCGTCGTCTTCCTCTTCTTCGAGGTCCTCATCAGCGGCGGCTTCGAGGGCTTCGTCCGAGTCGTCCTCTTCCTCTTCCCAGCCTTCCTCGCCTTCGGCGACCTCGACGTACTCCCACTCCTCGTCGTCATCGAGCTCTTCGTCTTCCGCTTCGCCGTCGTCGGCGAGCAGAAGCTCTGCCTCAGTTTCCTCTTCGGCGTCTTCTTCAGTAGCGGCCTCAGCACCCGCTTCGGAAACGGTCTCGGCGTCCTCGTCCGACTCCTCGTCCTCCAACTCAGCCACATCCCACTCGTCATCGTCTTCGTCGACTTCGACGTACTCCCATTCGTCGACTTCGTCCTGCGCCTTGTCGGCTGCGGGGGACTCCGTCTTCGCGCTACCAACCGCCGCGAGGGCTTCCGCCACGCTCGCCGGGCGCCACAGATTGGGATTCGTGCCTTCCTGCTTTGCAGGGGCTTCGTCGGCCTGCTCGAGTTCGGCTGTTTCCTCGTCCTCGTCCTCGTCGTTCACTTCCCAAGCGGGAGTGGGCACCACCGAATCGAGAGCGAGAACGGTCGGGCCCGCCGGCTTTTCCGTGGGCTTGGCAACCGCCTTCAGTTCCATGGAGTCCACGACGGGCAACCGCTCAGTCGCCGCCAACTCCTCTTCGATTAGCTTTCGAGCCTGGGTTTCTGCTTCAGAAGGGGGGCCGGACTCGGCAGCCAAATCGCTGTCAACGGGGTCTGCGGCAACATCTGCGGCGCAGGACTCGTCGGAACGGGCCGGCGTCCAGCGGTTGCTGTCGGAAGCGACTTGGGATTCTTCCCCTGCGTCGCGCTCGCCGTTTTGGATTTGCTCGTCTTGGACATGGGTAGGGTCGGTGAGGGGCGCGGCTCCTTCGGGGATTCCCCCGCTTAGCCGTGCATCATCCGGATAGGTGCTGTTCGTTTCGTTGTGAGAGGCCCATTCAGGTGCGCCGTCTCGGGCAACATCCTGACTAGCCTTCTTGAGGGCCAAGGTTGTGTCCAAATCCGGAAGAAGAGCCTCAGATTCCTCCACACTCACCGACGCGTCGGCGCTTGGACTGCCCCCATCTCCGAAAGTGCTCTGGCCGGATAGGGCATCGAACCCCATTTTTTTTGCCCCGACGAGATCCAAACCGCGCAGCCAGGTGAACCAAATGGGCGCCACCAGGGCCAAAAGGCCGAAGATGCCGCCGACGATTGGATGCAGGACTCTGGACAAAACTCCACCGCTCGCGTGGCCGACTGCGCCACCCATGGTCGCGGAGAAGGCGCCGAGGAAGACCGCCATGCCGAGGGAAACCGCCAGGGCTCCCAAGAGATCCCGGCCCGCGGTCCCCGGCTTGGAACTCAGGAATGTGCGCACTCCGAGTCCCGTGGCCGCAAGGCTGAAGAGCAGGGCGGGGAAGGCTCCCATAGCCAAAGCCAAGCCGCGAGCGAGTGCCCCGGATCCCGTCGCCCCTGCCTGCGGCAAGCCGCGGACGAGAACCACGGCCATCAAGACCGCCGGCAAAAGGCCGAGGACGAAGAGGCCAATACCGAGCAGATCGACGAGCGAAAAGCCCTTGTTCTTGTTGTTACTCATCCGTAGCTCCCTGCGCTAGGGGATCTTCATGCGCGGCGTCCCATTCCTCTAAGGTGACGAGGATCTGGCGGGACTTGCTTCCAATGTGCGGTCCGAGAATGCCTTCTTCGCTCATCATGTCGATCAAGCGCGAGGCACGGGTGTAGCCCACTTGCAGGGCCCGTTGGAGCAAGCTGGCAGAGCCGCGCTTGCTTTCCAAAACGACGCGAACGGCTTCCCCCCAAAGGGGATCGTCCGGGCCGGTGTTCTTGTTGAGTGCCCCTGCGCCACCCTTGCCAGTGGCGGTTTGCACCATCTCCTGGGTGAAGTTGGGGGCGGACTCCTTGGACACGAACTCAACGATGCGGTCGAGTTCCTCATCCTCGAGGTAAGCGCCCTGCACGCGGTTCACGGAGGAGGTTCCCGGAGGTGTGTAGAGCATGTCTCCCCCACCGAGCAGTTTCTCCGCGCCGCTGGTGTCGAGGATCACGCGGCTGTCGATCTTGCTCGCCACGCGGAAGGCCATGCGCACGGGCAAGTTGCCCTTGAGCACGCCGGTAATGACGTCCGTGGAAGGACGCTGGGTGGCGACCACCAGGTGAATGCCCGCGGCGCGGGACTTCTGCAAGAGTCGCGTGACCGAGCCCTCGGCCTCCTTCTTGGAGACCATCATAAGGTCCGCCATCTCGTCGATCACCACCACGATGTAGGGCAGGTGACGGGGTGTGCGGTCCTCGTTCCAGAGCTCGCCAAGCACTTCCTTGAGCTTCTCTTCGCCGAGACGGTTGTAGGTCTTGATGTTGCGGACCTTGGCGTCCTTCATCAACTCGTAGCGACCTTCCATCTTCTCGCACAGCCAAGCCAATACCTGGGTAGCGTTCTTGGCGTCGGTCACCACCGGCATCATCAGGTGCGGGACCTTTGAATAGGTCATCAACTCGACCATCTTGGGGTCGACCAGCACCATCTGGACGTCGTGGGGTGAGCGCGTCAGCAACAGACTCGAAAGGATCGTGTTGATGCAGACCGACTTGCCCGATCCGGTGGTTCCCGCGATCAAGAGGTGGGGCATCTTCGCCAAGTCTTCCACCACCGCGTTGCCCTCGGCGTCCATGCCGATGAACATCGGCAGGCCCATGTAGCTCTTGTCGTAGGCCTTCTTGTTGATCAGCTCGCGCAGGCGAACCATGCGGCGGGTTTTGTTGGGCACCTCGACGCCGATGGTCGAACGGCCGGGAATCGGCGCGATGATGCGCACGCTGCGGGCTTTGAGGGCGGCGGCGATCTCCTGGGAGAGGGCCGTCACCTTGTTCATGCGCGTTCCGGCGGGAACGGTCATCTCGAACATGGTGACCGCCGGACCCACTTGAGCGGAGACCACCTCGGCCTCCACGCGGAAGCTCGTGAGCGCGCTTTCCAGCTTCGTGGCCAGGGCTTCGAGCGCCTTGTCCTCGACCCCGCGGCCCAACTCGGGCTCCGCGAGCAAATCAAGGGGCGGGAAGGTCCAAGGGCCCGCCGGGGGCTGGGGGGTTTCGTAGGTTGGAGTGGTGTTCTTGGTCACCGACTTCGACGGCTTCTTGAAGGCGGGCTTGGCCGGTTCAACGACTTCCTCCGCTTCCGTCTCGGCGGCCTTCTTCTTGCCCTTCTTGCCCTTGGCCGCAGGAATCAGCACTTCGGGATCTTCCTCCTCCCACTCTTCGCCTTCTTCCCACTCGTCGCCCTCTTCCCACTCCTCGTACTCGCCTTCTTCGGGATCCTCGTCCTCGTACTCCCACTCTTCTTCGCCCTCTTCAGCATCCGAGGCTTCCGGTTCATCTTCGTACTCCCAGCCTTCCTCTTCGTCCTCGTACTCCCACTCCTCTTCGTCTTCCGCTGCCTCCTCCTCCAAGGCGAGCGCGGCCTGCTCGGCCTTGGATGGCTTGGCAGACTTCTTCTTGGGCTTGGCTTTCGCCTTGGAGCCCGTCGTCTTGGCCTTGCTCTTGGTCTGCTTGGCCTTCTCTGCCTTGGCGGTGGCCTCCTGAACTTCGGCGAGGTCCGCGCCGCGCAGGAAGTCCCAGAGTCCAGCGATGATTCCGCCAAACCAGCGGCCGCCGGAGACCAGCAGAGATTCTTCGCGTTCGGACTGGCGCTCATCCAGCCACTCGTTGGCGGCCGCGATGGCGGGGTAGAACGCCATCTCAGTGGCGAGCATGCAGGAAACGATGGACAACAGTCCAAGCAGGATCCAAAGCCCGATCACACCGAACTTGACCGCCAGGATCGGGGCGACCATTTGGCGCGCCAACCAGCCCCCCGGGCCGTAAGGCATCTCGGAAGAGGCCTCCCCGAGTCCGGAGGTCTCTGCCGCGCGCACGACCACTTCGCCGCCGGTGACTCCGAGCTCCAGCATGAAACTCACGGAGAGCACAAAGCAGAGGGCCCCAAACGCGCGCATCATGGGCCAGGAGATCTGCTTCTGGCCCAGGATCACGAATCCCCAGGCGATGCCCAAGGGCGCGACCAGGAATCCAGCCCAACCGACCGCCGTGAAAAACATGTCGGCCAAGTAGTAGCCGGCGTTGCCGCCCCAGTTCTTGCCGAGCGCTGCCGGGTCGCCGTAGGGCGTGTAGTAACTCCCCATGGCCACCAACAGCCAAAGGGAGAACGCGATCAGGCAGAGGCCTTTGATCTCTTGGAGGCGATCCGAAGTGCCGTCGTCCACAGGGCTTCCAAACAGGAACCCAGCAATTACGGCTCGCAGACGCTCCACCAAGCTGGTGGGCTGCGCCTTCTTCTTCGACTTCGCTTTTTTGCCAGCCCGACGGGCCATAGCTGCATCCTCCGCACGACCACCGCACGTCAATCCTTCATTCGATGCGCGGCGGAATCCGAATCCGTACGCCCACAACCACAAGGCCGGGGACAGTTCCGCGCTACGGGGGCCAGCGTATAGGTCTGGATGGGCAATTCCAAACAGCCGTATCGCCCAACATGGCGGGTTTTTTCAGGTGAGCGGATGCAAGCGCAAAACCCCCGGGTTTGAGCCCGCTTGAGATCCACCGAAAGCGCGACAATCCATGGGCTTTTGGCCCTTGGTGTCCCTGTGTTCGCATTCGGCGGGTCAAGTGTTCCGCGAGACGGGGAACATCCGCACCTTGCCGGTGCTCCGACCTAGCCCGGCTAGGAGAACGCCCTACTGAGATCGATCGAGTTGTGGGCCCCGCTTCGATCTCTAGTGCGTGCGCAGCTTGGGTTGTCGAGGCGCGAAATGGAGCTTGGCGAGCCCCGCGCGTCCCTGGGTATTGCGTCAAGGCTCCCACGGCCGAAGCCATGGCTACGACTCATCGATCCCTGCGCGAGCTAGTCCGTTTGCCAGATCCCTTGCTCGATGCCACAAATCAAGTAGATCGCGATGCGCCCCCGGCCAGGCAGTTCCGTGGGCCCCAGAGCGACCGTCGCCCCCAACTGCTCGGCGCGCTTCGTCGAGGCCTCCACATCGGCGACTCGCACGTAGGTTCTCACGGTCGGGGTCTCTTGCTCGTGCAAGGAACCTCGAATCCCACAAACTCCGCCTCCGGGGAGGTCGGCGATGTAGGCACCGCCGAGTTCGGGGGTGGGCCCTTCGAACTGCCAGCCGTACGCCGAACTGTAGAAGTCGCGAGCGGCCAGCGCATCCTCGGCGACGATTTCTAGGTAGTGGATTTCGTTTGCGGGGACGGCCATCGTTTTTCGAGGGGTGCTTACCAGGGTATGGACTCCCCCACCCTAGCGGTCGGAGGGACCCAATCAAGCGAAGCTATGAGGGGCGGCTTGCGGCACGGCGGGTGGGGACTCTTCGCTCCAGGGCGCCCTGCCGGGAAATCGGAACCGACGGCAATGGGCAGCCTAAGCGCTTGACCCGGCTGGCGAATTCCAATCGAACCACTCGAACGCTTCCCGCAGATCCCCTGCCGCAAACTCGAGATGGACGATCCGCCGATTCGCACCTGAACAGGACTTGGAAGAAGCGTGCAAGAGCAGCGGCCGCATGAGCAGCGCTCCGCCCTCGGGGACAAGGCAAGTGGTTGGCGATCGATTGCTGCGGAAGGAACTGATTTCCCCTCGGGATAGAAAGCCCGATCGATGAGTCCCCGGGAGAACTCGAAGCGGGCCGTTCTCCAACGTCGATCCATCCAAGTCCAGTCGAATCGTCAACATGGACTGCAACACATGCAGTGGAGCGCGAACGTGAGGTATGCCGCTCTTGATGGACCGGCCCGTGAATCCGTGGGCCAGTCCCTGAGCTTGAACGGGAATCATCAAGTCTTGATGCCAAGGGACAAGCCAGTTCGTTGAGTTGGACTTTCCGAAGAGGGTCGCCTTCACGGGGAAAGCGTGCTCACCAAGCACGGCGCTCACGACTTGGACCACTTCCTTTGAGGCCGCGATGTCTCGAACCGCTTGCATGCGAAGGCCGTCGCGTCTGCCAGCGCGACCGGGCTTCCCGTCAAAGACTTGGATCAGTTCGACTGTCTGCGCCAGAGAGCAAAGCCTCGGCAGAACGACATAGCCGAGCTGTTCAAAGTGGTCTGGCTGGAAGATCGTCAAGGGCTGAAATAGTCAGATGGCCGTACCGACAAGTCGCGCAAAGATAGCATCCGACGGCAAACGAAACTCGACCATTGGCGTTCGAAGCCAGGAACTGCCGATTCGGGGCAGTTCAAGGGCACTCCCGACCACAGCGGTTCCCCCGTGAGCTCCAAGGCAAGGTACCTTTAAGCCCCGTGCCGGTCTCCACTTCGTCCAATCCGTCAGCATGCAGCGAAACATCCAAAGCCTCCCCAATCCTCAGATTCTTGCACTCCTAGGGCTCTTCGCACTTTTGCTCGCGCCGGCTCTTGGCAACGCCCAGGGTGGACTCTACAGCTGGGGCTACGACGCATACGGTCAAGTTTCCGAGACACCGACCACGGGTGACTTCATCCAAGTGGCCGGAGGCGGCTACTACTTCAGCATGGCCTTGCGAGCGAATGGAACGATTGCCGCTTGGGGTAATGATGCACAGGGCCAAGTCTCGAGCGCTCCGATGGACGGCGGCTACACCCACGTGGCCGCCGGAGGTTTCCATGGAACGGCTTTGCGCAGCGACGGCTCCATCGCCGCATGGGGATCGGACTCAGCTGGGCAAGTTTCGAACGCTCCCGGCGCCACAGGCTTTGTTCAATTGGCCGGCGGTAGAGAGTTCACTGTCGCTCTGCATTCGGACAGTTCGGTCAGCGCTTGGGGAAGCGACACGTACGGCCAAGTCTCGAGTGCGCCCAGCGGAACCGGATTCACTCAAGTCGCTGCGGGCAGCTACTTCGCCTTAGCCCTGCGAGCCGATGGCACCATCGAAGCTTGGGGCTGGAACAACGACATGCAAGTCACCGGAGCCCCCGTTGGATTCGGTCACACGCAAGTGGCTGGAGGCGTCTCCCACGGAGTGGCCTTGCGCAGCGACGGATCGATCAGCTCTTGGGGAGACGACGGGGAAGGCCAAGTCACCAACACGCCAACGGGAACCGGATTCCTCCAGGTGGCTGCCGCTGGTGAACACTCCCTGGCCATGCGTGCGGACGGCTCCATCGTCGCTTGGGGCTTGGACGACGACAACCAAGTCTCCGATACCTTGATCGGAACAGGCTTCACGCAGATCGCGGCTGGCTTCGAGCACAGCATGACCCTACGAACCAGCAACGCTGGCACGCCCTACTGCTTCGGGGACGGCACGGGCGCCGCTTGTCCTTGTTCTAGCTTTGGCAATGCGGGTCATGGTTGCGCGAATAGCGGCGGCACGCTCGGAGCGATCCTGAGTGCATCGGGAAACGCGTACCTCGGTGGGGACAACTTCCGTCTCCACGTGGCTGGCGTCCCCGGAAGCAAGCCGGGACTGATTCTGCGAGGCTCCAATCAGATTGGCGGCGGACTTGGAACTCCCGCGGGTGACGGCCTGCTATGCACGAGTGGGCTGTCCGCCCGTTCTCATGTTCAAGTCACCGCCCTCGGCGGCACGACCTTCGACGACTTCCAAGGCTACCCCTTCGGCTTCTACAGCTTTGGTGCAGGCACTCCGACTCGTTATCAGTTCTGGTATCGCGACCCCGCCAACACGTGCAGCGGAACAGGCTTCAACTTCTCGAATGCCTGGAGTGTGACCTGGCTCCCTTGATGCTCCCGTTGGCTCGGACTTAGCGGGCTAGATCTATCAACGATTTCGTCGCCCCTCCGAACCCCGCCGCGCCATCTCGTGGACGTACCATTGCAGGTTGCGCAAGTGGGAACCCCAGTGGCTCTCGAAGCCGAAAAAGAATTGCCAGAGGGCCGCGCTCTCCCCGGCGTTCTCCCAGAGCCAAGCGACCTCCGCCAAGTCAATCGCGATGTCGCCCAGGTCATCGATGGCGTCGCCGAGGAGGAACTCGTCTTCGGGCTCCACTCCCGGCGCGCGGTAGAGACCATAGTTCGGGAAGCGTGCGGCGACCTGCGCGCGTAGCTTCTTGGGATCGAGGCGTGGAGCCTGCATGTCGACTCCGCAGTCAGCAGGGCGGGCCCCATGAACCGTCAGCGCCAGGCGATCCAAGCAAACGGCGAGGGCTTCCTCGTTCGTCTGATTCGCGCGGGATGTTCCTTCGAGCAGAAGGAGGAACTCTCCAATCGCCTCCCTGATTTCAACGTTTGTCATGCGCAGCCCCAGCCACTTGGGTGGCGTGCGTGATCAACCGTCGCAAGCCATCCATGCCAGCACGGAGCGAAGCGTCTGCACGAGCAAGCACCCGGCCACTGGGCGTGCGGTCTCCTCGCCGTGAATCGAACTCGGCTCCCACGCTCAGAGCTTGCGTTGCAAGTGAATGTCGTCGGGCTCGAGTTCGAGCAGCCTCGGATTGGGAGTAGCGAGACGAACGAATCCCTGGGCCAAGTAGAAGTCCACCGTTTCACGGGTAGGAGTCGCGGAGACGTACAAGTCCGTCGCTCCCTGCTCCCGAGCGGTTTGCAGCACAGCCTTCACCAAGGCGCTGCCGACTCCGGATCCTCTGGCCGCGTCCGTGACGTACAACGTCGCGAGGTACGCCACGCCGCTCGGCAAGGGAGCCCCAGGCGGGTCCACGAGCGCCGCGCCAAGGAGACTTGGCCCTTCAAAGGCACCCCACAGGATGGCGCCTTTGTCCAAGTGCGCTTGCCAAACGGAAAGCTGATCCTTCAGGCCTTGATCGCCGGGCCCCCCCCACCCGATGGCGCGGATGTCCGCCTGGATGAGCTCGAGTTCGCCGTTCCTCACGACGTACTGCTCAGTGATCCGTTCCGATCGATCAATCTCTTCGATTCGCCCCACTTCAGAAGCGGCCATCTGCTCAAGGTGCATGCTCGAGAGTAGACCACAACTCGAGCAATGGAGGACAGACACTTTCCCAGGGGGCGCGCGAAGTCACGCGCTTGCGTGCCGCTCATCCGGCAAGCCCGTGGACCAGGGACCCTTCAGAAGTTCAACCGGTTCGATGCGAGTGCAACCCCACGGCGAGCGCCAGCGACAAAAGCGAGAACCCCGCCCCGCCAGATAGCAGAACAGGGTTCCAAGCTTTGCCGACTCGTGAACGCTCCCTAGAACTGGAACGTCAACTTGAGCAAGTCCAGGTAAAGGGATGCATCCAACAGGGAGCCGCCCGCCTGGGCTTCCAGATCAAACGTCACGCGGAAGCGAACGAAGCGTAGATCAGCGTTCGATCCGCTGTTCGTCAGCTCCGCCACATCCGTCGACCAAGTGCTTGCACTCGGAACAATATTGGAAGCGTCCACTTCCCCCGCTGCGGTGGCAGGAGCTGCCTGGAACTCGACCCGCACGGACATTCCAGCGGGCAACGCATGGGGCACCGGGGTCTGGTTCAGCGCACCAGCCACCCGGAAGAAGCGCGGTTGCAAGGTAACGGGTCCGCCAACCGGAGGGACGGGCCAAGCACCATCCATGGTCAAGGACAACACGTCCTGGATGCCGTCGAAACGAATCTCCGCGGTTTGTACCGTGCGCAAGGAGCCTCCTCGTTCGACGACAAAGCCGACGAGCGCCGAGGGGTTGGCCTGGTAGGGAGCGGGCAAGGACGAAGGATCGAAGTGAATTCCATCCGAGCCTGCGAGGTTGGGAAGCCCCGGGGACTCGGGCAGGTTGCTGGGCGCGAGCAAGGCGGGCAAGGAATCGACGATGCCCCCGGTTGCCGTCACCATGCCCGTGGCGGGATCCGTTCCCTCGAACAGGAACCGCAAGAGGTCCGGCGTCGCGCTGTTCGGGGCCGCCTGGGGAACACCGACGGAGATCCACTTCGATTGAGCTTGGGACAGAGGGCCCAGATCCGGCAAGAGGTGGTCACGCCAAGCGCCCTGATGCAAGTCATAGCCGACCGGGACGGGACGAATCACCCTGGCCAAGTCGGCTTGGCTACCGGTGGCGGGATAGCGAACATCATGAGTGTTGTCGGGCCCAGCGAGGCTGTTCACGTGCAGCTGAACAACTCCCGGTCCACCATCACCGCCAGCGGCATGGATGACTTTGGTGGGAGTCAGGGGCGCGAAGAGATCCAGCCAGTAGCGTTGGCACAGCAACAATCCAGTGATCCACGGATTGTCCTGTCCAAGGTTTGCGCCGACGTGACGAGCATCCAAGTAGGGCAACGATTCACCGACAAAAGCACCGCCACTTCCGTGATTGCCGCCACCGGGGGTCGAGGCTCCTTCGCCACCTTGACCGCCCTTCGCATCGATCGCGAAGCTTCCGGGGGGAACCATGGAGAGGTCGATCTGGCCGCCCGCGTGCACGATGATGTGGCCACCCGAGCCGCCACCGGAACCGCCGCCGATCCGGTTGACGCCACTGGTGTTTTCACCACCGTTGCCATGGCCTCCGACGGCTGTCAGCTTTCCGTTGGCTCCAAACACGACGTCACCCAGGCAGTAGATCTCGATCGATCCAGCGCCTCCTCCACCGCCGGCACCTTTGTCCTGACGGTTGTTGGCCATCGTGGCAGGGGGGTATGTCTCACTGACCAGGAGGCGGCTGGCATCGCCTCCGGCACCACCGCCGGAGCCAGCCCAGGCATGGGGAAGCTCACCTTGCACAAGCTGCGCGTTCGGGCCCAGGAAGCTGAGTCGTGCGCGACCAAAGAAGTCGTCCCTCGGATCTCCATTTGGGAATGGAGAAGGACCCGCGTGCCCGCCATAAGGGAAGTGCGTGCCACCATCCTGACTCGATATAGCGAACTCGGACCCCGGGAAGCCGCTTTCAGCGTCCAACCCTGGCACGCTCTCATCAGCGCAGAGTACATCGCCCCACAGAATCATCTGGTCCTGCCCAAACCGTCCCCCACCGCCGCCACCCGGGCGGCGAAGTTCGTCAATGTAGCTGTAGCTCCAACCTGACTCTCCGCCTTGACCGCCGCCGTCGACGACTCCGAAGGCACCGCGCCCGTTTCCGCCGAAGGGAGTCACCGACGTGGTCAAGAAACTGCCCGTGCCGCCCTGGCCGCCACCGCATTGGCCGGGTGCGCCAACTTCCGGTTGGCTCGGGTTGTTCAGGCTAAAGACCGACTTGGCATTGCTGCCGTTCAGAGAAACCGTTCCATCGATACGCACATCACCTGAAGCCAGAATCTTCACGCCGTTCGGACCTTGAAAGCGAAGCGTGGACCCAGCAGAAACGTACAGGTCTCTAATGTTGAGCTCACCATTGAGCACAACGACCTGGTGGGTGTTGAAGCCCCCGGGCCCTCCAGCGATCGCCTGACTGATCGTGCTGAAGACCACATCGACACCGGTCGGAATGTGATAGTCGAACGTCCCGTCCGGGCCTCCATCCCCTAGGAAGTTCGTGCTCGCCGTCAGTTGCCCTGACCCCCAATTGGCGCTTGGATACTCCAAAACGGCAGCGCCGTCCTGCAGGGAATTCTCATCCGCGGACCCCAAGTGGAAGTCTTCGCGAACCTCGTCGATGACGTCGAGCACCACTCCAGAGTTGGTCTGTGCTTTGGACGTTCTGAATCGCAAGTAGGTGTGAGCTGTGACCTGCTGTTGTCCGATCAAGTCCTGCAAGGCCTCTGACAAGTAGACGCGAACCTCGCGGCCTTGGGGCAGGACGCCCTTCGCCGTCAGCGCCAGCGTTGAGTTCCCACCATGGCAGGCTTGGATCAACTCAACGCTTGTGGACAGGGGATGCCATGCACCCGACAAGTCTTTGTATTCCAGCCGGACCCGGTCCATGGTCAGGTTCCAGGGGAAGTTCGCGAGCGGTTGATTCATCCTCACGTGAACCGTCGCGCGAGTCTTCTCGTCGCTGATCAAGTTGAGCGGCGTCGCGTAGTTGCGAATTCCGGAGAGCCCCAGAGCGATCCCTTGAAAGTACTGCCGATCCCCGTCACCTGTTTCAATGAAGCTGCCGTCTGCATCGGCGGGCTGCACCAAGACCTCGGCGGCACCGTCGCCACCATCGTCGAACAGGTCCGGCAGGGTGTTGAGATCCGGAATGGAGAAGCTCAACTGCGCCCCGATCCCGAGGGCATCGCCGAAACGTGAATGCAGCACACCGCTGGGCCCGCCCGTGGGCAAGATCAGGGAGTACGTCATGCCCTGCATGAAGCCGCCGTCGGACAGATCCTCCTGAGTTGGGCAGGTCGGCTGAAACACCAACTCTCGCGGAGCCCGAAGATAGAAATCGCCGAGTACCGGCAGTCCACCTGCATCCCTCAACTGGACGCTGTTCGCGTTGACGGTGGTCAAGTCCAAGGGGTCGTTGAACAGGAACTCAATCTCACGGTTGAGCTTCCAAGAGTCCCCGTTGGAGACCGACACGTTGAGGAGCTCGAAAGTGCCTTGCGGGGCGGCCATTCCTGGCACCGCAACAAGAAGCGAACAGAGGGCTGTGCGAATAGCGAACATAAGTGAATGGCCTTCAGGCTGTGAAACCCGTTTGGGGGTGGTCGGCGAGTACGAGAAACCAAACGTTGCAAGCTCCGTGCCAACGGGATGCCTTGGCTCCAGAGCATCGACACGATATCAAACATCCAAACCATTGTTGGGCGAATCCAGCGACAGACAGGTCACACGTCGAGCAGGGCCGTCCCTTGATCCGTCCGCTTCGCTCACACTTTCGCTCCTTGGGGAGCAGGACGTGAACGCAGTCGGTTCCCAAAACCGAGGTCAACACTTCAACGCGAGCGCTCCCCTTCAGACGACTTGCCCTGCGCGTCGAGTCGCGCTCCGAAGACCACACACGACTTGCTCCTTGGGCCCCTCGTCCGCTGCACGCCAAGAGTTGCGCGTGACGACAAAGGCAGTCCGCTCGAGAGCTGTCGCTACGGCACCTCGAGCAGCAGTCCAAGGTCCTCCGTGCCCGGCATTTCGATGCGTGGCCCTTCGAGAGCAAAGTCGGTTCCGAAGGGGCGCATGGAAACCTGGTACGGCCCCGGTTTGAGGCGCAGCCCGAAGGCCCCCCCACCTGTGCTCCAGTCTCCG
Organism: uncultured bacterium; assembly: GCA_937905825.1. GTDB lineage: Bacteria > Planctomycetota > UBA1135 > UBA1135 > JABACD01. Next base: position 24,229 of record CALCXM010000170.1, read on the forward strand.
TGGCCGACTCCCCGCCTTCCATCCTCGAGCACAACGGTGAACATGATCAAGACGTGCTGCGCGGGAGTTCCATTCTTGCGGCGAACGACGCCGGAGACGGTCCTGTGCTCGACCAAGTCCAAGTCCAAGGTCTCGGAGTCGGGGGAAGCATCGAAGCGCTTGTCTGCTCTCGCGATGACTTCCCCGTTTCGCACGAGGGAACAGTGGACGGAGCCTTGCCCCTCCGGAACATTCTCAAGCTTGTAGACTCCGTGGACGTCCGTGATCACGTCCCGATACCATCCCTCAGGCCAAACAGCAACTTGGACAGGGATCGCGGGAAGCGGAACGCCAATGGAGTCGCGGGCTGTTCCTTGAATCGTGCGGCCGGAGGGCTGGCTCAAATCTCCGAGATCCACTTCTGTCCCCGGCGCAGGGCTCAAGTTCGCAAAGACCCGTGGGGTTCCCTGCGCGTGATCCTCCCTCACCGAAACCGACCAAGGAATCGCGTTGGATGCCACGAGCAGGGTCGCGGTGCCATTCTTCGCAAGGACGCGATTGTGCGTCATGCGTGTGTCCTCGAAGAAAGTGACGGCCCAGCGCGACTCGACCACCGCTGAGCCTGGCGGACAGATCGCCTTCAGCAGGACCGGCTTCGTTCTCCGGAATTCCATGCGCTTGTCATTCGGTTCCGTGTTGGGGAAGCGCATCGCGGTCAGCCTTACGAGACCCTCGCGATCTTGGTCAACCTTCTTCGTGAGCACCAGCACCCCTGGCTCTTGATCGACCCCGTGAATCGCGAAGTCGCCGCTCGAGTCGGTGGTCGTGCTCAGCCCCTTGTACGTGACACGGTGCTTTCCCAGGGGTCCCCCTGCTTCATCGAGAAAGCGGCCGAAGAGCGATCGCCCACGGGCATAGGTCAACTCGAGCGAATGAGTCTCTCCCGGTACGACATCGAAGTCCTCGCGACCGACGACCCTGTCGCCGTGACTCACCTGCAACCTCATGGGACCGCTAAAGGCCAGGGGGATGCTTGCGCGACCGGCTTCGTCTGTTGAATCGGACCTGCTGTTTTCATCCCCTGAGATTCCCAGCCAAGGCGCTTGCCCCCCGGACGGTCGCGGTCCAACAAACAGCTCAACAGCGTGCCAGGGCTTGCCGACCTCGTCTGTGACTCGCACATTGAGCTGGGTCCCCGCAGGCTCGGCGACCAGTTCGACCCACTTCTCGGTTTCGGCGCTGGTGAACTCGAAGACCTGGCTGCGTGCAACCGGCTTCTCGCACCTGAGGTAGTACTGCATGTCTAGATCCACTCCGGACAAGCGGGCTTGTCCTTGCGCATCTGTTCGAAAGAATGCCTGCCTGCCCCAGATCGTCCCGTAGGGGCTGACCAAGTCCAAGAGTGCTCCATCCAGGGGTCCACCGTCGAAACTCACGAACCTGACGTTCAACACGCCGCCGGCACCGAAATCAATCCTGTGCGGTCCGCGCCTGTCGACCAGGAGCGTCGAATCCTCGCTCGGGTACCCGTCCCGCGAAAGGTACAGTTGCACCTCGCGTCCCGAGTAGGCCGTGGGCAACGAGGCCAGACCCGTCTCCGTCGTGGTCGCCTCCGCCCGATAGTTGAACTCCTCGTCCTCATCGCCCAGGTGCTGAGCACGAACTTGGACACCCTCCATCGGCAGCCCTGAAGTTCCGTTGACCACACGCACCTCAAACTCGATTCCAGCAGTGAGCTTTGTCGTGATCTCCACATCGTCCGGAGAGATCCTCACCTTCTTTGTCACATGGCCTTTGCATCCGATTTCCGCCCAGCGACGGGCAAGCTCATCTCGTCCTGAAAAGGGGCGCAGCGCCACGCCCAGCTCATCGGTTGTGGACTTCCATTTTCCACTTCTCACCCAAGCACGTTCTATCGGAAGGCCGGTGTCCTTGGAGATCACCAGGAAACGCAATTCTCCCTGGGTCGCTGAATCCGGAGCTACTGGCAACGGGACCGTTTCCCGTGCAGAAGCCGGTTGAGCCGCCCGTGCGGGATCCGTTCCCCGAGCACCGCTCGCCTCGGTTCCTTTGGCAAGGGTCGGATGACCAGAAGAATCTGCAGGGCGCTCAGTCTCCAGCCCGTCCTCACTGTTCCCCCGGAACTGGAAGGCGAGCAGCAGCGCCAGGCCAAGTGCGAGGAGGACGAGAAGTGCTTTCTGCATGGATTGTCGGCTCTTCAACTTTCGCGTGCGGCAGAGATGGCGGCTCAAGAGGATCGGGCCATCCTACTCGAGAAGAAGTTGATGGAGGCACTTCGAGGCGCCCGAGACCGCTGCATTTCACTCCGCAAACTTTGCTAGCCCTTGTTCGTGCATTGGGACCCCGCCCTCCAGTTCGCCCTTATCCCATCGCGGTTTCCCTGGTCGCGAGTGAACAGGTCTGTACTCTGTTTCCATGAAGCTCTGCCTGTCCCTTCTGCTGTTCTGCCTCGCGTCCTGCTCGACTCTTGTCACAAGGAACACCATCGCGGCCTGTGGTGCGCCGCAAGAGATGCGGGCCCATGCGATTGGGGTGCTGGATCAGGCTGTGGATCGGGCCAACGCGTTCCTCGTCTCCGAGTACAACTTGAGCATGCCGCGGGCGCACTATGAGATGGCTCCCGACAGCAGCTTGGTCTTCGTCACCGAAGAGAAGCGTTGGCCCATCCGCATTCGCAAGAGCACGAGCGGCGACCTGGTGATTTGGTTCGGCTTCCGGGCTCAGGAGCGGGATGACGGCTTCGTGGTGGGCTCCTATCCCCCGGATAGATTCGAGGAGATCGACAACTCCATGTTCCGCCAGCCGGACGGCTCATGGGCCAGCATCGATTCGGTTGCGTCGTTGATCCTCCACGAAACCGCCCACACGATCAACGGCGAGGGAACCGTGGGCTACTGGAACACGGTCAAGTACTACGCCGAGGTGATCTTCCTGTTCCGCACGGTCAACCACTCGGACGAACGCATCCCGCAGGCGGTCGACTTGGAGTATCAGCTCGGAGGATTGATTGAAGGTGCGCGGGCTGGCGGTCAGAAGGAGTGGGAAGACGCCTACCGCGATGGCTTTGAGAGGCACCGGGCCCAGGTCACGAAGCAACCGTAGGCGCTTCCGAAGGAACAGCGGATAGAGCTTACGGACAGAACTCCACCGCCAGGCCGTCCGAAAGATTGAAGCCACTAGGGCCTGTGGAATCCCGGTACCAGTATTGGAAGTAGCGGGTTGTCCCGGGCTCGATCGCGCCGGAACCAATCAGGTGCTCATCCGCGTTGAAATCCATGGCGCGCTCGTTCTCACCGAAGAAGCCCGCGAAGGTCGCCGGCTGCAAGCGGGTGATGCCAATGCCGCCGGCGCTCACGCACAAGAAACCGTCACCGAGAGGGTTCTGGGTTTGCGCGCCACCGAAGAAGAAGAGGCCTGACTGCAAAGGCACCGCGCCAGTGACCATCAACTGAAACTCGTTCTGCGTAACGCTCGGCACACCGCTTGAGCCAATCTGCGCCGCGCTGCCGGATGAGTTGACGAGGGCCGTGCAATAGTTCGTTGGCGCCGGGCAGGTCGCGGCATTTTTGTAGCGGAGGGTCAACGTGCCGTCTGCCGAGATTCCGGAGGGAGTGGTTGCCCGATAGGCGAGCGTGTCCACGCCACTCGCGTTGGCGGGAACTGAGAGCAGTCGATAGGCGCCCGTCGATGCGCCCAATAAGGTCGATTGTGCCGGGCTGTTCACGATGGTGAAGCTCGCGGAATCGAGAGCGTCATCGAAACTCGCCGGCAGTTCGATCCAGCGCACGCCATCCACCAACAACTCGCGCTCAAAGGAGAAACTGACAGGGGCAGCCCCGGAGGGCGCCTGCTCGGCCTCGCTGATCTGAAAGCTCAACTTCGCCCCCATGACTTTCGAGCCATCGGAGAACAAGCCCTGCACCTGCACCTGCGTGGACCCCGAGCCCAAGTTGCGTCCGAACACCCTTAGGGTACCCGGGTTGTTCGTGGTGGCCGCCAGCACGCGGCCCGCTTGCACTAAGCGCAGCTCCGTCAAACCCGCCCCGACTGCGGAGACGTTGAAATCAAAGGCTTGGCTTTGATCGCCGCTTGCGAAGTTGACGCCACCCGCAACCGACCTGCCCAAGTTGTCCACCTCGAACGTACCGTTCCAACGTCCCACGTTGCGCACGGCGCTGTCGTCCAACGCCAGCACTCGCAGATCGTGCCAGCCGTCCGAGAGACCGCTCGTTTGCAAGGAGAACGCCTGTCCCTCCTCGAGTTGCCGGTACAGCACGCCATCCACGTAGACCTCGATCCTCTCGACTCCAGCTCCGCTGGCCGTCGCCACAGCAGACGGATGCAAAAGCACCGATTCCGAAACCGTTCCCGTTGGAGCGTCCGCCAAATCCACCAGCGGCGCGGCCGAGAAGGGCCGAGTCAAAGGATCCCCGTAGAGCAAGTTCTCAAAGGGAAAGAAGGCCATGGAACGCAACCAAGCCTCCCCGACCGAAAGCCCCTGGTAGTAGTAGAGATGAAGACGGGCGTGCGGGAACTTCCCCGAGTAGTTGCAGGGCTCCTCCACCGCCCCCGAAGTCGCCGAGGCGCCTTTCGCGATCCAGCGAGACATCTTGGTTTGGGAGCTCGTGTCAAAGCGTCCGGCAAAACTCGTCAAGTGATCTGCGAAAGCTCCAGGCAGCAAGGTCATGTCCGCCCCATCGATGTCGGGACTCGCCCAACCGGTCATGACCCCGATGCAATCATGCTGTGTCAACGGGAGCACGCTGAAGAGCACGCTCGCCAAGCCACCCAAGGCTTGAATGCTGGAAGCCACGTTCGGGAACGCGTTGTGCCGCGGGCTAGAGCGCGCCGTGTCCGTGGTGTGCATGAAGTACGCGGTGCCAGTGGGAAAACTGCCGTCCGCGGCGGCGCTTCGATCGATCAGACTGAGGATCTCCGCCATCGTGTTTCCCCTCTCCCCCGTGTAGCCCAACAGGGAGGAAATGAAGTAGCTGCGCGCGTCCGCTGCGTTGGACAGTTCGCCACCAAAGTAGTTCTCGTTGCTGTCGAAGTAGCGCGCCAGGTTGCTCGTTGAGCGGAAGCGGTTCGGCAGTCCGCTGCCAACTCCAGCCAGGATCTCGTCGCTGATAAAACTGGACGAGTAGGCACCTCCGATGGCGAATCGGTTGACGGGCGCACAGGCATCCGTCACGTAGCCGGAGGCGGGAACGTAGAAGTTGGTCCCGGGCATGATGATCACGTAGTCGATGTGGTCCGCGATGCCGCGCGCCTCGATCTCCCCCAGCAAGGCTGCCTTGTTGTGGGCTACAAAGTCCGCATAGTTGGAAGCCCCGGGATCCATGTACAGCACGTTCGTGTCCGGGATGTTGCGGGCAGCCTTGTAGTGATTCGCCGCCCAAAGCGCCTCCGAACTCGACGGGTCCACGATCAAGAGCGCGTTCTCGCCGCTGCCACCAGCCAACGCACTCGTCGCGACGACGCAGACGCTCAACAGAATTCGGGCGGATTGAACGAGAGTGGAGCGATAGGAAGCAGTTCCGAGACTCATGGATATTCAGTCGGGCGGGGGACCTAGGACCGGCGTTCCCTGGGGGAGAACGCGCTGCCCTACGTTAGCACTGAATTCCAAGCCTCGCATCCACCAGCAGCCTCGGTCACAGATGGCGGTTCGGGCGACTCAGCTGCGTCGAGCCGCCAACGATCGTCGAGCAACGCTGCACCCTAGTTCTTCGCCAAAGCCTTGCGCCAGGCGTCCTTGATCGGAGCGTGCATCCGCAGGCCATTGGTGCTGTTGGTCAGGATGATGATCCCGTCTCCCAGCTCGGGTGCGAAGACCATGTCGGCCATCCAGCCTTCGTTGGCGCCGCCGTGTCCGACCTCGAGAACTCCGTTCACGCGCTCGACCATGAATCCAAGCCCGTACTTCTCGGAAGCGGGCGCTGGTTTGTGCATCTCGCTGACGGTCTCAGGGCTTATCAGGGCGACACTTCCCTTCGGTTGAAACTTCGGCATGTTGGCGAGTGCGAAACGCGCCAGGTCTTCCACGCTGAGCTGCAAACCGGCGGCGGCAAGTGCAGAAAAACAAGGGCCACTGACGAGCTTGCCGGCTCGATCGTAGGGCATAGCCTGCAGGGCTTTCACTTTCTCCGTCCAACCATAATCAGCGGAAGTCATTCCAAGGGGCATCAGCACCTCCTCCCGCATGTACGTAGCAAAGTCCTTCTCCGTGGCTTGCTCGGTCATCAACTGTGCGATCGTGAACCCGCCGCCGGAGTACTTCCATTCTGTGCCCGGCTTGTGCGCAAGCTCCACGCGACCGGGGCCGTTGGTCGCGCCCTCGAGAGACTCGCGGGTCGTCGGCAACTTCACTCCCAGGTCGAATCCCGGATAACCGTGCAAGGATAGCCCTGCCGTGTGGCTGAGCAGTCGGCGCAGAGTCACTTCGTTCGAATCAAACTCAGACTTCGGCAAGCGCCAACCCTCGATGTAGCCCTCAGCCGGTTTGTCCAAATCAAACTTTCCCTGCTCGACGAGGCGCATGATGCCCCAAGCCGCAATGCTCTTGGAGATGGATCCGATGTTGAACACGGTCTTGCCCGTCACGGGCTCTTCTGTAGCCACGTTGGCGAAACCGCAACCCAAGGACCAAAGCAACTTGCCCCCTTGGACACGAGCTATGGCGACCCCGGGAACCTTATGAAGCTCCGCCAAGTCCCAGCCCAATTGCTCGCACTCAAAGTACAGCTCGTCCTCGACCTCTTGGGTGGCCTGGGCGACGCTCCCGAGCCCGGTTAGCATCAAAGGCAGAGCCAGCTTCGAGAGGAATGGGAGGTTGTTGAGTGCAGAATGAGTCATGGCGCATCGAGGAATAAGAGTTGGGAGCCGGAGATTTTCCGCAGTACGCCTCAGCAGTTTGGCTGTTTCCATGTGATTGCGACAGACTCACTTGCCTGGTCCGGCCCGTGAACTAACATCGGTTATGCTCGAACTTAGGCCCAACTGCGAACTCTGCGACAAGGACCTGGCTCCCAGCGCAACGGACGCCCGTATCTGCACCTACGAGTGCACTTACTGCGCGGACTGCGTGGACGGTCCTTTGCATAACGTCTGCCCCAATTGTGGTGGCGGGTTTGTTCCGAGACCGATTCGACCGAGCAAAGCCTGGCGCCCCGGGACCGGCCTCGCCAACCACCCCCCGTCCACCGAACGCCGGCACTGCCGCTACAGCAGGGAGGAGCTAGAAGCCTACTCGTCCCCCATTCGAGCGCTTGATCCAGGCGAACGGTAGGCTCCTAGTTCTCCGAACGGCTGGCTTCCAAGCCAAACTTTCTGTCCAACTCCTTCAACTTGCCCGCCGCATGCATTCGTGCGAGGGCCGAGTTGATGCGCAAAAGCCAATCCTGCGCGTCTGGGCGAATGGCCACGACATAGTTCTCTTGCGCCAAGGCGGTTTGCAACACAGCCAACTCTTCGGGCTGCTCGCGGGCGTAGTCCAAGGCGTCCGGACCGTCCATCACGAGGGCGTCCACTTCGCCGGCCAACAAACGCTCGATGCTCGTGGTTCCCTTCTCGCTTGGCTTCGCCACGATGGCCTGGGGCAAGCGCGCGCGCAAAGCCAACTCCGAAGTGGTCCCGAGTCCCGCGCTGACCGGGCGCCCCGCCAACTCGTCCAAACTCTTGGGCTCCTTCTCGCCGACGCGCACCAGGGCCCGCAAGCTCGTCGAGTAGTACGGCATCGACAACAAGACCCGCGTAGCCCGCTCAGGTGTTGAGCCCAAGGTAGCGATGACCGAATCGATCTCACCCGCTGCCAAGCTGTCGAGCAAGCGATCGAAGTCCATGCGCACCCAGACCAACTCGACTCCCATGTCTTTGGCGAGGGCTTGCGCCATCTCGACGTCCCGACCGCGCACTTCCCCATCTTCCTCAACCCAGGCGAAGGGAGGGTTGGCCAAGTCGGCCCCCACGCGCCAACGCACGGCAGTCTTCTCCGGGGTCGAGGCGCAGCTGAGGAAGAGCAGGCTGAGCAGAAGGAGGTATCGAAGTTGATTCATGATCTGTCGGGTTCTGTGGAAGACGCGCATTGTAACGAAGGAGTGTGACCCCAAACCCCTCGCGGACTACCTCTCTGGGCCCTTCCTGGACGGGCGTTTCGATTTCCCTCAGAAAGTTCTAAGAAGCCCGCAATGCCGCACGTTTCCCAATCACACGACCGATGAAACAGGGAATCTCGCTATGAACTCAAAAGACAATCGACTCGAAGACATTCACATTCAAAGCCCTTGCAGCGCCTCCTGGAGCGCGATGCAGGGTGGGGACAAGGGGCGCCACTGCGAGTCCTGCGACCTAAAGGTTCACAACTTGGCGGCCATGAGCCGGGCCGAAGGGGAATCGCTGCTCGCCAATCGTGATGCCGAAGCTCGCCTGTGCGTGCGCATGGAGTTTCATCCCGATGGCACTTGCGTGACGGCGGACAGGCCCCAACCAGTGCCCGATAAAAAGGTACGTCCGAGTCGTTCGGTCGCGGCTGCCCTCGCTTTGGGAGCAGGCCTCTTGGCCGCGTGCACCGGGGACAAGTCCCGCAACGAGGTGCCCGATGGCAACGCCAATCTCTCCGTCGACGGCGCTCAAACAGATCCGGACATACAACGCACCGTGCTCGGAGAGGCGAACGTCGTGCACCCCACCAAAGAGGGTAGCGAGGGAGAGGTCACTCCCGAGATGCTTCAACAACTCGAGATGCTGGGGTACGTGAGCGGTCCGAGCGATAGTTCCAGCGAGGACTCGAGCGACCCATCTTGCGAGGACTCGGGCGAAGACGGGTCAAGCTCCTGGTCCCAGCCCCTGGACCCGCCCACGCAACGGCTCGGGAAGATCGCGGCCCCCCGCAAGATCATGGGCTCCCCCGGCCCTCCTGAGAAAAAGCAGTAGAGTGGGAAGTCGAGGCCCGCGTGCTGCTCAGAAGGCGTCGCCCGGTTGCCTTCCAGGCGATTGCGAACGAACCCGGGCGGCCTAGCCTGCTCTATTCATGAGTCCATTCGCCAATAGCCCCAAACCACTCGGCTT
>CALCXM010000171.1 GCA_937905825.1 uncultured bacterium
CTCCGGCCATGGACCAAATGGGGTGAGGCGTACGAAGCCCCCGCCCGGCTCGCCGGTTGTTGGAAGCTTAACGCTCCTCGCTTGACTCGGTGGAGCAGCTTTGTGTCATGGCCCGTACCCTTGGAACTTCTCGTCTGGGTCCTTTTGATCGACGCTCTTCGCGCTTGGAAGATTGTGGACCAGACGGGGAAGTGGGACGACTTCAGTTACTCGGGGACAGAATCCGGTGCTTTCGGTGCGCTCTATAGCGCGCCTACCGCTGCTGAGACCGCGATAGGTCTCGGGGGTAGGATCCATATCAAGCCAGGGGTTCGCCCAGCACCGACGATCCTGAACTCGGGGGAACACGGAACGTGGGCGGGGCTGTTCCGGCTTGTTGGTCGCCAATCCGCAACTGAACGAATGATCTGCGCGAGGGCGCAGATCATTCGATGAACATCCGGTTGCGAGACGAGTCTCGCGGCCAATGCAAGCGGTCTAGGGCACGAACGTGACCGTCGCGGCATCTGATGTATTGAATCCAGCACCGCCAGCTGCCGGGTCACGGAACCAGCATTGGAAGTTCCGGTCGCCGACGCTCGAAATCCCCGCAGAAGGTAAGTCCACCGTCCGCGTGGCCACTCCGCCCACGGCGACGCCGGGGGGCACGATTCGTATCAACGCGCCACCGGCGCATAGAAACCCGTCGCCGAATGGCACTTGTTGTTGATTCGGGCCGTGGAAGTACAGGAAGGGTTTATTCGGGACACCGGTGGTTGTCAGGGTCAGGTCGTTCGCGGCAAGGCTCTGGCTCCCACTCACCGTGATCGTCGCGGCCCCACCGGTGGAGTTGGTCTCCGCAACACAGAAGTTGACTCCGACAGGCGTGTAGACATCCACGGATGCTGCCACTCCCGCATTTGCTATGCCGCCAGCGCAGAGCAGACTTCCGCCCGTGGTTGCGGCAGCGCACTCTCCGCGAGCGGTTGGCATCGCAAGAGCGGGCGCCCAGGTCTGGGTACCGGAGTTGTAGGACTCGACGAGGGAGGAAACTCCGGCGGAGGTGAATCCACCGGCGAAATAAGCAGTGTTGCCCTGCGTTGCTCCTGCGATCGCCCACCGCGGTTCTATGAGCGAAACCGAACTCCACGTACCCGTTGCTGAGTCGTAGATGTCGACTCGATCCGAACCGACACCTGGCGTCACTTGCCCACCGGCGAAGTACGCTTTGCCGTCAACCGACAGTGCAGCTGAGCGGCTCAGCGTTCGAGCCTCTGACAGATGCGCAATGCTCCAGGTCCCAGCCACGGCATCGTAGATATCCACCAGGTCCGAGGCAGCATTTCCGAGGCCAATCCCCCCGGCGATCAGAGCTTCTTGGCCAACGCTAGTCGCGCCGAGCGCGCCGCGCGCAGCAGTCAGCGTCCAAGTGGACCACGCCGCCGGATTGGTGGGGAGACCCTGTGCGGAATCGTAGATGTCGACAACATCACTCGGAACAGGAGCGAAGAGCGTCCCGGTGGCGCCTCCGGCAATGATCACCTTGCCTGCGACGCTGGTCGCGCTCAATGCAGACCTGGCCTCGGTCAAGTGCGCCAACTGCCATGTCAGGTCCGTGGCATCCAAGATGTCGACTCGGTCGGTGCTGGTCGTCGCGCTTTGCGCACCACCGATGAAGAAGACGAGATCTCCTAGCGTCGTCATCGCAAAGGAGGTCCGGGCAATTGGCATATTGATCGCGGTCCAAGAGTTCGTCACTGGGTCGTAGATGTCGACGACATCACTGACCAGTCCACCGACCCGGCCTCCTGCGAAGAAGGTGAGGCCGCCGGCCGTCGCGCTCTGCAGGTCCTGGCGCGGGGCGGAAAGACTCGCGTTGCTCCACTGAGCCTCCGCATAGGTAGAAGACAGCAAGCACGCTGCGAGAAGGAACGGGACTCTGAGACAGTTCTGCATGAAAATGGGCTCCGATTGATTGAATCTGGCCAAGGTGCCGCGGGACGTCCCCACGGCCTTCCGGGCCACTGGCAAGGGGTAATCCCGAAAGCACCTCGATCGACCGACACGGATCTTCGGATTTCTTGAAGAAGGCCCGAATCGCAATCCTGGGCGAGGAAACGCTCGCTTGTGGCGCGCGCCTCAGGTGGTCGGACTCAATGACTTGAGCCGGCCAACCGGCTAGTCATCGGCTGGATAAGAGATGAGCCGCACCGGCCGGAGCCCGAAACCTGCACCCTGGATGCCTTTTGTTCCCACCGCCCGTGCGGCAGATCGTGCTGCCGTCGCGTTCTCGCGCGTGTTCCCTCCACGCGCGACGTCAGACTTGCTCACTTTCAAATTTGTGGATTGCCAGTGCGCGGGCCAACGGTAGTTGTATGGGCCATTGATGCACCATTCCGCCACGTTGCCGTGCACATCGTGCAATCCGAATCGATTCGGCAGGAACGTCCCGATTGGTGCGAGAGATGCGTGACCGTCATCAATGGCGGCAGGCACGCCAACGACTCGATCGAAATCCGGAAAGGCACGTTGGGCTGTTTGGTCAAAGAGGTTGGCATACCCCAGAAGTGTGAGTTCATCACTTCCGGTTGACCAAGGAGTCTGGGTGCCAGCGCGAGCTGCATATTCCCACTGCTGCTCATGCGGTAGTGTCAGCCCCATGTACTCGCAGTAGGCCTGGGCGTCTTGGCAGCTCACCGTGTCGACGGGTAGCAGCGCCTGGATTGGATCGTCATTTGGCGTCAGGCCCCTACCCGGCTGCCCCGTCGCGAGAATCCATTGGGCATCGGTGAGCTCGAACTTGGAAACGAAGAGCGCGGGTATGTGGACGTCGTGCGGCGGGCTTTCCTTAAAGCCCTGGGCGAGGGCATCGTAGGTATCGAGCCTTGGAGCATTCGACTGCGCGCCCATCACGTAGGTCCCCTCAGGCAAGAGCACAAGGACGACAGCCATCTTGGGCGTTCGGACAAGCTCGCGCTCTGAATTGCGCTCTACCGGGTCTCCCGAGGAGCACACCGCAAACTCCCAGAGATGTGAGTCAGGATCCGGACCGAGGGGGACGAGTCCCATTTGCATCGTCAACTGCAATCCCGGGTAGATCAGCTCTGGCGTACCGTCACCATCCCTGTCTGCTTGAGCCGCGTGAATCTCCGGAAGTGCCCGTGCCCACGCGATGGCGTGCTTGCCGTCCGGAGCAAAATCCGTCTCCAATTCACGCGCGACCTCTAGGCGCCTTGGAATGCTCCACCCGTGCTCCCGGGTCATGACATCCGGGGTGAAGAAGTTGCGCTCCATGGAGTCCAACTGCGCGAGGAGCTTGTTCAGGTGATCGTGCCACCATTGATCTGCTGGACCGCTGAAACCCCAAGTTCGACGGGTCTCTACCTGCGCGATGAGCGCCGGAATCTCTACTTCCTCAAGCTCTTCGATGCGCTCGAGCGCGCGCTCTTCATTCCTGGGCCCAATGTCGCCGCTCTCGACCCATTTGATCTTCTCGTCGAGCTCCTCGTATCTGTATTTGAGCTCGTAGGCGAGGGGGTGGGTCTCGCTGTCCAGGCGACGCAGTTCACTCGTCCACTCCACCGCTCGACTCTCGATTATCTGAAGTGCCGCTCGATGCGCCTCGCGCTGTCCCAGCATCTCCTGGGCGCGATCCAACCAGGACACGTAGGCCTCGACGTTCTCCGGATAGGGCGGCCACAACCCTTTGGCGTCGGCTTCGAGGAGTTCCAAGTTCACAAAGGCTGTGAGTCGCTTGGCCTTGACCGCTTCATTGCGAGCGACTTGCGTTTGAACTTCGGCTCGCATGCTCCCGCGGAGGAAACCCGTCAGGCCCACGATGGCTGATGCGCTGATGAGCAGTCCAGCCACGATTCCAACACGGTTGCGGCGCATGAATTTTCGTGCCAGGTAGAGCCTCCCCGGGCGCCTTGCAAGGACCGGCAGATTTTCGAGGTGGCGGCGCAGGTCTTGCCCAAGGTCGGACGCGGACTGGTAGCGCCGGCTGGGGTCCTTCGCGAGTGCCTTGAGACAGATCCAGTCGAGATCTCCCGAGAGCTGCCGGACAAGAGCGTGCTCGCTTGTTCCACGCAGAGGGGCGACCTCCACGGCCGTGCTCGGCTTGCGCCGCACGCGAGTACTGGGAGTGATCGGGTCCTGCTCGCGCAAGATCCGCTGCGCCTCCGAGAACGACACCTCCGTCCCGAGCCGCTGCTCAAAGGGCAAGAGTCCGCACAAGAGTTGGTACAGCACGACTCCCAGTGAGTAGATGTCCGACCGGGTGTCGATGTCGACGGCGGACGGGTCGGCCTGTTCGGGGCTCATGTAGTCCAGCGTTCCGACGATCTGCCCGAGCATCGTCTGCATAGTGCGTTCTGCGTGTTGGCCACCGGTCGCACGCGACACCCCGAAGTCGATGATCTTGGGCACCGCACGACCCGATTGCTCCATGACCATCAAGTTAGAAGGCTTGAGGTCACGGTGAATGATGCCCTTCTGATGGGCGTGCTGGACACCCTCACAGATTTCAAGGAAGAGCTCGATGCGCGCTCGCGTGGTGAGTTTGTTCTGGTCGCAGTAGTCACAGATCGGAAGGCCCTCCACGAACTCCATGACGAAGTAAGGGCGTGCATCCGCCGTGGTTCCACCGTCAAGGATTCGCGCGATGTTCACGTGTTCCATCAACGCCAGCGCTTGGCGCTCGGCTTCGAAACGTGCAATGACCTGCGCACTGTCCATGCCAGCCTTGATGACCTTCAAGGCTACGCGGCGCTCGACGGGCTTGGATTGCTGGGCGGCGTAGACTTCACCCATGCCACCTTCTCCCACCCGCTCGAGCAACTCGTACGCGTCAATCGTAGTGCCTGTCCGGGTCGGCGCGGGGGGACGGAGTAGACCGAGGATATCCTCGCCTGCAAGACCACGGAGTAGTCGCGTGAGTTGCTCGTGCAACGAGGGGTTCGACGCACATTCGCGGTCGACAAATGCCTTGTGTTGCTCCGGGGGGAGTTCGCAAGCTTGGTCGAATAGATCCTCTAGCCGTTCACGCTCCTCGGGGCTTAGGGTCTCGCTCACTCTGCGCTCTCCGAATCGGCTAGCCGCCCGTTCAGCCAGGCCCGAGCGAAGCGCCAGTCGCGTTCCACCGTGCGCGTGGAGAGCCCGAGCACTTCAGAGATCTCCTCGGCGTTCAGTCCCCCGAAGAAAGTCAACGTCACGACCTGTGCCTTGCGGGGGTACTCGCGCTCAAATTCTTCGAGAGCTTCCTCGACAGCTAGTGCCTCATCGCTCGGACCGTCACAGGAGAGGTCGGCGGCCAGCGTCTCCCCAACCCGTCGAAAGTGCCCACCACGCTTGAGGCTGTTCTTGCGCTGCAGATGATCCGCGAGGATGTCGCGCATGGCTTGGGCAGCGGCGCCGAAGAAGTGGGCACGACCTTGCCAACCCAAGTCATTGGAGCCCACGAGTCGCACATAAGCATCATGGACGAGCGCTGTCGCTTGGATCGTCTGGCCAGGGGCGAGGCGGGCCATGCGAGCAGCGGCCAGCTTCCGTAGATCCCCATAGACCAGGGGCAGAAGTTGTTCGGAAGCCTCGCGTTCTCCGCTCGCAACGGCGCCGAGCAGGCGCGTTACCTGCTGTGGGGCATCATCTGCGGGTGGGTCAAGCATGCGCTAGATCCTACTCGCTATTCACGAGTCCCACACCCGCAGCGCGCAAATACCCAGCCGACGAGGACGGAGTTGGCCAACCCTGTTGGATTCGATTGGCATTCGGTTTCGAAACCGGGGGAAACCGAGAAGGCCCCCACTTTAGATGTCTTGCCCCCGTGTGGGGCAGGCAGTTGGACCGCGCAGTTTCCCTGAAACTGCTCACGCGTTCGGGCTCATAAGTCACAGGTCGCAATCCTCAAAAGTCGGGTCGGCTGAGGCCTATTCGCTTTTCGCTCCACCCTGTTGCCCTCCCGTTCATTGGGCAATCGATCCCGTGCTCGACATCGGGGTTCAACTTTTCGCGCGTTCGGCTCACGCCTTGGCAACCCTTCCTGCTCTTGCCAATCCGTGACTCAGGTCGCGCTACTCTCCTTCTCCATCACTACCAACACAATGCTTGTCAGCCAACCGCTTCCCGCTTGGTCTCGCTCTGCTCTGCTCACTGGTTTCGGCGACCGGTCGGGACGTGCAATTCGCGGGACTGGACGGCAATGTCGTTCTCAGTTAAGCCGGATTGACAATTCGG
>CALCXM010000172.1 GCA_937905825.1 uncultured bacterium
GGCTGGAGCCCTTTATCGCTTGAGTGTTTTGAACACCGACGTCCTGGGCGCCGCGAACCAAATCGTTGACTTCAACAACGTGCCCACCGGTGGCGACATTCTGAGTGGCTCGACCTGGAACTTCCAATTCTGGTACCGCGACCCGAGTGGCGGTCCCGCGGGATTCAACGTTTCGAATGCGCTCTCGGTGACCTTCTGTCCGTAAGTCGGACGAACAGCAGGAGCCAACGCCGTGGGGAGCGCCCCGCAGCGAGCGTTCCACAAGTCGCGGGCAGATGGCGGACCTCCGGGTCTCGCTGACATCTGCCTGCGACTTTGTTTGCGCTGCTGATCCCAGTGATTCGTGTGGCCCAAGGCAGGCCGGCGCGGGCCTCGCGGAGAGTGTCGAGGCGGTCTCGGGTGCCATAGCGAGTTCTAGAGGAGAGCCAACAACGGGCAACACTTCGTACACTGCTCGCTTCCTGAGCTCGCCGCGCACTCGTCCAGTTCCAGCGGACGGCACCTCCGCACCCAACCATGAAGACACTCCACGCCCTCCTGCTCGCCTTCGCGGTTTTCACTTCAGGGTGCGCCAACGTCAAACACGAACAGGTCGACAAGCCGCTCTTCGCCTTCGGAGCGATCGCCGACTGTCAGTATTGCGATGCGGAAGGGACACGGCGCCAGTACAAGCTCTCGCCCCAAAAGCTGCAGGCATGCGTCGATGACTTCAACACGCAAGACCTCAGCCATGTGGTGCACCTTGGCGACTTCATCGATCGAGGCTGGAAGAGCTTCGACGTTGTCCTTCCGATCATCAAGCAGTCCAAAGCACCCGTTCATCACGCGCTCGGCAACCACGACTTCTCCGTTGCCGATGAGTACAAGGACCAGGTCCCGGAACGGCTCGGACTGGAGTCTCGCTACTATGACTTTGCCGTGGGCAAGTGGCGTTTCTTGGTGCTCGATACCAACGACGTGAGCCTCTACGCCCATCCGAAAGGCTCGAAGCGAGACCTGGCTTCCCACGAAATCTACGAGTCGCTGGGAGGCGAGCTGCCCACCTACAATGGAGCGATCGGCCAATCTCAAATGGAGTGGATCAAAGCGAAGCTAACGCAAGCCGCGAAGGACAAGGAAACCGTCATCTTGCACAGCCACCACCCCGTGTATCCCTATGCTGCCCACACGGCCTGGAACGCGAAGGAGATTGTCGGGTTGCTCGAACAGCATTCCTGCGTGGCGGCCTACATCAACGGTCACAACCACGCGGGTGCCTACGGCTACAAGAGTGGCATTCACTACCTGACCCTAAAGGGCATGGTGGATACCTTGGAGACCTCCTACTCCGTGATCACTGTCTTTCCAGATCGCCTGCAAATCAAAGGAACTGGAAGGCAAGACAACTACGTGCTGGAAGTCCAGCGTCGCTCGGGCCGATAGCTCTCAAGGCACAAACGTGACCGACAGGCCATTGGAAAGGTTGAACGGGGCTCCCCACGAAAAGGAGTCGCGGAACCAGCATTGAAAGTGCCGGGTGCCCGGCGTGCTGATCTCTTGGGGCAAGTTCATCGTGGACGAACCGCTGTAGCCCGTGGCCACTTGCGCGGGTCCCAAGCGAATGATGTCCCCGGTCACGCAAAGAAAGCCATGGCCGAAGATGCTCTGTGTCTGATTCCTTCCGTGGAAGAACAGGTACGTCTTGTTTGGAAGCCAGTTGACGGTCAGGTTGAAGTCATTGGCGCTGATGCTGGGGCTGCCGCAAGCTTGGATGATGGCGCGCTGGCCAGTGCCGTTCAACCTCACGTCACAGTAGCCGGGTGCAGCAAACGCAGCAGATGTGTCGTAGAGATAGACGCCGTCGTCGCTGGCGCCGCCCAGGTAGTCGTAGGGCGCTCCCACGAGCACTGAGTCCCCCTCGATGGCGACTGACGCGCCGAATCCGTCCCCGAAGGTGAAGTCGTCGTCTTCGTATTCATGGAGTTGAATACCGGTCGCCGTGTCAAACAAATGCGCACTGGGGAACTCCCAACTCGAGTCGTTCCAGTACGCGGATGAGTTCCCGACGATGGCTCGCCCCTCCGTGATGGCCACGTCCAAACCGAAGCCATCTTCACTGGAGGACGTCAGCGGCCGGAGCACGAAAGTCTCCAGCATGCTGTTGAGATCGAAGAGGTGGGCGCTCTTGTCGTTCCAGCTCTCCCCCGGCCAGTTTCCAGCGATTGCGGTGGAGTTGTGGATATCCAAGGTCGAGCCAAAGAAGGCGCTGGCCCGAGGAGTCGCGGGCCTCAGCACACCAAGGGATGCGAATGTGGTCGCATCGTAAACGTGGGCTATACCGCAAGCCTCCAGGGGGGTGTTGGTTCCCGGTGCGCCCACAATGGCCGTCGTTCCGTGGAGCGCGACGGCGAATCCGAAATACTCGCCGGCCGGACCGGGGGCCAATAGTTTGGTGATCTGGGAGCCAGTCGTCGCGTCAAAGAGATAGGCCCCGCGTCCGGAGTACGTACCGACGAGAATGGTCGTGCCGCTGATGGCAACGTCTTTGCCGAAGCGATCTCCTGCTTGGCCGTCGTTGGGGACGAGCTTGAACAACTGGGATCCCGTGGAGAGGTCGTATAAGTAGGCTGCTCCTGACTTGTCCCCATTCACTGGATCTCCCCAAGCCCCAATCACTGCCAGGTTCCCATCAAGATCCAGTGAGGCTCCAAACTGCTGCAAAAACACCCCGTCCGCAGGGAACAGAGTGGCCGTTTGGGACCCGCTTGCCTTGTCGTAAACATAGGCCGCGCCGCTGATAGGCACGAGACCGGTTGCCTCAGGTTCACCGACGAGGATCGTGCCCCCGCTCAGACCAACAGCCCGGCCGAACTGCGTGGTGAGGGAAGGAACAGGCGGCGAGATCTTGTACACGTAATCGCCACATTGTGCGAGGCAAGGACTGGCGAGCAGGGCAAGGGCAAGCGGTGCATGGATTGCTGGAAGGCGCATGAGTTTCTCCGGAGGGTGGTGCGAGTACCTGAGAAGGAGCCGCACTAAGGGAGGGCGGCTCATTCGACCCCCACCCTAGCACGGAGGGCAGGATCCCGTGGGTGATCTTCGCCTCCCGACAACAAGGGAACAGGTCGGTTCCCGTAGCGTTTCCCGAGCCCTTGTGTCTCACGCATGTAGGCAGGGAGGGCCGGCCCCGCCTCTCATCAGGCCCGCCGGACGACAAGTCGGGCTCAGGGGCAAGGATCCCGATGGGCAAGCTGACCCGCTCTTGGAATCCACTATGCTCGCCGTTGATTCATGCGAACACGAACGAAGCTGCTGGTGACCTTGCTCAGTCCGCTCGTCGGAGTGCTGGCCCTTGAACTCGGATTTCGCGTGCTCGGGCTGGAAGCCACTCCCATGCCCAAGACCGAGGGGATGCTGTTCAGCCTGTCGGCCACGCCAGGCTTGACCTACGTCAATCGCAAGGGGGCCGAGCGCAGGACCGAGTACCGCGACAAGGCGGGCGGCGAGCCGCGAGTTGTGCTGCAACGCATCAACGCCCAGGGTTTTCGTGGGCCGCAGGTCTCACCCGCGAAGCCGCCGGGAACCTTTCGCATCGCGTGCCTGGGGGACTCTCACACCTTCGGCACCGGCGTCGGTGAGTTGGAGACCTGGCCCGCTCAGTTGCAAGCGCTGTGTGAGGGGGCCGGCGCAGCAGGTCGTCCCGTAGAGGTCATGAACTGGGGAGTGAGCGCCTACGACACGACCCGCGAGGTGATCTTGCTGCGCGCGCGGGTGCTCGAATTCGATCCGGACTTGGTGATTCTGCAATACCACGTGAACGACGTTTCGCCCCGGGATCAAATCGGATGGAAGCCTGGGCCCCAGGACGCCCTGTACCGGTGGAGCGATCCGGCGGGCAAGACTTGGTGGACCCAGTTGCGCAAGGTCTCGAAGCTCGCCGACTGGTGTTTGGATCGAGTGCACCGCTACCGCAGCGTTCGCGATGAAGCGGGACTCTCCATGGAGAAGTACGCCGCAGACAGCCCCGGTTGGCGGGCGGTCTGCGCGGGCTTAGTCAACGCACGGGATCTGTTGCTGGAGCGCGGCATCGAGTTTCGCTTGGTGCTCTTTCCGTACCTCCTGCGCACGGGGGAACACCTTTCGAGCCACCGAGCCTTTCAGCAAGTGAGCGAGTATGCTGCCCAGGAAGGCATCGCTTGCCTGGACGGGGAGAGTGTCTTTGCGGGCTTGGACCTCGCGAGCCTGCGCGTCCACGCCCACGACTCGCATGCCAACGGGGAGGCCTACGGACTTTTTTCTAGGGCGCTGTTCGACTGGTTGCAGCTCGGGAATTCTCTGCCATTGCGGTAGCCGGACCGCGCAGTCGAAGCCCCAGATGCGTCGTTCGGATAGAAGAGCAAGTCTCTGGTTGCCCACGGCCTCATGCTCTTGTTGCGAACGCGGGAACCAAGTCAGAGTCGACGAATCTGGCCCGCAATCCTCGCCAGTTCGAAGGTTGCAAAAGTGAATCTGGTTCACTGCGGCGAGACCAGGCAAGATAGGTCCCATGAGTCAAACCATTCGCTTTCACCCCAAGGACCGTCCCTTGCGCCGCGATGTGGGACGGCTCGGAGCCGTACTCGGTCGGATCCTGCGCGATCTTGCACCGGCGGGAGTTTTCGAGACCGTTGAAGCTGCCCGTTTGGCATCCCGTCGCCGTCGCAAGGGCCACGCTGCCTCAGGAGCCAAACTCGAAACGATCCTGCGCTGCCTGCCACCGGAGCATGCGCTCGAGGTGGTGCGTGCCTTCAGCGCGTACTTCGGTGCGATCAACATGGCCGAGCAAGTTCACCGCTTGCGGCGTCGGATCGACTACTTGCGCGAGGGGGTCGCGCAACCGGGAAGTCTGCGGGCCACCGCCATCGAGTTGGTGCGTCGAGGCACCACAATAGAAGAGGTCATTGCCGCATTGCAGTCCATCGTGGTCGAGCCAGTCTTCACCGCACACCCGACGGAGTCCGTGCGACGTAGCCTGCTGAAGAAGGACCAACGCCTGGCCCGCGCCTTGGTGGCGCGCTTTCAAGAACAGACGATCGACCCGGTCGCCCTCTCCACCCTCGACAAGGCGATTGCCCTCGAGATCGCTTCCGCTTGGCAAACCGAAGAGCAACTGCCCAGTCGCCCAACCGTGGCCGAGGAAGTCGAGCACGTGCTTTTCTTCCTGGCCGACGTGCTCTTCCGCGTGGTGCCCAGCGTTCATGAGGAGCTCGAGCGAGCCCTCGAACTCGCCTACGGCCAGCCCATTCGCATCGAGCGCCCGGTCCTGCGCTTCGCCTCTTGGGTCGGCGGCGACATGGACGGGAACCCAAACGTGGGCGCGGACACCATGCGCACAACCCTCGCCCGGCACCTTGAACTTTCCTTGCGGCGCTACGGGGACGAGTTGCTCGAGTTGCACGAACACCTGTCCCAGTCGACCACGCGCGTCGCATTCGACGAACCGCTCCTGGCCCGCGTGCGCGAGTACGCCGAACGCCTACCGAATGAGTTCGATGGAATCCCTTCGCGCTATGGGGAGATGCCTTACCGCAAGCTCCTGTGGTTCATGGAAGCGCGCCTCGAACTGAAGCGCCTCAACGGGGAGGGTGGCTACGGCCTGCCCGAGGAGTTCCGTGCGGATTTGGAGCTAATCGCGAAAAGCCTGGAGAACAACTCCGGCACTGTCGCGGGCCTGGACCTAGTTCGACGCGTTTTGTGGCGTGTGGATGTCTTCGGTTTTCACCTGGCCGCCCTCGACGTGCGCCAGGATGCGGAAGTTCATCGACGGGTTGCGGGGGAGTTGCTCGGTGACACGGAGTTCTCCACTCGACCTCCTTCCGAACGTGTGCAGCGCATCGCGAAGGCCTTGCAGGAGACGGGGCCTTCAGCCGGCGAACCGCTGGCAGCTGCGGACGACAACGAGGTCACGCGCACCCTGGACGTCTTCCGCGCCCTCGCCGAAGCTCGCGAACGTTACGGAGAGCAGGCCCTCGGCCCCTACATCATCTCCATGGCCCAGGGTCCGGACGACGCCCTCGCCGTTCTCTTGCTGGCGCGTTCAGGAGGTTGCGTCGACGGGGAGGGTCGCGTGCCCTTGGACATCGCCCCTTTGTTCGAGACGGTCAACGACTTGGACGCGGGCCCCGAAGTCCTGCGAACACTCTGCAAGGACCCAACCTACGCCGAGCACTTGGCTGCGCGGGGCGGTCGCCAAGTCGTGATGCTGGGCTACTCCGACAGCAACAAGGACGGAGGCATCGCCGCATCGCGGGTTGCGCTGTTTCACGCACAAGAGCGCTTGGTCGCTGCGGCCAAGGAGTTGGGCCTCGCTCTGACTCTCTTTCATGGACGCGGGGGATCGATCAGCCGCGGTGGATCCAAGCCGCGCGCGGGAATCTTGGCCGCTCCCCTGGGTTCCCTTGGCGGGCACGCGCGTTCGACGGAACAGGGCGAAATCATCGGCAGCAAGTTCGGGCTGCGCGGCATTGCGACGCGCACGATCGAGCTGACGCTGGGCGCGCTGCTCGAGCGCAGTGCAGCCGGCGATCCCACACGGGCGGCAACGGAAGAACAACTCGCCATCGCGCAGACCCTTAGCGCCACCAGCCGCCAGGCCTACCAGGGCTTTGTGCATGAGGAGCCTGACTTCCACGCGCTCTTCCAAGGCATGACGCCCATTGATGTCATCGAGCGCATGGAGATCGGCTCGCGCCCGGCCCGACGTCGCAGCATGGGCGGGGTCAAGGATCTGCGCGCGATTCCCTGGGTCTTCGCCTGGACCCAGTGTCGCGCTGTGCTGCCTGGTTGGTTCGGCGTAGGCACCGGTTTGGTGGCTGCCATCGACAAGCACGGCCTTGAAAGCGTGCGCCAAGCCCTGCAGGACTGGCCCTTTCTAGCGATGCTCGTTTCCGACGTCGAGATGGTCTTGGCGAAGAGCGATCTCGAAATCGCAAGCCGCTACGCAGACCTGGCGGGGGAGGTTGGCAGTCGCTTGTTCCCATCCGTTCAAGCTGAGTACGAACGCACCACCGCCGCCGTGCTCGAGCTCACGCAGTCCCAGGAACTGCTCGATCACGATCCGATGTTGCAACGCTCGATCCGTCTGCGCAATCCCTACATCGATCCGATGAGCATCGTTCAAATCGATTTGCTCCAGCGTTGGCGTAGCGGCGATCGCGAAGACAAGGAACTCGAGCGCGTCCTGATCCAAACCGTGCGCGGCATCGCCCGCGGCCTGCGCAACACCGGTTGAGTTTGCGGCGGGATCCAAGGGCACCGAGCTGAGCGTTCGCGCGGGCCGCTAGGGCCGTTCCCGCAGGTCCGTGGCCGTCTTCCAGGTGGCTTCCGAAGGGCGCACAACCATTCCGTCGTTGGAGCGCATGCCGATGTCCATGAAGCCGGGCGTGCCCGCTTGGCCGTCGAAGTCATGCAAGTACAGCCACATGGCCAGCTCAATCGGAAGGCCTTCGATGCGCGTCATGAAGCCGCTCATCATGTCATCCTGTTGGGTTGGCGATCCAGGGAAGGCCCCGTCCACCACCGCGGGCCAACCGAGCTCGGGGAACAGGATCTGGCCGGTCCAGTGCATTCCGATCTCGTCGTAGTAGTCCGCCGGGATCAGCGCCGGGGTGTCGTATTCGAAGTGCGGGTAGCTTGTGAAGCCGACGCCATCCAAGAACGCGCCCGACTCCAAGTCATCCACCAGGGTCCACTGGTCTGCGTCAACCCAGCCTTGGTTTTCGCCCAAGCCTTGCATGTGCTCGTATTGAAAGGTCGTGAAGACGAAGGTGTTGGGGCTGACCGCCTTGATCGCCTCCGTGCACTCCTCCAGCTGGGAGAGCCAATCGGGCCAGTGACCTGGGTTCGCCAAGGACCAAGTGTTGACTTCGTAGCCCAAGTACAAGTAGCGCGGGGCGTAGGTGGACGCGAAGCCTTCCACCATCATCAGGAACTCGTCGCGGGTTTCCTGATTGGCCCAGGAGTTGGGAGCTGTTCCAAAAGTGATGCCATCGCTGGTTAGGTCGGGTGCGCCGTTGCTGTCCGCCCAGCGGAAACCGATGACCGGCACAAAGCCGGAGCTGGCTGCTTGCACCATGGCCGCGCTGGCGAAGCTGGGAATCGTCCCCGCTGAGGCTTCGCTGTCGCGCCAGTTGCCCATGTAGCCGACGAGCTTGCCGAAGTCCTTGTGTTCGGCGGCGAAGTCCGACTCGTCCATCTGGGTGGTGGAGCCCGTGTGCCCGAGCGGGGAGTAGTTCACGCCAAACAAAAGGTCTTGGTGAACCGTTATGTCCCAGCTTTGAACGTCCGTGTGCTCTCCGTCGCTGACTTGCAAGCGCACGCTATCGATGCCGAGTTCCGCGAAAGTTGGCGTCCAGGAAACCAAGCCGCTAGCACTGACGGTCATGCCCGCCGGTGCGGTCAAGAGCGTGTAGGTCTTGAGACTCGGCTGCACACCGGCCGAGCGAGCCGCGTAGCTATATTCCTCGCCCGCCTCGACGCTGGTCACGGGCGTGGTCACGAAGTGTGCCCCGAGCAAATCAGTTTCCGAGCATCCGCCGAGGAGCGGCAAGCTCGCAGCGCAAGCAAGAACCAAGCGGAGACGGAGAAGGCGGGTGGCGCGTACGGCGGACATGGGATTTCGAGTGCAGAGGGGGCGGGAAAGCCCGCGTAGCCTAGCCCCGAGCTTTGGGGAACACACGCACGAAACCCATCAAGCGGCGTCCTTCGAGGAAGACCCCGGGGCGCGGCGCAATCCGGGGCGGCGCGGTGGGCGGAAGTGTCGTTCCTGGGGACAGGAGACCGCTTTGCTGAAGCCTAGGGCCACTGCGCGGCATTGACGGTCGCCGTGTGCCCCAGCTAGATTCTTCGCCTCCATCCTCTCGGAGAATCCACATGAGCCATATCGTCATCCTGGTGGCCAGCCTCGGCAAGAACGTCGAGTTGGGCGCTGAACTAGAAAAGATCGTTCGTTCCGAAGGCGGCACGCCCGAGGTCATCAATCTTGTGGAGCTTGAACTACCGCTCTACAGCACGACGGCAGAAGCAGCTGGAATTCCGCAGGCCGCCAAGGAACTCACCGCGACTCTCTCCAAGTGCAGCGGGATGATCGTCATCGCTCCTGAGTACAACGGTTCCACGCCGCCCGCGTTGGTCAACGCGATCAGTTGGGTGAGTCGATCCACGGAAGGGGCGGATTGGCGCAAGGCCTTCAACGGCAAGCCCGCGGTGATTGGCACCCACAGTGGTGGGGGAGGCGCGCACGTCCTCGTGGCTATGCGCTTGCAACTCTCGTTCCTCGGTGTGAACGTGCTTGGACGCCAGTTGCTCACGAACTTTGGGAAGCCCTTGAATCCTGAGTCGGCGGAGACCGTTGTCAGCGAGTTGATTCAACTGGGCGCGAGCCGCTAGCTCGCTTTGTCGGACTCGCCTCTAGGAGCGGATACACAGCGCGTTTAGGGTAGCTGACCACCATGGATGCCTCTCGATCTCTTCTGCTCGCCGCCCGGCGATTTGCGCCCTCGAGCACGATCAACCTTTTGGCCTTCGCCTGCGCCGCCCTTCTTTGCGCTTGCCAGGACGAAGCGCAAAAGCTCGTTGATCAAGAACCGGTTGTCGAGGAAGCGCAAGCGCGCGAGGGCTCGAAGGAGTTGGATGCCCTGCGCGCTCTCGGGTACAGCGGGGCGAGCGCTGACAGCTATGCAGACGAGGAGCTGGGCGTCGGCGAATTCAGCGAGGACGACGTCGCGCCGGGCTACAACTTGCACTCCAACACTCAAGACTGCTCTGCAGTCTTGACGAACCTTCGCGGCGAGGTCATCAAGCGCTGGCAGCGAAAGGACCACACGACGTGGTCCAACGTGCAGCTCCTGCCCAATGGCGATCTGCTAGCGATCGGCTGGGAGGATGAAGGGGTAACCATGGAGGGCATCGACGAAGACCGCTACTTGATGCGACTCGCCTGGGATAACAGCGAAGTCTGGCGCGTGCGCATGAATGCCCACCACGACCTAGAAGTCACTCCCGCGGGCCAGCTGGCGGTGCTTGGGTTCAAGAATTCGACAGGCACAAGTCTCACGCGACCGGGAGTCATCTTGCGTGAAGACACGATCCATCTTTTGGACTTGGAGACTGGGGAAGAACAAGGCGTACGTTCCTTCGTGGATGTGTTGTCCACGGGCAGCGCGCCCTTTGAAGTCGGCCGGGTTCAACCCCAGGAGATCGATGGGGTTCGCTTTGTCGATCTCTACCACCTGAACTCCGTGGAGTTCACCCGGGATCACGGAACGGGCTCGACGCACCCGTTGCACCAAGCAGGCAACGTTCTCGTCAGCTCTCGCCATCAGAACACCTTGTTCCTGTTTCACTGGGAGAGTGGCGAGTTGCTCTGGACTTGGGGCAGGCAGAAGTTGAAAGGTCCCCACGACGCCAGCGTGCTCGAGAATGGCAACCTGCTCGTCTTCGACAATGGACTCGGCCGAGGCTGGAGTCGGGTCATCGAGTTGGACCCGCGCACGGGCGAGGTGCTTTGGACCTACAAGGGAACACCCCGCAAGGAGTTCTACACCGCCAGCCGCGGATCCTCCCAACGACTTCCCAACGGCAACACCCTGATCGCCGAGTCCGACCGCGGCCGTGCCTTCGAAGTGGACAAGAACGGCACGCGCGTCTGGTCCTGGATCAATCCCGACCTCAGTGATGAAGGCAACTCCTTGACCATGTTCCACTTCAAGCGCCTGCCTGTGCCGTACGTGTTGCGGATCCTGGAGAGCCGGTAACGTGGAACGGGCGGCCAACTTTCTCCTTGTGCAAACGACGGCCCGCGCGTCTCAC
>CALCXM010000173.1 GCA_937905825.1 uncultured bacterium
GGAATTCGCCTTTCACGCGCACGGCGCTCTGCGAGTGTTCCAACTCCACAGCCAGCCGATTGGTCAACGAGCGCGTGCGCTTGATGAGTTTCAAGAACATCAAGGGGAACGCGATGATGCCAACAGACATACCCGCGGTGGCCGTTCCGAGGGTGTTCCACTCGGGATGATAGAGGGTCATCACGATGAACCCCGCCGATCCAAAGAGCGTTCCGGTGATCAGGGTGCGCGTGCCAAAGCGCATGCCGTGGCCGATGATGTTCCACAGCAGCGCGGGGTAGATCCAGGCGCCGGAAGTTCCCATGAGCCACATGCCCAGCAGAGCGAGGCCCACATCAGCGGGCGCGGCAAGCATGCGGCGAGCGTGATGGCGATCCGGGATCCGAGCGACCCAGAAGAGCCACATCAAGGAACCCGTCGTGTAGGTGATTAGGATCTTCACGGACAGGCCGAGGGAACCAGCCGGAGCACCGTACCCCAGGTTCTGAACCGCCAGCACCACGAGGAATATGGAGCACAGAATGATGCGGAGCTTGGCTTGGGCCAGCTCTTCGTTGACGGTACGGTCGGACATGGTCGTGACGGATGGATCGACCATGCTTCTGCCCGTCTTGATGGGGGAAACTACGGGGTTGGTGCCTTCGCGAAGGACCCGTGCTCCGATCGTGGGGAAATAGGCATTTCTAGCCCCGGGGGGCGCCTAATTCCTTTTTGGGATAGATCGAAGTTGCTTTCCGAGAACCCCTTTCCCGCTCCCACAATCTCACGAGGTTGCTCGCGGCCGCGTTCCTATCCGAGCGTGGGGTGCTGCATGCCGGCGGGTTTTCCACTCAGTAGTTCTCCCCTAGATAGCAAGCGTCAGCTCCGCCAGTCCGGGCGCTTACGGTGGAAAGAGATTCCTCCACTCGGTCCGACGAAGCTGAACGCTTGTTCGTTTAAGGCTGGTCGGTGGTGGGTTCCGTTGGAGGCAACCCTTCCCCCTCGCCAGTTGAGATTGTCGTCCGTTTTTCCCATTCCGCGCCGTTTTTTTGCCACCAATTCGCCCAGCTCTGGCTGGACTTGCCTTGATCGTCCCCGGTGAGCCTCGCCAGACTGCGCCCGGCGTAAGTGGCAGCGGTCGAATAGGAATACTGAGTGGTTCCAACGACTCCGGCTTCGAGCACGCTGCCCTGAATCAGCGCGTTGATTTGCGGGTCCGCGACCGCCTGGGTGGTGGCCACTTCGACATCGAAGTCCTGGATGAAGGCGCGCTGACTGCCGGTGAAAATATAGCCAGTCGCCGTCGTGTGGTTCGAGTTGGCGGCCGCGGCGCCCACCATGTAGCTGATGAGCGGCTTGACCGCCTGGGGATAGCCCATGTGCCCGAGAGCGCTAGAGGCTTGGTAGCGGACTCTCGGGTTGACGCTGCCGAGCGCGCGCACCACGGGAGCGATCAGGTCTGGTTGCTGGGCTGCGCCAAGCGCTTCCGCCGCAGCGCGCCGCACGGTCTCATCGGTGTCGAGCACCGCGTGCTGCATGAGGCGCTTGGAATCCTCTCCCGGGAAGAGGCGGCTCAGGGCTTGGGCGCAGAAGGCTCGCAGGTGCGCATCCTTGCCGCCGAGGTCCGCCAAGAGCCGTTCGTGAAGCTCGGGCTGACCCTCGATCTTGCGCAACTCGACGATCGCCCGCTCGCGGCAGGAGCGCGTTCCTTTGCTGCCAAACTCCAACAGTTTCGCGAGGGCTTCCGTGCGCAGTTCGGGGTCGACATCCAAAGAGGGGATCGCGATGAACTTGCACGCTCCGACGAAGGCGAGTGTCTCCTCGTGATGCGGGTGCAGTTCAAGGATCTGATCCGTCCTTTGAATCGCTTCCTTGCGCAGGCCTTCAGCGGCGCACCAACGCGCCAGTTCGAGGTGCGCTCGCACTCCAGGGGCCAGTGCTTTCGAGCGTCGCTTGTGCTCGTCCAGAACTTGCGATTCCTTCGGCGCTCGCAAGACCTGACCCTCAGGCAAGTCGACCCAGGTGCCCTGGCGCTTGAACTGCCAAGTTCCCAAATGTTGCCTGGCGACGGCCGTGAAGACGGTGCCCCGGGCCAGGTGCAGGATGCGCCGTGCGGAGCGCGTGACGTCCTCCCGGGACTCCAGTGGCGTGGTTTGAACGGAGGCCGTGGCGAGGCTCAGAGGAAGGATGCCGAGGGTCCCCAGGAGGACGCAGATTCGTAATGTCATGGATCGCAGGCCTTCTGTAAGGCGAGTGAGGGGTCGAGTAGGGCGGAGGGGCAATCCAGGGCGTGTCTAGCTCACTGAGCGAATGCTATGCCGTGTGCATAGGGCTCATAGACCATCCCCCAGGGCCCGCGCAGCCCAAAGCGGTGCGCGGGATCGCACCGCCCCTGTGCGCTTCTGCCCTCAGCCTTCCGTTGAGGGTGGAGCGAGGAAGAACAGTCGATCTCCGATTTCGAGGCGTTCTGCCCCATCGAGCATCTTCAGGTCCCCCGCGTCGCTGAAGGCCAAGAGCCCCTTGGCGCCTTCGATCCACTCTCCCAGTTCACCGATCGGCAACTCGTGGTCGACCTCCAGAGTGGCGACTTCCTGGCCCTCGTTGAAAGCGTGATTGAGGTACTCCCACGTGATCTCCCCGCCGTTCATGAAGACGGGTTCTCCAGAGTTGGAAGCGTCCGCGGGGGAGTTGTCCATCTTGATCGTGCGCACGTTGTGCGGACCGAATTGGTCCCCGTAGACCTGCAGCGCGATGCGGTTGATGCTGTCGCTTGGGGTGGCCGTGATCACGTGTCCGATGCCGTGCAGGTCCAAGCGCCCGATCTCGATCGGATCGATCGCATTGGCTTGCACCGCGTTGAGTCCCATCTTGCGTGCCTCAGCTACTTGGAAGGAACTGGTGTCGACGAGTTGCACGCGGTAGCCCGCTCGATCCAAGGCCCTGGCCATGCCGCGCGAAACTCTGTTGGCACCGACGAACAGGATGCCGTTGCTGGAACCTTCGAGCACGCCCAGGACCTTGCCAACCCAGCGGGCTGTTGGCGCCTGAACGATGACGGTGCCGGCGATGACTGCGAAGGTCAGGCTGAGGATCACACCCCCGTTCGGATCCCCATGATTCGTGAGGATCAGGGCGAACAGGGAGGAAACCGCGGCCGCCACAATTCCCCGTGGGGCGATCCAGGAGAGGAACAGTTTCTCCGGTGTCGTGAGCTCCGTTCCAATCGTGCAGATGAAGACGGTTATGGGACGCACGATGAGGATGATGCCAAGCACCAGCGCGAATCCTTGCCAGCCCAAGCCGAACAGCCCCGCCAGATCGAGGTTTGCCGAGAGCAACACGAAGACGATCGAAACCATCATGGTGGTGAGCTGGCTCTTGAACTCCTCGATCTCTTCCAGGCCGGGTGGGTGAAACAAGCCGAGCAGGAAGCCAGCCAGTGTGACCGTCAGGACTCCGGACTCGGACAGGATCAATTCCGAGAGCGCGAAGAGCCCGATCGATGCGGCGACCACCGCCAAGTTGCGTAGGTCACGGGCCAGAAGCGCGGGCCGTCGCAGGAGTTCGTACAGAAGACCTGCTCCGCCGGCCCCGAGCACAATCCCCAGACCGAGACGCTTGCCGAAGGCCCAAAACACGTGGCCCGCCCCGGAGGTTTCCGTTTCCGTCAGGTACTCGAAAACGAGGACAGCGAGCAAGGCGCCGACGGGGTCGATCAGAATGGCCTCACCGCGCAACACGTCACCGATGCGTTGCCGCGGTCGCACCGAGTTCAAGAGCGGTTGAATGACCGTTGGCCCCGTGACGATCACCAAGGAGCCGAACAGCACGGCCAGGCCCAACCCGATCTGCGGGAACAGCAAGTAGGCGAGACCAGAACAACCGGCCCAGGTGATGAGCGCGCCAACGGTGACGAGGTTCCGAATCGTAGGTCCCGCGCGGCGAAAGGCGGACGGTTTGAGGGAGAGGCCGCCCTCGAAAAGAATGATGGCCACCGCAAAGCCGACCAAAACGCGCAGGCCGCTTCCCAAAGTCTGCGGGTCGATGATGCCCATGGCGCTTGGGCCAAGGACGACGCCGATCAGCAGCAGGGGAAGGATCGCGGGGAGCTTCAGTTGCCGAGCGAGCGCCTGTCCACCGACGCCTGCCACCACCGCCAGTGCGGAGGTCAAAAGTTGCGGGTTGTTGTCCATGGGGAAAGAGTACGTCCACCGGGAGCAAAGCAAAACAACCGGCGTAGCAGTCTCGGATTCCAGCCTGCCAGCCGTCACCCCCGGACGACTGGCAATTTGCGCCGTGGTCGGCTCAGGTGCACAAAACCCCTTCCACCTCGGACCGCTCGAACCGTACCCTTGCGAGCATGAGTCGTCGAATTCTCTATGTCTCCCAGCAGTTGCCGTGGCCCAAACACTCCGGCGGCAACATCCGTGCTTTTCACATGTTGCAGGCGTTGGCGAAGCGGCACGAGGTCGTCCTCTGCTCGTCTTCGGACGGTTCGGCGCTCGCTCGCGAGGGGGAAAAGATCTTCGGAGAGATGTGTACGGAGACGAGGATCGTTGCGGACCCCAAGCAGGTGTCGGCGTTTGGGCAAGCCAAGGGAGTAATCAAGAGTCTTTTGAGCGGGGAGTCCGCCGTGCTGGAACACAACCGAAGCGCGGCGCTCTCCGCAGCCGTCCAGGGTGTGCTCGCCGAGGGCGGAATCGACTCGATGTTTCTAAGTCAGCTGGACGCGACCATGAGCGTCGACTTTGCCACCTCTCCTCCGGTGGTCATCGACACGCAGAATTTGCTCTACGAGTACTACGCTCGGCGTGCAGAGATTGAGTCGGGGGTACTGCGCCGCTGGGTCTGTCGCCGCGAGGCGCGCATGCTGCGGGCTTTCGAGCTGGAGGTCTTCGGGCGCGCGGCGCGCACGGTGGTCTGTTCGGAGACGGAACGCGAACAGCTGCATCAACTTGATTCAAAGCTCCAGGTGGAGGTCGTGCCAAATGGCGTGGACCTGGATTCTATGCCCGCGCCGGACTTCGAGCGGGACGTCGACAGTCGCGAGTTGGTCTTCGTCGGAGACCTCGCCTACGGCCCCAATCAAGACGCGGCTCTGCACTTCATTCGCGACGTCTTACCCCTCGTGCAGGCGCGCGAACCCCGGGCGAAATTCCTGGCCGTCGGCCGGAACCCTTCGGAAGAACTCGTCGCGATTGGCAAAGAACGCGAAGACGTCATCGTCACTGGCTTCGTCGACGACGTGGCCGAGTGGATCGACCGCGCCGAGTTGTACGTGGTCCCCATCCGCTACGGGGGCGGGACGCGACTCAAGGTCTTAGAGGCCTTCGCCTTCGGCAAACCGACCATCTCGACCAGCGTCGGCGCGGAAGGGATCGACTACAACGAAGGCCAGGACATCTTGATCCGAGACGAACCGCGTGCGATGGCGGACGCCATCCTGCAGCTCTTCGAGGATCGCGAGCTGGCCAAGAGGTTGGCGATTGCCGCGCGTCGTACCGCTGAAGAGCGTTACGGCTGGGATCAGCTGGGCGAGCGCATGGCGGACATTCACGAGCAACTCTAGGGCGCCGAACCCTTCAAGTTTGAGTGGCGCGAGCGTGATAGACTTGCGCCGTCGTTAGGCTCAGAGCCCGGGCTCCCACACATGGCGCGGGGTGCAGTCCAAGTCCTGGGAGGAACCGTTGACTCCGTACCCGCTCATCTCACGCAGGAACTCGGCGGGGGACTTGTGGGCCACGAGCATGTCATGGGTCATGTTGCCGTACCCGACGTAGGCCCACATCTTGTTCGTCTGGTCCTTGTCCGCCGAGTGATTGCGAGAGAGCACGCGGTCGTTAGGCCCCCCCGGGCGGAGCTCAAAAAAACGCGGGGGCCGCGGCCCGAGGAAACGCGCTGCGCGCTCGCCGATGTCCGAGAGGCCACCAAAGCGTTGGCACTCATAGGTTACGAGTTGCTGGTGGAACGTGTAGGAGTAGGGCGGGATCAGCGGCTTGGACAGGACGCCACCAGTCTCCCCCGGGTAGGTCGGGTCGGAGCCCCCGGAGGTGACTCCGTAGCCGTCAGCGAGCTTGCGCACCAACGCGCGCATGCCCTCCTCGTAGGGCTCCAGCTCTTCACGCGGGAAGTAGGGCCGGCACCAACGCAGGAGACGCAGCTTGTGGCCTAGTCCGCGGTCTCCGGCGTAGCTGTCTGGGCCATCGTAGTACTCAATCTTGAGCCACAGGGGCCAGAGCAACGGGTTCTGTTGTCGGGCTCCGGGATGGCGGATCGGTTGACCTTGTTCGTCCATCCCGCTGAAGCGCTCTAGACTCTCCGCTGTCTTGAAGTCGTTGAGCACGGCGCTCAAGCACTCCACGGCAAAGCTGTCCCACTTGGCAACCGCCGCCGCCCCGCTCGTTCCGCGGCTTAAGTGCGTGTGGTCCGCAAAGCGATAGTTGGATAGCCTTTGCGCATAGGGACACCAGTCGTCCAGCGTGTATTGGTACTCCGCCGGTTCATGGAGTGGCGTACGACCCATCCAGTAGGGGACGGCCAAACGCAATGGAGTGAAGTCGTCCGCCAACATCCAGATCGGTCTCTGAAAGTCGAGCAGCATTTCTGCTTCCCGGTTCTTGCGACCTGTGGCGCACTGCAGCCAATCCTCGGGGCCGCCGTGGAAGGGACCGATGCCGCAGCCCCCGTGGGAGTCGCTTAGGGATTGGTTCTGCCAGAAGAAGTTGTAGGGACCCAAGTCCACGGGCACGCCGCTCTGATTCCGAAAGGGAAAGGCGTAGCGAGCCGCCGTGTCCTTGTTTGCCTCTTCGACAGCCCACCCGGGAACCGGCTTGTTCTCATGAACGTAGCGCCACTCGCGCAGCACGGATTCTTGCGGCCCAAGCGTGAAGCGTCGAATGAGCGCGCCCCTGGGCAAGATGACGTGACGGCCCGCAATCGTCTGTGGCGCACGTCCTTCCAGCTGAATCGTGTAGCGCTCGAAGTAGCGTGGGCCTGCATTGGCGAAGCCGTTGATGGCGGCGACCGTCACGCGCGTCGCATCCACTCCATCGAACTGTTCCAGCCAAATGAGGAAAGCGACATCGTCGATGCGTTGCGTTACGCGTGCGGCGCGCCCCAGATCCGTCGCTTGCCAGAGCACCTCATCAAGCTTCCATGTCAACGTGGAAGTCGGCCCCCGTGGATCCCATTCGAGCTGCAGGTTCGGTGTGCTCGGCCAGTCTTGTTCACTCGTCCTGGGCTTGTTCGGAAAGAGCGTTGCGGGGCTCGGTTCCTGGCGCGTCGGCTGACTGAGCGAGCCGCAGAGGGCGATGCAGAAGGAGAGGAGGAGGGGCGTCATAGGAGCGGTCAGGCAGGGGGGAGTTCACTTGAACAGATGCCGCCGAGCAGGGCATCGCAAAAATTTCCGACTCAAAAAAAACGGGCGGAAACGGCCCTGGGGCAGTCCTAGCAAATGCTTTGTGCCGTAAGGGCTAGCAACAATCATCAATTCCGGCGCGTCCCAAAAACCTGTGATAGCTTTATTTGGTCCAAGTGGGCCGCGCTCCAAAACACATGGTCTCCTCCTCCGAGGCCATCTCCTCCTCTGAATCAGAAACCATCACTATGAAAAAAGTCTACAGCATCATCGCTCTTGCCCTCATCACTCTCGCCTCTTGCGTCGGCCCCCGCGGCGACGCGAAGCCCACGGAAGCATCCTTCGCTGCCGGTGGCCCCGACGCGCCGATCCACGGCTGGAGCGAGTCCAACTAGGTCAGGCTTGACCACTCGACCCTTCGAGCGCTTCAAGTTGCTCGGAAATGTCGGATCCCGCAGCGGCTAGCTCTCGACGAGCGAGCTGCTGCTTTTCGTTTACGGGGAGCGAGTCGAACAAGCACGGGTTGAGCCTTGGCCTCAAGAGCGGGCGCGCATAGTTTGGACGCGATGTTCAATCAATCAGCGAACCCGCGCTTCAGCCTGCAGGGCGGCCCGGAACCCGACCTGAGGAGAGAGTTTGCGCAGGCCGTCCGCCTCGGCCTGGGCGGGGAGGCCAAAGAGCTGCCTTGTCGCTATCTCTACGACGCCCGCGGCTCCGAGTTGTTTGACGAGATTTGCCTGCAGCCGGAGTACTACCCGACGCGCACCGAGGCGGCGATTCTGAAGAACATCAGCGGGGACCTGCTCGCCCACTTTGCGACGGGGCCTCAACTGATCGAGCTGGGCAGTGGTAGCGCCGAAAAAACGCGAACGGTGATCGAGGCCTTGCTGGCGCGCTTTGGCAAGGGGTGCTTCCTGCCCATCGATGTTTCCAGGTCGGCGATCGAAGCCAGCGCAAACTCGCTGCTGGGGGACTACCCCGATCTCGTGATCCAGGGTGTGGCGCTCGGCTACCTCGAGGGCCTGCAGCAGTTGGAGCGCGTGCCCGGGGTTCCGCGGCTGATCCTGTGGCTCGGTTCCAGTATCGGGAACTTCCATCGCCCGGAAGCGGTCGAGTTTTTGCACACCCTCGGCGCGAGCATGCAGGCGGGGGACCGTCTGCTGGTGGGTTTCGACCTGCGCAAGGACGCCCAGCGCCTGGAGGAGGCCTACGACGACGCGGCCGGGGTGACGGCGCGCTTCATCCTGAACCTGCTGACGCGCATCAACCGCGAGCTCGGCGCGGACTTCGACCTGGGGCAATTCCAGTATCGGGCGAACTACGACTCCGAGATCGGGCGGGTCGAAATGTGGGTGGAGAGCACCATGAGGCAGCGAGTGACCCTGACAGGGCTCAACTGGACCGTCGATTTCGAGGCAGGAGAGCGTATTCACATGGAGAATTCCTACAAGTACAGCCCCGAGGAGATCTCGGATCTGGGCACAAACGCTGGCCTCCTTCCGCTCCAGAGCTGGACGGATCCGGCCGATCTATTCTGCGAGGCGCTTTTTGGCCTCCAGGGCCCATAAAGCGGACGTTCTTGTCTTGATAAGCAAAGGAAGCCTAGTCTAGATATCCCCCTGTTGCTCTTTTTGGACTAACCTACCGACCTGTTGGCGAGCCTTTGGCCGCCGGCAAGCGTATTTTCATCGCCCAGGAGGCCCGTGGCACTCTGCCGCAACGCCCCTGATGCGTATCACTGCACATTGTGCAGGCTTAGTGATTCATGGTTACTGGAACCCCCGCAGCGGTGCCGAGCGAGAAGAAGCTCAACATCCTGAACTTCTACTTCATCAACGGCGTCACCCTCTTGGTGATCGGATTCTTCGTCTACATGTACCAGACGGGAATCTCATGGGAGACGACCGCCAGCACCCACGGAACCAACTGGTGGTCCGTGATTCTGGCCTGCGTTTGGATGGTGTGCGCGAGCTTGTCGATCACCGGTGGTTACCACCGGCTCTTCTCGCACTCCGCGTACAAGGCGTCTTGGCCTGTGCGCCTGTTCTACCTGGCCTTCGGTGCGTCGAGCTTCCAAAACTCCGCGATCAAGTGGTCCATCGACCACCGTCGTCACCACGCCAAGGTTGACACGGACAAGGATCCCTACAACATCAACCGTGGCTTTTGGTGGGCGCACATCGGTTGGGTGTTCTACCTCGATCCG
Organism: uncultured bacterium; assembly: GCA_937905825.1. Taxonomy (GTDB): domain Bacteria; phylum Planctomycetota; class UBA1135; order UBA1135; genus JABACD01. Next base: position 9,543 of record CALCXM010000173.1, read on the forward strand.
AAGGGTTCCGACATCAGCGAAGCGAAGGACCTGATGGAAGATCCCCTGGTGATGTTTCAGCACAACTACTACTTCCGCTTTGGCGCGGTGATCGCGTACGTGATCCCGACCTTGCTGGGCCTGCTCTGGGGCGATCCGCTCGGCGCGTTCATCCTGTGCGGCTCGACACGCTTGATCTTTCAGTACCACTTCACCTTCGCGATCAATTCCTACACCCACATGTTTGGGAGGCAGCCGTACTCCTTGGCGAATTCCGCTCGGGACAGCTTCGCGGCAGCGGTCTTGACGATGGGCGAGGGCTACCACAACTTCCACCACCGTTTCCAAACGGACTACCGCAACGGCATCCGCTGGTACCACTACGATCCCACCAAGTGGTTCGTCTGGACCCTCTCGAAGCTCGGCATGACGAGCAACCTGCGCATCACTGCAAAGGAGAAGATCGAGCGTGCCAAGGCTGCGGTGAGGGCCCAGAAGGAAGTGGCTTCCCAGACTCTGGCCATGAAGGGCGCCCAGGCGAAGCAAGTCTTTGCGGAGAAGAGCGCTCAGGCCAAGCAGGCCCTGGCCGAAAAGTCTGCTTCCGCTCAAGCCTTAGCCCACGACATGTCCGTCTCGGCTCAAGCGTTGGCCCATGATGTCTCCGACAGGGCCCAAGCCCTGGCCCACGACGTTTCCGTCTCGGCGCACGCCTTGGCCGACGAGGTTCGGGAGAAGAGCGAGGAAGCCCTCGGGCCGAAGCCGCACGCGAACCCCAACTAGCCCGCTCAACAAGAACGAGAGAAGCCCCCAGCGATGCAAGTCATCGCTGGGGGCTTCTCTCGTATTGCGCCGTCATGCGAGACGGCTGAACAAGTGCGCTCGCTTAGCTAGCGAAGGCGGCGTCCGCCATCTTCTTGAGCTCGCCCTTCTCGAACATCTCGAGCACGACGTCGCTGCCACCGATGAAGGTGCCGTCCAGGAAGACTTGCGGGGTCGTGGGCCATTGGCTGAACTCGACGAGAGAGGGACGAATGTCCGGGTCCTCGAAGATGTTGACCACTTCAAAGGGCTTGCCGAGCATCTCGAGCACCGTGAAGGCGCGCGCGGAGAAACCGCACTGGGGCTGCTGGCGGGTGCCTTTGGCGAAGACGACGAGTTTGTTGTTGCTGACGATCTCAGCGACCTTTTCTTTGTTCCACATAGCGGGTTGCGCCCTAGGGGCGGCTTGGGGTTGGTTGTTTTGTTTGAACTACTCGGGGGCCCGAGTCTTGATGTCGAGCGCGTGGATCTCGTTGGTGAGGTGGCTACCCACCGCACTGTGAACCAGCTTGTGCTGCTCGATCAAGGTAAGGCCCACGAAGCGGGTGGAAATGATGTCCACTCCAAAGTGGTCGGAGGTGCCAGTGAGGTCCACGACCTTGACTTCCCCGTCGGGGAAGGAATCGGTCAGGAGCGACTTTACGGCTGCTACAGTCAGCATGAATTCAGGGTTCGGTAGGGTCCAGAGGGACCGGTCGGTACAATCTCACCCCTACGGTAGGTATTGCTGGGAGGGCGTCAAGACGGCACGGGCCAAAGACCTGTGAAACCCGGGTTTGAGTGTCCCGGCAACCCTCCCAGGGCCACATCCGGCGGGGCCGTGCGCGGCAAGGAAATACGAAATGGAACGACTCTTCATGACATTGGCGGCCCTCAACGGCTTCCTCGCAGTGGCATTCGGGGCTTTTGGGGCCCACGGATTGAAAGACTTCCTGGAGGGACTGGGGGAGGACGGAGCCCAACGCCTGGAGTGGTGGCAGACCGCCGCTCACTACCACCTCACTCACGCCCTGGCTTTGACCGCCGTCGCTTTCCTGGCGAACCGCATGTCCCCGGGGCTCGTCCGCTTGTCGGGCTGGGGCTTCCAACTGGGCATCCTGCTGTTCTGCGGAAGCCTCTACGCGATGACTCTGAGCGGGATCCGCGTGCTGGGTGCGGTGACGCCGATCGGTGGCGTTGGTTTGCTGCTCGGCTGGCTCGGTCTGTTGCTCGCAGCACGCAAGTTAGGCCAGCCCGCTTGAGCTAGACCGCGAGCAGGTCGGTCGAATCCCCAAAGCTCGCGAGCGGAGCGCCGGAGGACTTGTCGCGCGCTTCGAACGAACTGAACAGACGCAGGTACAAGTTGGCGAGGGGCGTCCCCTCGCCGGCGACGATGTGGCGCCCCATGGGAATGCCCGCTCCCTTGCCCGCCAGCAATAGCGGCAGGTCTCCGTGCTGGTGGGAATTCCCGTCCGCGATGCCCGACCCGAAGAGGATCGACGTGTTGTCCAAGAGGCTCACCCCGTCCTCTTGCGGCTCGCGCAGTCGATCGAGCCAGTTGGCAAAGATGTCCATGTGAAAGCGGTTGATGCTGGCGATGGCCGCTTGCTTCGTCGGGTCGTCCCCGTGGTGTGAAAGGGTGTGGTGCCCTTCCTTCAAGCCGAGTTCCGTGTAGGTCCTGTTGGAGCCCTCGTTGGCAAGCATGACGGTGGCGACCCGCGTGGAGTCCGTGGCGAAAGCGAGAGTCAAGAGTTCCAACATGATCCCTGCGTGCTCTGGGTAGTCCTTCGGAATTCCCTCGGGGCGTTCGGCTTCGACCGTGGCCAGTTCTCCCGCGTGCCCGATTCGAAGCTCGAGGGCGCGCACTCCTTCCAAGTACTGCTCTAGCTTGCGCCGGTCGCTGACGCTCAGCTTGCCACGCAGCTCGATCGCGTCCTTGCGCACAAAGTCCAGCACACTGCGCCGCAATCGTAGGCGGCGCGCGCGGTCGTCCTCACTTAACTCTTCGAGACCGGTTCCAAAGAGCCGGTCGAACAATTGGCGCGGGTTGACTTCGGGCACCAGGGGCGAGTCGGGTGTGGTCCAAGAGATGTTGCTCGAGTAGGCGCAGGGGTAGCCGGAGTCGCACTGTCCCGCTTGCATGCCGCCTTCCAAAGCGAGTTGCAGGGAGGGGAAGCGAGTGCCGGCGCCGATGGCCTTGGCGAGCACCTGATCCGCGGAGACTCCAACGCGAATGACACTGCCGTCCGCTTTCACCGGTTGCGCGCAGGTCAAGAAGGCCGCGGCCGCCCGTGCATGATCTCCGGGCCCGTCCCCGTTGTTGCGCGCTTTGTCGAGCGTCAAGCCACTAATCGTGGAGATCACGTCCCGATGCCGTTCGAGTCGAGCGAGGGTTGCTGGAAGTTGCTCGGGCAAGGCAGCGGAGCCGTTCTCCGTCGGGAGTTGCCAGTCCGCCATGTGGATTCCATTGGGCACATACACAAACGCTGCCCGGCGCGCTTGCTGTTGAGTCGCGGCTCCCAAGCAAAGAGACTCGAAACATGGCAAGGCCAGGGTCATGCCCATGCCACGCAGGACATGTCGTCGTGATAGCGATCTCATGATTGCTCCGAATCTCGGTAGTGTCGTTGGAAGGCGTCCGTACGGACGATGGCCTGGATGAGTTGACTGAGTGAAACGTCGGAGGGCAGGCCTTGGATGAGTTTGTCCAACTCGTCCTCGTCGTGGTCCACCAGTCCGCGGCCCAATGCGTAGGTCATTAGATGCCGCAGCAAGCCACGGCGAAAGGACCCATCCCCGAGCAAGCGATCGCGCAAGCCTGCGGGTCCTTCAAAGGCCGGGCCAGTTGGCAGCTGCGCGTTCGCGTCAATCGCGAAGTCCCCGTCCGAGTCGCGCCACAAGCCAATGGCGTTGAAGTTTTCAAGCGCCAGACCCAAGCCGTCCATGGAGTCGTGGCATGTCGCGCATTCGGGGTTCGCGCGGTGCGCGGCTAGACGTTCGCGGATGGAAGCGGAGCTCGTGGCTTTGTGGCTTTCATCGAGGGCGCCCACGCCCGGTGGCGGTGGGGACGGAGGTGTGCCTAGCAAGGAGTCCATGACCCACTTGCCGCGCTTGACCGGCGACGTGCGTGTGGGTTGGCTTGAGGCGGTCAGCGAACCGGCTTGGCCGAGCACACCGCAGCGCCGATCAATGAGGGACGCGGGCCAAGGGACCCGTTGCATGGCCTGACCGCTCACTCCAAGAATTCCGTAGTGCTTGGCAAGAGCCTCGTTGACGAAGGTGAAGTCAGCACTCAGCAGTTCGTCCACTGGCCGGTTCTCGCGCAGGATGGCCTCGAAGAAGAGCTCGCTCTCGCGCTCCATGGCCTGGCGCAAGTCAGCATTGAACGTCGGAAAGCGCGCGGCGTCCGGATCGCTGTCGCTCAAGCGGCCGAGCTGCAACCATTGATTGGCGAACCCACTGGAAAGCCGCGAAGCCCGGGCATCGCGCAACATGCGACGCACTTGCGGCTCCAGGCCTGAGCTCCTCAGAAGCTCCCCGGTGGTCGCCATGTCGAGCAACTCCGCATCCGGAACGCTGTTCCACAGGAACGCGGCGAGGCGCGTGGCCAACTCGAAGCCATTCAGCGCACGCCAACTGTCCTGCGGCTCCGGCTCGACGCGAAACAGAAAGCGCGGGGAGGTCAGGATGGCCGCCAGAGCAGAGCGCACTCGCTCGTTCTCGTCCGCCTCGGGCTCCGCAATCTGCAGCAGCGCGTTGATCGTTTGTTCCTCGAGCGGAGAGCGCCAAGCGAGCGTTACGACTTCTTGCAAGACTTCACGTGACTTCCTCGTTCCCTCCGCGCCGTTCATGAATCGACTCTGGAACGCCGTGTTCGTAGGCGCGCCCAAAGGCCCGACAAGCTCGATCCAAGCGAGCCCCAGGTTTCGATCCCTACGATTCGGATCCGGTGCGTCGGGGTTGTAGTAGTCATTGATGAAGCTCGCCGCGATCGAGTGCGAACCCATTTCGAGAACGACGCGCACATCGCGCTCGGCCGGATCGCGCAACTCCGCTTCGACTTCAATGACCTCAACGGGCTTGTTGTCGACACTGATGCGCAGCTTGGCGAGCTCGTCGCCAGCCTGTTGCGCGCCGGTCATCACGCGCACCAGGTACTCGCCGCTGCGCTCGACACTGACCCGCGCCGTGGCGCTGCCGTTGGAGAACAGGTACACGGCCTTGGCGCGCTCGCTGTAGTGATCGGGGTCCGACAGCTCCAACTCTTCCGCGGCGAAGCGACGCGTCTGAAGCGTTTCCTCCCCCGCACTCGGCAAGGCCGCCCGCGCAATCTGCTCCGCTGCTTCGAAGTACTTCTCGAACAGAATCGGCGGCATGGTCAGTGCTTCACCGATCACATCGAACCCATGGGCCACACCATCCGCGGGCAAGCGATCCACGGTCGGATAGTCCACCCCAAACAAGTCGAGCACCGCATAACGATACTCCGCCCGATTCAAGCGCCGCATGGTCGTCCGACCAGGAAGCCGCTCGGGCCGCAGCATCTGCCCGCTTTCGAAGGACTCTTCGATCCACTTCAACGTGAGCTCGACTTCCTCAGGGCTTGGATGGGAGGCCGCTTTCCTAGGGGGCATCTCCCCGTCCTCCAAGACTTCCCGAACAAGATCCCAAAGCTCCGGCTGCGTCAGAGCCTGCTCCTCATTGAGGAAGCCAGACATGTCGATGTCGCCTTTGCTCTTCACTGCGTTGTGGCACTCGTAGCAATGGCCCGTGAGAACCGGCACCACATCCCGCGCGAACTTGTCCGGCGCACTGCTCTCGCCGGACCCAAAACTCCCTATCCCTGCGAGGATCAGAGTGAACACTGCGGTCGGGTACAGCCTTGGAATCATGGGGCGAGTGTACCTCCCAGGTGAAGAGTCCGGTTCACTTTCAAGGGGCCGCGGAGACCTGCCAGACGCCCAAGGCGCCCCTCGTGAACGCTATCTCTGGCTCGATCACCCATGAATGGGCCTTGGTCGGACGTGTGTTGAATGCGGAGGGCGAGGCACCTCCAAATGGATGGCTAGGGTGAAATGGCGGAGGAGAGGTACACTGGTTCCGTATCCACTTACGCTCCTTGGGCACTTTCACTCTCGCACCCAATACTCGTCATGGCAACTTCTCGCTTCTTGCGCTCTGCTCTCTCTCTCACCGTCCTCATCGGATCCGCTTCGGCATTCCCCGGCAACGTCTGGGTGGTTGACGAAGGAGGCACGGGAGACTTCTCTGAAATTCAGTTGGCTGTTCAAGCCGCTACTTCCGGGGACACCATCCTTGTGCTCCCCGGCAACTACGCGGGGTTCTCCATCAATGGAAAGACCCTTTCGATTGCCGGCGACGCTGCGCAGTTCATTCTTGTTTCCGGCAAGGTTTCCATCCGGCACCTGACCGCCACGGACGACGTGACGTTGTCCGGACTCAACATGCAAAACGGACTGCTCGTGTCCAACTGCGTAGGGCATGTTGGAATTGCGGATAGCTACTTGGAGACTCCAGGTCTCAATCAGATCTCGGGGCAGGCGCTCTTGGGCCGTCACCAGATTGTGGCGAGCGAGGATGTCGTCTTCACCCGCTCTACTCTGCGGGGCCGCGACGGTGGCAATGACACCTACTGTGACACCGTCTTGGATGGCATCTTTGGCGAGAGCTCGATCTCTCTGCGGACTTCGTCGGTGGCTTTCTACTCCTGCGACCTGCTCGGTGGAGATGGAGGGGACTCCGGGGATGGCTACTGTGGACCGTTCTGCGAACCCGCCTTCCAGGGGAATGGTGGCGACGGGGTGAATGCAGCGCAACAAAGCTATGTCTACCTGGATGACACGATCCCCGTGGGGGGCCAAAGGGGGAGCCACCAGGGTTGCGCCGGTCAATTCAATGTCGATGGCTTGCCGGTTCATCTCGACTCCACATCCCAACTGGAAGAAGCTGCCGACCCCATCCTGAGTTTCGATGCACCCACCGTTGTCCGCGAAGATGATCAGCTCGCGGTTACGGTCACCGGGCCCGTTGGCAACATGACCTGGATGATTTGGTCGGACACCCCCAAGTGGCGGCCCTTTGGTGGAAATCTCGGCCTGTTGCACCTCGACAGCCAGACCCTGGTCTTGCAGCCGCTCGGCGCGATCCCTGCGTCTGGCGTCTTGAGTGCTTCCATGTCCCCGCCACCCGTCGCCATGGGCATGGGAGCCAGACGCCTCTTCATCCAGATCTTCGCAATCGATGGAGTCGCGGGGCGCTTACTCGGAACGACATCCAGCCTGGACGTCTTGGACCCTGCCTTCTGAGAAACGGCGGGGGCCGCATGACGGGATACGGAACCGGATACGGAACCAGGTTCACTTTCACACCCCTGCACCGTTG
>CALCXM010000174.1 GCA_937905825.1 uncultured bacterium
CTGGTGCAGGCGCGGGGGTGGGACGAGGGCAGCAAGACGCTCGATGAAGGCGAGCCGCTGGCTGCTTCCGCCTTGGCTTCCATGGAGGTGGGCCCTTCGTAGGGGTTCCCATGGTCAGGAAACTCAAAGCGACTCTGGCCCGGGAAGCTGAGGCAGCGAAAGAAGCGATGGACTGGACTGGCAGGCTTCGGCCCGCGACCAGCCTGGATGGCAGCCAAGAGGAACAGTCGAGCGTGTCTCCCGTCACTAGCCCAAACCAGCGCCCCCCGTCGCCTGCCTTGAGCTTGCAGTCAAGGCCGATTCCGTGACCGCGGCCCATGGTGAGAGCAAAGGGAGCAATGCTTTGGCTATGCCAAGGTGCTAAATCCACGTGCGAGGCTTCGAACCAGGGGCGGATTGGCGCTGAATTGAACTCGAACATTGGGCCACGGCCTTTGAAGCCTGCGCACGTCGCGCGCTGAAGAGCGAATCCAACATCAGTAGTTCTCTGCAAGCCCCATACCGCACGCCGCATTCCACTCGAAGCCCAGTGAGTCCGCATTTCTTTGAATTCCGCCGACCCTTCCAACTGATTCGCTCGTTCATGCCAGGTGCAAGGGGACCCGTCGCTCGCTGCGCGAGCATGAGGATCTTCCCCGCCTCGAACTCAATTGGACAAACCAAGACCATGAAGAAGCTCATCTCTCTCCTCGCCACCTCATCAGCGTCCATTTTATTTCTATCCCTAGCCCCCACAGCTACGGCGGATGCGACCGGTACGGGGGGAGGGACCCCCCCTCCTCCGCCGACGAGTCAGGAATTCAGATTGGAAGGAGGATCGAGTACCTCGGGAACGACTACCATCACCGTCACGGATTCCGACGGCAACACCACCACGACGACTACATCCACAACGTCGACTCGGATTGACTGCAACGGCAGTGGAAAGAAGTGCGTTCTGAACAGTGCAGGCAATTTCGTGCCAAAGCCTTAAGGGAAGCCTGCCTGCTAAGCGCGGAGGGGATTCCAAGGTTCCTGGTTGCGCACTCTCGCCCGCCGGAGCCCGAATCTGAATTCGGGCTGCGGCACATCCCGCTCAACCACCACATAGAGTTAATCGATGTTGAAAAGAATCCTCCTACTCGCGGTCCCGTTGTTCGCCATCGCAGCGATCTTCATTTTCTCGCGTGGAACGGAAACGGACTCCTATTCCATTCGGGCGGAAGTCATAGAGGCGCCGCATACTGATCTTGTCCCCACCGAAGCACTGCATTTTAAACTGGAGCGTTCTGGCACGGAAAACAGTCGGATGGTCGAGCCGGACTCGCTGATCATCGAATCGTCGTCCCCCGGCCAAGTCATTTCAGGCCAGGTGATCGATGGATTCAACAATCCGATCACGGGAGCGTCCTGCCAGGTGTTCGAGACCGATGCCATGAATGAGCTTCAGGGTCTTGTCTTTCGTGCCTCGAGGAAGCTTGAGGCCATGGGAGAGACGCACTCGGACGGAAACGGACTCTTCCAGATTCAAGTCCCCCATGGACAGTGGACCTTGCATGTGACGGCGGAAGGGTTCAGCGCGTGGAGCGAGGCTGGCCTCCGTGCAGGAGACTTCCGGCGAATCCAGTTGGCTCCGGCGCGGAGTGCGAAGCTGGCTTTGTGTGATCTTCTCGGGGCGCCAGTTGCCGGGGCAAGCGTCCGGCTCGTCAAAGGAGAGTGGGGAGACCCTGGGATTGCCAAGTACTCAACCCTCTCGAATGAATCGGGAGAGGCAACCATTGAGCCCATCCCGGCGGGGCTCTGGTATGCGCAGATCACGCACGGGGACTTCGTCCCGCTGCGGCTTGCCCTTCCCGAGGGGAGCGCCGCGCTGGAACCCATCAAGGTCGAAATGAAACGAGGCGTCCACGTCATTGGATGCGTCACGACGCAGGGATCCGTGCGAGCCCCTGCGGGAACCCGCGTTACATTCCACACATCAGACGGGCTCAATTCATCGCACTCAGTAGCTTGCGATGCCAACGGCAACTACCGATCTCTCACCGCGTTCGAAGACTACGATGCGCTGGAGGTTTCTGTTCTAGCGCCTGGTTTCGGTGAGTTGCGGCGTGATGTCTATATTGGAGAACTCTCCGGTGGAGATCAGCGTGAGGACTTCCTCCTGGAAACGACTGAACGCTTCGCCATCGGGCGCGTCGTCGATCCCGAGGGCGCCCCACTGGAAGGCGTTGAAGTCTATGTTCTCCCCTTGAAAGCACTCCCCCCCGAAACACTCGTGCCTATCCCGGAAGTTGGCCTTCCCGACTTGATGGCCTATCAACCGTCGAAGACTCGGCGGGGACTCCGAAGAGCAGCCGATAGAACCGATGCACAAGGCCTGTTTCGCATTGACGGACTGGACCCAAGGACCAACTATCAAATCCTCCTGGCCTACCCAGGCTATTCGAATGCAGCGCTATGGCTCGAAACAGCTCAAGCGGGGGCGACCACCGACTTTGGTGTCACAACTCTGCAACCGGCTGCCCGGGTCTGGGGATTCGTGCGGCAAGCAGACGGCACTCCTGTCGAGGGAATCCGAGTCTACACCGTGCGATGGAACACAAACCATGTCGAGCAGGGGGGCGTCTTCCAAACGCGCAGGCCCAGTGCGGAGATGGCCGGTCTTGAGGCCATCACTGGACCTTCGGGACTGTTCTCCATCTCCTCCCTGCCAGCGGGGGAATTCCGCCTGGCGAGCGAATACTCCGACCTGACTCAGTCGTTCACGATTGCCAGTGGAGAGGAATTGGGTCCCGTCGAACTCATTGCCACCCCGGAGCATGACTCTATCCCTGTCCGATTCGAAGTCGTGGACACCCTCGGCACGCCGGTGCCGCGTGCCCACGCCTCCATGAAGCTCGCGCCGTCAACCGCCGAAGGGGTGGAGACCCCGGACCCGGCCATCTCTTCGTGGGTTTGGGACATGGGCGATGACAGTGGGATTCTCAGCCTGGGCGCCCGGAGCGCCGGAATTTATGACGTCGAGATCAAAGACATGCAGGGGCTTCTCAGTCGAGTCTCCCTTCAGGTCGAGGTCGGGGTGGCGGGCGTGGAACGGCGAATCGTCCTCCCCGCCTCCCCCAAGCCATCTGCGCCGCTCGGGGGAAGGGTCTTGTCTTCGGACGGCCGCCCGCTCTCTGGCTTCGAGGTCACACTGGTCCCGAACACGGGCTCAACTTCCTGTGGATGCTTGGAGCTCAAGACTCAAACGGATGCGTCAGGAGGGTTCTCCTACGGGCACTTCATGAGCGGCGACCACCGCATCACCGTGACCGATCCAAGCGGGCGGCTTGCTCCCGTGCACTACTACCCTGCGCAGGCGGGGATCCCAATCGAAATCACTTTCAACGACGACTAAGGGGGAAGGCGCCCCGACATGAAATGGAGAGACGAACAACCTGCGGTTGGCGACCGGAGTTGATCCCAACTGCAGCAATGGATGACGGCGGAGTTGAGCTGGTCGTGGAGCAGGTGCACTAAGAGCGCCCCGCTTCAGCGCTATTTGTGGGCCCTCTACTGGGCCGTGCCCTCGGTGGAGATGGTTTGATCCCGGTTCCGCGCATTGTTCTTGCTCCGTTTTGAATCGCGACTCGATAGGGCGCACCGCAGCGCTGGAGCGCGTCGACTTGGCGTTGCCGCGCGGTCGACAAACACCGGGAGTGCTTCCATGAAATTCGAGAGTGGATGGCTGCTCCATCTCGGAGTACTGTGTTTTCTATAGGCTCGATCGTTGTCTACCTGGAGGGGTGCCGATGAAACAGGGGGATTCGGCGGACTACGCCGAGAAGTACTGCGACCAGCTTCTTGATGCCCGGGCGCAGGTCGAGGGCGCAATGACGTGGCTTGTCGCGGAAGAGCATCGTTGGTTGCTTGGCTACGTCAGGCGCAATGTGATTGGCGGCGTGGGCGGAATGACGACGGCAGAGGACTTGGCGCAGGAAACCATGGTCCGGGCCCTCCGAGCGGTTTCCGTGGCAACGACTCAGAAAGCGTTCAGGGCCTGGCTCGGGCGCATCGCGCGAAATGCATTCATTGAAGGTCTTCGGCGGGGCAACATCATGAGGGTGGAGGAGAGGGCGGATGCCACGGAGCTGCCCGTCGAAGAACGCACCATTGCCAACGTTGCCTCGACAAGAGAGGTGCTCGGAGCCGCTCGCCGCCAGCTGAGCTTCCGGGAGGATGCTGTAATTGTGCTCCGTAGCTATCAGGGGCTGAGCGACAAGAAGCTCGGGCCGCTGCTTGGGTGTCGGGGAGCCTATGGAGTCCGTTGCCTCCACGCGCGTGCATTGCGAAAGTTGCGTCTGATGGTCCGACAGCCCGGGGAGGCTGGTATCTAGGAAACTTCAAATGGACCGAGCCGGGACGATAGTCAGCTCATGGCCATCTTTCCGTCTATTACCTCGCGCCAACGTCACCGGCGCGCTACAAGGGACCGACCATGGGGTCACCGGATGGGGAGGATGTGGTGGACGGGGGATTCGGCTCCCAGCCTGCCGTGAGAGAGGGGCCAATCGATCGTCCCGAGAGGACCGTCGTGGAGTGGCCACATCTGAGCTCGAACACGGAAGTGGTCGCGAGGATTGCGTTGGCGACTCTTGCCGAACGGGCCCTCCTGCTGGACCACACGGACCTGGTGGAATTGACCTTGGCCAGGCTCGAATTCCATCGCAGGCTAGAGGGGGTCGAGGTGCTGAATGAGGGTCTACTGGCCCAGTGCATCGACGAAGCAATCAATGAGTTGCTTCAGCAGGACTACCGCCGTCTTGATGCGGGGCTGACAGAAGCTTGCGAGGGCAATGATCGCGATTCTTACCTCGTTGAGGACCTGGGAGTTCATCCCCCGCAGCTTTATCCCGCCGTCGTTGCGTATCATGCCTTGACGCAGCAAGAGCGGCGGGCGTTCCTGCTTGCTTGTCGGAAGGACGTGGCCCTGTCCGACCTCGTCGGCGGGGAGTGGAGTTCACTCGAGGAACTGAGAAGTGATTTCATGACGGCTTTGGCGGCATTGATGAACCGGCCTCGACCCAACACGGGAGCCTAGATCTATGGGGACCGAACACAAACACACGGGTAGCGAGCCGTTGCTTGGCCTGCTTCGCGAAGCGGGCGACATGCAAGGGACGCCGCTGTTCGATCGCGCCGCTTCGGGGGCGGGGCCCGCCCCATGGCCCAGAGCGATGAGCCGGGGTGGGATTCAGCGCTCCAGCCTCGAGCGCCGATTGTTCGAGACCTATCGCGAGGAGCTCGGGCGTCTACTGCTCGATAAGTGTCTTCGCCTGCTGCTTGAGGGTCCAATTCAGGGGGGGATGGTTTTCGCGAACCGCGTGGCTGGAAAGTCCATGACTGCCATGAAGCCTGCGGCCTGGCGCGCGCGCGCCTCGGGCACCCTGGCCATGATCGGCGAGCAGCAAGTGCCGGAAACGGCGGCGGAGATGTTGATGCGCCTGATCTCCCCCGCTCCCGGGAGAGCACCCAGTTTGCTGGAGATTGCACGGGCGGGATTGCAGCTGGCTCCTTCGGAAGCGTTCAAGATCTACGAGGCCTGGGGGCTCGTCCTCAACGGGGACACGGACGGGGCGCAAGCGAGCCTTGAAGCGGTCTACGCTCAGCCCTTCAATCACTACAATCAACTCTCGACGGCAGCGATGCTCGCACGCTTGGCTCACCAGCGGGGGGATGTCCAGGAGAGTCTGAACTGGTCGGAAATCGCCGCTACGGGTCGCATGCCCTATGCCAGGGGCGTGCTCGGTTGGCTCTTTTGCGCCCTCCAGGCTGGGGATGGTCGCCTGAGCGCGAAAGCTGCGGATCGATTAACCTTCCAGTTCGATGCTTCGAATCAATCTATCTCCGAATTCTGTACCCAGAAGCGAGCAGACCTTCTTGCTGGCTCGTGGCAACCCAGCGCCGCGGCGAAGCGAATCCGCATTCACTCCAGTCATGATCATGTTGAAAAGGTCCTCAACCTCTTTCGTTAGTCCAAGGCATCAAGCGTGGTTGGGGGCAAGCTCCATTGGCGGCCTTCTGCTTTGCATGCTGCCGAGCACCGTCAGCGCCTGGACTCCAACTGCTGCCCGCGCGGTGGCGACCTCGACAGCGCCCTTTGGTGTGCCAATCAATCCCCCCATCGGAACGAGGGAGAAGGCCCGCCAATTGGCCAAGGGCGGGGACGCGACTCCCACTTTCCCTTGAATCGGGTGAGTCGGGCTCTCGCGATGGCCACCGCGGTGGTGGTCCTCCTGTTGTCCGCGTATGTCTACTTGGACTCGGGAAGTGGTGGCCCCGAGACAAGTCCGCAGCTCCTTGAGCATGAGGATGAAGCACCACCGCCCGTCGCCGAACTCGTCGATCCAGTCCCCGAGGCGGATGAGTTGGAAGCGCTTACGCAGCCGACGGCAGTGGAACGGACTCCTGCAGACTCCGAGCCACAAGTAGAGAGCTCGGGACGCACGGCGCTCGAACCGGTGATCAGCGTTCTCCATGGTCGCGTCTTCAAGGAGAACGGCGAGCCCATCGCCGGCGCCACCGTGAGTTGGACCGCCTGGGATCCGTCGTTTTGGGCCTACGTCTTTGCCTCTGTCGAAATCCCGGCAGCCGTGATCGAGGCACACACAACGTCGGTGGAATCCAATGCGAATGGTTTCTACACGTTTGAGGAAGCACCAACGATTCAACCCGACGAAAAGTCCTATCTCTGGTATTCGCACGGCGCGTTCCTGGCCCAGACCATCGAACTCGCCGCCGGAGAAGAGGGCCAGGAGGAACCCCGGGACGTAACGCTGCGAGCGGGCGAACCGATGGCTGCCTTTGTGAGCGAGGGCAAGGCTCCGGTCGAGGGGGCCCATGTTGTTCAACAGATGGCCTATCCGCGGGGCAGCAACGCTCCCTTTGAGGGGGGCATCCACGCTCCCTGCGCCCAACTTGCCTTCCTGCGGAGCGTGCCAACAGATGCAACGGGACATGCTTCCCTGGCCTCCGTGGAATTTGTTCAGCGCCTCTATGCCGAGAAAGAAGAGCGGATCTCAAGCCCCTGGATGGGAAGCCATCAGCGGCAGGTGAATCTGTCTTTGCTGCCCACCTTCGAACTTTCTGGATACGTGGAGTTCCCGGACAACTACGATCCGGCCTGGGGACTCCCGCAAGTTCGCGTTTCGCGGCAGCGGGCGAGTTTGGTGGAGGAGTTCGCTTCGGTGATGGTGACGGAGGGAGGTCTGTTTGGCCCGGCGATCCTGCCCGTCTTGCCCGCGGATCAGTACAAGGTCGGGCTTGAGGGCGCAGAATTCGTGCCCGATGAGCAGGTTCTTGCGGTGCCCAGGGCCGGCAAAAAAGTGCAAGTCGAATTCGAAGGGCGGGTCGGCTCGACGCTCTGGTACCTGGCGCTTGACCAGGACGAGAATCCGATCGTGACCACGCGCGCGCGTGGGGCTTGGGTGGAGCAAGATGGCCGTCGGACGGTAAAGACCGCCTCCGCCCGGGAAGACGGCTACGTGCGGTTGAGTGGCGTTGCAGCGGGGCCGGTGGAAACGACGTTGAGTGCCCCAGGGTATGCCAGCGCGACCTTCAGCCCGGTGATCACGCCGGAAGCGAATCCTGTCGTTCACCAGGTCACGCTGCTGGCGGGTGGGCAACTCCACGGGCGCTGTGTCCTGGACCGCGCTCCGGTGCCCGACTTTGAAGTTCGCTATTGGGGGATTGTGGACCCGAGTGACCGGGGAAGTGTGACGGTTGTCGGCAGCACCACGGGTGAGTTTGTCGTGGATGGACTCACGGCAACGCAATACGGGGTCGAGGCCATTGCTCCCGGATTCCAACGCAGCGAAGTCCAGCTGATCGATCTCGCTTCAAATCCAGAAGCCGAAGCCCTGCTCGCCCTCCAGGCCCCTGCCTCCATGTCGGGGCGAGTTGTGGATGCGCGTACACTTGAACCGATCGCTGGCGCTCGCATCGAGGTGTATTCGACCCAGGGAATGATGGAAATCGAACCCATCGGTGACCCCGTGTTGCTGGGCGCAGATGGGGAGTTTCACGTCGAGCGATTGAGTCCTCTGAGCAATGTGGTGTCCTTTGCAGCTCCCGGCTACTCGACCCGCGAGCTGAAGGTTCGCGGTTCCCGAGGGCATGCGGACCTGGGTGAGATCGAGCTCAGTGGACAACAGCCCTTGACGGCGAAACTGACGCTGCCCGCAGGACAGGACCCTCGGGAATTCCTGTTGGTCGCTGAGGGCGTCGGGGCCATCCCGCCGACGCACTTCGACGCGGACGGGAGGCTACGTATCGAGCAGGCAAATGAGGGGGCCTTCGTGTTCAGGGTGCTCGTGCCGGACGCGGCGGAAGCCTACTTCTTGAGACGTTGGCAATGGTTGCGCCTGGGGGAAGAGTGGCACCTGGAGTTTGAGACAACGGAAGGCCGCGGTTTGGTGGTCGAAGCCTCGGGGCTACCCCCCCGGGAGTTGGTGAGATACGTTGCCGATATCTCCTACCCAACCCTCAATGGTCAGCGCGAAGAAACTCGGGCGATGCTGGATGACAAGGGCCAGGCGCACTTGAGGGGAGGTATTGGTGTGGGCGCGGTGATTGTTCGCATCATGCACATCTATGGCGAGAACCTCATCGGCGGGGCTGTGCAGCTGGAGGTGACGGAGTTCTCACCCCATGAGCTACGCATGGAGGTCCCACTTGCTGAACACAGCACGCGGGTTCGAGTGCTCGACACCAAAGGGCAGCCCATGGGCAGCACACGCATCTTGCTGCGTGCGAGCCAGCAGGGTGGCACCATCGTGAGTAGCGGAGTCACCAATGCGGCCGGTGAATGCGCCTTCCGGGCCTTGCCCGAAACGGTTGACTCCGCCACCTTGGTGGGGCCCTCAGGAGGGACCAATGATGCCGTGCCATGTGATCTGACCGAGGCCGCGGGCGGGTGGGTCGAGCTCGTCTTCGATTTGAGCGCGTCGATCAACTTGTCCCTGCACGACGGCGGGGCGGCTCAATCCGCCATCACCTGTCGATTGTGGTCCCTCCAAAACGACTACGCGGTGTGTACGGGACGCACGCCGGACGCGGCTGGCCAGGTGAATCTCGGCGAGATGGGCCCCGGAGCCTACGAGCTACGCACGGACGGTCCAGGTCATTGGCCGGTGGTGATGGAGGTCGAGGCGCGCTCCCCCGCGTCTTCCTATAGCGTTGAAGTTCGCCGGTTGGCCAGCCTGACCCTCACGGTCGTAGATTCTGAAGGAACGGCCCGGGGACAGCAGACCATCAGCTTGCAGCATGTCGACCTAGGAGAGAGCGTGGAGGATTGGCTAGCGCAGGGACTGCTCGCTTCTTCTGCTGGATCGACTCTCACGGACGGAACCGGCAAGCTAAGTTTGACCGGTGTTCCTCATGGTGAGTATCGATGGCACTGCAACAGCGCGTCCGGAATGCTGACCTTGCTACCCGGTGAGATGAACGAGCAGCAGATTGTGATCCCCTAGCGGAAGGGCTTGGGGTGGTCGCGGAGGATGGGGTGTGGGGCTCGCCTTCGCGAGTGCAAAAGAGCCAAAGGGCCTTCGCCAGCCGTGATCCGCTGGGGCTAGGAATCTGACGGTCCTGTGCTCTACCTGGGCGTCGACACCGACCGAGTAACTTCGCGGATCAGTTGGAAATCTGCCCCCTCGCACGGCACGATGACGCCATGGCAAAGAAAAGCATGACCCTCCAAGCCCTGCGTGGCGAACGCTACTTCCGCTGGCGTGGCGGCGACGTCTCCCGCTTGGAAGGGCTAACCGATGCGGTGATGGCGTTGGCCATGACGCTCTTGATCGTTAGCTTCGAAGTGCCCAGCACTTGGATGGAGATGCGCAGCGTCTTCGAGCAGGTGCCTGTGCTTTTGATCTGCTTCACGATGATGGTGATGCTGTGGTTCTACAACTTTCAGTTTCACCGGCGGTTCGGGTTGGAGAATTTCTACACCGTGGTGCTGAATGCGGTGTTCATGTTCCTGGTGCTGATCTACGTCTATCCCCTGAAGTTCCTGTTCACGATCCTGGTGGGTCAGGCCTTGGGGGGCGAGCGGGGGAATCCGGGCGACATCGACGGGGTGAGCATGATGGTGATCTATAGCTCCGGGGTCGTTGCCATTTTCGGCGTTCTGTTCTTGATGAACCTGCACGCCTACAAGCATCGGGACATTCTGGAATTGGACACGGCCGAACGACACCTGACTCGCGCAACTCTGCGGGAACACGCCATCCACATGGGGTTCGGCCTGAGTTCGGTCGTGCTGGCCTTGCTGGCCTCGGCGGATCGCCCCTGGCCGCTGGCTGCCTCCGGCTTGGTCTACTTTGGCGTGGGCCCCGCTCAGGGCTTCGCAGGGTTTGCCTCGGGCAGGAAACTCAGGGCGACCCTGGCTCGAGAAGCTGAGGCAGCGAAAGCAGCAATGGAGCTGGAGTAAGAGGCTGCGGCCCAAGGTTGGCGCGGACCGCCGTGGCGGAAAGTCGAGTGGCCGGCGGGTTCCTCGTTCGGGCGGCGCAAGAAATCTGCAAGAGGTGATGAGTTCCTAGGGGCGAACCGTGGGCGAGCTGCGCTCCCCGCTCCGCCCCTCTGGCCCGAGGGCGACACCTCCCGCTATCAAAAATCCGTCCTCGATTTCCAGCGTGCGGTCCACCAGGTCCAGGGAACGGTGATCGTGGGTCACCACGAGGACACCGGCTCCACGTTCGCGGGCCGCGCTGCGGAAAAGCTCCATCACTTGGCGGCCACGCTGTTTGTCGAGGGAGGCGGTTGGTTCGTCCGCGAGAACTAGGGCTGGCTCGTGAATCAGGGCCCGGGCGATCGCGACCCGCTGTTGCTGACCGCCGGAAAGCTCCACCGGATAGTGGGCGCCACGGTCCCCCACGCCAAGGGTCTCGAGCATCTCGCGAGATCGTTGGCGGGCGATCCGCTTTCCGACACCATCGAGCTCAAGAACGAGGCGCACGTTCTCCTCCGCCGTCAAGAAGGGGATCAGGTTCGAGCGTTGAAAGACGAAACCCAACTCTCGGCGGCGGACTTGGTTGGTGTTCCCGACAAACTCGCCGGCGCGGATCACGACTTGACCGCCGATCTCAAGGTCACCACCGTCCGGTTCATTGATCAGTCCAAGAATCGTGAGCAAGGTGGACTTGCCGGATCCGGAGGGCCCGAGCAAGGCGACCACTTCGCCCGACATGAGCTCGAAATCGGTCTCACCTAGGGCGCGTACGTAGGTATTGCCCTCCCCGTAGTGCTTGGAGACTTTGCGGGCCAGAACGGCTATTGATCGTTCGCTCATCCGGCCAGCACCTCGTTGGGATCCGCAGCCAGTGCCTTTTTCATACCGATCGCACTCGCGATGGAAGAGATCGCCAAGACGAGTAGAGCCAGCATGAGCATGTGCTCGTTCTCCAGGATGACGCGACGGGGAAATCGCTCAAAGGCGTAGTGACCAACGCCGATGGCAATCGTGTAGGCAATGGCGCCAAGCAACAGTGCCTCCTGCAAAATCATTCCGAGAATCACCGTCTGCTTGGCACCGAGCAACTTGAGCAGCGCGATGGAGTGCAGCTTGTCGACGGTCATGGTGTAGATGATCAGGCTCATCAAGATCGTCGAGATCACAACGAGCAAGGCTCGAAATAGGCCGATTTGCTTGCGTGTCTTCTCAACAATACCCCCGAGGATCAGCTCGTTCTGATCCTCTTGGCTATAGACGGAAATGTCTTTCCACGTGGCCAAGCGCTGCTTCACGATCTCGATGGAAGCGCCCGGAGCAACGTTGATCATGACCGCCGATACGGGTGCAGGAGCAATGGCCGGAATGAGCCCCGTTGCGGTCTCTGCGAAGCGCACAAACTCTGGGTCGTTGCCCAACCAACTCTCCCGGATGCGCTGCGTGCGCGCCTTTCGATCGAGTCGAATCGCCTCGCTGGACTGATCGTACTGAATGCTTTGGGCGTCGGCCCTGGTGAAGAAGGCCACCGCATCCCCGGCGGACGCGAGGATTCCCTTGGTCACGCCCACGACCGTGTACATGTCCCGTGCCAACCGAATGCGTTCCCCGAGCTGCAAGCCCAAGGACTCATCGACGATGACCTCGTAGTGCGCCTGCTCGAGGGGCCGCCCTTCGATCAGGGGAATGCTCTCTCCCCCGTCCACTGGCCAGGAAAGGCCAACAGCGGTGAAGCGTAGTGGCCTCCCATCGGGGAGTTCACGCTGAATCGTATGGGCCACATAGCTGCGCGCGCGCGCAACCCCAGGCACGGCCAAGGCACGATCTTCCAGCTCTGCCGGCAAACGCGACAGTTCGGCGAAGGGACCACGTGTATCCCGCTGGACGATCCACAGGTCGGCCTGCAGGCTTGCGGGCAAGGCCGTCGCGTCCACGATGATGCCGTTGTAGATGCCGGTCATGGCCAGCACCACCGTGAGCAGCAAGCCGAGCCCCACAGCCGTCAGGGCAAAACGACTCAGATCGTGCCGAATGTCCCGCAGAGCTAAGTTCACGGGGTCTCCCCCAGGCCGTCATCGTCGCCACCTAGAGCACCCACAAAGGCCACGCGATCGCCTTCCTTCAACTCAGGCTTCGCGGCTCGGAAGGCCAACACAGAGTCTCCGAGAGCAAGCCCGCTCGTGACCTCGAAGAAACCGCGCCCGGACAGCCCCAGCTCGACCGCGTGAAAGCGTGCGCGGGAGTTGTCCTCAACGAGGACTCCCTGCTCTGTCCCTCGGCGAACGAGCAGTTCCGCAGGCAAGCGCAAGACATCGTTGAGCCTCGACAACTCAATCCAAGCATCGACTCTCTGGCCGAAGACAAGATCCGGTGGCATGTCCTTGAATGCGATGTCCACCAGTAGCTCTCTGGTTTCGCGATCCACTTCTCGGCCGATTCGAGCGACAAATCCAGGCCAATCCGCGTCTGGATCCGAGCGCAAGACGACGCGAGTCGCCAGGCCCACTCGCAGCCCCGCGAGGTGAGACTCATCGACCCAGACGCTCGACCAGACCGTGTCGGTCGCCGCAAGCCGGAGCACGGGGGAGCCAGGCACCGCCACATCACCGACTTCTCTCTCGCGCAAAACAACGGCGCCGTCAAATGGACTGTGCAGCATCGTTCGTCCCAGCTCCACTTCGGCACGGGCCAGCTTGCGCTGGGCCACACGGATGCCCGCTTCGCCCTCGGTCATCGCCGCCTCGGCACTCGCCAATTCGGCGATGGCGACCTTCTCGCGCTCCTCGGCAACATCCAGCCGCTCTGCGGAGGCGGTCCCTGCTTTGACCAGTGGAATGGTGCGCTGGAGGTTGTCCGTTGCACCTTGCAGGACAGCCTGTGCGCGTTCGATGTCTGCTTGCAAACGCAAGAGGGTCGACTCCGCCCGCGACACTTCCTGGCGCGCCGAGTCCACCTCGGCCTGGAAGGTCTTCTGATCCAGGCGGGCCAGCACCTGCCCCTCCTTCACAAGATCACCCTGGTCCACAAGGATCTCCACAACCCTCCCGGTGACCTCGAACCCCACGCCCACCATTCGACGGCTTTCGATGGACCCGCTGCCCAAAGCCTCGCGCGCAACCGCCCCCTTGGCCATCACGTGGCGCTGCACGGGCACTGGTTTGAGGACGACGAAGTAGGTGGCAGTCGCGACCAGGGAAATGGCGAACAGCAACGGGATGAGCTTCTTCATTGTTTTCTCTCGATCAGCGAAGGCTTGATTGCCTCCCCACCCAGGAGTTCAAGGATCTCTTCCAGGCGCTAGCACCTGCCATCGTATCCAACGCGCCTGCCGGGCACCGGGCAAAGAGACATCCCCGGAGCTGCTGGGGCGAGTTCTCTGTCCGCGGGACGGCGCGCAGCTTCCCGTGATTTGGGGGAGGCATTCGCCACGGGGCCGGGAATCCCACCATGCTGGGGGCGCGGCAATCGCGGAGTGTAAGAGATCCAAAGGGCCTCCGCCAACCCCGGCACCACCCTCCAGGCA
>CALCXM010000175.1 GCA_937905825.1 uncultured bacterium
TCACTCGATGAGTTGATGCGGATCATGGAGATCAACCAATTGCGGCACCTGCCTGTCATGGACGGCGGGACCTTGATCGGCGTCCTTTCTGACCGGGACCTGCTGGCCGCCACCGGATGGAGATCGGAGCGGGACCGCAAGCAAGCCGGAACGGCCGGGGACCTCGTTCGTGGAAAGCCCGTCTGTTGCTCCCCGGACGACAGCGTGGTGATGATTGCTGTCGACCTCACTTCGCGACTGATTGGCTGCCTGCCCGTTCTCGAAGGGCAGACCTTGGTCGGCATCGTGACCGAGATGGACCTGCTTGCCGCCTACTCGAAACTCGCAGGTGAGGGAAAAGGCTCCAAGCAAATGCTGGAGCCTGTCGAGCAGCTCATGAGCACGTCCCTTTCGACTCTCGCGCCCACCTCGACTCTCGCCGAAGCCTTGGAGATCGAAGAAGCGCGAGCCGTTCACCACATTCTTGTGGTGGAGGATCGCCGGCTCGTTGGCATCCTCTCCAACCGCGACCTCGCCCAAGCCTTGGGCGCCGAGCTGGATCTGAGCACGCCCGTTTCGACCTTCATGAGCGCGGACCCGCTGACGATCGAACCACAGGAACCACTGTCGCGGGCAGCCATGTACCTGCTCGATGGAAAGATCAGCGCGCTGCCGGTGACCGACGATGATCGTTTGGTGGGCATCTTGACCCTGTCCGACTTGCTCGACCACTGCATCGTCAATCTGCGCCAACCCGATTCGTACTCCAGCGACTCGTAGAGCGGAACAGGTCTGGCGATTCGTCAACACTCCTGAAGTTCCGGTTCGGCGCTTGTGAGCAACGGAGCGGTCCTCGGGGACAGCCGCGGGGACGAGCCGGGTGCGCAAGTTGTCCGTGTGCGTGGACCCGGGGCAAAGCCCCCCACCGATCGGTGGACCCTACTTCCGCAACTGAACGGTGCGGGTCTCCCCGCGAGGCAGTTCAAGCACTTGGGCGCGGTCCGGCAAGACCTGATGGAGCTCGTAGCGATTGACGGTGACCGTTCCCGTAGGAACTTGGAGGAGCCGAAGACCCCCTGGACTGCCGCAGAACAGCGTGGCGGTCCAGGAGACTTCGCTGTTCGGGTCCTTCCAATCGGGTGTCCAGCCGTTTCTCTTGGCGGCACGCATCATAGGGTCTTGACCCTCGACTGGCTCCGGCAGGCCCTCGAGAATCAGGGTCCCCGTCGCCAGTTCGTAGTGCCACTGGTTCGCGCCCCCGTGCAGCTGCAGTTTGGCGGTGAGGTAGGCGTGGCTACACTCACCATTGAATGGAAGCCCCGCGCGGATCTTGACCTCCCCCGGCTCTTTGCACTTGAAGGCAAAGCCACCGTCCCCGTCGAAGCGCCCCTCTCCGACAACCACTTGGTTCTGGTACGCATGCCACCTCCAACCGAGCGGGGGCCCGCCGTCGACTAGGAGCGTCCCGGCGAACTCAACCTGGATATCGGCAGGCTTCTCGTACTCGAGGTCGAACGAAGTCGTCTCACCTTCCTGCACTTCAAAGCTCCATGGGATGTCTCTCGAGTCGACGACCTGGCCGGCCCTGCTACTGGCTGCGCTCTCCGCCTGTTCCCCCGTGAGGACGACGGCTTGGTAGAGCCCCGGCGCGAGTTCGTCGAATCGATAGCCACCGGATGCATCCACTGTCTGCGTCAGGATGTCCCCATCACAGCGTGAAATCGAAACCGACAGCCCGCGCGTGTCCAACTCGGACTCCGCGACCAGGCTTCCTTCCATGGCACCCGGCCTCCCTACCTCGAGGACCACGTCCCCCAAGGCTGTTCCGCTGACGAGCGGAACGTGCAGCTCCGGTCCAAAGACAAAGCCTGTTCCCGTGGCCCGCAGGATCAGCTTGCGGTATCCACTTCGGCTCCACTGCTCGGGGTCCATGG
>CALCXM010000176.1 GCA_937905825.1 uncultured bacterium
TCACGAGTTCTTGCCAGCTTGTGAGCTCCGGCAGGCTTGTGGATGCATGGAACTTTGCGAAGTAGACCGCGACCACAATCGACACGATCATGGCCGTCAACTCGCTCCAAACATTGATGCGATACCAGAACCAGCGCAGCAGGAAGAGCAAACCAGTGCCCGCGCCGACCTGCAGCAAGAGCTGAAAGCCCTGGCCGGCATTCTCAAGCCAGAGCCCGACGCCACCACCGAGCACCATCAGGAAGACGGTCGAGAAGCGTCCCATGCGGACGAGTTCCTTCTCTTTGGCTGCGGGGTTGATGAAGCGCCGATAGAAGTCGCCGACGATGTAGGACGCTCCCCAGTTCAGTTGGGAGCTGACCGTGGACATGTACGCCGCAGCCAGGGACGCCACCACCAAACCCAACAGCCCCGAGGGCAAGAAGACGAGCATGGCGGGGTAGGCCAAGTCGTGTCCGAGCAGGGCGGGATCCAAGTTTGGGAAGCGCGCCGCGATGTCGGTCAACTCGGGATAGACGAGCAACGACGCCAAGGCCACCAGAATCCAGGGCCAAGGGCGCAGACCGTAGTGGGCAATGTTGAACCACAGGGTGGCCTTCATGGCTTCCTTTTCGTTCTTCGCGGCGAGCATGCGTTGGGCCACGTAGCCGCCACCCCCGGGTTCCGCGCCGGGATACCAAGCGGACCACCACTGCACGGCGATGGGGATGATGAAGACCCCCAGGGCCGCCCCCCAATCCGTGAAGTCCGGCATCAGACCGAGCATGGGCTGAATGTCTGGGTTGGAAACCAGCGCTTCCAAGCCGCCCACGTCCGCGTGGTTGATCGCATAGAAGGCCGCCGCAACCGAACCGATCATGGCGATCACGAACAGGATCAAGTCAGTCGCGACAACTCCCGAGAGTCCGGAGGAAGCGGAGTACAGCACCGTGATCGAGCCCGCGACCAGCACGGTCGTCAATGGCGAGACACCCAAGAGCACCCCACCGATCTTCGTGGCTGCCAGGGTCACCCCGCCGATGATCAGGACGTTGAACAGGATGCCGAGATACAAAGCACGGAACCCGCGCAGGAACGCAGCGGGCTTGCCTGAGTAGCGCAGTTCATAGAACTCGATGTCGGTCAGCGCTTCCGAACGGCGCCAGAGCTTCGCGTAGAAGATCGTGGTGCACATGCCCGTGATCAAGAAGGCCCACCACACCCAGTTGTTCGAAACGCCGCCCTGCCGCACGAGGTCCGTGACCAAGTTGGGGGTGTCGGTCGAGAAGGTCGTGGCGACCATGGACGTTCCCAAGAGCCACCAGGGCAACTTGCGCCCGGACAGGAAGAACTCTTCGGTTCCTTCGCCAGCGGTGCGCGCGAAGCGCAGGCCGATGACCACGGCGATGACGCCATAGGCCGCCATGACAATCCAGTCGAGGGTGCTGAGTTGCATTCAGGGGGAGTCGATCAGGGGTTTCCAGGCTTCCGAAAGCGGAGCGGGATATTCGCTCTGCGCAACGGACTCGGCCAAGCGGGAGGCCACGCGCTCGCGGTCCTTGGGGAAGGTGACGCCCATCCATGTGGAGTCCGTTTCCAAAAGGCGACAGCGCGCTTCGCCACATTGAACCAGATCACCCAGGGCCTGACTCAAGTAGAATTCCTTCTCTTCTGTCGGGGTGGCGTCGAGGAAGCGAATGAACAAGCGTTCTAAGCCCGCCAGGATCTCTACTGGGAAGCCCCAGAGGTTCATGCTGACAGGAGCATCGATGGAAACGTCCACACTTTGGCCGCCCGGCAAGAGACCGTGGGCCATGGGAGGCGTTGAGTCTTCGATCGCCAATAGTTGCACGGCTTCGTCCACGGCGCTCACTTCTGCGTCGGCATTCGCTTGGATCAATCCCCGCGAAACTCCACCGTGAGCGGAGAGAGTGGGGCCGAGGGGGTAGCCCACCAAGTACGCGCCGGAGCCTTCCTGCAAGGCAGCCGCCAGAACAGCGTAGGCCTGAGTCCCGTAGAAGTCGTCCGCGTTGCAGACGGCGAAGGGGCCCTGCAAAAACTCCCGAGCACACCACACCGCATGGGCCGTGCCCCAGGGCCGCAGGCGGTCTGCGGGGGAGGCGTGACCCGCCGGAAGGTCGCCGAGGCGCTGCACAGCAAAACTCACTTGAACTCCGGCATCGAGCATGGGCTTCAGCTGTTCGCGGAAGGCAGCTTCCATCCCTTCAGCGATGACAAAGACCACGCGCTCAAAGCCCGCGCGCAAGGCGTCGTAGACTGCGTAGTCAAAGAGCACCTCGCCAGCGGGCCCGACCGGGTCCAACTGCTTCAGCTTGCCGTAGCGGGTCGAACGACCCGCCGCCAAGACGACGAGTGTCAATGCTTGCCTTGCCACGTGGAGCCTACCCTAGCTAGCGGTTTTGCGCGAGCAGGGTTTCCACTTCGCTGATGGTCAAGCCGCGGCGTTCCGCGTAGTCGGCGATTTGGTCATCCCCGACACGACCCAAGTAGAAGTAGTGGGCGCCGGGGTGCGAGAAGTACAACCCGCAAACGCTGGCCGCCGGCAACATGGCGCAGCTCTCGGTCAACTCCAGGTCGATGTCCTGGGCGCGCAAAAGATCGAAGAGGTCCTTCTTCGGGGTGTGGTCTGGGCAGGCGGCGTAGCCAAAGGCGGGCCGGATGCCCCGGTGCTTCTCGGAGTTGAGGTACTCCTTGTCGATGTCGATGTCCGCGTGACCCCACTGACGGCGTGCACGCTGGTGGTTGGCGCTGGCGTAGGCTTCCGCCAAGCGATCGGCCAGGGCTTGGAACATGATCGCGTTGTAGTCGTCGCCGTCGGCCTTGTACTTGGCCACCGCAGCATCGACGCCGTGACCCGCGGTCACCGCAAAGGCTCCCACGTGATCCTTGATGCCGGAACCGACCGGCGCCACGAAGTCCGCAAGGCAGCGGTTGGGGGTCTTGTCGTCGTAGGCGTGTTGCTGACGCAGCATCGGGAAACGGGCGGCGACCTCCTTGCGGGTCTCGTCCGTGTAGAGAATCACGTCGTCCCCGTCCGAGTTGGCGGGCCAGTAGCCGTACACGCAGCGCGGCTGAATCAGCTTCTTGGCGATGATCTCTTTCAGCATGGCGCGCGCGTTGCGGTACAGCTCCGTGGCCACTTCCCCGTAGACCGGGTCGTCCAAGATGGCCGGGAAGGTGCCCTTCAGTTCCCAGGTGGTGAACAGGAAGGTCCAGTCGATGTA
This sequence comes from uncultured bacterium, assembly GCA_937905825.1. GTDB lineage: Bacteria > Planctomycetota > UBA1135 > UBA1135 > JABACD01. The sequence goes on from CALCXM010000176.1 coordinate 3,225, forward strand.
GTTGGCGATCAAGCTCAAGGCATCGTCGTCGATGATGCGCTTGCCGAGAAACTCGGGAACGGTGATCTCGTCGATCGTGAAGTCCAAGGCGACCCGGTTCTCGCGCGCTTCGCCTAGGGGCTTCAACGGCTTGCGTTTGGCGTCAAAGCGCTCCCGTTGCTTTTCCTGTTCCGCCACATTGCGGGCGTCGAAGAGCGGGCGCTGCTTGGGGTCCAAGAGGGCCGAGACCGTGTTCACCGAACGGGAGGCGTCGTGCACATGCACCACGCTGCCCTTGAACTTGGGGGCGATCTTGACCGCCGTGTGGGCCTTGCTGGTGGTGGCGCCACCGATCAAGAGCGGCAAGTCGATGCCTTGCCGTTCCATTTCCGCAGCGATGCCAACCATCTCTTCCAAGGAAGGTGTGATCAATCCTGAGACGCCGATCATGTCGACCTTCTCTTCGAGGGCTCTAGCGAGGATGGTCTCCGTGGGTACCATGACGCCCAAATCGATGATCTCGTAGTTGTTGCAACCGAGCACCACGCCCACGATGTTCTTGCCGATGTCGTGCACGTCGCCCTTGACGGTGGCGAGCAGGATCTTGCCAGCGGAGCTCACGCCGCCGGAAGCGTCTTGCTTCATGTAGGGGTCCAACCAGGCCACGGACTTCTTCATGGCGCGCGCGCTCTTGACCACTTGGGGCAGGAACATCTTGCCATCACCAAAGAGGTCACCGACGACTTTCATGCCGTCCATCAGGGGGCCTTCGATCACCAGCAGAGCTTCACCGAGTTCCTTGTAGGCCTCTTCCGTGTCCTGGTCGATGTAGTCCGTGATGCCTTTCACGAGTGCGTGCTCCAGGCGCTTCGAAACAGACTGGTTGCGCCAGGTGAGGTCCACCACCCGTTCCTTGGCCGTACCGCCGACGGTTTCCGCCATGGCGACCATGCGCTCGGTGGCGTCCTCCCGACGGTTGAGGATCAAGTCCTCCACGTGCACGAGCAGTTCCGCGGGGATGTCCTGGTAGATTTCTAGTTGACCTGCGTTGACGATGCCCATGTCCATGCCCGCGTGAATCGCGTGGTACAGGAAGGCCGAGTGAATCGCTTCGCGCACCGGATCGTTGCCGCGGAACGAGAAGGACAGGTTGGAGACGCCCCCCGAGATCTTGCAGCCGGGGCACTTCTCCTTGATTTTCTTGGTGGCTTCAATGAAGGCCACTCCGTACCCATTGTGCTCTTCGATGCCCGTGCCGATGGCGAGAATGTTGGGGTCGAAGATGATGTCGGTGGGGGGGAAACCGATGCCCACCAAGAGGTCATAAGCGCGCTTGCAGATATCGACCTTGCGCTCGGTGGTGTCCGCTTGGCCGGTTTCGTCAAAGGCCATCACGACCACGCCCGCGCCAAAGCGCATGATGATGCGCGCCTTCTCCAAGAATGACTCGGGGCCTTCTTTCAGGGAGATCGAGTTCACGATGCCCTTGCCCTGCACGCATTTCAGGCCCGCTTCGAGCACGGACCATTTGGAGCTGTCGATCATGATCGGGATGCGGGCCACTTCGGGCTCCGAGGCGATCAAGTTCAGGAAGGTGGTCATGCACTGCTCGGACTCGAGCATGCCATCGTCCATGTTTACATCGAGGATGTTGGCACCACCGCGCACCTGCTCAATGGCCACGTCGACCGCTTCCTCGTACTTCTCCTCGCGAATCAAACGCCGGAACTTGGCGGAGCCCGCCACGTTGGTGCGTTCGCCGACCATCAGGAAGTTCGTGTTGGTGTCCATCGGCAAGGCTTCGAGCCCCGAGAAGTGCGTGATTTCCTTGTCCGTGGCGGGAATGGCGCGCGGCCGCTCATGGGCCAGCAGTCGGGCGATGGCTGCGATGTGATCGGGAGTGGTGCCGCAGCAGCCACCGACGATGTTGACCAGGCCACTGGCGGCGAACTCTTCCAGCAACTTGCCTGTGGTCTCCGGCAGCTCGTCGTACTCGCCAAAGGCGTTCGGCAGACCCGCGTTCGGGTAGCAGGAGACGTAGGTGGAGGACTTGGCCGCGAGTTCCGCCACGTAGGGCCGCATGTCCTTGGCGCCGAGGGAGCAGTTGACACCGATCGCTAGGGGGTTCGAGTGCTGAACCGAGTGCATGAACGCTTCGACCGTCTGTCCGGACAGGGTGCGTCCGCTAGCGTCGGTGATCGCCACGGAGATGATCACCGGCAAGTGCACGCCGAGTTCTTCCGCCACGCGATCGATGGCCACCAGGGCGGCCTTGGAGTTCAGGGTGTCGAAGATCGTCTCCACCAAGAGAATGTCCACGCCGCCCGCGATCAGCGCGCGCACCTGTTCCTCGTAACTCGCGGAGAGTTGGTCGAAGTCGATGGAGCGGAAGGCCGGATCGTTCACGTCCGGCGAGAGCGAGAGAGTCTTGGAGGTGGGTCCGATGGCGCCGGCCACGAAGCGCGGTTTGTGCGGGGTCTTCTCCGTCCAAGCGTCGGCGCACTCGCGGGCCAAGCGGGCGGACTCGATGTTTAGCTCACGCACCAGGCTCTGGGTGCCGTAGTCCGCTTGGGCCACGCTGGTGGCGCCGAAGGTGTTGGTCTCGATGATGTCCGCGCCGGCGGCGAAGAACTCGTTGTGAATGCCTTTGATGACATCCGGGCGCGTCAAGCTGAGCAGTTCGTTGTCGCCTTTCAGTGGGCTGGGATGGTCCTTCAAGCGTTCCCCGCGGAAGTCGGCTTCCTCGAGTTCACGCTTCTGAATCATGGTCCCCATGGCCCCATCGAAAATCAGAATGCGCTTGGCGAGCAAACCCTTGATGCGTTGGCGCACGCTGACTCCCCGGTCAGGACCCTTGCCGCCCGTGCCCGTCGCCCCAGTGTCTTGTGTGGATTCTTGCATTCGTGATTCCCTGTTCAGCTCTTTTGCGGAGCCTTCTTGGTTGCCTTGCTCTTGGTGTTTTCTTTGCGACGACGTCCTGCGGCCGGGGGGCGGATGCCCGTGGCGAGCAGCGTCATGAAGTGCGGGGGATGCGGATCGCGCGCCACCCTTTGAATGTGAATTGCCTCTAGACCCGCGCCGTTCAAAAGCGCTTCGAGTTTGCCCTCGGTGAAGCCCTGTTGACGATCTTGCAACTTGTCGCGCACCCACTCTTCGTTGTGGGCCAGCAGGTCGATGACGAGCAGGCGACCACCCGGTTGCAGGATGCGCACCGCTTCGGACATGGCCCGTTCTGGATGTTCCGAGTGATGCAGTGCTTGACTCAGAACGACCACGTCGAAGCTCTCGTCAGGCAAGGGCAAGGAGTCGATGTCCCCTTGCACGGTCTCGATGTTGTCGAGCCCTGCGCTCGAGGCGCTTTGACTGAGTTGCGCCAACATCTCCGAGGAAAGGTCCACGGCCGTCACCGACTCGGCGATGCCCGCGAGCATCATGGTCAAGAGTCCATCGCCAATGCCCAAGTCGGCGTAGCGTACGCGGGGCAGCAGTTGGATCAGGGAACGGCACAAACCTTCCCAAGTTCGACCGGGCATGTTCTCGTCGCCGAAGCCACCCGCCACTCGATCGAAGTAGGAGCGCGCTTCCTGCTTGCGGCGAGCTTGCAAGGCTTCCAAGCCTGCTTCGTCCGCATAGAACTCCGGCGTTCCGGCCGAGCCAGCGAGCACTTCCTGCACCAGCGGGGCCTGCGGCAGGAGGTGGTAGTAGCTGCGCCGACCGGCGCGCCGATCGGCCACGAGGCCCACTTCCTTCAGCAGGTTCAGGTGGGTCGAAACGCGGCTCTGCCCCATGTTGAGAATCTCCATCAGATCCGACCCGTGCAGCTCCTCACGGGAGAGCAGATTGAGGATCCGCAGGCGAGTTTCGTCCCCCAGGGCCTTCAAAAGGCGGGTTGAGTCAGGAAGTTCCATCATGGTATCGGGATAGCATGATGTATCGACGCGGACCAGGCGGAGCTTTATCCGCTTTTTTCTTACAGAATCCTCGGGCTCTGAGGCCGGCTCGACAAGGCGACGGCCCGGCAGGCAAGTGCGGACTTCGGGACCCGCTCATCCCGATCGGATTTCCCCGGGAATGCTGCCCAATCGGGACTCGAACCCATCAGGAACCCTAGCCTGCTTGCAGAGACCGCCTAGCGCACCGCTTGCGGAAGCCTCAGCAAGTGAATGTCCGTGCGCTCGGCCAAGAGCTCGCGCAGGCGATACTTGTGCCAGGCGCCGAACATCACGAGCACCCGCAAGTCATTGCCGCGCACGGCATCGAGGGCTTCCGCGATGTGCTCGTAGTGCCCCAGGTTGATGTCCTTCCAACCAGCGGAGCCGAGATCATCGCCGAAGATCTGCTCGTATGGTTGCATGCCACGGGCCACGATCGCGTCGTATTCTTCGCTGTGAATCATCAAGGGATCGCTCACGAGCCCCTGGCTCACCAGTTCCCGTTTGGCCGCCGCTTGGGCGTCGTTCACCCGTTGGGAGTCCCCCGGGCGCGTGCTCTCCCACTGCTTCAAGAGTGCCGCCCGTCGATCGGCGATGGACTGCGTCCAGGCGGAACACGGCACGATGCGAAAGCGGCCCTCCAAGGCGATCGGGAAGAGCACTTCCGTGAACTCCGGGTAGAGCTTGACGCGCTCCTCGCTGACCCGGCCCTCCTTCAGAAACTGGGTCCAGGCCTCGTCGTAACGGTCCGGCGGAATCTCCACCAAGACCAAATCCGGGTCCAACTGACGCAGGAGATCGCGCAAGCGCCCGAGGTCGTAGAGCGGGTCGCTGAGATGCTCCTCGTGCAAGGTGCCGAGCACGAAGACTTCGTTGCGCATGGGTTTGCTGGCCCGTCCCGCGAGGATTCCGCAACCACTCAGCAGGCTGAGCAGTGCCAGGGTCCAGACCAGGAGACAACGAGAGCGAACTCCCTTCGAGATGCTGTGGATCATCAGGTTCAGCGCTTGTACACGAGCAGGCGCAGCTCGGTGCCCGGAGCGAACACATCGTCCGCGGGCAAGGGGTGACGTTCGATGCGGACGAGTTGGCTCAAGCTGGATTGCTCCCAACCAATGGGCAGGTTGTAGGACAGGGGAGCGTTGATACCAGCGAAGTAAGCACCTGCCAAAGTAGGCCGTTGGTTCTTGAAGAACTCCATGTTGACCATGCGGTCGTGACCGGGGGTGGCCCGTTCGAGTGGCTCGGTGGCGGCGATCACCTCGGGGCTGATCAGTCCGTACACGTCGTGGATTTTGACCCGTGAGAAGTAGCCGATGGCTCCAATGCCTGCCAAGACGATGGAGTCGTTCTCGTCCGTGAAACGTGCCAGGGCCTTGCCCAGCACGGTCCAATCCGCCGTTCGGTAGGCCATGTTGTCGCGCATGGTGCGCTCGCTCTGCCAACTTGGAGCGCTGAGTCGAAAGTGATACTTCGAGCGCACACTCTCCGGGACGAGGTTGATGTCGAAGCAGGCCAAGGCGTTGGAAAGCACCAACGCTGCCCCCATGCCGAAGGCCAGTGCGCCAGCCCGGGGACCCATGCCCCAACGTTTCCAATGACCTGCGAAGAGCAAGGTGACGAAGGGCATGCTGGCGACCAAGAAACGCCCAAAGGGCATGAAGTCGCCACCGACAAACAGGGCATAGGCTTGGGCGCCCAGGGCCATGCAAAGGCTGACGCACAGGGCAGCGCGCCAGGGACGGCCCATGGGCCGCAGGGCGAGCAGCATCACGAGAGCGGCCGCGGGCACGCTCAACCACCACTGCATCAAGTAATCAAAGCCGCGTCCCAAGCGATGAACTGAAAAGCCGGCCTTGGCGCGCGCCGTGTTCGGTAGCCAATCGCCGTAGTAGCTGTAGCGCCAGGCAAAATGAGCCAGGGTGGCCGCGCCCACAATGGATGCGCACACCAGCAGTCCGCGCCCCAACTCAGCTGCGCGTTGCTCCCAAAGCCAATAGAGTCCAGCGCCGAACAGCAACAGCCCGACCCACACGAATCCGTCCGCGCGCATCAACACCGCGAACACACCGAAGATCCCGGCAGCCACTGGCCGCGGCCGGGTGGGGTCCCCGAGCAGCCGCTCATAAACTCCGAAAAGCAAAAGCGCCGCGGGCATGGTGGCCAAGCCACTGGTGCTCCACAGGGCGCTGCAGGGCAAGCTGGCGAAGAAGAGTCCCGTGAGCAGGGTCCCGAGGCTGTCGAGCTCGAAGCGTTGCCTAGCGTGGGCCGTGACCCAGGCGCAGAGTGCCAAGCCCGAGACCGCCGAAAGCAGACGAGAGCTGGTGCCCAAGTCCAACCCGAGGGCTTCGAAGGGAGCCATGGCGAGCACCCATAAAAAGTTGGAGTAACCTTCCACCGGTGGAACGCTGCCCGGGTTGTAGCCGAGGCCCAGTCCCTCCACGAGGTTGCGCGTGTAACGGAACGAGATGTACGCGTCGTCGCACAGGAAGTTCAGTTGCCAGGCGAGTAGCGCTAGCAACAAAACGGGCAACAGCAGGCACAGATGGGGGGGGATTTGGCGGGCAGACACGGGCGCCAAGGTAGTCGGGCTCGCCGCTAAAAACCACAGGGCGGGGGGAGGAGTCTGGAACGCGTGCGGAGCAACTGCCAGGAGTTCGCGCGGGAAGCCCCGCATTCCCCAGGGCTCGCGGACGCCAGAGTCCCTGTGTTGGGGAATCAGAATGGGAGGGAATCAGAAATCCCAGCGGGACGGGACTCGAGTCTGCGCTCCCGTCCGGTACCTTTTGGCCAATGGGACCCCTTCAAACAACACAGCTACCGTGAAGACTCGACCGGACGGACGCTGGTGGGCCCTCTTGGCTCTGTTGATGCTCGTGGCCCACGCATCCTCCTTCGGCGTTGGCCCCGTTGGAGAGGACTTCTCGATTCTCGCGGACATCTCGCGGGCCGTGGCTCCCGGGGATGGCGGGTCCCTGGTCTGGAGCAGCGACCTTTTCTACGAGCTCGCGGGCAGCGCCGGCCGTCCCCTGGCCGCGCTTTCCTTGGGACTCACCTGCTGGCTGTGGACCGCGGACGGACATTGGACGCCCTTCGCGCTCGCGCTGCTGCGCTTTGAAAACATCGCGCTGCTGGCCGGGGGGGCCTGGGCCCTGGCGAGTTTCCTGCGACGTTTGGTGTCCCCTTGGGGCGGCAGTGAACAGGCGAACGCCGCGGGCCAGGCGGCCATGATGCTGCTGCTCGTGCATCCTTTGGCCGTCACCACTGTGGCCGGTCCAACGGCTCGTGGGGATCTGATCGGTGCGCTCTTCGCCCTGGCGGCAGGGGCGGCCTTCTTGCGCGGACGTCAGGAACACAGCAAGGGCTTTGTGCTGTTGGCGGCGCCCCTCGTGTTCTTGGCGACCTTGGCTTCTGAGATCGGATTCCTGATGCCCTTGGCCTTGGGGGCTGCGGAGTACATCTCGTCCCGGCGTTACCGTTCGATGCGCGTTCGCGTCCGCACGGGCTTGACCACGCTGATCTGCTTCGGTGCTTGCGCGGGGCTCGACGTGGCCATGCGTTTGGCCCTGCGGGTCGACCCCTGGCCGCGCTGGATCGAGGAGTCCCTCGGCAGCTTGACGACCTTCGGGGACTTCTGGGTCTCGCTCTTGAGTGGACTGACCAAGCTGGGCGTGCTGATCCTGCCCGTCAACGGAGAGAACGCTGGCGGCATGGGCTTCGTCCTGGCGGCCTTCCTGCTCGTGATCGTGATTCAACCGGCCCTGCACGCGGGCAAGGCTGCGCCACGCTATTGGATCTCCATCCTATGCGCGTGGCTCGCGAGCATCCTGTTGGCGGAAGCGGTGCGCGCGGGTTTGCGCGTGGGCCCCAATGACTTCAGCGACGTGGCCGGGCTGTTTCCCGCGGTGATCGTGATGACCATGGGCTTGGCCCTGGCTTCGACCGCGGTTTCCGGCGGGCGGCGCGTCGCGATCCCGATCATCGTTGCCTGTTTGCTGTGCACCCTCGCGCGCAACAACGCGCGCGGTTGGCGGCAGGCGGCCAAGGACGCGGCTGGACTCACCGAAGAGATGTTGCCGATCGTGCTCGCGCAAGATGCCCCGCACACCTTCCTGGTGGTGGACGCCCCCGACATGGTGGACCTCTTCGCCGCTTGCCCCGCAGACATGACGCGCCTGTTTGAGCGGGCGATCACCGGACAGACCTTGACCCATGCGCCCACCCAAGTGCGCCCGCTCTCGCGCGATGCTCTGATGAGCTTTGCACGACTCAGCGAGTTTGATGAGTTGCGCGAAGGCCAAGCCCTCGTGGTTTTCCCTTTGGACTACGTGCAGCCCTGGGCCCAGCGCCGTTGGGTCGCGCAAGCCCTTTCCCCAGGGGGCACCAGCCATCGCGCCCAACGCTGGAATCACTACGCACCCGGCGCAGGCCCCGAACAACACAACTTGAGCGCGAGCCATTGGGCGGAAGAGAACGGGATGCCCCTGGCCTTCGCGGATCCCTCGGGCATCGAATGCCTCACGGTTCAAGCACCGGCGATGCTGGCGGGCGAGGACATGTCCACCCACGAGCGGACCCTGGCCGCACCGGAGATTTATTGGCGTGCACAAGGCGGCACGGTTCACGGTGGCGTGTTGCACGGGGTGTGGTTGAGTGACGCAGACCACCGCATGGCGGTCTTCGATCCGGGTCAAGACTTGCCATGGTTGCTTGGCAATCGGGTGGACAGTCTCTTGTTGATGGGGGAACTCGCCCAAGCGCAGGGAGCCGAACTGTGGCCGAGTCCGCCACAGATCGTCGAGATGCTGGAGCCCGCCATCGACGATGACGATTGGCACCTCGGACGACCTGCTGTCCGCTTGAAGTTCGGGGCCGGCCTGCTAGAGAGCTGGCGCCTGACGCTCTTCGACTTGGTGACCTGGGAGTACGAAGTGATCGAGTGCGTGCTCGACGGCCGTGGGGATCTGATGGCTCCGGACGCGGAAGAGATCAGCCAGGGCTTGCGCTTCGAGCCGGGTAGCTTGGCTTGGACCGTGGAACGCCGGGTGGGGGATGTGGTCATCGAACGGGGGACGGGTCGGCTCTAGGCCGGGTAAGGCAGTGTCCTCTCTCGCGGCGCGGAGCCGCGCCGCTAGTCCCTTGTCACTCCCCGCGGGGGCTCGTACCGTGGCCGCCCAAATTCTCCCCTTCCCACCCAAGCGTTCTCATGTCCACTGTCCCTAGCCGCGAACTCGAATCCTTCCCGAATCCTCGTCCGGATCGTCCCTACGAAATCCGCTTCGAGTGTCCGGAGTTCACGTGCGTTTGCCCGAAAACCGGTCAGCCGGATTTCGCGACGATTCGCATTCGCTACACCCCGGCGGAGACTTGCGTCGAGCTCAAGAGCCTCAAGCTGTACCTCTGGTCTTACCGGGACGAGGGCGCTTTCCACGAAGCGGTCACCAACCAAATCCTCGACGACCTGGTGGCCCTGCTCGCTCCGCGCAAGATCACGGTCGAGGGGGATTTCATGGTTCGTGGGGGGATTCACACGGTTGTGGAGGTTTCCCACTCGAGTTGAGTCGGGATTCAATTTGCTTTGCGAGTGGGAGAGTTTGCAGAGCACAAAAGTGGAAAGCGTGACCCCGATCGGCGGGGACCCTCCCGATGCCGGGAGAAGCCGGAGATTTGCAGGTGAGGTGATCAAGCTGCCAAGGGGCCGGGTCGATGTGAAAGAGTGCCAGGGCCTCCCTGGCCCCACATTCCGATCCGTCCATTCCCTGGCAGCCCTTCGCTACCATGCCCGAACCTAAGACCGCCGCGCCCCAGCACGAGCTTTCAGAGTCCGCCCAAATCGCGGCTTTGAAAGACAAGTTGGAATGCGCCAACCGCTCCCGCCATGAGTTCTTGATCGGAATGAACCACCGCTTTCGAACGCCCTTGAGTGGCGTTCTCGGAATGCTGGAACTCTTGGCCGCCTCGAAGCTCGACGAGGAACAATCGAGCCGCGTGGCCACGGCGATGAGTTCGGGGCGTGCTGTGATGCGCGTCTTCGACGAACTGCTCGACTACTGCCGAGCCGAGGCCGGTGAGTTGGTGCTCACTTGTGAGACCTTCTCCCCGGAGAATCAAATCGACAGCTTGCTCGCCGAGTTTCAAAACGAGGCGGACGAAAAGGGAGTCGAACTGAGCCACGCTCAGAGTCCCGAGGCCCCGCTCTCCATTCAAGGGGACTCGAAACGCCTCTTCCAAATCCTGCACGAGCTGATCGAGAACGCTCTGCGCTACACAACGGACGGGGAAGTCGAAGTGGGCATGCGGCCCCTGGATGCCGACGGCGGCGAACCGAAGTTGTTGTATTGGGTCAAGGACACTGGCTGTGGGTTGACGGAGGATCAACTGATGCGAGTCTTCGAACTGGACATGGGCGTCGGAGCCGAGTCCGGCATTCGTATCGGCTTGCCCGCCGTGCGTCACATTTTGGATGCCATGGGCGGCGCGATCGACATCGATAGCGAGCCTGGCGAGGGCACCACCGTGCGCTTCTCGATTCCGACGGATCCCAACTGGAAGGCGACAGCCGTGAGCAGCACGCACCTGGTGCCCGCCGCCGGTCGTCCCCCGAAAGAGGCCCGTCGAGCCGCTCGTGTCTTGGTCGTGGAAGACGACCTGGTCAACCAACGGGTGACCCTCGGCTACCTGAAGTTGGTGGGCTACGAAGGAACCGTGGTCGATTCCGGGGAAGGAGCCATCCGAGCCCTTGCAACCCAGGAGTACGACCTGGTGCTGATGGACATGATGATGCCTGGCATGAGCGGCATCGAGACGACCGTCGCGATCCGCAAAGGCCACGGGGCTGTGCTGAACACGAACATCCCGATCATCGCCTTGACCGCTGAAGTCAGCGTGCAAGCGCGCCGCGAGTGCTTGAATTCAGGAATGAACGACTACCTGACCAAGCCGATTCGCAAGAAGGAAATCGACCCGGTGATCCGGGCCTGGCTGCCGCCGCATCTGCGTCCGGCGCGCAAGGTGAATAGAGCAGGTTAGTTCGTTCTCTTCCTACGTCGAACCGGCCGCGCTAAGCACGAGGTCTCTGGACCCACCCACGCCCAGCGCGCGGTCAAGCGCGCGAGCCCTTGCGCTCACCCCTTGAAGCGGATCCCTGGGATTCGACGAGCAGGACCTCTCCAACCGATTGCGGCGCGCAGGTCCGCTTCCTTTGTCGGGAACCGTGCGTAAGACCCGGGGAAGAGGGGGGCCAGAGCAGGGCGCGGGGGTTAGTGTTGGAGGGACGTCCCCCCGCCTTCCCTGCCGCCCATGATCCTCCCTCTGCTGTTCCTCGTTTGTTTCGGGCCCCTTCAAGAGCCAGAGCCCACGCAACGCGAACCCCTCGGGCGCCACCTGCGTCAACTCGAAAACCTGCCCCAAGCGAGCGGGCTGGCGATGGATGACGAGGGTCGGGTGTGGGCCTTGGAACGCAACAGCGGGCGACTCTGGCGCATTGAGCCGGAGGGTCAACGAACCCTGCTGAACGGGGAACTGGGTCGTCCCACGGACGTGGAACGGGGAGCGAATGGCGAGCTCTTCGTGACCGACGCTGAGTCCTCCTGCGTGCTGCGCCTGGATGCCGCCGGAAAGATCTTGGCGCGCAAGGCCGTGACCGGCAGCCAGCTTTCCGGACTCGCCTGGACCCCCGAACGCATCTACGTGACCCTGGCCAGCAGCCATCGAGTGCAGGTTCTCGACGCAGACGGCGAGCCGCTTTTCAGCTTTGGCAGCCACGGCTCCGACCCGGGGCAGATGATTGCGCCGAGTGACGTGGCCGTCGCGCAAAACGGCACGATCTTCGTTGCGGACTCCGGCAACAGCCGCGTTCAAGCCTTCGACAAGCAGGGCAAGTTCCTGCATGAGTTCGGCGACTGGGGCCCCTTCCCCGGGTTGTTCTTTCAGCCCAGTGGAATTGAAGTGCGCGGTGAAGAAGTCTACGTCGCCGACTTTGGCAATCACCGCGTGCAGGTCTTCGACTTGAAGGGCAACTTGGTGGACCGCTTTGGCTTGCATGCGATTCGACCGCGGGAAGGCAAGGGCTACATTCACTACCCGACCTCCTTGAGCCTGTCTCCATCGGGTGAGTTCGCCGCGGTCGCGGAACCCTGGGTGGATCGTGTTCAGGTCTTTTGTCGTACGGGCGGTGTGGCGGAGGACGCGGTCAGGCGCCAGGCCATGCAACTCGCCAAGCCTTCCGCGCACTACGGAATGGACTTCGCCTGCGATGGCAAGTTCCTGTTCATCTCCGAACCGGAGAGCCATTCGGTGGTGGTCTTTGAGAACAGCGGGGACGATCCCCGGCGCATCTCGCGGCTTGGTGGCCTCGGTCGCAAGACCGGTTTGCTGACGGGGGTGGGGGGCTTGCACTACGACGCTAGCAAGCACGAACTGTGGGTCGCGGACCCGATTCTGCGGCGCATCTCCTTGTACCGCATGCCCGGCATCGAACAAGCCGAGGTGGGCTTCGACGCGCTCTTGCCGCGCTTCGTGAAGTCCGTGGATCTGGCGAAGCTGCACGAACTCGAATTGAAGCGCTGGCTGCCCACCGTGCCGGAAGTGATCGCGATCGAGAAGGACGCCGCTGGACGGCTCTACTTGCTGGACGCGGCGAACGCCTGCGTGATCGTGCTGGCCCCCGAGTTGGAAAGCATCGAAAGCATCGGGCGGGGCACGCTTCAAAGGCCCACGTCCCTGGCTGTCGCCGCCGACGGGCAGACGCTCTACGTGGCCGACGCGGGCGGACACGTTTGGGCCTTCCACGGAGCGAAGCGTCAGCCCGAGTCCATCGCGCAGGGCTTCACACCCCACGGCTTGGCCCTCGATGAAGAGCGCCAATTCCTCTTCGCAACGGATCCGGTGCAGCACCGCATCTGGCGCTTCGGACTGGCGGACAAGGAAACCATCAGTTGGGGTGGCCCGGGCCTGGCCCGCAACCAGTTCTACAAACCGCGCGGCATCACCTTGGATCATCGCGGTCAATTGGTCGTGCTCGATCACGGCAACCACCGCTTGGTGCGCATGACCGTCGATGGCGACTACCTGGCGACAGCCGGTCCGCGGCTCTACACACGGCTCTTGCGCTATCCGCACTTGACGGACAAAGAAGGCGCACAGGAGGAAGGCGAATGATGTCCCTCAGAAAAGGATTGCTTTGGTTTCCGTGGATGGTGGGCGTGTTCGCGCTCTCCATCTTGGCTCGTTCGAGCGCCATGGCCCGATCCACGGCCCAGCCGAATCCGCAACAGGTGGGGGAACAAGAGCAAGCACTCGAACAGGAAGACGTGACCAGCGTCGGGCCCGCGGACCTGGTTTCCAACGATGGCACCTACCGCGTGCACTGGACCCATCCCGACGGAGAGTTGGAGTTTGGCGAGCGCTTCAAGATGATCGTGAGCGTCGAGCGCAGCGACGGAGAACCGCTCCAGTCGCAGTTATCGGTCGATTCACGCATGCCCGAGCATGGCCACGGCATGAAGCGCGAAGTGCGCATCGTCGAACTCGAGCCCGGTCGCTACGAAGTCTCCGGCATGCTGTTTCACATGCCCGGCTACTGGGAGATCTACTTTGATCTGACCCGTGGCGCGGTGACGGAGCGCACGCAGGTTTCCGTGGACTTGTACTGAGTTCGATGGTCTTGCTCCCTATGCTTGTGGCGTCGAGGCGCTTGCTGTTGCTGTCCGGCTCCATGCTGTTGGCATTGGGCTTGCGGTTGTTGGTCTCGAGCCCGGGCTTGGGCGGGACTCAAGCGTTGCCCGCTTCTGAGCAGACCTCAAACGCCGAGCAGACTTCAAACGCTGAGCAGTCCTCAAACGCTGAGTTGAGCTTCAGCCCCGCGGAACTGCGCCGCATCGCCAAGCTCTCGCCCTTGCCCCCTGCGCCCCTCGACACAACCAATCGCTTCGACGGCAACCCGCGCGCCGAACGACTCGGCCACCGGTTGTTTTGGGACACGCGCTTCTCGTCCAACGGGGAGGTCGCCTGCGCGACTTGCCACGACCCGCAAAAAGAGTTCAGCGACGGCTTGCCCGTTGGAGAAGCGATCGGAACCGGAACGCGACGCACACCTTCCCTTTGGAATGTGAGCCAAGGGGATTGGTTCTTTCACGACGGCCGCGCGGACAGCCTCTGGGCGCAGGCTTTGCAACCCATGGAGAATCCCATCGAGATGGGCAGCGATCGCCTCGCTGTGTTGCATGTGATCGCGGGGGACGCGAGCCTGCGGCAAGCCTTCGAAGCGCTCGCGGGCCCTCTGCCCGAGCTCTCCGAAGGGCAGCGCTTTCCAGCGCATGCTCGGCCGGATCCCTTGGAACCGCAAAGCGCACATCATCGCGCTTGGGTGGGCATGAGCGAGGCGGATCGATTCGCCGTCAACCGGCGCTTCAGTGACGTCGGGAAGTTGATCGCCGCCTTTGAGCGCAATTTGGTCAAGACCAACTCGCCCTTCGATCGCTTCGCGGCGAGTTTGCAGGGCCGTTCGAATGACACGTTGAGTGACGCGCCGAACAACCCCCCGAAGGACGCTCCGCAAGAGACAACCGAGCAGTCCCTGCAGGTTCAGCCATCAACCGAGTACCCACCCAGCGCCCAACGGGGTTTGCGGTTGTTCCTCGGCAAGGGCCGTTGCCATCTGTGCCACAACGGTCCCAACTTGTCCGACGGTGAGTTCCACGCTCTCGGACTCGGCCCACGGGGCGGGGGCATGCCCACGGACCCCGGGCGTTACGGGGGCTTGCCACCGTTGGAAGTCTCCGAGTTCCGTGCGAACGGGGCCTTCAGTGACGATCCCGAGGGAGACCGTTCCCAACTCGCCACGGGCCTCAGCCGGGACCCGGCCAATTGGGGAGAATTCAAGACGCCGAGCCTGCGCAACGTGCTGAACCGCGGGCCCTACATGCACGCCGGCCAAATGGAATCCCTCGGGGACGTCCTGCGTTTCTACTCGACGCTCGAGGGCGCCGCGCCCTTGCACCAGCACCAGGAGCAGGTGCTCGTGGCCCGCGAATTCAGCGACGCCGAGATGGCGGATTTGGAGGCGTTCTTGGGGAGCTTGGAAGGGGTGCCGCTGGAGGGCTATTGGGGTGCGCCTCCAGAATCTCCCCGACCCCCCGATGCGCCCCGCTAGCCTGCTGGCTAGATACCGAGCATCGGGCCCAGGTCAAGGAGTGACCCGTTCCCAATGGCTGGATGCCATTGGGGACCTTGGCAGGACGCAGAGATGGGTTCGGGGATCGGTGTCTCGCGGGTCGCCCCTTGTCGGCCAGACCTCTAGCCCCGTCGCCAGGGGACCCGCTCGAAGGCCAACCGAGAGCCGGCGGCCCCGCTGAACTCCATCCCCAGCCGCCGATCGCCGCTCCGACCGTCCACATCGTTGCCCCGCAGTCTCCGGGTAAAAAGCAGCGAAAGTGCACGACCGGGCGCCGGGGCCCAGGGGACTCGAGCCCAGAATTCGCCCTATTTGAGCGGAAGCGAACGCCAATCTCAGAGAATCCATTTTCCTTGGTTTCGTGACGTTGCTCCTCCGTCCAACCGGGAGTAAGCATGGAGTAGGCCGTCGCTTCCGAGCGAAGGCTGCCTCCGATCCCCAACCCCGATTCCGCCCATGAATTCCAAGCTGCCCCTGTTCGGAGCGCTGGCGCTCTCCTTCCTTGCGAGTGCTGTTCTTGCTCACGAAGACGATCCCAAGATTCTGGATCTGCAGGCCCCCTACGATGGCCTCGGCTTCCGACGATCGAACCTCGGACGACCCGGTGCCCCCGGCGTCTCCGCCACCGGTGGGGGACAGGCGGCCCTGGGCGCCTTCCAATCGAATGGGGTCCAACTCCTGAGCTGGGTGCCCTTGAACCAGGTGGGTGGCAACCCCCAGTCCGGATCGGATTGTTGGGGCTACACGTCTCCCAGCGGTCGCGAGTACGCGCTCTTCACCCACTACGAGGGCACGACCTTCATCGAGGTGACCGACCCGACCAATCCCAGCATCCTGTCCTACAAGTCAGGGCCCTCTAGCCTGTGGCGCGACATCAAGGTCTTCCAGCACATGGCCTATGTGGTGAGCGAAGGCGGCAGCGGGATCCAGCTCTTCGACATGTCGAACATCGATAGCGGTGCGATCGCAAGCGCCGGCACAATCGCGACCAGCGGTGAGTCGCGCACCCACAATGTGGCGATCAACGAGGACAGCGGATTCCTCTACCGCACCGGCGGTGGCGACAACGGATTGCGCGTCTACGACCTGAACCAAAGCCTCACGAACCCGCCCTTGGTGGCGACTTGGAGCACGCGTTACGTGCACGATGCACAGATCGTTAGCTACACCAGCGGGCCCTACGCGGGCAAGGAAGTGGCCTTCTGCTGCTCCGGCTTCAACGGCGGCAGCGTGCAGACGGGCCTCGACGTCCTGGACGTGACGAACAAGAACAACATCATCGTCATGGACAACTTGCAGTACTCGAATGGGGCCTACTCCCATCAAGGCTGGCTGTCCGACGACATGCAGTACTTCTACTTGGGAGACGAGCTGGACGAGAACGGCAGCCTGCCGACCACGACGATCGTGATCGACGTGTCCAACTTGAACAACACCTTCGAGGCCACCACGTTCACCAACGGCAATCAGTCCATCGGTCACAACCTCTACACCAAGGGCGACAAAATCCTGGCGGCCAACTACCGCAGCGGTTTGCGCGTGTTCGACGCGAGCAACCCCCTCAACGTTCAGGAAGAGGCCTTCTTCGACACCTATCCGGGCAGCGACGCCGACAGCTTCAACGGCCTGTGGAGCGTCTATCCGTACTTCGCCAGCGGAACGGTGATCGGCAGCGACTTGGAGCGCGGACTGTTTGTGTGGTTCGTGGGGGATCAGCCCCTGGACTTCGCCTTTGTTGGTGAAGCGCCGACCCTGATCGATCCCGCGGGTCTCAACGTGCCCCTGACGATCACCGAGGTTCAAGGCACTCTGCTGCCTGGAACGGCGCTGCTGCACTACGACGATGGTTCGGGCTTCGTGTCCGTGCCCCTCAACCAGCAATCGGCCACGAACTTTGAAGCTCCCTTCCCGTCCATGGCTTGCGGCACGGCGCTGCGCTACTACGTGAGCGCGGACAGCAGTCTCGGTGGGACCTGGTCCTTCCCGGGCGGAGGTGCCTTTGTGAACGCCACGGTCGGCTTCAGCCTGACCACGGTGGCGAGCGATGACATGGAATCCAACACCGGTTGGGTTTCCGGAGCGGCCGGAGACAGTGCCACCACGGGAATCTGGGAGCGCGTCAACCCGATCGGCACCGATGCGCAACCGGAGGATGACCACTCGAACCCCGGCACGAACTGCTGGGTGACCGGTCAAGGCACGAACGGGGGTTCCGTCGGCGAGAACGACGTGGACGGTGGTCACACGACCCTGCTCAGCCCGCTCTACGATGCCACTGGCTTGAACGCTCCGAAGATCAGCTACTGGCGCTGGTACTCCAACGCGAGCAACGGCACCGTGGACGACGAGTTCTTGGTGGAAGTTACGAACGACGGTTCCAACTGGGTGGAAGTCGAGCGCCTGTCGCCCGATGACCCGGAAACGACTGGCGGTTGGTTCGAGCACTCGTTCCTGATCGCTGACTTCGTGCTGCCCACCAACAGCGTTCGCTTGCGCTTCATCGCGGAAGACAACGGCAGCGGTTCCATCGTGGAAGCCGCCATCGACGATCTCACGATCACCGACGTGGAGTGTGGACCTTGTTCTGGCGTGTTGGTCAGCAACTACTGCTCGACCTCGCCCAACTCCGTGGGCGGCGGCGCCGTGATCTCCCATTCTGGAAGCACGAGCATTGCAGCCAACGACTTTGTGTTGCACGTGGACGCCGGTGTTCCCAGCGTGCCGGGCCTCGTGTTCTACGGTGCCACCCAAGCATCGACGCCCTTGGGCAACGGAACCCTGTGCATCAGCTCTTCCGGATCAGGCACCTTCCGCTTGAACCCCGCCATCTTTAGCAACGCCTTCGGTGAATCGACCCGGGCCTTGGACTTGACCGCTTTCCCCGCCAACGCGGGTCCCGGCAAGATCTCGGCGGGGGAGACCTGGAACTTCCAGTTCTGGTACCGCGATGCTGCGGCAGGCGGCGCGGGCTTCAACCTCTCGGACGCACTGAGCGCTCCTTTCTGTCCCTAGCGGCCTTCGACTGCAACTCGGGAAGGGGGAGCGGCCCTTCCAGAGTTCAGCCTGAGGCTCAGCGACTCCGCGCAGGCGTTCGGCAGGACGTAACAAAGGCCGGAATGTTCCCCTTGGAACATTCCGGCCTTTGCGTGCAGTGCGCGAGACTCAGGAGCCTTCTTCTGAACCGTAGGGATCTTCCGGCTCGGGCATTTGATTGGCCGTGCGTAGAGCCCTGTAGCCCGGCTTGATCAAGCGGTAGATGGTCTCGACCCGTTCCGCGTAGGGCGCAAAGGCCGACTTCATGGCGTTCAGCGTGAGCTTCTCCAGGTCGTCGAAGGAGAGCCCGAACTGGTTGACCGCGATGGCGTATTCCTCCGTCATGGTGGTGTGGCTCATCAAGCGGTTGTCGGTGCTCAAGGTCACGCGATACCCCTCGGACCAGAAGTAGGGGAAGGGGTGCTCTTTCAAAGAAGGCGCCGCCCCCGTGTGCACGTTGCTCGAGAGGCAGACCTCCAAAGGCACGCGATGGTCCAAGATGTACTGGGCCAAGTTGCCCACGCGGATCACCTTGTGGTCGTAGATCACGATGTCCTCGACCAAGCGCACCCCGTGACCGATGCGATGGGCGCCGCAGTACTGAACTGCTTGCCAAATGCTTTCAGGTCCGAAGCTCTCGCCCGCGTGGATCGTGATGTTGAAGTTGCTGCGCTTGATGAACTGGAAGGCTTCCAGGTGGTGGTTGGCGGGGTGTCCCGCTTCCTCGCCGGCCAGGTCGAATCCAACGCAGCCATGGTTGCGATAGGAGAGCGCGAGCTCAGCCAGTCGCAAGGAGAGATCCGCACCTTGGTTGCGCATGGCGCACACGATCAAGTTGCATCTCACACCGAAGTCGTTGTGGCCCCGGCGCAGTCCTTTCAAGACGGCGGTCATGACCCCGTCGAGCCCCAATTCTTCCTGGGTGTGGAAGTGCGGGGCGAAGCGAACCTCGGCATACACCACGTTGTCCGCTTTCATGTCCTCAACGAATTCGTAGGCGACCCGTTCGAGGGCCTCCGCCGTTTGCATCACGGCAATCGTATGTCCGAATCCTTGCAGGTACTCCGGCAGGCTGCCCTTGTCAGCGCCGGCGAAAAATGCCTCGGCCAATGCCCGAGGTTCTGTCTCACTTAGCCCCTCATATCCACAGTCCTTCGCGAGGTCCAGGACGGTCTGCGGGCGCAGGCCCCCGTCGAGGTGCTCGTGCAAGAGGACTTTGGGGGCGGCCTGGATCAGTTCCAGGCTAGGTTTCTTGTTGCTTTCCATCTGCTGAACTTAGCCCTATTGATTCGCGAGTCAACTGAGCAGGGGCAGCAATGCGCAGGCCGAGGAAGAGATCCGCAGGGTCTCCATCCGCTTGCGTCCGCGCCAAAAACAGGCTGGCACGGATTGCCTGCCCCCCAAGCCCTGCGTATCCTCCGCCCCCCGCTCTCCCTCCGACCTTCTCCCCGCCCCGGATCCCCCGTGTCTAGCCCCTCACCGAAAGACGTTCGAGTTCGCATCGCCCCCAGCCCGACCGGGACGATTCACCTGGGCCTGGCGCGCACCACCCTGTTCAACTGGGCCTACGCTCGTCACCACGGGGGCAAGCTGATCCTGCGCATTGAAGACACCGACACGGATCGTTCGATCCCTGAGTCGGAGGAGCAAATTCTCGAGGGCCTCACCTGGCTCGGCACCCAATGGGACGAGGGCCCCGGGGTGGGCGGACCTCACGAGCCGTACCACCAGGCCCAGCGTGTGGCCAACCACACGCTGGCGGCGGACAAGCTGTTGGAAGCGGGCCACGCCTATCGTTGCTTTTGCAGTCGCGAGCGCTTGAACGATCTGCGTACGGCGATGGAGGCCAAGAAGGAGACTCCGCGCTACGACAGAACTTGCCGGGACTTGGAGCGCGCGGAGTCGGACGCCCGTGCGGCGGCGGGTGAGTTGTTCGCGCTACGCTTTCGCGTGCAGCCCGGGGAGACGGTGGTCAACGACTTGGTGCGCGGCAAGGTGACGTTTCAAAACGCGGACGTGGACGATTGGGTCATGGTGCGTCAAGGGGGAAACCCAACCTACAACTTCGTCGTTGTCTGCGACGACGCCGACATGCAGATCAGCCACGTCTTCCGCGGTGAAGAGCACCTGGTCAACACCCCCAAGCAAATCCTGCTCTACCAGGCCATGGGGCTCGAAGCTCCAGAGTTTGGGCACTTGCCCCTGATGCTCGGCAAGGACGGCAAGAAGCTCTCCAAACGGCACGGTTCCGTGTCTTTGGCGCTCTTCCGCGAAGCGGGCTACGCCAAGGCGGCGACCCTCAACTTCCTGGCGCGCCAGGGTTGGTCCCTCGACGGCGAGACCGAGATCTTCTCCATGGAGCGCTTTGTGGAGGCCTTCGACATCTGCGACGTGAACAAGGCGGGCTCGATCTTCGACTACGAGAAGTTCGCCTGGATGTCCGGCGAGTACGTGCGGCTCGAGAGCCTCGCGGAGTTGCGCGAGAACTGCACACCGTTCCTGATTGCTTCGGGACTGCTGAGCGCCGAACAGATCGCCGCGGATCCTGCGCGCCTCGAAGGCGCCCTGGCCCTCGGCCAAGATCGCATTCGCATCTACTCCGAGATGCCCGAGCAGATCGCTTTCCTGTATAGCGCTGACGATGCCGTCGAGTACGAGGAGAAGGCCGAGGCCAACTGCAGGAAGCACGCGAACCGCATTCAAATCTTGAAGGACTACTTGGCCTTCTTGCGCCCGGCCCTCGAGGGCGGCGCCAGTGCGCAGGATCTGCGGACGGCCGCCAAAGCTTGGGTGGGCGAGCAAGGCCTCAAGTTCCCGCAACTCTTCCAGCCCCTGCGCTGTGCCCTGACCGGCAAGGCGGGGGGCCCGGACATGTTCGACATCATCGCTTGGTTGGGGACGGGCAGCACGATCCGGCGCATCGAGCTGGGCATCGAGCGGCTGGCTTAGGGAGATTCGGGCCCAAGAATGGGCGGATGGGGAATGAAAGCTCCCTGCAACCCTGGCTGCGCCCCAAGGATCGGCGTGGATCACGGTTGGTGGCTCAAGGACTCGCGGCCCCTGGCCGAAAGAACCCAGGAGCCCCATGACCCGCAAACCCGCCCATCCCGACCCCGATTCCGCCTTGAGCTGTGAACAAGCTCGAGGTCGAACTCACGACTTTGCCCTGGGGGAATTGGGACCCTTGGAAGTGCGTGAGTTGCGCCAGCATATCTTGGAGTGCCGGCCTTGTCGCGATGCCTACAAAGAGGCGATTGAGACCACCGCCGCCTTGGCCCACGTGAGCAAGGAAGGGCGCGAACAGGAGGAAGCCGAACGATTCAAACGCCGTGTGCACGCGGAGCGCTTTGGACCGACTCGTGAGATCGTCAAGCACCGCCGCTACTACCGCCTGCGCATCGCCTTGATCCCGGCCTTCTTCATCATCCTGATGATCAACATGACCGGCCTTGGAGAACCGCCCGCGCGCGTGGACATCGTTCACACCGAAGGCACGGTCAAGCTAGCGAAACAACAAGTCGTGATCCTCGGGGATCCGCTGCTCGTCTTGCCCGGTCGTTGGGTGCACACCAAAGCCTCTTCGAGCGCGAGCTTGGAGAGCCTCAGCGTTCGTGTGGAAGTCGGAGCGCGCACGGACGTGTTGCTGGAGTCCGCCCGCCCGGTTCGCATGCGCTTGCGTGGAGGCCTGCTCGACGTGGACGGGGACCTGGTGATCTACTCCGTGCTCGGCATCTTGAACGTGACCCAGGGCAAGGGCCGCGTGACCCTGGACAATGATGGGCTCTTGATCGAAGTCGAATCCGGCGAATGGAAGCTGCTCGACAGGTCTGGCGAAAACTTGCTGGCCCCTGGCCAACCACACCTGGTTGCGGCTCCGGTTCTGGCCGCAAAGTAGGGTACGCTTGGGGCATGGAGCGCGCTCTACCCCAGGATTCCGCCGGCGCAGGACGCCAGGCACCCCGTCGCAAGACGAAGGCGCGCTTGGCCTTCTTCAAAGCGGTGGAGCACACTTGCCGTCTCTTGGGTGGACGTCACTTCTATCGCAGCCAGTTCTTGAAAGCGGGCCGCTTTCACGAACGCGTCGAGGAACTGCACGTTCCCGGTTTGCCAGCGGGTTTGGAAGGCTTCACCATAGCGCACCTCTCGGACATGCACGCGGGATCGTTCCTAGCCCAAGGGGACCTGGCGGACGTGGTGCAGCGCGTCAATGAGTTGCAAGTGGACGCGGTGGCCTTGACCGGGGACTACATCACTGACCACCCGCGCGAGGCCCTGTTGCTCACCGAAGACCTGGGCCGCTTGCGTTCGCGCTTTGGCAGCTTTGCGGTCTTTGGCAATCACGACTACCGCGATCGGCGCGAAGCGGAAATCGTGCGCGCCTACGGGGACATCGGCATTCGTTTTCTGCGCAACCGTGGCGAACGCCTGGACACGGGCCGCGGAGTGCTCGCCATCACGGGCGTCGAGGACTTGGAAGAGGCCAAGGTCATCCATTGCGAGGCAGCGCGCGCCGACTTGCGAGCGGACGACGTGGAAGTCTTGCTGTGCCACAACCCCGCCGGCGCCGAAGCCTTCGCGCGCCCCGCTTGTGTGGCGGTGCTTTCCGGTCACACCCATGGGCGCCAGATCGACTTGCCCTGGCTGCGCAACCTAGGGCCCCATCATCCGGGCTTGCGTCGCCAGTTCGGGCAGACCACCTCCATCGTCAGTCGCGGCCTGGGCGTCATCGGCGTTCCCTTTCGTTATGGCTCCCCGGCGGAGCTGGTGCTCGTGAAACTCAAACGGGCGGAGGCCAACTAGGCATGGCCGGCAGCCTGGCTTATTCGCGCGGCGTGCTCTACGTGGGCACCGAAGAACGCACCGCCCACGTGCGCAGCTTCGACTTGGACGGCCGCGAACTCGACGCGGGTTTTTCCTTTCGCGGCAAAGAGGGCGGAGCGGCAGCGGTCACGGGCCTCGCGGTGGATGAAGACCATCGCCTGTGGGTGGCGGACGGCATCGGCGGGGAATTGCGCGCCTTCACCTTGTTCGGCGATCAAGTCGCCGGCGTCGAAACGGCTCACCCCGGACAACACGACAAGGGCGGCGTGCTCGGCACCCTTTCCGACGTGGCGACGCGCGGCAGCGACGGCATCCAAGAGATTTTGGTGGCCTCGGGCGGTCGCCGACGGCACGCGGTTCAGATCTTGCCCCTGGGCGGCGGCCCGCCCCGCTCCCTGCGGTGCGGCGGACAAGTGGACAGCCGCTTTCGGGATGTGAGTGGCGTCCATTGGTTGGATCAATGGCTTTGGGTTTGTGAGCGTGGCATGGGCCGTGTGCAGGTCTTTCGCGAGGAGGATCATCACTTCTCCTTCTCCCTGCCGAGCAGCCCCGGCGCGCCCTTTCGCCCCACGGCGATCGCGGCCCTCGAGGACCGCCGCTTGGTTCTGGCCCAGGGGGGCCCGCGCAGCGCCGTGACGGTTTTGGACGCCGCTGGCAAGCTCCTTCACACCCTCGCGCCTCCAGGGAGTGAAGAGGGCTGCGTGCGCGAGCCCAGCGACTTGATCGTGGTGCCCGGGGAGGACGACCGGCACACTCGGGTGGTGGTCATCGATGGGGACGGCACCCGAGTGCAAGTCTTCAATTTAGCGGGCAATTGCTACGGGACCTTTCCGGGCTTCGCCGGTTCAGAGACCACCTGGGATCCCACGTAACTCACTCTGCTGTCCATGAAGTCACGCCTGCCCATTTCTTCCTCGGTCCTCTTGGGCTTCCTGCTGGCCTTGCTGGTGGGGGGCGTGTTGTGGATTTCCTTTGGCAACTCGGGATCTGAAGCCCCAACCACGGTGGCCCTGGGCCTGGGCGCTGCGCTGCTTCCCGACGCCCCTGTTGAGCTTCCCGCGCGAGAGCAAGCGCCAGGGGAATCGGAGAACCTTGCCCGGGCAAGCGCTGCGCGCCGCGCGATCCTCAGCGAGAAGGAAGAAGCCACCCTTGAACTCTTGGCCAGCGGCAGCGGCATCGAATTTCGCGGACAAGTGCTGGCCGCCTTGGGCGAGTTGCCCCTGCCTGGAGTGCTCGTGCATCTGGAGGGAGACGAATGGGAAGTGGAGGTGGAGAGCGCCGCCGACGGTCGCTTTCTCGCTCACGTTCCCGACCTCAAGGGTCTACGACTGCGCGCTAGCTCGCCCGGCTACGTGCCCTTCCTCAAAGCAACGGACGGCACCCAATCAGAAGTGCAGATCGTGCTCAAGCAGGAGGGCCGCATCGTCGGTAGCTTGACTGGCGAGGTGCTCGACGCAGAGCGCACAAGCCGCGCCTTGCTTTGGGACTTGCGCGTGCCTGGATCCGCATCGGAAGAGCCCCACGCAGAAACCGAGGTCGACGCGCAAGGTCACTTCGAGTTCGGCGAGTTGTGCACCAGCGAATACCTCGTGTGCGTGATCTATCCCGGCTGTCGCATGACTTTCGTGCCCAACGTCTCCGTGGAAGCGGGGATCGTCACGCAGGTTTCCTTGGAGCCCAAAGCGGGCGCGAAGCTGACGGGCCAGGTCACCCAACTGGACTCGGGGGAGCCCATCCCCGGGGTGCAAGTGCGCGCCAAACTGCGTTGGACCACCGTCGCTCGCCTGATGCGCCTTTCGGAAGTCGAGACCAGCACCGACGAGCAAGGCCGCTACGCGTTCGATGGGCTGTCCCAAGCCGAGCACCGCGTGACGGTCACCGCCCCCTGGGGATCGGAAGCGAGATCGGACTTGCCCATCTACAAAGAGCAGGACGAGGTCGAGTTGGACTTCGAATTGGCCGAACCCGGCAAGCTCTCCGGCACGGTCATGAACGCTCAGGGCTTGGGCGTCGGTCAAGCGCAGGTGCGTTTGACCTGGGAGGGCACGTCGGGGGTGGACGCCGAAGACTGGAGCCCCGGACAAGGCGCGGGGGAACGCACGGCGATTGCCGATGGGAATGGCTTGTTCTCCTTTGAGGGCTTGCCCGCTCGCCGCGAACTCATTCTCGTCGCATCCGCAGCGCAGAACAACGCCTCCGGAGCCGGACTCTTGGGCCGTCCCGTGGCGCAGAACCTGCGCCCTGGTCAAGACCGTGAGGGTCTGGAGCTAAAGCTCTACGAACTGCACAGCGTTCAAGGCTTGGTCCACGATCAATCGAAGCGCCCGCTGGCCGGGGTCGAGATCGAAGTCACCCAAAAACCCGAGCTCACGAACCAACGCAAGCGAGCGCCGATGACCCATTCCGTGGTGTTGAGCGCTGCCGACGGTCGCTTCGAACTCAAGGGGCTCGTGCAGGGCAAGTACGACCTGATCCTGCGCAGCGTGGGCTACTTGCCCAATGTGCGCAGCCTGACCGTCAAGCCGGAGCCCGACCCGAACAAGATCTTCGAGGTTGGCCTGCACGAGCAAGAGTTCCTGGGGGGCTTCGTGGAGAACGAGTTCTTCGAGGCCGTGCCCTACGCGCAAGTGGTCATCGTGCCCTACGCGCAAGTGCCCAACGAGAGTGGCGCCCCCGCCAACGGGCGCGGCAAACGCGCCAAGCCGCGCAGCACCCGCGCCGACGGCTACGGCCGCTTCCTCTTCGACAACCTGGTGCCCGGGGAGTACACCGTGCGTGCCAAAGCCGCGGGCTATGAAAAGTCCCCGCTCGAAGAACGGGTGGTGCTTCCAGGAGCCGGCGAGGTGCGTCTCGAGTTGCATACCCAACCCCTCGTGCCGCGCGCGACGCTGCTCGGCCGCTTGCAGCGACGGGATGGGGCAGAGCTCACGCGCGTCAAGGTGCAAGGCTTGAAGGGCGGCTCAATCACTTGGCGCGGGGATGCCTTCGAAGTGCTCGGTGTCCAAAGTGGAACGCTCAATCCGACCTTTGAAGCCGCCGGTTGCTTGCCCGTGAACCCGGGCCAACTGACCCTGGCCCCCGGGGCTGTGCAGCACCTGGGCACGCTCTTCATGGATCCCGCGGCGGAGCTCTACGTTTTCGTGCGCAACCAAGCGGGCAAACCCGTCAGAGATTTCCAGGCGCGCCTGGTGCCCACGGACGCCGTGGCCAAGCAGAGCGGCATGGCCGCAGTGAACCTCAGCTTGAAGCGCAGCCGCCATCGCTACAAGGGCGCGCAGGATCAAGTGCAGGGGACTGCGGGCTATTCGAAGTACGTTCCCTTCGGCAGTTGGAGTTTGGAGGTGCAGGCGAAGGGCACGGGCAAGGTGTCCCGCCCGCTCGAATTCAATGGCTCGAAACTGTTGGTGCGCACCGAGGTTGAGGTGGCGCCCCCCAAGCCCAACGAGCAGAAGCCAAAGGGCAAGCAGAAGACCAAGCGGGTCAAGCCGCCGAAGACTCCGAAGTAGGGGGGGCGGACGTTCGAGCTGGAGTTCTCGCTGCGCGGCGACCCAACGTCCACATCGTTGCCACGCAGTCTGAGCGTCGCCCTGCGGGATCCCAAAAATTCCCCCAGTTCCGGGCCATCCCGCCAACAGCTTGCCCATGCCCCAGGTCGATAAGGGGGGGTCCTCCCCGACCCTTGGTTCCCCGACTCCCTGACTCATGCTCACTGTGCGCAAGCTCCTGCCCCTGCTGGCGATCTGCATCCTCTCGACGCCCACCCGGCTGCTTGCGGGGCCCGTGGCCCTGGGAGCGAGCCCGTCCGCCCTGCCGCTGCAACCCGTGTTCGAGCCCCTGCAGCCCCTGCCGGCGCCTCTGCAAGAGGAAGAACCCCAAGCCATGTTCCGCTGGGCCCAAGCCGTGGAGGACCTGGGCACGGTCAGCTTGCCCGTGGTCGGCCAGGGCGGCTGGACCTACGGCCCGAACGGCATGTACTACCGCGCCGTCCCGAGTTTCAGCGGCGACCCGACCTACGAGTTGCTCTTCCGCCCGCCCTTCTCTGGCAGCGCGACCCATCCCGAACGCGTCCTGGTGCAGATCCCCGCGGGCTTCGCTTCCAAGCCCTTCTACGAGCGCGCGGTCGTGATGGCCTTTCACCGCTTCTCTGTCAGCGAGAAGGACATCTTCCTCAACACGACCCTGCCCCAAGAGGCCCGCCAGCGCGGCTGGATGCTTGTGGCCCCCTACGGCCTGACCGACACCAACTTCGGCAACGTCCAAAGCCAAGAGTCCCTGGCCACCATCGCCCACGCGCTCTTCGCCGTGGTGCCCTTCAACTATCGGCGCATCTACGGCGTTGGCTTTTCGATGGGGGGCATCAATGCGTTGAGTTTCGGCATGCGCCACTTGGACGGACAGCAAATGCAATTCGCCGCCGTGGCCGTGCACACCGGCACCATGGACATGGTGCAGACGTTCAACAACTCCGGCTTGGCCGTGCAGCTCTTGCTCTCGAACTCCAAGCACTTCGGTGGCACCCCGAGCCAAGTGCCCTTCGAGTACGAGCGCGTCTCTCCCGTGCGATTCTTGCCGAGCGGCTTGGTGGACCCGGACCACGCGCCCGTCGTCAACTTTGAGAAGCGCGCCATCTACTTGCACTCGAACTTGGCGGACCCTCAAACCAACCTGGTGGCGGGCATGAGTTCCCTGCGGCAGTTCCTGCAACAGCGCGGAGCCAACGTGCTGGAGGACTTGGTCTACGAGCCGACCCTCGGCCACAACTGGGCCACCATGAACATGACCAAGGCCTTGGACTTCTTGGGGCAAGACGACCTGTCCAAGACCATGCCCGACTCCCAAGACTTTGTGGTCGATACGCCCGGCCGTTGGTGGCAAGTGGAAGTGGACACCATCGAGCCCGACAAGGCCGCGCGCTTTCACTTGGACGTGGCGCCCTATCAGCTCGGTCTCTTGAACTCCTTCAACCTGTCCGACACGGACGGCTTGTACGCGATCACCTTGGACTTGCCCAAGATCGGCTTGAGCTCCACGCAGCCCCTGCGCTTCACGCACTCGACCGTGGACGGAACCTACGACTGGATCACCTTGCGCGGCGTGCCCTTCAAGCCCAGTTCAGTCCGCGCCAACGGTGCCCCGCCGGCCACCTGGAACTTCAACCCGTTCTTGAAGGAGCTGCGCATCGTGCCCCACGTGACGGGGGCGTTGGTGACCGTGGACATCCTGCCCTAGTCGAATCCAGCCGTTGGGGAGGGGCCTGCCTTCGGGGAGGGGACTGGGCCGATGGCCTGGGGGGAAGCTGGCCGAACGCCGTGGGCGACTCGGCGGGGGATCAAGCCCCGCAGAAGCCTCGCTACCCGGTTGCGATGGGTCGGCGAGTCGGTCATTCCGTTGGCCAAGCACCAGGCGTATCCATAGATAAAAAAAGGGGGCCGACAGTGGGAAGTCTGTCGGCCCGAGGAGAGAAGAGTGTCCTCTAGGGCTTCCCGATAACCGCCGCTCGCAAGACGATTATCACCCGAAGTCACTCATCACTAAGATGGTAACCCACTCGCTGAGGATTGCACGATTCTCCGCAGACTTTTTTAGAAAACAGTTCCTTTTTTAGAAAACAGTTCGGCTTCCTCGCGCCGGATTTCCCCGGAGACTGCGTTCTAGGGCCTTCAAACGCAGAATCCGCATCGGCGAGTAGGGCCTTCACCTGATAAGGAATTTCCAAAGGATTCGGAGGAATTCGCGAGGGCATCGGTCGGTCGTCCCTACGTTTTTACGTTGCGAGTTGCTCCCGTGACACGCCTGTGACAGTTGGGTCTTCTTCGGACCTCCAAGGTCGGTTCTCTTGGGACGGCGATGGCAACCTGTTGCACCCATCAACGGCTAGGCCAGCGCGCCCGTAACCGAAGCGCTCGAGCCGCTCGAAGCACGGGACAGAATCAATGCCACTGCCCGACGGCTCCGCGCAAAGACCCAGCCGACGAAATCCAGGCCACGGGCCCAACGGCTCACCGGACAGGGCCCC
>CALCXM010000177.1 GCA_937905825.1 uncultured bacterium
GAGAACGAGGCGAAGCCGAGTGGTTTGGGGCTGTTGGCGAATGGACTCATGAATAGAGCGGGTTAGGGCTGGAACGTCACCCTATATGCATTCGACGTGTTCCAGCCCGAACCACAGGGTCCGGCCGGGTCGCGATACCAAACCTGGAAGACGCGGGTGACCCCCGCTGCAATCTGCCCCGGTGCAAGACTTGCCGGGTCCAGCATCGAGATTTCACCGGCTGCTCCACTGGACTGCACGGCGAAACGCTTGATCGGAAGGGTGCACAGCAGGCCATCCCCGAAGGGATTGCCAAGGCCGCCGTTCAAGAGCGATGACCCCATGAAGTAGAGCGCGGACTTGTTGGCCGGCAAGTGGTCCGTGTGCAAGAACGCGTCGGCGGCTTGCAAGCTTGCACTGCCCGAGCCAGTCAGGCGTCCCCCTTCTCCGATGGAGTTCTCGCAGCCTTCGCCTGGATCCTTGTCGTTGCCGCACGGGCAGCCTTGGCCTTCCCCGTCGCCAGAGCAAACAACGCTTCCCAGGGGTGCTGGGTCCACGCTCAAGAGCGCGGCGCTCGAGACCAAGCTGGAGCAACCATTGCTGACCACCACATCGTAGGCACCAGCATCCTGTGCGCTCGTCCCCGTCAAAGTCAGGGCGGCCGTGTTGACTCCCGCAAAGGTTCCGCCATCCGCAAGCTGTTGACCATCCTTGCGCCATTGGTAACTGAGGTCCAGGCCCTGGGCCAAGACCTGGAAGCTGGCGCCTGCGCCCACAACCACCGTCAAGGCTTGGGGCTGGTTCACCAACGACGGGCAGGGTCCGGGGGCCACGCTGCCGTACTCGTAGGGTCCCATGTCCACGCTGAAGGAGGAGGCCCCCAAGGCAACCCTGTCGAGCCCATCCAAGTCCCGGTTCGCAAGTCCTGGAACAGACAGATTGAGGCCCGCGTCGATGGCTGGGGAGCCTGCACTGAGCCGATAGTTGTCACCCGCCGGATTCACGAAGAGCGGATCCAAGTCGATGCAGCCTGGAATGTCCGCGGGGTCCGGGACGGGATCACTGGCGTCGGGCACAAACAGGTTTTCGATCGTGTTGTGACTCAGGACAACGTCACCGCGATAATGCTTCTTGCGCGGAGACGCAGGCGGCGGCGCGCTGTTGCCCCACAGGATTGAGTTCGAGATCTCGATGACCCCAGTGCCTCCGCTCGAAACAGCTCCGGACTCCCCTAGCACCACGTTGTTGTTCAGGATCGCCGAGTTCACAAGGCGGCTCACCTCGCCACTGTTCGAGCGGATGCCAAGGGCCGATCCATAACCACTTTGAGTGATCCCACTCGTGATCATGTTGTAGACATTGTTGCCCTCAAACAGGCAGTTGACGATGGTCGTCTGGCCCCAGGCGAAGAGCGCTCCGCCGGCGTTGGCCGAATTGTTGCGGAAGATGCAGTCCTTGACGAGCAAGCCTGCGCTGAAGCTCGAGATCGCCCCGCCGCGAGCCTGCTCGACGCCAGAGCCACTGGAGTAGAATTGCTTGGCGCTGTTCGAGCGGAACAGACAACGCTCGATGGTGATCGGCGGCGAGTCCCAGCCATTCGCAATCGCTGCTCCCTGGGCCTCCTGCCCACCGCTGCCCGTGGTCGCTTGATTCGTGTGGAACTCGCAGTCCTCGATCACCGGCTGACTTGTTCCCAGGTTGCCCAGAACACCGGAGCTCAAGTGCACTGCGTTGTAGCGGAAGGTGCAGTGCGTGATGGTCGGATTCGAATCGAGGTTGTAGATGGCAGCACCCCAAGCCCAAGCGGAGGTGTTGTACTCAAAAATGCAGTGAGTGATCGTCGGGTGACTGCTCACGTTGTAGAGGCCGCTGCCTGCCATCTCGCTGGCGCCAGCGGGCGTTCCCGAAGGACCCGTGTGGCCGTGGCCAATGCTGAAGCCATCCACCAGCGCCGAAGAGTCCGCGCCGTTGCCGGTCAGCACGTGAGCGCTGTTGCGTCCGTTGATATTGAAGCTCGGCCAACCAACAATCGAATCGTCGCCATCCACATCCCCGCTCAGGATAGTCGGATGGAGCACCCAATCCCGTTGCGCGACACTCGTCTCTGCACCCGCGAATCCGCCGTAGAGCCGCACGCCGCTCTTGAGGAAAAAGCTATCGGAGGCCGCGGCACTTGGTCCCGGTGTGTAGGTGCCTTGGGCAACCCAAAGATCATCGCCACTCGTCGCGTTATCGAGGGCTGCGCGCAGGCTCGGGTACGCGTTGGCCCAGCTGCTGCCATCGCCAGTTCCCAGGGCGGAGTGGTCCACGTAGATCACTCCCGCTGAAGCGCTGGCGGAGAAGGCGAGAAGGGACATCAGAGAAACGAGGACTTTCAAGGCAGAGTGCTCCTCGCGGGAAGAACCGCCCGCGACGTGGCCAGGGATTTGTGAAAGAAGCCGAGACCTTGAGTATTCCTTCTAGCAGGCCGTTGAAAAAGTCGCAGCCATCCAACACGGAGTGCTAAGACGTGC
>CALCXM010000178.1 GCA_937905825.1 uncultured bacterium
CGTTCGGCGTTCGCGCCTGGAATCAGAACCTCGTGGGTGGCGTGAACCGCACCGTCCGGCCCGTGCGTCGTGGACTGTGCTTCCAACCAAGTCGTTTGGTCCGGCGCGCGCCCCTGCCGTTCGAAGCGCGCTTCAAAGAAGCCATCCTTGTCCGCGGTAACGAGTTGTTCCTGGCCCTCGAAGTGCACTTTGACTTGGGCGTCGGGGACTTCGTAGGTCATCCAGCGGTTCCAAGTGTGCTTCAGCGTTTCAATGCAGCTGTCGGTGGTCAGCGCCCGCGCCTCCGCCCGATTGCCGAGCACTCGACCTCGAACCCAGGCTTCACTCTGGGTGCCATAGCTGCGATACGCCACGATGCTGCGCGGTGCACGCCAGCCCAGCAGGCGCGTCCAAGGCCGCCAAAGGCTGTGCAGCGCGTGCTCGAGCGCAATAGCACTGCGTCGCAGGAGCGGCGGATTCGCGGACGTGTTGGGGCTCGCCATGATCGGCGTGAAAGGTACAGCTTCCAAGTGGAGTCACCCACTGGCTGGATCGGATTCCATACGAAAGGTCCCGAGCAGCGCATCGCCGAGTTCGCTGAACAACCGATGAAGAAGTGCTTCGGCTGCCACGGGGACGTTGCGGGTCGTAGGCCGTCGGAGCGCCCGGCGCCCCATCAATGCAAGCGCTCCTCGCTGCGAGACCTGAGGAATCGTCGTTCCGCGTCCGTCGGAGCGAGCTCGGCTGCCTTGAGGTACGCCAAGGACGCCTCGGCGCCACGGGCCAAGCGGCGCAGGAAGTCCGCCCGCGTCGAGTGAAACAAGTAGTAGCGGTCGAGATCGAGATTCTCGATGAGGTCCAAGGCAGCCTGCGGGCCTTCCACTTCTCCCACGGCGATTGCCCGATTCATCGCAACCACCGGGCTGCGGGTCATGGGCAACAACTCGTCGTAGAGGGCGACGATCTGTTGCCAGTCCGTCTGCCCGAAGGTGGCGGCATCGGCGTGGACGGCTTGGATCGCCGCTTGAATTTGGTAAGGCCCGGGCTCGTCGCGCTGCAGGCAAGCTCGCAGAATGGTCTGCCCTTCGTCAATCAAGGAACGGTCCCATTGAGCGCGCTCCTGATTCCGCAGCAAGACGATCGATCCATCCCCAGCGAAGCGGGCAGCGCGTCGGGACTCGTTCAGCAGCATCAGCGCCAGCAGGCCAGCCACTTCGGGCTCGCGGGGCAACAGCGCAACCAGAAGACGTGCGAGCCGAATTCCCTCAGCGCCTAGATCCTCCAGATCGGCGCTCGCTCCAGGTTTGCGGCTCGCTCCCGCGTTGTACACGAGGTACGCCACCGCCAGCACGGGGGGCAAGCGCGACGGTAGCTCGCGCGCTTCCGGCACACGGTAGGGGATGTGGGCAGACTTGATCTTGCGTTTGGCCCGCACAAGCCGTTGCGCCATGGTCGTCTCTTCCACGAGGAACGCTCGAGCGACGTCGTGCGTCGCTAGTCCACACAGGAGTCGCAGGGTCAACGCAACCTGAGCTTCTGAGGACAAGGCCGGGTGACAGCAAGTGAAAATGAGTCGCAGGCGATCGTCGTCCATGGGGCCCAGGCTGAGGTCGAGCGTTTCGGTCGCTGCGGCCTGCTCGCGCACGAGGTCGCTCAGGATCGCGCGTCCCAGTGACTCCCGCCGCAGTCGATCGATGGCCCCGTTGCGCGCCGTTGTCACGAGCCAAGCCTGTGGATTGGGCGGAAGGCCTCCTTCTGGCCATGTCTTGAGTGCAAGGGCGAAGGCTTCCTGCAGCGCATCCTCGGCCACATCGATGTCGCCGAAGATGCGGATCAACACAGCGATAGCTCGGCCGGATCCCTCGCGAAAGATCCTGCCGACTTGCTCGGCGCTCACGCGCGGCTGATCGCCTGGGGGCGACAAGGCTTAGCTTTGGAGTCCCCAAAACGGTCGCACTTCGATCGGCTTGCCGACGCAGGTGGTGACCTTCCTGGCCCATTCCAAAGCGGCATCTAGGTCGGCGGCTTGGAGGATGTAGAACCCAGCGAGGTGTTCCTTCGATTCAGCAAAGGGTCCGTCGGTGGTCATGGTGTCCCCGTCAGTGATTCGCACGACGGTGGCGCTTTCCGGTTCGGTCAAGCGGCCAGAAAACATCCAAGCGCCGCTCTCCTTCATGTCGCTTTCGAGGGTTTCGATCCGTTGCATGAACTTCTGCATCTCCTCCGGCGGCATGGGGGACTGAGTGGCGCAGGTGGAGTCGGGTGTGGAGTGCAAAGAGAGCAGATATTGATTCATGGCAGCGGGTGTTCTGAAGGGTCGGAGCGTGGCGCGATCGCCTCGCAGGTTCGATGAAGAAACGAACGGCGGCGCCCGGCATCGACAGGGCCCGAGAATAAACGACGAGGTTTCTGCTGTGCACGGACACAAGTGATGGTTTCGGAATAACTTGTGGAGCTGAACGGGAGTTGTTGCGGCCCAGCGTCGGGTTCCGGTGGCCAGGGGGACGGCGCTCCAAACCGCTTCTGTCTGCCCGATGGCAGTCCCCTGAGATCGAATCTCTCGCAGAGCGAAGCGCCCGCCCCGCCGGCCCGATTGCGATCTCGTCCGCTGCCGTATAGGTTGCCCCCATGTCCGACCCGCATGGAACGCAGTCTGTCTCCCGCCGCTGGCCCGCGATCGCTTTGGGCCCGGTCTTGTTCCTACTGGTGGAGTTCTTCTTTCACCCATCGCTCTCCCTCACTCCGGAGCTGCAAGCTGCCAACCCGCTGGCCTCCTCCCAAGCTGTCGTGCACGCCTTGGCCGCGACCCTTTGGATCGCCGCTTGGTGGTTCACCGAAGCGATTCCGATACCAGCGACGTCGCTCTTGCCGCTGGTCCTGTTCCCCTTGCTGGGCTTAGGAAAGGCCGCGGACGTTTCGCGCCAGTACGGACACGAGATCATCTTCCTCTTCCTCGGCGGACTGCTCTTGGCCGCCGCCATGGAAAAGACGCGGCTGCACGAACGGGTGGCGCTCACGATCATTGGCATCTTCGGTCGCGGGCAACGATCGTTGGTCTTGGGCTTCATGGTGGCCACGGCGATCATGAGCATGTGGATCTCGAACACAGCCACGACCGTGATGTTGCTTCCCGTCGCTTTGGCCGTTCTGGCAACGGCTGGCGAGGAGAGCGGTTCCGGGCCCTCTGTCGATTCCAAGTTCTCCGTCGCGCTGCTGCTGGGCGTCGCCTTCGGCGCCAACATTGGAGGCCTCGGCACACCGATCGGGTCTCCGCCCAACATCATCTTTCAAAACGTCTACCGCCAAAAGACGGGCCTCGAGGTTAGCTTCGGCGAATGGATGATGTACGGCGTCCCGCTGATCCTCGTGCTCTTGCCCATCACTTGGCTCTTTCTCGTTCGAGGTCTCTCCAACCAGACTGCCGACGGTCCCGTGGCGGAAGCCAAGTCCGGTCCGTTGACCAAGGGCCAAGCCTGGGTCTTTGGAGTGTTCATGGTGACCGCACTGCTTTGGATTTCACGGGGCGACTTTGGTCCTTGGGAAGGCTGGGGCTCGCGGCTCGCCGCTCAAGGCATTCACCTCAAGGACTCGACGGTCGCTATTGTTGCGGCCATCGTGCTCTTCGTTGCCAACAGTTCGAAGGGTCGTCCGATCCTCGATTGGAGCGTCGCCCTCAAGTTGCCCTGGGGCGTGCTGCTCCTGATGGGCGCTGGCTTTGCCATCTCCAGCGCCTTCGACGCCTCTGGCTTGACCCTTTGGATCGGCAGCCAAATCGAAGGCTTCGGCAACTTGGGTTGGAGCGAGTTCCTTTTGCTGCTCACCTTGCTTTCCGTCGTCGTCTTCGCATCGATCCTCATCACCGAGTTCGCGAGCAACACCGCCAGCGCGAACATCCTGCTTCCAATCATCTTCGGAGTCTCCGCCGCCCTCGGCACCGACCGCTTCCCGCCGGACCTCTTGATGATTTCGTGCGCCCTTGCGTGCACCACCGGCTTTGCGATGCCAGCGGGAACTCCGCCCAACGCCCTCGTCTTCTCCACCGAGCGCATCTCCATTCGCCAGTTCGTTCGTGCAGGGCTTGTGGTCGACCTCTTCAGCTTGGTCGCGATCGTTGCGATGATGATCTGTTGGTGGGCTGTGAGAAGGTAGGTCGCTGCCTGTCCGTTTGTAGAGCTTCGATCGGCGGATTCCCGCACCGAGGCCATGTGACCCGAGCGACGTTTCGAGTGCGCGCTCAAAGAGAAGCGCACTCTTGCCTCAGCTCAAGTTCCGAGCACGAAGCCTGATTCCTGCTTCGATCCAGCCGCTGTACCGTTTGTGTCCCGAGGACCAACAAGCAGAGCAGCACCGCGTAGGCCAGGGGCCAATTCCAACTCGAACACCACCCACATGCTGCTTCCCTTCAATCTGTTCGCCCTGCCCTTCCTCGCCAGCCTGCTCGCGTGTACCTCCGCACAAGACGAAGGCTCCAAGGGCGACCCGGAGCAAGCCACGCCTCCCGCATCCCAATCCACGGGCGGAGACTCAGCCGACCCTTCCATCCAGCTCGCCCAGTACCCCGGCGCTCCCCTGGAAGACCGCAACGGCCACCTCTGGTTCAACACGGTCCTCAAAGGGCTCATCCGCTACGACGGCAAGGAGTTCGTGACCTTCACGATGGCCGATGGTCTCCCCAGCAACGGCATCCGCGACGCGATCGAGGACGACGACGGAACTCTCTGGTTCGGCACGACCGGCGGAGTCTCTCTCTACGACGGCAAGACCTTCAAAACCCTCACCGACTACGGCGACATCCCCGTCAAGTCCACCTTCGGCCAGGGAGGGGACCACCGCGACATCTGGGACCTGTTGAAGGACCGCCATGGCAATTGGTGGATCGCCACCGCCGCCGGAGTCTTCCGCTACAACGGAACCTCCTTCACACCCTTCCCGTTGCCCGTCACCGCCGGCCCGGGCGCCTACGAGTTCACCCCCCACATGGTCTACTCGATCTTCGAGGACAAAGCCGGCGTGCTGTGGTTCGGCACCGATGGCGCCGGCGCCGTGTCCTACGACGGCACGGACTTCACCCCCTACACCGCCAAGTCCAACGGCCTGTGCAGCGACCGCATCTGCACCATCTTCCAAGACAGCCGCGGAACCTACTGGTTCGGCACCTCCGACGGCGGCGTCAGTCGCTTCGACGGCACCACCTTCACCACTCATCTGCGCAGCGAAACCCACTCCATCCACACCGGCTGGGGCCGCTTCATGTCCATCGTCGAAGACCGCGACGCCAACGTCTGGTTCGGCCGCTGCAGCGCCGGCGGCGGCGTCCACCGCTACGACGGCAAAACCTTCCGCTACTACTCCACCGCCGACGGCCTAGGCCCCGGGGGCGTCCCCAGCATCGACCTGGACCGCCAAGGCAACCTCTGGTTCGGCACCACCTCCGGCGTCTACCGCTTCGACGGCGAGAGGTTTGTCAACTTCACGAAGCGGGGGTGAGGGGGGGCTTGCTGGGTGTCTTGCCCCCGCAGGTTTCCAGATGGTGTGAGGTCTATTTGCGGTGGCGATGGAGCGTGATTGGTCGGGCAGCATTCTTGGATTAAATCTTCGGGTGGGGGAAAAGGTGGTCTCGCTGTCCATTCGGGGCTCGCTAGCCGGGGCGCTCTAATTAATTTGGGTACTCCAAGCTCACTCGCTTGACGGTGGCGAGGGTCCTCCCTACGGTGAGGACGTGGCAATGGAAGAGGAGGGAGATCGGCTCGATCAGCAAGCCAAGCGGGATCCGCTTGGCGAAATCCACGCTCTTGGGGTTGGGGTCGTCCGGAACCGAGTTTCCTTTGATTTACTCTGCCAATTGGTTGAGCGCTACATCCGAGAGCACGCGTACATCCTCGAGACTGCTCATGTGGCCGAGCTAACCATGGCCCTGCTCGAATACCGAGAGCGGCTCGCGAAAAAACGCCTGCCCTACTCTCCAGAGGAATTGTTGAAGTTGGTAGAACTCGGGGTTCAGCATCAGCTCCGAATAGAAAGCCGCGCTCCAAAGGACGCCCTGGACGCCAGGCCAGAGTCGAGTGAGAGAGATCAGTTCTTGGTTGTCGGCCTTGGAGTCAAGCCGGACCACGCCCGCGTGGTTGCGTCAAGGTACAACGGATTGCCAGAACGTGCACGGCAGGCCTTCTTCTCAGTCGCCGTTGGCAACAAGACTTTGCGGGAGGCCATGGCCGCGAATGTTGGTATGTGGAAAACGGAGTCAGACATCGCAGCGGACATAATGGCTGCGGTTTTTGCCTTGCTGGGCCGAGGCAATGGTAGCTTGGGAGACGCGAAATGAGTCAAAGTCCTCACGGTGCGTCCATTGAACTGCTCGGCCTTCTGCGTGAAATGAAGGGCGCTGATATTTCCATTCCTGGGAAGCGCTTAGAAAGCGGTGGAGCGTTTTTTTCGTCGGAGTGGCCCTCGAGAAGCACTCCTTGCCAGCCCAGCGCCGCCAAACTCGAACGGCACCTGCTGAGGGTTCACCGCGAGGAGCTAGGGCTGCTGCTCAAAGATGCTTGTCTTCGAATCTTTGTCTCGGACAGGAACCTGGGAGGCGTCGTTCTTCTCGATCGGGTGAACGGTGAACCGCAGATGCCACAGGACGGGAAAGACTGGGGTCGAGATCTCGTGGCGAAGCGCGAGGCATTCCCTGATCCTGACGGGTCGGAAGCAGAGATGATTGTGATGGATCGTCTGGTAGCTGGTGGGAATGCCAATGGGCCTAGCCTGCGAGAGGTCGCCGATGCCGGCATGCGCTTGGCGCCCTCCACTGCATTCCAGATTTATCAGGGGTATGGATACGAATCCGAAGGCGCCTTGGTCTCAGCGTCGCAGAAGCTCGAGCGGGCGTATCACGGCGCAAGCCGGTACATGAACCGTATCGAGGCTGCGTGCGCCCTCGGAAGCCTCTCCTCTCAGCTTGGGAGCGAGGGTTCAGCTATCCGGTGGTACAAACAGGCTTCCCTTGGAATCGCTGCCTATCCACAGGCTGCACTGGGGTGGGTGTTTTTTGCTCTCCAGGCGGGCGACACCAAGGAGCTTCGAGATGCGGGCGGCGCACTTGAAGACCATCTCGGGTC
The DNA here is from genome assembly GCA_937905825.1 of uncultured bacterium. Lineage (GTDB taxonomy): Bacteria > Planctomycetota > UBA1135 > UBA1135 > JABACD01. The sequence goes on from CALCXM010000178.1 coordinate 7,086, forward strand.
TGACGCCACAATGCTGGACGAGTACTGCGTACGACTTCGAACTGATCTGTTTACCGGGCGGTGGGAGCCCACTAGAGAGTCTCAGAGAATCCACTCTCAACACCTAAGAACCGACTATGTCGACAGAATCCATCGGGCCTTTCGCTAGAGGCAAACCTTCGATCCATTGGCGCATCGTGATCGTAATGATCGCATGTGTCATCGGCCAGGCTTGGGCAGCGCCTTCCGGTACCAGCGCGCCTCTCAGAGCGTCGGCCTTACCAGTTTCCGCGGTTGGCGGGGGCGGGCCAATCGGGCCGCCATCGAGCCGCGGTCGGGTCTTGAATGTGGTCGAAGTGGCCGGACCGTCGAACGTTCCTACACCTAGCTAGACCAGAACGAGATGAAGGTTGGACATTGGATTGGAGTGGCGGCGGTGGGGTTGCTCTTGGCCTGTTTCGGGGTCTTCGGTTGGGTCACGCTTCGGGCTGCGGACCGGCCTGGAGAGGCCGTGCCCAGCTTCCACGTGGCGCAGGATGTCGAGCAGGACGAGGAGCTAAGTCCGGTTTCACTCGCAGCTGATGTTGCCCCGCCAGAGGCGATCGAGGTGGTTCCCGAAACCACACTCCCCAGCGCCGCAGAACAGGATGAGAGGGTGGACCTCGAGGCCGTCCCGCTCGAGGCGCAAGTCTGGGGACGTGTCACCTCGACCGACGGCACGCCGATCGCGGACGCAACGGTGAGTTGGAGCGCTTGGAATCCGGAATTCATGTCCTACGTGCTTGCGTCGACGATCATTCCCGACGCTGAGGTGGAGGCCCACACGGTTCAGACAGTGACCGATGATCGTGGACGGTTCCGCTTGGATGAGGTTCCGCCTTTGGACAGCAACGAGCCCTCATTCCTGTGGATCAGTCACGCTTCGCACTTGGCTCACTCAATTGAATTTGGTCCGGAGGAGGGTGCACGTGATGAGCCTCTCGACGTTCAGTTGGAACTCGCCACCGAGAGCATGGAGGTGCGCGTGCTGCGCAGCGGTCTCCCGATCGGTGAAGCGCAGGTGTCTCAGCGGGCCGCCTTTCCCAGCGGGAGCCACGCGGCCTACGAAGGTGGCGTCCATGCTGAGAGGGCCCCGTTGCTCTTCCTGCGGCAGGACTTCACCGACGGCGGTGGGTCGACTCGCCTGGCTCCGGCGAACCACAGACACAGTCTCTCCGCGAGCATTGATGACCTCCAATCGGTTTCGTGGATTGGCGAGTCGAAGCCTTTGATTGTGCTCTCCCTGGAACCCGTGTTCACGTTGCGGGGCCATGTGGATTTCCCCCTTAAGTTCGAGGATGAGTGGGGCTTTCCACAGGTGAAGGTGACCGCCCACCGCGGTCCATTCGTCGATGAAGTCGGTGCGCTGCCCGTTCGAGAGGACGGGAGCATCGGCCCAAGTTCACTGCCTGTGTTGAAAGCTGAGAGCTATTCCATTCGCCTGGAGGGTGGGCAGTTTGAAGCGGAGGAACGACTGATCCCGACTCCGTCTGCCGGAGACGAAGTTGATGCGCAATTCGAAGGCAGACTCGGTGGGTCCCTGTGGTTCCAAGCCTTAGATCGTAACGAGGCCGTGGTTCCAACCGCGCAGGTGCGTGCTTCATGGACAAGCGAGCAAGGGAAGGTCTTTGAGCAGATCACCAAGGCACGGGACGACGGCTACGTCCTCATGATGGGGCTCCCGTCGGGGGTTGTGTCCTGTGAGATGACGGCACCCGGTTACGTTCGCGTGAACTTTGGAGGGATCGAAATACCGGAAGCGGATCCGACCGTTCACGAAGCAGTTCTGCACAAGGGCCTTGTGGTTGAAGGCACGTGCCTCCAAGGCATTGATCCCGCTACCGATTTTGAGGTGCGTTACTGGACGATGCCGAGTGGCGACCCCAGGAACAAGTTTCGAGTGGCGGGGAGCGAGGACGGTACCTTTCTTATCGATGACTTGGTCGAGGCAAACGTCGCCATGGAGGCGATTTCACCCACCTTCGGACGGTCAGAGGTTGTGATCGTCGATCTAAGTGACCCCGCTCAACGGAGCGTGATCTTGATTCTACGACCAGCACTCAGCATGGCAGGTCGGGTGATCCATCCTTTCACCGGGGATCCCATTCAAGGCGCGGAAGTCCGGGTCTACAACAGCAGCGGGAACTACGAGATAGACGTCATTGGGGCCCCTGTCTTCACAGATCATGCGGGTCGCTTTGACGTGAAACGCCTGCGTCCTGGGACGAATGTCATCGCAATCGAGTTGGAAGGGTTCTCGTCCCGAGAGCTGGTTGTGGTTGCGCGTGATGAGAACGTCAATCTGGGAGACATTCCCTTGCATCGTCGGCAACGACTTACGGCGCAGCTGACACTCCCGCCGGGTGAGGACCCGTCCTTGTACGCGCTTTCGGCACAGGGCATTGGAGCGATCCCCCGCACGAGTTTCGGAGCCGACGGGCACTTGGAAATCGCAAGTGCTAGTGAGGGAGCCTACGTATTCATCGTGAGCAGCAACCGTGGGACAGCCGAGAAGCGAGGGTCCGAGAGATTCACTTTAGAGGCGGGCAAACCCTGGCACCTCGAGTTGAACTTGGCCGGTGGCGATCGGAGGATTCGTGTCACGACTTCGGGAGCGATGCCTGGATCCAACGGGGTGGTTCGAACGGCAGCGGTGACCTACATGGACGAACAGGGTCGCGAAGAGTTCCAGACCGTGCGCCTGGATGAAACCGGGGAGGGTGTTGTGAGCGGCGGCATCGCTACAGGCCCCGTGTTGGTGAGGGTCTTCGCTACCAAGGGTGGCCGTACTGGTGGGACGACCTATGAGATCCTCGAAAGCGATGGAGAGGAGGTGGTGATCCCTGTGGACCTCGCGAGGTCTGAGGTGGTGATGCGCGTTGTGGACTCCGAGGGTCAGCCCATGCAGGGAATCGAGATTCTGCCGCGGGCGACCGTCACTGGCGGAATCGTGGTGGGGTGGCAGATCACGGATGCCAAGGGCGAGGCGTACTTCGTTACTTTGCCTCCCGAAACCGACCGAGTTAGCCTCTCGTCTCCTTCCGGAGGTGCGATCGACAAGGTTCCTTTTGAGTACCCCGCAGAAGGGGAAGTGGTCGAGCTGGTCTTCGACATGGGTTCCAGTCTGCGCTTGCTCCTGCATGAAAACGGTACCGCGCAGAGCGGCGGCACCTGCCGCTTGTTCTCCGGGGAACACGGCTACCGGCTGACTCCTTCTCGCGCTTCGGACGAGGATGGGATTGTCGAGTTCTCCAACCTCGGAGAAGGGTCCTATGAGCTGCACGCGGCAGCTCCACACTGTTGGACCACCATCCAGGATGTGGATGCGACTCCCTCCGGGAACGAATACTCGATTGAGCTACGACGTGTGGGCACGCTGGAGCTCGCGTTTGCATCAGGAGCCACACTCGCGGCATCGGACCGCCCGGTCTATCTACAGTGGCTTGCAACCGGAGAGCTTGTGAATGATTGGATTGCCGCAGGCCGGCTGCCCGGTCATTCGTCGCCACTTCGGACAGACAGCGCTGGGAACGTCCGACTCTCTGGTATTCCACGGGGCGCCTACAAGTGGAGCTGCGAGGGAGCGAATGGCACCGTCGAGGTTGTGGCGGGTGAGGTGACCACCGAGAGCGTGCAGCTGCCTTGACGACTCGGGCTGATTCTTCCGAGTGGTCACTGCTTAACCTCCAAGTGTTCTCAAGAAACAACGAATCCCCGTTAGAGGCCTCAAGTCTGTGTGTCCAACTCATAAGAGAGAGTGAAACGTGCGTTCCGCCGCCGCCGGGGTCCTGAGCCTTCAAGGTTGCAAGACTGCTCCTCCGAAGCGAGAGCCTGATCCAGAGAGGTTTCTGACCGGGCCCTCACCGCACATTCCAAGGTGTTTAGCGCCGGTGCTAATTGTCCCATGCCCCAAATCTCAATGCGACAGGAGAGGCTCGTGCAGGCGCTAGCCGAGGACGAGCAAGTCCAATTTTCGTGCGCTGCTCACCGGGCTGGAGCCGCTTCTTGAAGCAGGGCCCGAGCGAGTCACGTGGACGAGCAGCCGCTGCCACGACTGGGAAGCCACAGCGGGGCGACAGCCATCGCGCGCCCTCAAGTCCGAGGATCGTTCGGTCCGACTCGGCGCACGAGACTAGCGGCGTCACCGACTCGGCACCCGCTCCAGCGCAACGAACCACCGCGGAACGAATCGGTGCTGAGTTGCCCTGGCTCCTGCGTCGCTGCCGGCGGACCCTCACCAACAGCGACCAATCAGATCGTTCCGCCCATGATCTCTCTCAGGAAGCCGTGCTGCGAGCGCTCGCGTCCGACCCCGAATTCTCCAACCGAACCCAAGCTCAACTGCGCGCCTGGCTTTTCGTCATCGCGAGAAACCTGCTCCGCAATGGATACCGCAGGATGGCGCTGCCGAACCTCTCGGCCATGGACGAAGTCCACATCGAGTCCCCCGACCAGCCCCGACTCTCCAAGCTCACTGAGCCCCACCTGCAAGTGGCCCGCAGGCGCATGAGCAACGATGAGGAAGCTTGCTTGATGCTCCGCAGCTTCTGCTCCCTCCCCATGGAAACAATCGCCTCCATCCTCGGCCGCAGCCCCCAAGCCGTGGCCATGTTGCACAGCCGAGTCTTGGGCAAGCTCCGCAGCAGCGCCCGGTAGCGACGGGGGGCTGCGTTGCGCGGCCTCTGATCGGTTGGATCTCTCAATCGATCCCGCGGCCCGTCCTCAAGGCGCGCCGTTCTGGAGATTCCGATCCCTGCGCAAGGGCGGGCGCCTCCACAATCGGAGCGTTGACCGCGAGTTCCTAAGGCTTCTCAATGCTCGCAATGGCCGCTTCCAAGGCCCGCCAGATGCGGTGCTCCTTGGGTTGCGGGCTTAGCCTCACGTGCACGGTGGTCGGTCCTTTCGCTTCGGGGATCACATCCACCAGGACGCGGATGTCGATGGGTTGGAAGGTGGCGAAGGCGTCGATGGCGTGCATCTGAGCTTCGTACATGTTGGGTGCGGTACGCGTGACCTTGACCTGAACTGGATCGCTGCCGATGTCCTTGCCGGCGTTCCTCGCGAAGACGGATAGGATGCCGTCGTAGTAGCCGTTGAGGAGTTCGCCGACATGAGCGCTGTCGGGAACGGGCTCGTCGATCCACATGACGAAGGCGTAGGACCAAAAGTCTTCCGTCTTGGGATCTCGCCAACCCGGGGCGAAGCGCAGGGACTCGGTGCCGCTCGGGAGAGTCGGTGCGAACCCCGGCGGCAAGGGGAAGGTCTCCGCAGGCCAGCCTTCCAGGGAGATCGGGAAGGGAAGGTCCAGCGAAGGCCGGAAACCAAAGCCCTTGTTCGCTCCCGGGGAAGTCCCCGCGCCGCACTTGAAGCGTTTTGCGGAGCGCGCGGTCGTGGCGTCTCCGCCAAAGTTCCCGCCGCGCGCCATGCGTTCGCCTGAGAGGCCCGGGCGCAAACCGGTGCCGACTTGCGCGGGAACGTCATAGCTGACGTAGTGATCGCGGGTCCACTCGGAGACATTGCCGTGCACGTCGAACAGGCCAAATGCATTGGGAGCATAGCTCGCCACTGGCGCGGTCTTGGCTCCGTATCCGTCATGCCAAGCTTCAACGATCCCCGGGATCTTGCGCCAATCCTCCGGGCACTCGGCACTGCCGAGGTTCGCGAACTCTTGCAAGTCCCCCTTGTCGGCGCCGCTCGCCCAAGCCGTTGCCATTCCCGCTCGACACATGAATTCCCACTGCGCTTCCGTGGGCAGCATCAAGCCCGCTCGCTTGCACCAAGCCTCGACTTCCACGGGAGAGAGTCCTGCCGTTGGCAACATCAAGGCATCGTCCAGCATGCTGTTCTGCGGCAGCGCCTCCTTCGTCAACTCCATCCAAGCTTCCTGGGTGCACTCCGTTCGAGCAATCAGGAACGGATCCAACGTCACCCAATGCTGACCTTCGTCCGGCATCCGATCTGCCTCCGCTTGCGGTGATCCCATTTGGAACCTCTCCCCAGGGATGAGCGCGAACTCCAATCCTGTTTTGCGGTGGGACCAGATCGATATCCAGTGCGACGTCCCGGCCGCCGAGAACTGCTCAACGCCTAAATAGACGAAACCCGCTAACTCCTTTGGCCAGCGCGCGCGGGCCAGGACGGCCAGTGCGCCGACCGCGCGTTTGTCGAGAGTTGCATAGTCTGAGCGCTCCCGCAGCCGTTCCAAGGGATCCTCGCCGGCAGCCAGCGCAGCCGCCTCGTTCTTCTGGGCCGGCCGCTCGATTGGACTCTCCTCCTGCAAAATCGGAGGCGGAAACACTGCGGCGATAGCGGAGAGGACGAGGAGCAGGGTGTTCTTGGGCATTGTTTTGTGGTTGGGGGACGGACTGCGTACGCACCGGGGCGGCGCTTGTGAGTTCTCGCCGAACTGGCCAGGCCCCAGCGGGTGATCTTCACCGGCTCTCCCAGCACGCCCCGATCTTGGCCCAGGTCCCCCGGTCGTCTCGGGGCCCCGATCCACAGAATTCGCCCAGAGAAGGTCCCCTAGCGGTGTCTTCAATCCTCCTCACCAGCTAATATGCCGCCCCGTGTACGCGCCCGTAGCTCAGCTGGATAGAGCATCCGCTTCCTAAGTGGAGGGCCGTGGGTTCGAATCCCGCCGGGCGTACCACTCGCCTCTGAACCGAGGTGGCTTGTCTACCTCGGAGTGAACAGGGCAGGCTCAAAGTGAACAGAGCTGGCGACTCGTCAGCTACCCATTGATGATGAAGTCCGCGTGCACCTGGGTCGTCGCGTTGGGAAGCAGGTCCAGAGCATCGTCCAACTCGCGCAAGTGGGACTTCTTCAACTGCAGGATGCGTTCATCCGGTTGGAAGTTCGCGCCGTAGGGATAGGCGGAGAAGGGAGTGGACTTCATCTCGATGTGCGTGCCCAGGATCCAGGAGACCTGGCGCGGCTCGATGAAGTCGCGCAGTCGAGAGATGCTCGAGCGGTAGATGTTCCAGTTGGAGCTGCTCAGGAAAATGTACCCCGGGTACAGGGAATCACCGGTCAGGACGAGGCCCGTGTTTCGATCGTAGAGGGCGATGCTCGCCTGCTGATGACCGGGGATCCCTAGGACATCCAGCACGCGGCCACCCAGGTCGTAGGTTTCTTGCTCTGTCGGCCAGGGGGCGATGCTGAAGAAACTGGCAACGGCGGTTGGGGATAGACCGACCACGGTGGCGTTGGCTTGTCCCGCGAACTGGCTGTCGCCCTGAACGTGATCTCCGTGACTGTGGGTGTGCGCGACGATCAGGTCGATCGAAGGCTTGCCATTCGCCAAGAGCCAGTCGTCGATGATGCCGTTCACCGTGGCGGCGATCGGAATGTTGCCTGCACCTGTATCCAAGAGGATGACCTTCTCGGAGCCGAAGAGCAGGAACATGAAGGGCCCTTCGAAGTTGGTGCACATCGATTGGCGCAAGATGTAGGTGTCCGCGTTGTAGGCGTGAACTTGAATCAATGGGTCGTTGAGGCAATCTCCACCATGGATCCAACTGTCCGGGAAACTGCCGTACTCCAGGGGCCGCACAGGCTGCTGGGGATTGGCCCTGGACGGCTGCGACGGGATCTGAGCGACGGAGGGCGTGACCGCAACGCTGGCGAGAAGCAAGAGAGAGATTTGGGTTGAGCGCATGGAGTGCCGGATGGGGGGTGCGGATTGGCAGGGCCAGTCTACACCCGTTCCATAGGTCCGCTGGATGAATGCTCGCGTCGTGACGAACGACTGCGGCGCACCAACCGGAAGCCAAGGCACTCGCCAGCGATCACTCGGAAGAGTTGTTCTAGATCTCGGGGGCCACTGGAAGGGAGTCCTTGGAGAGAGAGGCGGAGCGTTTCTTGGTCTTTTGAGGGATGCCTCGGAGCAGGTGGATCCGGGGCGCATGACCCTGGGAGCGACGGTTGCTGAGAGCGCGGAGTCTCCACGCGCTTTCAGGGACGGGCCCCTGCGCGGGCGATTGTGGAACCCGTCGGGATGCCCTACGCTCCCGCTCAGAACCTGCCCGCCGGACCCGCGAATTGATTGACTGGAAGGAACTGCACGATGCCTGTACTTGATGGAAACGCTCTGATTGAAGATCGCGTGGGAGCGATTCGGGGACTGCATGAGCGCGTGGGAAACATGCGGGGGCAGTTGGACCTGAGCGGAGGGATCGACTCCGGTGTGTTGCTGGGGCTGCTAGTGCGCGCGCTTGGGCCGCAGAACGTGACCGCCGTCTACAGCAACATCCACTCCGGGGAGGAGTTCCTGGATCGGGCGCGCTTGGCGGCGAAGGCTTTCGGGGTCGCCCTGGTGGAGATTGACTTGACCGAGGTCTTCGATGGGCTCTTGGAGCTGATGGATGCGAGTCTTGCGACGGCTGGGTTTGATCGGGTTGAGATCGCGCAGCGCATCGAGCGAGACAAGACCGTGCTCGGCTCACTTCGGTCCTGCCTGCGGGCTCCCGTTGGGCGCGGCTACAACCGCATGACCGGCGGCGGCATTCGGCATGGCACCGGGAACGAGTGCGAGGATCGCTTCATTCGCTTCTACCAAAAAGGCGGGGATGGCGAAGTGGACACGAACCCGATCGCCATGCTGGGCAAGGGCGAAGTGTTTCAGTTGGCGAGAGCCTTGGGCGTGCCGCGCGAGTTGATCGACGCGATGCCCTCGCCGGACCTGCACGGGATCGGCAACGATCACAACGATGAGGACGAGCTGCGCGCTTTGACCGGGGTGGCTTGGACGTACAGTCGCATTGACTTCGAGACCGGTGAGTACACAAAGGTCGGCTCCATCGAACGGATGAGCCGTTTCTTGGACGGGGAGCATGAGGGCGTGATCTTCGGAGCGCAGGCGCCTACAGACGCACTCTTTGCGAAGCTCGCGCAAGAAGGGCAGACCGCGTTTCCTGGCATGGACGTGAAGGAGATCGAGGACCTGCTGCGCTCGACCCGGCGCTTGGAAGCGACTTCCCGCCACAAGCTGAATCCGAACATCCCTGCGCTTGGGGATCGCGAGACCTTAGTGCAGTCCGGGATCCTGACGGACGTTCTGCCCGACTGCCAATCGACTCGGTGACGGGGAGTTGTTGCGATCGGGCTTCCCACGCCATGAACCGTCCCGTTGGTGCTCTATACCGAACGGGGGGCGCTTTCCATTGGTGCTCCCGGTGCTAGGATCGTAGGCATGGATGACAACCAAGAGAAAGCGGCGGCCAGAGGGCGGTACAAGAACGTGGTGCAGGCTTCCAAGCTTCCCGAGCGCGTGTGGGGACGCGAGACGGGGATCTTCGGGGCGGCCGGGTTTGAAGCAGCGGTGGGGCTTGGGGCGAAGGACCTCGGGTACTGCCTCGTCTCTTTGGATCCTGGGCGGCGATCGTGTCCGTTGCACTTTCATCACAGCGAAGAGGAGATGTTCTTCGTGCTGAAAGGCAAGTCGATGTTGCGCCAAGGGAAAGAGGAGGACGGCGACTACGAAGAGATTGAAGTCAGCGCTGGCGACTTCATGGCCTTTCCATCCGGGACGGGAATCGCTCACCAATTCGTCAACCACACCGAAGAGCCCTTCGAGTACATGGCGGTGAGCAACAAGGTGAAGTCGGACGTGGCGGAGTATCCCGACTCCAACAAGGTGCTGATGCGGCAGACGGGGATGATGCTCAAGCGCGAACCGACGCTGACGTACTTCGACGGGGAGCTGTAGGGAGCGCCCCCGTTGCGCGCCGGCGAACCACCTTGGGAACCGGCGATTGAGTGCTGCAGGGCCCAAACTGCCGGCGCAGACCTACAGGCTCGCGGGACGTTGCAGCGCGCGCTCGACTCGACCGAGAATGGCGTCAGCGAGGATCGCGAGCAGCGCCGCGGGGACGGCACCGGTCAGGATCAAACCCGCATCATTGAGATAGAGCCCTTCCACGATTGGCTCGCCCAGCCCGCCGGAACCGATGAAAGCGGCGAGGGTCGCGACTCCGATGCTGATCACTGTGGACGTGCGGATGCCCGCCATGATCGTGCGCATGGCGAGCGGCATCTGCACTCGCCAGAGAACTTCCCTCGGACGCAAGCCCATGCCCTGGGCGGCTTCCACAAGAGCGCCGTCGACCTCGCTGATGCCCGTGTAGGTGTTGCGCAGGATCGGCAGCAAGGCGTAGAGAAAGAGCGCGGCGATGGCGGCGCTGACGTTCAAGCCCAAGAGCGGAATCATGAACGCCAACAGCGCGAGGCTCGGGACCGTTTGCAGGATGCCCGCGAAACCCAGGGTGAGTTGGCGCAAGCGCGGGCGGCTCGTGATGAAGATTCCGAGGGGAATGGCGACCAGGGCGGCCAAGAGAACCGCGGCGAAGGTCAGTGCCAGGTGCTCGAGCAAGCGCTCCTGCAAGTCCGCCTTGTCGCGGCGCAGCAAGGCAAGAAAGCCCGGGCGCACTTTGGTGCCGGAGGTTCGCTCGCTAGCGGGGAGGATGACGTTGTGCTTCAAAAGGGCCAGCGCCTTGGCCGCTTCGGGCGAATTCCCCTTCACGAGTCCTGCGTGCTCGAGAAACGCACGCGCCGCCGCTTCCATGCTTTGCCCTTCCGACTCCACCAGGTCGTTGAGGGTCTGCGCCATGCGATCCGAAAGGCGAAAGGCGAGCTTGGCGAGGGCCGGCTTCAACTCGGGATGGGCGGCCAGGGTGTCCATACGAACGAGCGGCGCTGCGTGGTAAGGCGGAAAGAAACTGAGGTCGTCTTTCAACACGCGCAGCTTGTAACGCATCAACTTGGCGTCCGTGCTGTAGGCGTCGATCAGGTCGAGTTCCCCGGAACGCAAGGCTGCGTAGGCCAAGCCATGCTCGAGCACGCGCACGTCACTGAGGTCCAAACCGTAGGTCTTGGCAAGGCCCTGGTAGCCGTCCTCGCGATTGCCGAACTCGACGCTGAAGCCCGCACGCAGCTTGGATTGATGGTCGAGCAAATCCGAGATGCGCGTGATGTTGAGCTCGCTCGCCAGCTCCTCCGGCATGGCGAGGGCGTAGGTGTTGTTCAATCCGAAGGGCTCCATCCAACGGATTTGAAACTCGTCCTCAAAGCGGCGACTGACGCTCAGGAAGGTCACCAAGGGATCGGTGATCTTGGCGGTCTCGCCCAGCATGGCGGCCCAGCCCGTGCCCGTGTACTCCGGGTAGAGTTGGATCTCGCCGGACTGCAGGGCCTTCCAACAAATCATCGTGCCGCCCAGGTTGAGTCGGCGTTCGACCTTGAGCGGCGTGTGCTCCTCGATCGTTTGCGCCAGGATCTCCGCCAGCACCCCCGACTCCGTGAAGTTCTTGGAGCCGATGGCGATGGTGTCTTGGGCGGAGGCGACGCTTGGGACGAAGCTAGCGAGTGCGCAGAGCAGCCACTTGAATCGAAGGGCGCTCATGACTTGCCTCCTGTCGCGTAGTGCTGCGCGCTCAGGAACTGTTCGACGAATTCGTTCGCGGGAGTCTCGCGCAAGTCACTTTCCGTTCCGGTTTGGACGATGCGACCCTCGTTGAGAAGCGTGATGCGGTCCGCGAGTCGAAAGGCCTCGTGCAGGTCGTGGGTGACGAGCAAGACGGTCTTCTTGAGCTGCGACAGCATCTCCAGAAAGTCGAGATGCACCTGCGAGCGCGTGATCGGATCCAAGGCCCCAAAGGGCTCATCGAGCAAGATGGTCGGCGGGTCGAGGGCCAGCGCGCGCGCCAAGCTCACCCGTTGGGCTTCACCTCCGGAAAGCTCGCCCGGGTATTGATGGCGAAAGCGCGAGGCGTCGAGGTTGGCGAGAGCGAGCAGTTCGTCCACTCGCGCGCGCGTCGCCGCCCGCGTCCAACCTTCCAGCTCGCAAAGCAAACCAACGTTCTGCGCCACCGTCATGTGAGGAAACAGCCCGCGACTCTGAATCACGTAGCCGATTGAGCGGCGGGTGGAGTAGATGTCCGCTTGCGCGATGTCCTTGCCGTCCACGAGGACCTTGCCGCGCGTCGGCGTCTCCAACCGATTGACCAAGCGCAAGCTCGTCGTCTTGCCACAGCCGCTGGGCCCAATCAGACAGTGCGTCTCACCCGAGCGAACGTGCAGCGTGAACTGCGCAAGCGCGTCGAACTCACGCCCCGAACGGTCGCGGAAGCTCTTTTGAATGTCTTGGAACTCGATCACGGTGGGAGCCAGCTTCGCCTGCCGGCCGGATGGAAGCGAGTGCTTTCTAGAGAGGCAGGCAGCGCGCCCGAACCATGCACCCTCGCCGTCCTGCTCACGGAAGGCCCCTCGCGCCAAAAGAGAAAGGCCACCTCACCCTGCGGTGAAGCGGCCCTTCTGTGTTTGTGAACGGCGCGGAAGCTTCCGCGCCCGACATCAATCGTTGTCGAGGATGTTCATCGAACCCACCGGGCCCGGGGGCTTGGCATCTGGGTTGGTCTTGAGCTCGAGCTTCCAAGAGACCATGCGTGCCTTGGCACTCTCCTTCTCCGCTTCCTCAATCATGCCCTTGCGCATGTAGAACATAGAAAGGCTCGTGTGGGCGAAGGGGTCTTCCTTGTCCAGCTCGACGATGCGCAGGCCGGTGTTGATGGCGTCGTCGAGCAGCTTGGCGTGCATCTGTGCCATGGCGAGGCCGTGTAGGCCTTCAGTCCAGTCGGCATCGTCGGCCAGGGCAAGCTTGTATTGCTCGATCGCGTCCAAGTGCTTGTTCTCGCCGAACAGCTTGAGGGCCGCGTTGTAGTATTCGTTGCGGGTGGGCATGGGTTTTGTCTGACTACTCGTCGTCGTCCATGCCGAGGATCTGGCGACCCTCTTCGGAGATGGCGTGGGGCGTCCACTCGGGTTCCCAGACGATCAGGACCTCGGTCGAATCGATGCCGTCGAGGGTGTTGCAGCGCCGCTTCACCATGTCCGGGATGTTCTGGGCTTCCGGGCAGGTCTTGGAAGTCAGGGTCATCTCGATCTTGCAGACCCCGTCTTCGATCTTGAGCTCGTAGATGAAGCCCAGGTCGACGATGTTGACGGGGATCTCCGGGTCGAAGACTTGCTTGAGTTCGGTGTAGACTTCGTCGGTGGTAACCATGATTGCTAGGGTGCCTTAGGCGGTTGATTCTGGTGGGACGTGCTGCCCCTCGGGGAAGACGAGAATTCTACCAGGTATGGCCCGAGCCCGTGGACCGGGCAAGTCGTGCTTTTCTGCAAGATGCCGCTCTACGTGATTCTCCCACTGAACCCCGCTCAACCCGACCCCCGAATCCGTTGATTCAGTACACCGGCTCCGTATATCGCCCGCCTTCCGAGGCCAATAGCCTCATTCTCCAGGCCACCTTGGGCTGTAGCTACAACAAGTGCACCTTCTGCGCGATGTACCGGGAGAAGGACTTTCGCGTGCGGCCTCTGGCGGAGTTGAAGCAGGAGATCGCCTGGGCGGCCGAGAACCTGGGGCCCGTGCGCAAGGTGTTTCTGGCGGACGGGGACGCGCTGGTAGCGAAGGCTAGCTTCCTCGCGGACCTCCTGCGCGAGATCAAGAGCGCCCTCCCTGGGCTCAAGCGCGTGAGCTGCTACGCCTCGCCCCAGGCCCTGCAAATTCGCAAGGTCGAGGAGATGGAGCAGCTGCGCGAGCTGGGCCTGACCCAGTACTACCTGGGCATCGAGAGCGGTCATGACCAAGTGCTCAGGGACCTGGAGAAGGGCGTGGACGCGCACGAGATGGTCCGCGTCGCGAACAAGGCCCACGCGGCCGGGGTCAAGCTTTCGACCATGATCCTCCTGGGGGCCGGCGGTCGCGCGCTCTCCCGGGAACACGCCATCGAGTCCGCCCGGGTCGCTTCCGCGATCAATCCGCGCTTCCTGTCCACCCTCGTCATGACTCCGGTGGACGGCACGCCCCTCTGGGATTCGGCGGAGCGCGGCGAGGTGGACGAGTTGAGCCCGGTGGAGCTCGCCGCGGAACTGCGCGAGTTCATTTCGCACCTGGATCTGAAGGGCACGATCTTCCGTTCCAACCATGCCAGCAACTACCTGACCCTGGCGGGCAATTTCCCCCGGGACAAGGGCGCTATGCTGGCCGCTTTGGACGGAGTGCTCTCGGATCCTGACAAGGCGCCCTTCCGGCCCAAGTGGGTGCGCGGGCTGTAGTTCCCTCGGAGTCCTGCCCGGCGGATCCCCGCTGACCCCGTGCATTTGAGCCCCTCGGCAAAAAAGCTCGCGAGATTTACGCGAGCGCGCGCCGAGTTTCAGGGAAACCGGGCCCTGGCCCCCAATTCGCGGACGGCGGGGATGGGGCCGCTCAGGGAAGCCCGAAGGAGGCCATTTCGGGTTCTACCGTGAGCGCTAGTCTCGTCGTTTCAGGGAAACGGAATCGCCCTTGAATGGCCGTTAACGGGCGATATTGGGCCTTGTGGAGGCTTGTTGCCACGCTAGGGTGGTCGTACTCCCAGGGGCGAACAAAGAAGACTCCGCGTGCTCGCGCGGCCTTCGGCCACCGACCTTGGGAAGCTCGTTCCCCTTTTGGGGGGCCTACCCGAGGGAGGGTAGGGGCGCTGGGCTCGGCGGGAGGGATCCTCCCGCTGAGACCGGCACCCACACGCCCGCGAAAGCAGCTCCAGGCGATGGCGGCAAGGCTCGGCCCGCGAGCTTACGTAGCCTTTTTGAAGGCCAGGGGAGTCCGAAGTGGTGGGACCCCGTTCTTCCGGCTAATCTGACGCCGCGTGCTGCCCCTAGCCGCCTGTGCTGATTGCCTTCTCGCATGTGTGCCGCCAAGGCCGCCCTGATTGACCCTCGGACCGCAAGAACGAGCGGCGGACCTGGCCTGCGAGCGCGAGGACCTTCACCCCGGGCGCTTGCGCCAGCTTCCGACATCACACCCCTGCTAAAGGCTCTCCAAATGAGTTTGGTCTCCCGGCCCCTGATCCTGGCCGCGCTCCTGTGCGCCCCAGCGATGGCCGCCCAGTCTCCCGCTCCCTCCCAACCCACGCTCATCAAGGACGTCCGTCTGGTCGAGGGCGAGGACGCGCCGATCGTGTCGATTCTGCTCAAGGACGGGCGCATCCAGCAGGTGCTCGCCGCTGGCGAGGAGTTGCCCAGCGGGTGGATTGAAGTGGACGGGGCCGGCACCCTAGCCATGCCTGCCTTCGTGGATGCGTTCACCGTCGCCGGCATCGAAACCCCCGAGCCCGTGGCGACCCAAGACGCGATGAGTTCCCTCGCGGGCAACGTTCATGTGGGCATGCGCGAAGCGAACCGCAAGGGCTTGCAGCCCAGCTTGAGCGGGGCCACGGTCTACTCCTTGGGCGAGGACAAACGCCAAGGCTATCGCGATCAGGGTTTCGGTGCGATGCACAGCAGTCCCTCGGGGCAGATCTTGGGCGGGCAAAGTCTCGTGGTCAGCCTGGGCAGGGGAGCCCTGCGGGATCGGATCCTCTCAACGGATCTGTTTCAAGCGGCGGCCCTGCGCGCCAGCGGCGGGGGCTACCCGAGCACCTTGATGGGCTATCTCTCGCACCTGCGCCAATTTGTGAGTGACGCCAAGTGGCACGCCTTGCGCTTGGAACGTCAAGCCGCGGGCAAAGCGGATCGCCGCCCGCCCCATGACGCGGACTTGGAAGCGGTCAGCGCTCTGCTTGCGGGGGAGCAAAGCCTGCTGTGCTACGCGGACGATTACGGGGACATCCTGCGTTGGATCAGCTTTGCCAAGAACCATGGCATGCAACTCGTGATCGCCGGTGGACGTGACGCTTGGATGGTCACCGATGAACTCTTGGCTGCGGAGATTCCGGTCTTGCTGGCCCTCGACTGGGGCGATGAGGTCAAGGATCCCGACGAGAAGAAGGACAAGGAAGAGAAGGACGCCGGCGAGCGTGAGGAAGAGTCGCAAGAGCCAGAAACGGAGACGACGGAAGCCGCGCCAGAAGCCGCGACGCAAGTCACGGGACTGACGGACGGAACAGTGGGGCTCGAGGACGTTACCGAAGATGCCGGGGTGCTCGAAGACGTGACCGAAGGCACAGCCGTGCTCGAAGATGTCACGGAAGGGGCACAGGACAAGCCCGTTGCAACCGAGGTCAAGGAAGAGACCAAGGAAGAGCAAAACTGGACGTACGAAGAACCCATCGAGGTCCGCCGCGAACGCCGCCGTCTTTGGGAGCAGCGCCGCGATTGCGCGCTTCGCTTGCACGAGGCAGGCATCCCTTTCGCGATCGGCACCCACAAGCAGTCGAGCAAGGACCTGTTGAAGAACTTGCGCGAGTTGGTGAAGGTTGGCTTGCCGCCAGAGGTCGCCATGGGTGCCTTGACCACACGCGCCACCGAGTTACTCGGCGTCGCCGGAAGTCTCGGGAAAATAGAGCCCGGGTACACCGCCAACATCGCCCTCTGGGGAGGTTCGCCGTTCGCCGAGAAGGTCAAACTGCATTGGCTCTTCATCGACGGCCAACGCTTTGAGTTCGAAGTGGACAAGGACGCCGCCGGGGATGGACCTGCAGAAGGCGTGGACTTGAGCGGCGAGTGGCGCTTGACCTACACCGATGGGGAAGCCGAACCGGTGGTCCTGTCCTTGAGCATGGAAGAAGACGGCACACTCTCTGGCGTGATGACCTTCCAAGGTCCCGGCGGCGATGAGCACAAGTGTGACTTGGAAGGCCAAGTGAATGGCAAGGACATCACTCTCAAAGGCAAGCTCGACATGGGCGGCTCCGAGGTCTCGATCCAGGTCAAGGCCAAGTACGGCGAGAAGAGCTTTAGCGGGGACGCCGCCTGGAAGTACTCCGGCGGAGAGGACTCGGGCACCTTCAACGCGCTGCCGATCAGGCAGCGCGTGTTAGAGGATCGACTGGAACAAGACAAACATCAAGGGCACGGGCACGGCCCTTACGACCTGCGCAACGCAGGGGGGGACGACCGATGAGTCGCTTCAACATGAAATCGATCTGGACTCTTTCTCTGTGTCTCTTCGCTCAAGTGCCGGCCCTGGCGTCGGACCACCCCTACGAGACGGACGCCTTGCGCGTGCCGGAACTCAAGACGGGTGGGAGCTGCGTGATTCGCGGAGCGACCTTGCACACGGCCACCGGCGAACCCTTTGTGGGGGACGTGCTCGTGATTGAAGGCAAGATCCGCGCGGTGGGTACGGTCGAAGTGCCCGAGGGTATTGTGACCATTGATGGAACGGGCATGCACCTGGCTCCGGGCGTGATCGATTGCCACTCGCACATGGCGATCGAGCGCGGCATCAACGAAGGCACGGTCTCGATCTCCGCGGACGTGGACATCTCGGATTCCGTCGATTCGGACGATATCACCATCTATCGCGCACTTGCGGGCGGTGTGACCACCGCGCGACTCTTGCACGGTTCAGCCAATGCGATTGGTGGCAAGCACGAAGTGATCAAGTTGAAGTGGGGTCGAACGGCGGATGAACTGCGCTTCCCCGATGCTCCCGAAGGCATCAAGTTCGCTCTCGGCGAAAACGTCAAGCAGTCCAATTGGGGCAACAACGACAGCCGCTTTCCGGCGAGTCGCATGGGAACGGTCGCGGTCTACACCCGCGCCTTCGAACGCGCCCAAGAGTACAAGGCAGAGTGGGCGGACTATGAGACCCGCAAGGCGGCCGGGGAAGACCCCTTGCCTCCGCGCCGTGACTTGCGCTTGGACACGCTCGTCGGAATCCTCGACCAAAAGATCGGGGTGCATTGTCACTGCTACCGGGCCGACGGGATCTTGATGATCACGCGTGTCGCCCAGCAGTACGGCTTCAAGTTGGCGACGTTGCAACACGTGCTCGAGGGCTACAAGGTCGCGAAGGAACTCGCTGACGCGGGTGTCGGCGGATCGACCTTCGGCGATTGGTGGTCCTACAAGATCGAAGCCTACGACGCGATCCCGCAAAACGCGGCGATGATGGACGAGGCGGGCGTGCTCAGTTCGGTGAACTCTGACGATGACGAGATGGTGCGCCGCCTGTACGGCGAGGCGGCCAAGTCCGTGCGCTACGCAGGGCTAGATCCCGTGCGCGCCCTGCGGCTGGTGACCTTGAATCCAGCAAAACAGCTCGGTATCGATCAACGGGTCGGTTCCATCGAACAGGGCAAGGACGCGGACCTCGTGCTCTTGACTGCCGATCCGCTCTCGAGCATGAGCCGCGTGCTTTGGACGATGGTCGATGGGGAGATTGAATTCCAACGCCGGGATACGTTCGGCTTCGATGCGACGCCCTTGGATGCGCGGCCCGCTGCGGAGCTTCCCGCTTCCTTGCCGGTAAATCCTGCAGGTGGACCCGTGACCGCTCTGGTGGGCGGAACGATTCACACGGTTAGCGGTGTCGACATCGAAGGCGGCACGCTCTTGATGCAAGACGGCAAGATCCTCTCGGTCGAGCCCCTGGAAACCTTGCCAGTCGGCGCGCGCGTGATCGACATCCAAGGCAAGCACGTTTGGCCGGGCATGATCGCCCTCAACACGGAACTCGGCCTGCGCGAGATTCAGTCGTTCAAGTCGACCATGGACAACTCGGAGATCGGAGGCAATCAGCCGGATGTGCAAGTCTTGCGCGCCTTGAACGCGGAGTCGGCGCACTTCGCGGTGACTCGCGCCAACGGGGTGACCCGCTCCCAAGTGGCGCCGCACTCGAGCGGTCCTTTGCGCGGACAGTCCGCCATCGTCGACTTGGATGGGGACACCTGGGAAGAGCTGGCTCAGGTGGAAGGGGACATGATGCATATGCGCTTTCCGCGGGTCAGCAACACCTCGGAGAAGAAAGAGGTTCCCGACAGCGTGGGGGAGGTGAAGGAGATGCTGGCGGAAGCTCGTCAGTACGCTCGGCGCATGGAAGCTGCGGCGGCAGGAACGGGCATGCCACCTGCTTACGACTCTCGCTTGGAGGCCCTCGCACGCGTGACGAAGCGTGAGCAACGCATCGCCTTGCACGCGGACAACGCGCAAACGATTCTGTTTGCGTTGCAGTTCGCAAAGGAGGAGGAACTGGACGCCGTGCTCTACGGAGCGACCGAAGGTTGGAAAGTCGTGGACGCCATCGCCGCTGCTGGAATCCCAGTGGTGACCGGGCCCGTCCTGAGCTTGCCGAATTCCCAGTTTGATCCTTACGACGCGGACTTCGCAAACCCCGCTGTTCTGCAGCGGGCTGGCGTCAGCGTTTCGATCCAAACCGAAGACCAAGAGAACCCCCGCAACCTGGCCTTCCACGCGGCCTGGGCCCACAGCTTTGGTCTGCCCCGGGAGGATGCCCTGCGGGCGATCACCTTGGAGCCGGCGCGCGTGCTCGGGCTTGGCGATCAGTTGGGCAGCCTGGAGCCGGGCAAGATCGCCGACGTGCAAGTCACGGACGGGGATCTGCTCGAGATCAAGAGCCGCGTGGAGTACCTCTTCATCGACGGCAAGCAGGTGGATCTCAGCAACCGCCAGACGCGCTTCTACGACAAGTACAAGGCGCGCTTGAAGCGGCTGACCGGCGACGGAGGGCGCTAG
>CALCXM010000179.1 GCA_937905825.1 uncultured bacterium
TGGAGGATCAGGAAGTCAGCTTCCCAAATGCGGTCGTTGTCGAGACGCCCCCTAGGTTGCCGAAGCCCGAACAAATCTTCGGCTTCGTTGCAGATCCGATTCCGGACTACCCGGACTACTACGCCGACTTCCATATCGGCCAGGCTGAGATAGAGAACATGCTGCGGAACTACAAGGAGGTCGACTCTGAGCGCTTCCGTTACGTCCACCATGTTATCGGGGGTGAGCGGACCGGGCACTTCATGACAATCACCGGAGGGAAGGTGCATTGGATGGCCAAGCCAGGGGGCTTGGCCACTTTAGAGTTTTCAGGTGGAGACAAGATCTACTTGCTGCATGACGGGAAGTAGTTCGGGCAACGCGTTCGACTTTACCGACGGCGTACCCTTGGCCTTGAATTGCGTTCCCCGAACGATCTAAGGCGTTGCACAGTCGCGACCTGGGTGGAAGCCCCGATTGTCGGCACGGGCTTTGGGCGGGTCAGGTTTGGATTGCCGAGTGGGTCAATTTCCGTTTGCCGTTCACAACTTGGAATTGCGTGGTTTCACCAGGGGCCCAACCTCCAGTGGCCATCAGTCCGGGACCCCACCAAGCAAGACCTCCGCGAGTGGCGACCTTGGTCGGACCCACACGAGTCATGCTGCCTCCGAAGTCGGAGTGCGGGTGGGCTCCCGCGCTCCTGATGCCGGGGTCTTCCAGGACGACGGCCTGTGCGATAAGCCCGGGCGTTCGCCCTAGTCCGTCACCAACGAATCCGTCTCGCTCGCGATGTCGCCTTTCCACATGTCGTCGCGTTGGGCTTCACCGGCCTTCTCGCGCTTGGCTTGTCGTTGGCGTTCGACGAGGTCCGCGTGGGTGGAGAAGTAGGGCAGGCTCTTGCCGACAATCTCGGAGACCGCTGTCATTCCTTGCTTGTCCATAAACGCCTCCAGGCCCGCGCAGAGTTCCGCGATCATCTCGTAGCCCTTCAGCATGGCGCCTGTGCAAACCTGAACGGTGCTGGCACCGAGTAGCATGTGTTGGAGCGCATCTGCGGCACTCTCGACGCCACCCATGCCAGAGACCGGAACGCCCGGGCATGAGCGGCCAATCTCCATCACGTGTCGCAAAGCGATGGGCAACACGGCGCGACCAGAGTAACCGCCCGGCACGGTGTAGCCTTCAACCGTTGGCATCGGACGCAGGGTCTCCAAGTTCACACCGATGATGCAGAGGATCGTGTTGATCGCGGAGATGCCATCGGCCCCACCGCGCACCGCAGCCTTGGCGGGAATTGTGGGATCGGTGACGTTGGGAGTCATCTTGGACCAGACCGGAATCGTGGCCGCGTCCTTGGCCCAACGGGTGACCTGCTCGACAAGCTCGGGGTCCTGGCCCATGGCCGCGCCCATCTTGCGTTCGGGCAGGCCGTGGGGGCACGAGAGGTTCAACTCGAGAGCGTCGACGCCGGTGGCTTGCGTGCGTTCCACGATCTCCACCCAGCGGTCCTTCTCGCACTCCTCCATGATCGACGCGATCAAGACGCGCTCGGGGTAGGCTTCCTTGCACTCGGCTAGCTCCTCCAGCCAAAGCTCAAAGGGCCGGTCCGAAATCAGCTCGATGTTCTGGAAGCCGATGACCTTCTTCTTGTTCTCCGGGTCCGTCAGCTTGCCGTAGCGCGGCACGGTGTTGTGCACTTTGCTGTGGTCCAAGCTGATGGTCTTGCACACGATGCCGCCCCAGCCCAACTCAAAGGAACGCTTGATCACCCGCGCGTTGGTTCCGGGGGGACCGGACGCGAGGACGAAAGGGTTGGGGAAGCGGATTCCGTTGACTTCGATGCTGAGGTCGGCCATGGCTAGTGCGGAGGGAGATTAGGAGGCGAAGGTTGCCAGGGACTCGCCGAGAATGCGGAGGGCCTCGTCGACGTCGTTCGCTGATACGTTGAGGGCGGGGGCGATGCGCAACACATTCCCGTTCAGGCCGCCCTTGCCGATCAGCAGGCCGCGAGCCTTGCAGGCCTCGAACAGCTTGGCGGTGGCGTCTGTGTTGGGGGTGCGGTTCATGGCGGTTTCGTCCACCACCATTTCCATCGCTTGCATCAGGCCCATGCCGCGCACGTCGCCAACGTTCTTGGGGAAGCGCACCTTGAGTTCCTCGAGACCAGCCCGCAGACGGTCCCCTTGCACTTGGGCGTTGTCCGCCAAGTTGTCCTCTTCGATCACCTGCAGGGTGGCGTTGGCCGCTGCGCTAGAAATCGGGTTGCCGCCGAAGGTGGAGATTTGCGGGGCCTTGAAGGCGTCGGCGATTTCCGGGGTGGCGATCGTGACGCCCAAAGGCATGCCGTTCGCGACGCCCTTGGCCATGGTCATGATGTCGGGCTCGACGTTCCAGTGCTCGATGCCAAACATTTTGCTGCCCGTGCGCCCGAAACCGGTCTGCACTTCGTCGCAGATGAAGACGCCGCCGGCCTTGCGGATGATGTCCACGGCGATCTCAAAGTACTCCTTGGGCGGAACGATGAAGCCGCCGACCCCTTGGATCGGTTCCGCGAGGAAGCCCGCAATCTTGCCGGTGGTGGTGGTGCGGATCAATTCTTCGAGGTCCGTGGCGCAGGCGACGTCGCAAGAAGGATAGGTCTGCTTGAGCGGGCAGCGATAGCAGTAGGGCGAGAGCCCGTGCTTGACCCCTGCAATCTGGGTGGGAACAGCGCGGTAGGCGGAGTGCGCGGTGAGCGCCTGGGCCAGCATCGAACGGCCGGAGTACCCGTGGCGCAAGGCGACGAGTTCAATCGAGCCCGTGTAGACCTGGGCGAGCGCCACCGCCGTTTCGTCGGCTTCCGTGCCCGAAGCGGTGAACATGCTCTTCTGCAAACGGCCCGGCGTGATGCGCGCCAAGCGTTCGGCGAGTTCGACGATCGGCAAGGTGGGGTAGAGCGTGGACACGTGGCCCAAGCGGTCGAGTTGCAGCTTGATGGCGTCGTTGACCCGCGAATCACAATGGCCGACAGAGACAGTCAGGATGCCCCCGAAGAAGTCCAGGTACTGGTTGCCTTCCGCGTCGGTTACGCGGCTGCCATCGCCATCGGTCAGAACGACCGGGTCCTTGTAGTAGTTTCCCACCGAAGGCAGCAGGAATTCTTTGTGCTTCGCAAGCACTTCGGCGCTGGACGCCGCAGATTGGATGTCGGTCATAATTAGAAGTTCCTCTTCAAGTAGCGGCCTGCACCCCGTTCGACTTTGAGGTTGCCGTCGCTGAACTGGACGCGGCCGTCGACGATGACGGTGGACGCGGTTCCTTTGGTCTCGAACCCTTCGAAGATGTTCGTGTCGACCTTGTGGTGATGAGTTGCGGCCGAAATCTTGCCGGTCGCTGCCGGGTCCCAGATGACGAGGTCCGCGTCGGCGCCGACGGTGATCGAGCCCTTGCGCGGATAGAGGCCGAAGATCTTGGCGGCGCGCGTGGAGGTGACGTCCACGAACTCGTTCAAGTTCAAGCGGCCCTTCAACACGCCGTAGGTGTACATGAGCGACAAGCGATGCTGGATGCCCGCAGCACCGTTCGGGATCAAGCGGAAGTCGTCCTTGCCCGCGTCCTTTTGCCCGTGCAAGTTGAAGGGGCAGTGATCGGTGGCGAC
>CALCXM010000180.1 GCA_937905825.1 uncultured bacterium
GGCGGCGGTGGCGGCGGCTTTAGCGGCTTCGGTGGCGGCGGCGGATTCGGAGGCGGTGGTGCCTCGGGAGGTTGGTGATATGCAAATGACACTCGCAATGATTATGGCCCTTGAAGACTGGGGCGCAGGGCCCACACCCTGGGCCGAATGGATCGGTTTTGCCCTCGCGATTCTGCTCACGGTGTTCCTCGTGATGCGCTTGCGAACGGCGCTCAGCCAACGGGCACGCTACCGGGCCCGGGCGACCTTGGACGAGAAGGCTCAGGCGCTCGTGGCGACGGCCATCGCGTCCGCAGAGGATCACACTTCCGGAGAAATCGCGGTGGTGGTGCTCGAGCGCTCGGACCGCCATCCCGCAGCTCACTGGATCAGCGGCGCGCTCTTCCTGATGATCGGTAGCGCGCTCTTGACCCAGTGGATGCCTTGGGATCAACCGGTCCTCTTCTTTGCTCTGCAATTTGGCATGGGCCTTTTGGGAGCGCTCTTGGCCTTGGTCCTGCCCGGCTTCCGGCGTGGTTTCGTCACGGAAGGACGCGCCACGGAAATGGCCGAGGAGCAGAGTGTTCAAGAGTTCTACGCCCTCGGCTTGCAGAACACCGTGGGGCGCACGGGGGTCCTGCTCTTCGTCTCCCTCTTGGAACGGCGAGTGATCGTCCTCGGGGACGAAGGAATCGACAGCAAGCTCGGAGCGGAGGCTTGGGCTGGCGTGCGCAACTGCGTGCTCGACGGAGTCAAGAATGGGGAACTGCAGGCGGGCCTGATCGCTGCGGTGGGCAAGGTCGGGAAAGTCCTCTCGGAGCACTTTCCGGTGGAAGGCGACAATCCCAATCAACTGGACAACCACGTGATCGTGCGTCGCGAGTAGAGCCGGCCTGTCAGAACCCTGGCGGACGGCAAGGAAACGGAGCAAGCGGCGACCTGGGTGCACTCACCCGGGTCGCCGCTTGCCGTTCACGGGCGCTCGGTGATGACGCCGCGTCCCGCGGTGCGCTCCACGAAGTCCGCTTGAAAGCGCTCGCAAAGCGGCAGGGGGATCTCCAAGTCGAATTGCACTTCGGCTCCGTACTGGGCGTTCTGGGGCGCGAAGGGGTACTCGTTCAAGAGTCCCTGCACAGGCCCCGAGAGCTCGTAGGAATGGCGGAAGGTGAACTGCCGACAGAGGGTGACGGTCTCTTGGGGCGCCCCGTCCAGGGCCTCCGCGGCAGCTTGACCATAGGCGCGCACCAAACCGCCCACGCCGAGTTTGGTGCCTCCGAACCAACGCACCACGATCACCACCACGTTGGAAAGGTCACGGCCCTCGATCATCGCGAGGATCGGTTTGCCCGCGGAACCGCTGGGTTCTCCGTCATCGGAGGAGCGGAACTGTTTGCCGTCGATGCCTAGGCGCCAGGCGGAGCAGTGGTGGCGCGCGTCGTGATGCTCCTTGCGGGCGCGCAACAAGAACTCCTTGGCGGCCTCTTCATCGCGCACAGGAGCCGCGATGCCCAAGAAGCGCGAGCCCTTGACCTTGTCCGTTTCGACGCGGAACTCGTCTGTCAGGGTTTTGAAGGACTCTTGCACGGGTCACTTCCCGCTGCTGAGTGGCGCTGCTTGCACTCGATCCAGAACCCGCAAGACGAGCCGCACGATGCGCGTGCTCTTCTGCACATCGATCTTCTCGGCGGTGTCCGTGGGCTTGTGGTAGTCCTCATGGTCACCCGCGGAGAGGAAGATGACCGGCAGGCCCAGGGTCTCGGCGAAGTTTTTGTGATCCGAAGAACTCCAGAACTCGTCTTGGCTGATCAGATCACCGAAGCCCTCTTCCGCAGCGAGATCGTAGGCGGCGCGCGAGAGGCTGTTGAAGGATGGATGATCCATGCTCGGGGTGATGCAGAGATCCATCCCCGGTGCCCGCCCGATCATGTCGATGTTGATGTTGAGCACCGCATGGCAGCTTTCCGGAAGCCATGGATTGTCGACCCAAACCTTGGAGCCCCAGAGTCCTTTCTCTTCACCGGAAACCCACAAGAGCAGCACCGAACGTTGCATGGGCCCGTAGGCCACGAGGGCGTCCGCCAGGGCCAAAAGGCCGCTGGTCCCGGAGGCGTTGTCATCCGCCCCGTTGTAGATCACGCCGTCTTTCACTCCCACGTGATCGTAGTGGGCGGAGAGGATCATGGTCTCTTTTGCCAGTTGCGGATCGGACCCGGGCCAGAAGGCGCACAGGTTGCTGGCGGACTGTTGCTCGATCCGCAACTTGCGCTGCTCGCGCAGCTGGAACCCGGGGTCCACGCCGGTCGCCGGGTAGCCCGCTGCGCTCAAGGGACTGCCAGCCGCGACCCACAGTCCCTTGGCTGCATCGCGGCCCAGCATGATCAGCGGGAATGGAGCGTCCTCGCCTGCGCTATTCGTCAAACGGGGCTTGCTCGCCGCCAGTTGGTCCAGGGAGCGCAGGCGATACTTCTGCGCGTAGCTATCGCGCTCGTAGGTTGGCCCGGGAGTCGCCAGCACCCCGATGGCGCCGGCCCCTTGGCAGGCTTTGATGGCCTTGCTCAAGAACTTGCCACGGTCCAGAACCAGGGCCCACTTGCCTTGCAAATCGAGCCCTTCCAAGTCCTCCTTCGAACCCTCTCCCACGCACAGGACCTGGCCTTCCAGGGCGAGGTCGTAGGATTGGTTTGGCAGTTGGAAGAAGTAGTCTTCGCCGAGCCCGAGGGAGCGCGACTGTTCGCCGAAGCTGGCCACCAAAGACGTCTGCGCAGGATCCAGACGCTGGGTGAAAATCGGGTAGTCCTGAAACCAACCGTTCTCGGCCCCCGGCTGGAAACCAAGGGACTGCATGCGACTCTTCAGGAACAGAGCCGCGATGCGCAGTTCGGGACTGGGAGTGTTGCGCCCGCGCATGGCGTCGCTGGCAAAGAACTCCAGGTCCGCCCGCAGCCGTTCTTGCACAATCGCCGCGAGCCCCTTGGCGAGGGGGGAGTCGGGCGCAAGCTCTTGCGCTGGCTGCCTGAGGGCCGCTTCGGAAGGGGCGGGCTCCTGGGGCAAGCCCAATGCCCATTGCGCTGGACCGAAGCCAATCAGCGCCACGAGGGCGAAGCCTAGCCGGATCGTGGCCTCCCCTCGATCGTTAGCGGTTGCCCCACGAACGCCGGATCCGGTCACGCCAGATCCGGTTGTTGTTGAGGTCAAGGGTTGAGCCCCCGGTGATCAGCGCGAGACAGCCATGGGAGCGCTGCTCGGCGTCAGGAAGAAGCGGCCGATGCCTGCTTCAAACTCTTCTCCGTCTTCTCGCATGAACTGAAAGCTGCCTTCCATGGTTCCCCACTCGGTGGGCATGGTGCTGCCGCTCATGTATTCGAATTCCTCGCCAGGTGCGAGGCGCGGCTGCTCACCAACAACGCCGGGACCGCGCACGACGCGACATTCATTGTCGGCGTCGAGGATGATCCACTTGCGCGAGATCAGCTGAGCGGGACGTTCACCGACGTTTTCGATACGAACCCGGTAGGCGAAGGAGAAATGCTTCTGATCCGGATTGGACTGATTCGGCAGGTACTGAGCCCCGACTCGAATGCGAATGCCCTCGGTGGTTACGTCCGATTGACCTTTTTTCATGGGGGGGAGATTTTGTTGGGGGGGTGTGGATAGCCAGTCTAGCAAGGCCGCGCCACGAGAGCCCGTGGTAGCCTTTTCAAATGCCGATTATAGACATCACTCTACTCGAGGGACGTGACCTCGCCACCAAGAAGATTTTGATGCGCGAGGTCACCGACGCGGTCGAAAAGAGCCTCGGGTCCCCCAGGTCCTCGATCCGGGTCCTGGTGCGGGACGTGCCCAAAAGCCACTTCAGCGTCGGCGGCATCCCAAAGGACGAGTTGGACGAAAAGTAGCCCGAGAACCGCTGCTCAATCCTCTGCAGAGTCCGAACTCCGCAGATTCAAGACGGGCTCGCTGCCATCCCAGTTGGAGACTCCCGCGACGAAGGCGCGCACCTCGGCGTCAGGCTCCGGGGCGCCCGCCAGGGAAAAGCGTTGACCCGTTCCGCGCAGCGCGATCACCCCGTGGGGCCGCGAGCAATTCTCACAGGCCCCCTGACTGACACTTCCGCTAGACGTCAACGTCATGGTGGTGACCTGGAAGGCAGCCGAGTCCGCCGCTTCCGTCACTTCGCCAAAGTCGATCGGAGCGGGCTCGCTCCAGTAGATGGTGGCGTACTGCTCCTCCGTGTCGAGTTCCACGTGATCGACGCCATCCAGGCGCCGCAAGGCCAGGTCGAGACCGTAGGCCTTGTCGTTTCAGATTCAGGTGGCGAACTCGACCTGCAGGACCGCAAAGGACGCTTCCGGCGCAGTCGAGTTGAAGGGCGGCGCGGCGCAGGCACCCAGGCCGAGGGTGGCGGCCAAGATCAGTTGATTCAGTTTCATGGGAGGCTCGTTTGTTCGGTTCTTGGAAGCGGTAGCCCCAGGCCAGGGACAGACGATAGTCGTCTGCAACTTGGGCTCCCGAGTAGTGCATCTGGAGGGGGATCTCAACGGCGATGCCGAGGTCGATGGCGGGGTTGGGGTGGAAGCCCAGGGAAGGCCGCAGGTAGAGCCGCTCCGAGCCACTGTTCACCTGGCGCGCCCCGTTCTTGGTGTCGTAGCCCTGGGACTGCCAGAGCAAACCGATCTTGGCGGAGTTCGAGGCGCCCGGGTAGGGTCGGTGCAGGTAGCGATAGCCAGCCGAGGTGGAGAAGCTCCACTCATCCCCAGCATCCAAATCGCCGGTGCCTTGCGTGTTGGCCTTGAAGAGCGCGAGGCTATCGAAGCGCCAACGGCTGTAGCTGTGGGTGTAGGCAAAGGCGCCAAAGGGGTCCCAGGAACCGCTACCGGGTTGAGGACCGCTCAGACCGGTTTCGCCCGTGGGAGTTTCGACTCCACACACGAACGAAAGGTTGGAGGAAGTCAGGGGCTTGTCCGTCGTGTGCAGCCGGAACTTGCCGAAGATCGTGGTGTCGCCGATCCCGGCGTTGTTGCTGTGTACTCGCGAGCCAGCGGGCCCCGTGGAGTTGTGCAGGCTAGTGAGGGGCAACAGGGCGCCGATCGTGATGCGCGGCGCCAAGCCGTAGTTGTAGCCCAGCACCAAACGCTCCCGTCGACGATCGGCTTGGTCGGGGTCCGCCACTTGGTCCGAGCCCCGGTAGAGCTGCGAGCCCTGATCGTAGAGGTAGGCCGCCGAAATCCGCGTGCCCTGGCCAAAGAGGGTCTCCCCGGAAAAGATCTCGATGCCGCCGCTTTGGGCCCAGCCAGGGGTGGAGCCCAGAACACAGGTGCAGAGGACAGCGCAGAGCGCTCGCCAAGTCCGTCCCGTCCCCATGGATGGAGTTCCCATTAGACGAGAATGTGGGCCAGTGCTTTCTCCATGTAGTCGGGATCCAGGGATCCTCCCGTTTCACGAATCGAGTGCATGCTAAGCAGCGGGTTGCCCACGTCGACGCAATCCATGCCGAGTCGTTGGGCGGTGACCGGGCCAATGGTCGATCCGCAGGACATGTCCGTGCGCATCACCCACTTCTGATAGGGAACGTCGGCTTTCTCGCAAGCGACGCTGAACTGCGCTGCGGTGAAGCTGTCCGTGGCGTACCGGGACTGGGCGTTGATCTTGATCACCGGACCGCCGTTGACGTACAGGGTGTGTTCCGGGTCGTGCATCTCGAGGTAGTTCGGGTGGGTGGCGTGAGCCATGTCGATGGAGATGCACAAGGAATCCGCAAGGGCCCGGTGCAAGTCCTCGCGACTGCCGCCGCGGCCCAGCACCGTGCGCTCCAAGAGCGTGCTCAACAGGATGCTGGCCGCGCCCGAGGCCGTGCCGCTGCCCACTTCTTCGTGGTCGAAGAGCGCCACCACGGGCAGGTAGTCGAGCTGCTTGCCGGAGCTCACTGCATGAATCAAGGCACGCACGGAACTGAAGCTCGAGGCCAAGTTGTCCATGCGCGGCGCGCTGACGAATTCTCTGTTCACACCGATCAAGGCGCTGGGCTGCACGTCATGGGTCATCGCATCCCAGGTCAAGATGCTGCTGGGATCCAAGTCGAGCTCTTCCCCAAGCAAATCGCGGAACTCAGGGATCCCATCGCGACCGAGGCCCCAGATCGGTTGCATGTGCGTTTGCTTGTTGAGGATCAGACCGAGGGTGTTCACATCGCGGTTGAGGTGGATCGCCAGTTGCGGAATCTTCAACATCGGCCGATTGATGTGGAACAGGCGCTCTTCCGTTCCCGCACCGGAGCGCAGCTGCAAACGACCGGAGAGGCCTAGGTCGCGGTCGGTCCAACTGCCGAGCAGCACGCCCCCGTAGACCTCAACGCCCAGTTGCTTGAATCCAGCGCGGCAGGCATCCGGGTGCGGCTTGACGCGCAAGTTGGGGCTGTCCGTGTGAGCCCCGAGCACGCGGAAGCCAGTGGTGGACTTGTGCTGCGGCTGGGCGGACCAGGCCACCAAGCTGCCCGAGCGGATCACGTAGTGGTTGCCGGCCAAGCTGTCCCAGGCGTCGACCTCTTTGAGTCGGGTGAAGCCCGCGGCGTCCAGAGCGCGGGCTGCGCTAGCGCAGGCGTGGTAGGGCGAGGGGGAATCGTCAATGAAGCTGCAGAGGTCCTGCGCCACTTGGATGTCGGCCTTGATCATGGGGGCGAATGTATCGACCTTTCTGTCTCGAAGCGACCTTCAGGAGCCCCCTTCGCCGCGAATCCGGCGCGACCCATGCCTTTCCCCGGGGCCTTTCACTTTCTTGGCCGGGAGCGATGTCGTATGACGGGGGCCCGCACACTGATCCTTACAAGGAAATCGAATCCCCATGGGTGACTTCTCCAACCTGCTCCGGACTCTCGCACTGCTGCTTTGCAGTGGCCTTCTCGCCTGCGTCGCTCCTGCGCCGGAGATGTCGACGCCGAAAGACGGCTACGCCGAGCAAACCGCCGGAATGGAGCGCCGCGAGGGCCTCTTCGTCACCTGGCGCGACCGCAAGTCCGCCCGCATGTTTTTGGAGTTGCCCGA
This sequence comes from uncultured bacterium, assembly GCA_937905825.1. Lineage (GTDB taxonomy): Bacteria > Planctomycetota > UBA1135 > UBA1135 > JABACD01. Next base: position 7,017 of record CALCXM010000180.1, read on the forward strand.
CTGGAAAGCGGGACCCCAGGATGCTTCCGTGGAGCGCCCCCCCGGTTGGCTCGGGCAGTGCCTCTACGTGGAAGGCTTGAGCGCCGGCCTGGGTTCCAACGACGTCGGTCTCGATCGCGGTCAGGTGGGGGACACGGTCCTGTTGGAGTTCCGTGAAATCGGCGATCGCATCTTTTTCGAGCTGCCCAACCTCGAGTACCGCGCGACCTCCGGAGACATGGCCGAAGCGCGGGCGACCGCGGAGTCCTTCGCCAGCTCTGTCGTTTGGTCCACAGAACGCCTGGCCTACGGACCCCAAGGTCAGCGCTTGATCGAGATCACCGAGTTCCTTGTGCGCGACGCCCACAGCAGCGCCAAAGCCTTGGAAGGGGACGGGGGCAGTTGGAGCTTGGATAGCAAGCGTTCCGCCCTCCTGGCGGAGGACTGCTTGAGCTTTCCCGACAACCTAGAGTTCGAAGCTCTCCTGACCTTCCATGGCAAGAACGCGGGCCGCGAAGTGCGCGAGATCGCTCCGGACGTTAGCGCCGTGACCTTGGTTCAACACCACTCGTTCATTCGTTTGCCCGAAGCCGGCTACCAACCGATCGCTTGGGATCCGCGGGCCGGGGGCTTCGCCCACAGCTTCAACGACACGAGTGCTGCTCCCGACCAACCGAACGTGGTGCGCTACGGCGTGCGACATCGCCTGCGCAAACAGGATCCGATGAGCGACCTTTCTGCGCCCTATGAGCCCATCGTTTACTACATGGATCGCGGGGCTCCGAAAGCGATTCGGGATGCCCTGATGGAAGGGGCTTCCTGGTGGAACGAGGCCTTCACGGCGGCGGGCTTTGAGAACGCTTTCCGCGTGGAGCTCTTGCCGGTTGGCGTGCATCCCTTGGACGTGCGCTACAACGTGATCCAATGGGTGCAGCGTTCCAGTCGGGGTTGGTCCTACGGAGGAGGCGTGCGCGATCCACGCACGGGCGAGATGATCAAAGGTCACGTGACCCTGGGCGCCCTGCGCGTGCGTCAAGACTGCATGATCTTCACAGGCCTGGTGGGCACGCAGTTCGGAAACGGTTCCCCCAACGATCCGGTGCAAGCGGCCCTCGCGCGCCTGCGTCAACTGGCTGCTCACGAGGTTGGGCACACCCTCGGTTTGGCCCACAACTTTGCAGCGAGCACCTACGGCCGTGCATCGGTGATGGACTACCCGGCGCCCCTGGTCGAGTTGGTGCCCACGGGCGACGGAAACCAAACTGCGTTGACTTTGGAAAACGCCTACGCTGTCGGAATCGGCGAATGGGACAAGTTGGCGATCCGTCACCTGTACTCCGAGCTGGGCTCGGATGCGGCGGGCCTGCGAGACTCTTGGTTAGCGGAGGCCCACCGCAAAGGGATGATCTACTTGACCGATGCGGATGCCCGACCGGCGGGCGCAGCGGACCCCCGGGGTAGCCTTTGGGACAACGGGTCGGACCCCACCCAAGCGCTTGCGGAGGTGATGGAAGTGCGGCGGGTGGCCCTGGCGGATTTCGACACCCACCGGCTGGGGCCGGGGCGACCTACGGCCTATTTGGAGGAGTACTTCGTGCCCCTGTTCTTCCTGCATCGCTTTCAAGTGGACGCCACCGTGAAGGCCATCGGCGGCCGTCACTATCAACACTCCCTGGTAGGCGACGGTCGCTCTGGACCCACGGTGATTCCGGTGCAAGAGCAGCGCCAAGCCTTGGACAGTTTGCTTGTCAGCATGCGCCAGTCCTTGGAGGTTCCCCGCAGCCTGCGCGATTTGATCGCCGCCCGCACGGTGCTCCAAGGCCGTCGGCGGGAACTCTTCCAAGGACGCACGGCGCCGTTCATGGACGAGCTCGGCTTGGCGGAAGGTGCGGCGCGTTTGGTGATCCACGGCTTGCTGGTACCTGAACGCCTCGAGCGACTCGTGCAACAGCGCGATTGGGACCCGCAGCAATTGGGCCTGGATGAGCTCTTGGCGCGCCTGATGGAATCCTGCTTGTTCGCAGAGACGGAGAACGATGGCAACCGCAAGGCGCTCGTGCAGCACGTCCTGGTGGACGAATTGTTGGCCCTCGCCTCCGACCCTGCTGCCTCGTCCCACGTGCGCGCTGTGCTGGAAGGCAACCTGGCCAACATCGCGAAGAGCCTCGAGGCGCGCAGCGCCGTGAGCGACGACGAAAGCGCCCTGGTGCGGCGCATTCAGCGCTTCCTCGAGCGCGATTCCTCCTGGCGCCCGGCCCCGGTGACGCCCCGGGTGCTGCCCCCCGGGAGCCCGATCGGTTGTTCTCACGGCTAGCCGGATGGTGTGAGAAGCCCCCATGCGTAACGGCCAGGTTCGAATCCTGAACACGCCTTGGCGCAGGGCCTGGGCTGACGATTAGGATGGGGGCCCCCAGATCCCCGTCAGCTCTCCTATTTCCTCCCGTCTGCCATGCGAAGTTCTTTGCGACCCGTTCTGCTTTCGTTCCTGCTGTGCGTCACGGGCGCGACGTTCCTCGCTGCCCAACCGGGAGATCCGGTCGCCCTGGGCACGACTCCTCTGGAGCGCGCCCTGGAAACCATCAACGCGGCGGAGATCTCCGCGGACTTGCACTTCCTAGCATCGGATGCGCTGCAAGGACGGGACACGCCCTCGGCGGAACAGCGCATCGCCGCGCGCTTCATCGCCGCTCGACTGGCTCGCTTGGGATTCACCCCGGGCGCCCAGGAAGGGTACTTCTGGAGCTACTCCCTGCCGACGGTTGCGGTGGACTTGAATCTGTCGAACATGGAGATCGCTAGCGGAGAGACGCTGACGCGCTTGGCCCTTGGTACGGACTACGCGTTCTACCCAGGCCGGGTGCAGTACTACGAAGTGTCGGGAACCGGCGCTGTCTACGCCGGGACCATGAGCGATACGGACTGCGAGGGTTTGAACATCGAGGACCGTTGGGTGATCTGCCGCAGTTCTGAGCTCAGCTACTCCGATTTGAATCGCGCCGTGCGCAAGGGCAAGGGGCTTGGAGTGCTGCTGCTTGCTGGTGGAGAGCTCGATGCGGCCACCATGGATTCGCGGGTTGCTTCCTGGGCGCAAAAGGTCGGCGAAGGACGCTTGGGCAGCGGCCGCTCCAATTCCAAGGCGCGTCCCTACGTGTACCTCTCCTCGGCTGGCGAGCAAAAGCTGTTCAGAGCAGCGGGGAACGCTGCTCCCAAGGTGGGGGACACCTTCGACCTGAAAATCACCGAGACGCGCGCCAAGAAGGAACTCTCGGAAGCTGGTCTCGAGAACGTCATCGGCCTGTGGACCGGGGACGATCCTGTTCTGCGGGATGAGTTGATCATCCTGTCGGCCCACTACGATCACGTGGGCATCGACGGGGAAGGCGGCATCTTCAATGGAGCCGACGACAACGGGTCGGGAACCTCCGCGCTCCTGGCCGTGGCCGAAGCGCTTTCCGCCTACGGCCCCATGCGCCGTTCGGTGATGCTCATGTGGGTCTCCGGTGAGGAGAAGGGCCTGCTCGGATCCGATGCCTGGACCAAGGATCCCTACCTGCCGGGCGGCCTGCGTCCGGTGCTCAACGTGAACATCGACATGGTGGGGCGCAACGATCCCAACTCGCTGCTGATCACGCCGACGAAAGAGCACCACGCCTACAACGGGCTCACCAAGCTCGCGGAAAAACTGAGCAGCTCGGAAGGCTTCACGAACCTGGGAAGTGCCGACGCCTACTGGGGTCGTTCGGACCACGCGAACTTCTCACGCAACCTGAAAATCCCGGTGGCGTTCCTCTTCGCGGATGTCCACGAGGACTATCACAAGGTCACGGACACCCCGGACAAGATCGACTACGACAAGGTCAAACGGGTGTCCCGTTTGGTGGTGCGGATGCTGGCCGGACTTCAGGACGACAAGCTCGACTTGAACTGAGACCCGGTTTCACCTCAGCTTTGGGCCTTTTTCCTCCACAGGGGGGGGCAGAAGGCCCGAACAAGGCTCGGGATTTTCGTTGGCCCCATTGGCCCGATGGTCTAATCTCGCGCCCTCAAGAACGGGCCCCGTTGCCCGGAGCCCCAAGGAGAAAGAACAGATGACCCATATTGTTGCTGAGCCCTGCATTAAGTGTAAGTACACCGACTGCGTAGACGTTTGCCCCGTGGACTGCTTCCGGGAAGGCGAGAACACGCTTGTCATCGATCCCGACGAGTGCATTGACTGCGGAGCCTGCGTCCCGGAGTGCCCCACGGAGGCGATCTTCGCTGAAGAAGACCTGCCCGAGAAGTGGGAGAGTTACATCGAGTACAACGCCAAGATGTCCGAGGACTGGCCGGAAATCACCGAGCAGAAGGATCCGCTGGATGACGCGGACACTTGGAAAGAAGTCGAGGACAAGAAAGAGCACATCTCGACTGTCGCCGGCGGTTCCTGAACCAGCTGACTTCGACTTGGGAGCCGCTAGGTTTCCGATCTAACCCTGGCCCGCAGAGTTCGAGAGAATCGAACCCTGCGGGCCAGTCGTGTATTCACGCAGCGAGCGGCTGCTCGTGGATTTCCCTGCCCGCCCCAAGCTTGTTCCCTGGCCGCTTCAAGTTGTCGATTCCTTTGGGACCCATGTTCCCGCACAGGCCCCTTGTCGGCCGGGCCTCTAGGGGGCCCTGCTACCGGGCGCGACTGAGCAGCTCGTAAAGACAAACCGAGGCCGCTGCGTTGATCGAGAGGGAATCGACACCCGCTGGCATGGGAATGCTCAAGCGCTGGTCGAGGGCCGCCTGGTCTTCCTCGCTGAGTCCGAAGGCTTCGCTGCCGACGAGCAGGGCCACGGGTTGACCAGCGGGGTTGCTGAATTCATCCAAGCGTTTGCCATCGCGCGCGACCGCTCCGCACAGCAGGAACTGCTCCTGCTTCAAAACGGCGAAGAGCTCCGCGCTGCTGGGGAAGTGACGAATCGGCATGCGAAAGAGGCTGCCCATGGAGGTGCGCACCGCTTTCGGATGAAAGGCATCGGTGCTGCCCACGGTGAGCAAGGCTTGCGCCCCGCTGGCGAGGGCCGTGCGCAGCAGGGCGCCCACATTGCCGGGATCCGTGGCATCTACCACCACCAGCACGCCGTTTTGAAAGCCGCTCGCGCCGCTGCTCTTCAGTTGGTCCAACTGGGCTTCCCGGGGAGTGCGCGCGATGCCGAGCACTTGCCCGAAGGTGCGGCCCGCGGTGAGCTCGGCGAGTTGTGGATCCGGCAATAGATGCAGATCCAAGTCAGCCCGTGCGTGCAGTTCCGCGAGCAAGAGTGCTTCCCGTGCGCCGGGCTTGCCGCCGAAGGAGGTCGAGACGAACACTGTCTCCAGCCGCAGCTGCGATCGCAAGGCCCGTTCAGCGAGACGAGTTCCTTCAAAGCTGAAGCAGCCCAACTCCGCCCGTCCACCGGGACTTTGCAGACGCTCCCATTCCGCCAGCCGGCGATTCAGCCCGACCTTCAACCCTTCCAGCCTCCGCGCCGCTCCTTTTCACTGGGAGCGGGACGCGGCTCGTAGCCATTGCAGAACTGACCCGTGCTCTCGTAGACCACGATCGAGGGGGGCTTGGCGGACTTGAAGCCAAAGAGCCGGCACCCATGAGGGAACGACGACTCATAGGTGATGTAGGCGTGCTTGCACGACCGGCACTCGGGTTCTTTGGAGCTCACGCCCGAGAGCATCGGTCTTGGGAGCAGTCGGATCAAGCTCGGGGATCGACGGCGCGGCCCAGATTGGCCAGAATCAGGCGGTGGGACGCAAACAGGACAAGCAGCAGGAAGGACTCGCGGGGGGGCAACTGTCCCACAACCCATTCGCCGCTTTGGCGGGCAAGCCGAGCGCGTCAGCGGAGGGCAGCATCAACCTGCCCGGTGGCGGAAACTCCTGCGTGGACGGGCACGGATCCCAGAAGGACCGCTCGAACAAGCACCGCTCGCAAAAGCAGTCCGGCAAAGCCGCCGCGCGCAATTCTGCGGGCACGACTCCGGGCAAGTTGATCGTGCGCTTCGAAGCCAAGGGCCACGGGGGCAAGACGGTGACGCGCATCAGCGGCTTGGAGATCGATTCCGAAGCGCTCAAGAACATGGCGCGCGATCTGAAGAAGGCCATGGGCACGGGCGCGCGGGTCGAAGAGGGCGATGTCTTGGTGCAGGGCAAGTTGGTCGAGCGCGTGGCCGAATGGCTCGCGAAAGCTGGCCATGGCAAGGTCATCCGTGGCAACTGAGTCTGCGGCGGATGATGGTGCTTTGGCGCATGAGAGCGCGGAGGCTTGGGCGCTGCAAGTGATCTGTGGTGAGTCCCTCGCGAGCAAACTCGAGCCAGGGGTCTGTCCGCGGAATCTCTGCAAGTTGGGAGTCCGCGATGCTCGGCACGGGTCCACGGGGCGAAGGTCTTTGAAGCAGAACTCTGCGGCTCCGAGTTCCATGGGTGCCGTGCCTTCGCAAGCG
>CALCXM010000181.1 GCA_937905825.1 uncultured bacterium
CAACGGTGCAGGGGTGTGAAAGTGAACCTGGTTCCGTATCCGGTTCCGTATCCCGAGGCCTGTTCGGTTGGGTGGCCAGTAGAGAGACTCGGATGCCCGAAAGGCACGCCCTAGCCATTATCAGCGTATCTGGATGACTTCCCCCGAACTTCAACCCGGGAAGAGCGGCAGGTTGGGGAAGCGGCCCGGGGTGGGCTCGGCGAGGGGCGGCGGGGGCGGCAGGTCGAAGCCGAAGACTTCGCACATGTGCTTCACGACTAGGACCTCGACGAGCGTGGTGCCCGGGGGCATGTCGGCGTGGTCGGCCATGCGGGTCATGACGCTGGGGCTGAGGCCGCAGGGGGAGAAGCCTTCGAAGGCGGCCAAGTCCGTGTGGACGTTGATGGCGAGGCCGTGCCAGGTCACCCAACGGCGCACAGCGACACCGATGGAAGCGATCTTCTTGTCGCCGACCCACACGCCGGTCAGGCCCTCTTCGCGGCGGCCTTCGATTTCGAATTCACCGAGCACGCCGATGACAACCTGCTCGAGGTCGCGCAAGTAGCGGTGCAAGTCGCGGCGGTCGTCGGGCAGTGCGATGATCGGGTAGGCCACCGCTTGGCCGGGGCCGTGGTAGGTCGCTTCACCGCCGCGCTCGACTTCCATGGTCGGCACGTCGGAGGTCGGGCGCTCTTCCGGCGGCGTTTTGCGACCCAAGGTGATGATCGGAGCGTGCTCACACAAAAGCAGCGTATCGCGGGCATCCCCGGCGATACGCTGCTCCAAGACTTCTTGCTGGATGCGATGAGCCTCCGCGTAATCGCAGCGGCCGAGCCGCCGAACGTCGAGCAGGGGCAAGTCGCTCACAGCTACTTCTGATAGATGTGGACGGCCAGTTTGTGCACCGCTTCCGCAGCTTCCATCATGGCTTCGGGGAGCGTCGGGTGCGCGTGAATCGTGCGGCCCATGTCTTCGGCGGTGGCGCCCATCTCGATGGCGAGGCCAGCTTCGGCGATCAACTCAGTGACCTCCGGACCGACCATGTGCACGCCGAGCAACTCGTCCGTCTTGGCATCCGCCAGGATCTTCACGAAGCCATCGGTTTCCATCAGGCTCATGGCGCGACCGGAAGCGGCGAAGGGGAACTTGCCCACGTTGAACTTCACGCCGCGCTCCTTCAGTTGCTCTTCGGTCTCTCCAACGGAGGCCATTTCGGGGGCGGTGAAGATCACGGCGGGCACGCAGCGCACGTCGTAGCGATCGGGCTTGCCGGCGATGACGGCGGCGGCGATCAAGCCTTCCTTGCTGCCCTTGTGGGCGAGCATGGGCTGACCCGCGATGTCACCGACGGCGTAGATGTTCGGTACGCTGGTGCGCATCTGGTCGTCGACCTTGAGGAAGCCTTGCTTCTCGACCTTGAGGCCCGCCGCTTCGAGGCCCAAGCCTTCGCTGTAAGGACGGCGTCCGACGGTGGACAGGATCTGATCGCACTCGACCACTTCCTCGCCCTTCTTGGTCTTGATCTTGACGAGGGTTTTCTTGCCCTTCTTCTCGTAGCCGAGGGCGAAGGTCTCCGTCATCAGCTTGATCTTGCGCTTCTTGAGGGAGCGCTCGATGACCTTGACGCAGTCGCGGTCCTGGCCCGGCAGGGCGCCGGGGGTCGCCTCGAGCACGGTCACTTCGCTACCCAAGTTGCGGTACATGAAGCCCAGCTCCAAACCGATGTAGCCGCCGCCGATCACGACGATGTGCTTGGGCAGACGATCGGGGGAGAGGCCGCCGGTGGAGGACCAGACGTCTTTCTCGTCGAAGTCAAAGCCAGGGATGGCGATGGGCACCGAGCCCGTGGCGATCACGATGTCGTCGCACTTGAGGGTCTGCTTGCCGTCCTTGCTGGTGACTTCCACCGAGTTCTTGCCGGTCAGTTTGGCGGTGCCCATCACGACCTTGCACTTGTGGTTCTTGAGCAGGCCCGTGACGCCACCGGTCAAGCGGCCCACGATGCCTTGCTTCCATTCGATCAGCTTGGGCAGGTCGAGCTCGGGCTCCTTGACCTTGATGCCCATGGTGGAGGCTTCACCTATCTTGTGCATCAGCGAGCCAGCGGCGATCAGAGCCTTCGACGGGATGCAGCCCACGTTGAGGCAGGTTCCGCCGATCTCTTCCTTCTCGATGACCGTGACGTCCTGGCCCAGTTGGGCGAGGCGGATAGCGCAAACGTAACCGGCGGGTCCGGCGCCGATGACCACGACTTTGCGGGGGGCACTCATGCTGAGAGTCCTTCTTTCTTGGGGTGACAGGGTAAGGCCGGCGCCCGCGAGTTCGTGCGGAAGGCCGAGCCGGATGCGGTACGAGCCAGATGCGATACGACGACTAGAGGGGGAAGGCTCCGTCTCCAGGACGGGCCTCGCCGTAGCTCTCTTCGATGCGCAAGAATTCGTTGTACTGATGCCGCAGGTGCGCGGGCACTTCCGAGTAAACGTCCTCGACGAGGGTGCGCCAGGACATGGGGTCCGCCGCTTCCTGTTCGTGAATGACGGCGTCGATCTCTGTGTTGAGTTCGTCGATGATCGTTTTGACTTCGCCCTTCTTGAGTTGGCCCTTACCGATCAGGAAGGTTTCCAAGCGCGCGATGGGATCACGGTCGAGCCAGGGCTGGACCTCCTCCTCGGTGCGGTACTTGGTGGGGTCGTCGGAGCTGGAGTGACCCGCCATGCGGTAGGTGTTGAGCACAACCAGGCCCGGGCCTTCGCCCTTGCGGGCGCGCTCGCAGGCCAAGCGCGTGGCTTCGTAGCAAGCCAGGGCGTCGTTGCCATCGACTTCCACGGCGGGCATGCCATAAGCCTTGGCTTTCGCGCCAAAGGTCGCCGCCCGGGTCTGATCGCGGGCGGGCACGGAAATGGCCCAGCCGTTGTTGACCAGCACGAAGACGCAGGGGGCCTTCCAAACCGCGGCGAAGTTCATGCCACTGTGAAAGCCGTTGGAGCTGGACGCGCCGTCGCCAAAGTAGATGGCGTGCACTTCGTCCATACCCCGTTGCTTGGCGGCGAAGGCCGCGCCGACTCCGTGGGGGATCTGGGTGCCGATCACCGAGGACCAGCTGGGGTAGTTGGACCCCTTGTGCTGGAAGTGGTTGCACATCTGGCGACCCTTGGCCGTGTCGTTCGCGTTGCAGTACATCTGCGCCACGTACTCGGAGAGCGGCAGGCCACGCATCACCGCAGCGCCACCCTCGCGCAGGCCGGACCACAGCCAATCTTGTTTCTTCAAAGCAGCGGCGGAGCCGATCATCGCCGCTTCTTGTCCGGTTGATGTCCCCACGAACCCCACGCGTCCAGCCCGTTGCAAGTTGAGCATGCGTCCGTCGGTACAACGCACACGCAACATACTCACCAGCAAATGCTTCAACTCCTTCTTGGACAGCTTCGGCAGGCTGTCCACCAGTTCACCCTCATGGTTGAGGATCTGGAAGAGCTCGAGTTCAGACTTGGACATGGTGGGGGTGGGGCTCATGGCTCTACAGGGACAGGAGTCCTGGCTGCTCCAACAAGACGCGCATCCAAGCGAGGAAGCGAGCCCCGTCCGCGCCGTCCGCCAAGCGGTGGTCGACGCTGCAGGAGAAGTTCATGAACTGACGCACTTCGATCTTGTCCCCTTCGGGAGTTTCGACCACACCGGGCTTCTTCATCAGACGGTGCACGCCGAGGATGGCGATGTCCGGGAAGTTGATGATGGGCGTGGCGAGCGTGCCGCCGATGTTGCCGGCGTTGGTGATCGTGAAGGTGCTGCCCTTTAGCTCTTCCGGCTTGACCTTGCCTTCGCGGGTGCGTTGGGCGAGTTCTTGCAGTTCGAGGGCCAGCTGCAGGATGCCTTTGCTTTGCACGTCCTTGATGACCGGAACGATCAAGCCGTTGGGCGTGTCCGTCGCGATGCCGAGGTTCACGAAGTTGGGGTTGACGATCTCGTTGGCTTCCTCGTCCAGGTGTCCGTTGAGCACCGGGAACTTGAGCAAGCCGTTGGCCACGGCCTTCATGATGAAGGGCATGTAGGTGACTTTGATCTCCTGCTGCAGGCCGAGCTGCTTGGCGGAAGCGCGCAGCTTGACGAGTTCGGTCACGTCGATTTCCTCGACGACGGTGAAGTGCACCGCCGTGAAGGCCGACTTGACCATGGCGTCCGAAATCTTGCGGCGCACGCCACGGAACGGACGGCGGGTTTCGCCACCAGCGTTGACTGCGAAGCTCGCGCCGGCGCTTGCCGCGCTCGAGCCTGATCCGCCAGCGCTGTGGAAAGCCTCCACGTCACCGCGCCGAATCACGCCGTTGCGGCCTGTTCCTTGCACTTGGCTGAGGGCCACGCCGAGTTCGCGAGCAACGCGCCGCGCGCTGGGCACCGCGAGGGACTTGCCATCGTCGGCGACCGGGGCCGCGATCGGAGCTGCTGCGGGTGCTGCGTTGGCAGCGGGAGCTGCAGCTGGTGCAGCCGCAGCCACCGGCTCAGCAGCGGGTGCCGCCGCGGGTGCCGCATTTGCGCCGCCAGTCTCCAAGGTGAAGATCACGTCGCCCACAGGAATCACGTCCCCAGCTTGCGCGCGAATCTCCTTGATGGTGCCCGTGGCCGGGGAGGGGATCTCCACGGTGGCCTTGTCGGTCATCACCTCAACGATCGCTTGAAACTCAGCAACCTGATCGCCAGCGCTGACCAGCCACTGGACGATTTCGCCCTCTGCAACACCTTCACCGATGTCGGGCAGTTTGAATTCGAGAACCATGTCTTTCTTCGTCCTTGGGGCTTAGTAAGCGGCGGTTTGTTCAATCGCGTCGAGCACCCGCCGTTCGTCCGGCAAGTAGTGGTGCTCCAACGTGTTCGGGAAGGGAGTGTCGAATCCAGTGACGCGCTTGATCGGCGCTTCCATGTACTCGATGACGTTCTCCGCGATGAGTGCGGAAACCTCGGAGCCATAGCCGCAGAAGCGCGGGGCTTCGTGCACGATCACAACGCGGCCCGTGCGCTTGGCGTGTTCGAGCACGCCCTCTTCGTCGAGCGGCAGCAAGGTGCGCAAGTCGACGATGTTGGTGCTGATGCCTTTCTCTTGGGCGAGGGCCGCAGCCTTCTCGACCACAGGAACCATGGCGCCATAGCAGAACACGGTGACGTCATCGCCCTCTTTGACCGAGCGCAGGGTGGAGAGGTCCACCGTGTAGTTCTCGTCGGGAACCTCGCCCTTGACGCTGCGGTAGAGCGCCTTGGGCTCCATGAAGAGCACCGGGTCGGGGTCTTGGATCGCAGCGATCAAGAGGCCCTTGGCGTCGTAGGGCGTGGATGGGATGACGACCTTGAGGCCGGGCGTGTGACAGAAGTACGCTTCGCCCGACTGGCTGTGGTACAGGCCGCCACGGATGCCGCCTCCGTAAGGCGTGCGGATCACCATGGGCACCGTGTACTGACCGCCGGAGCGATAACGCATCTTGGCGGCTTCCGAAACGATCTGGTCGAAGGCCGGGAAGATGAAGTCCTGGAACTGAATCTCCGCGACCGGACGCAGGCCGTTCATGGCCATGCCGATGGCCGTTCCAATGATGCCGTCCTCGGAGAGCGGCGTGTCAAAGCAACGGCCTTCGCCGAACTCGGAGGTGAGGTTTTCGGTCGCGAGGAAGACGCCGCCCTTGGGCCCAACGTCTTCGCCAAAGCAGAGGACCGAGGGATCGTTCTGCATCGCCCCGCGCAGGCCTTCGTTGACGGCCTTGAGTAATGTGATGTTCGCCATGTCTTGGTGAATAGTTCGTCTAGGAGACGGGTGTGTTCGGTGGGGGACGGGTTAGAGCGGGAAGGCGCCGTCGCCGGCGTCCGCGCTGCCCTTGCGTTTGGCGAGGTCGAAAGCCATCTCGCCCTGACGCCGGAGGTGATCCGGAAGCTCTGCGTAGACATCCGTGAAGATCTCTTCGAGGCCGGGAGCGGGAGCATCTGTCGCGAGGCGCACGCCGGCGATCACTTGCTCTTCACATTCCTTCTGAAGCTCCGCCTTCTTCTTCTTGGTGAGCTTCTTGGACTTGAAGAGCGCCTTCTCGAAGATGTCGATCGGGTCGCGCTTGGCCCAGTGCTCGAAGAGTTCCTTCGGCACGTACTTAGAAGGATCGTCCGAGGTCGAGTGGCCGCCCATGCGGAAGGTGACGCATTCGATCAGGGTCGGGCCGTCACCGGCGCGCGCGCGCGCGACAGCTGCGACGGTCGCTTCGCGCACGGCGAAGATGTCGTTGCCGTCCACGCGCACGGAAGGCACGCCGTAGGCGAGGCCTTTGATCGCGTAACTCTCGGAAGCCGTCTGCATCTCATTCGGGCACGAGATCGCGTAGCCGTTGTTCTGGCAAGTGAAGACCACCGGGGCCTTCCAAACGCCTGCGAAGTTCAATGCTGAGTGGAAGCCGAGGCTCGAGGTACCGCCGTCGCCAAAGCTCGCCATGCAAACCTTGTCTTCGCCACGCTGCTTGAAGGCGTAGGCCGCGCCCACCGCTTGCACGATGTGCGTTCCGATCGGCGAGGAGATCGACACCAAGTGAATCGGGTCCACGAAGCTGAAGTGCACGGGCATCTGGCGGCCCTTGCTCGTGTCGAGCTTGTTGCCGAACATGTTGTGCATCATGTCCGTCGGGTCGACGCCGTGGTACAGGCCTACGCCAAAGTCCCGGTAGCTGGGGAAGAACCAGTCGTCCTTGCGAAAGGCGCTGGCGGTTCCCACGGAAGTGGCTTCGATGCCCCTGTTCGGAACCGAGAACCCGATTCGCCCGGAGCGCTGCAGCTTGATGCACATGTCATCAAACGCCCGCGTGAGCAAGAGGGTCCGGTACATGTGCAGGAGCTCTGCGTCCGAGAGGCCGGGATCGTAGCCTGGCGAGGCTCCGTCTGCCTGGATGACAGATTTCAGTTGGCTGGTGCTCATGGATGATCAGCAGATGCGTTGAAAAGGAGCCGTGGCCCCTAGCCCTCACCGTTCCGGCGTTCCCGGATCAATCGTTGGGCAAAGAATTCCCCGGCGCGATAGCTCGAACGAACCAGCGGGCCAGAGGCGGTATAGAGAAAGCCCAGCTCGCCGCCGAGCTTCTCGTATTGGAGAAAACGCTCCGGTGTGACGTATTCAACGACCGGAGCGTGTTTTGGGGTGGGGCGCAAGTATTGCCCCAAGGTGATGAAGTCCACGTTCGCGTCGCGCAGGAGCTCGAGGGATTCGACGACTTCTGCGTGCGTCTCCCCGTGACCGAGCATCAAGGAAGATTTGGTCAGCGCATTCGCATCCAGCTGCTTGGCTTGCCGCAGGGTATCGAGGGAGCGCTCAAAGGAACAACGGGGGTCCCGAATCTTGCGCTGCAAACGGGTCACGACTTCCACGTTGTGGGAGAGCACTTCGGGCTGCGCCGTCATCAAGATTGCGAGGGCCTCGTCCGTGTAGTCGGGGATCAAGGTCTCGACGATGGTCTTCGGCGACCGCTCGTGGATCTTGGTGACGCAAGCCGCGTAGTGAGCGGCCCCGCCATCGGGAAGGTCGTCGCGATCGACACTCGTGATGACCACGTACCCGGTGCCCAACTCGGCGACCGCTTGCGCCACGTTGTCCGGTTCGTGGGGATCCGGCGCCTTGGCGCGCTCCACCGTCTTCACGGCACAAAAGCGACAACGGCGCGTGCACTCATCTCCGAGCACCATCAACGTCATGGTCGCGTGCTGACCCTTCCAGCACTCCCCGATATTCGGGCAACGCGCTTCCTCACAAACCGTGTTCAGCCCCAACTCCGCCGTGCGCTTCTTGAGCCGCGCATACTCGGGCCCCGCCGGCAACGCGACCTTGAGCCAGGACGGCTTGCGTCCGCCATGGGGCGCGGTGGCTGGATCAGCCTTAACGGCGCGCTCAAGGCGGCTCGCGGGGGGGGATTGAAGGTCTTTGGAGGCCATGATTAGCCGGGTAGCTTACCAAAACCCAGACCAGAAGCCGACGCCCCTGACACCCCCTAGAACCCCGTTTTTCATGGTTTTTTGACGGGGCCTTTGAAGGTGAGTCAAAGGGACCTGGGAGCAGGGAAGTAGGGCTCTTGGGATTTCGTCAAGGGCCCAGCGCGGCACCCTCCTCCGATCGAGTTTGACCCAAAGTTGGTCTCGGTTCCGAGACCGACCTGACGCACCACGCGTCGAGGCCCGGGAGCTCTCGGACGACAAGCCATTGGATGCAGGGGCCGGGCAATGCGGGGTTTGACGCGGAATTCACTACGCGGTGGCCAGGGCTTGGGCGGTGCGCCAACCGCATTCGATCGCCATGATTCGTCCAGGGACGCCATTGCGTTTGATGGACCTCATGGCTCAACGGGATGAAGTCGTGGTTTTCTGGCTAGGTTGTTTTTGCTGGATTGCATTGCTAAATACAATTTCCTTGTCCGACGGCCATGGGGATGGGACCAGGTCTGGAGACAGACACTTCAGTCGATCGAACTAGAGGGAAATCAATTGGATGGGGCTACTGCTTGGAATTGATGGCGGAACCTTGGAGCACGCCTAATTGCTGAAACTGCTTGCGGACCGCGCATGGGCCTATTACAAAGGGCGAACCGAGCAGGAGAGGCTCGGTGGCGTAACTGACGAGAGGTTAATCCCCCTCGGGGACTCTGCGGCCAATGGACGATCCACTCAAATCGGGTTCGGAGGAAGGAGAGCCTGGCGGGAGTGTGCCGGATGAGCTGGTTCTTCAACCCCACGCTCCCTCTGATCCTGGGGCCGCGAAGAAACGGAGAGTTCAGGGATCTGAAACGAGCCTCGAGGACTTTCTCGCGCGCCTAGAGACGGAGCTCGGGGGTGGAACCTTCGAACGCTGCTGCGAAGAACGACTCCGGGCCTTGGCCTACTTTCTCGACAGCCGCCGGGTCATGGATCACGCCTTGGCGATTGTGATCGAGGGGTGGGTGTCTCACCCAAGTCGCAGCCCCTTTGAATTGAGGCGATTCATCCCATCGATTGATAGGGCGATAGCGGAAATTCTGATCGAGGATGAGTCAGAGCTCCCGGTGGACAATCCCGGGAGTGACCACCTTGAGTTCATGGCTGGGGTGGGAGTCACGAGCGAGCGGGCCCACCTCGCCTGTCGCCGCTTCAATGGTCTGCCCAGTCCCATACGGAAGGCCTTTCGGTTGCTGGCACTAGAGGGGGCCTCCTTGGATGACTGCATTGCAAGAGGATTGGGATCTGAAGAGACGCTGGGCCGCGCCCTGTACCTTTGCTTTGAGGCGCTGCTGAAAGACGAGCCACTGCGAAAGGTTCCAAAGAGGGAACAACCAAACCTATGAGTTCTCAAAAGACGATCGATCCGGAAGTGCAAGCGATCCTTGAGGAGGTGGGGCGGGATCCTGCATGCAAACTGCTTCGAGTTCCGAAGCTGGTGGTGTCGCCGGTGTCTCAAGCACCCGTTCGGGATCGAGACTCCACGCTGACTCGGGTGGAGCGCAGATTGGTGAAGGTTCACCGCAACGATGTCGCGCAATTGCTGCTGGATGAAGCTGCGCGCCGAATCACGGAGGTCGAGGCGAGGGAGGGCAGGCTTCTGAGGTACGTCAATGCGTCGACGATCTCGGCACCGGTCGACGCGGATGTATGGAGGAAAAGAGTTTCGTCGAGACTGCGGAAGATGACGGGAGTCGAGGACGAAGTTGTCCCCGAGGCGTTGCTAAAAGCTTGCGTCGGTATCGACCAGGCTGGCGATGTTTCACCTGTGCAGTTGGCGACCGCCTCTCTGCGCCTTGTACCACGGGCAACCACGAGCATCTGCTTGGGGATCGCTCTTGATCAAGAGGGGCGAGTGGAGCATGGCTACTCCACACTCATTGAGACGATTGATCGGCTGCCCTCCGAGCTGATGTTGTCTTACGCCTGGCAGGGGATTGCCTGCATAGAGTTTGAGAAAGGGAACCTGGAGGGGGAGAGGTTGGCGCTCAATCGGGCGTCCATGACTGCGGAGCTGAGAGGCGACCCGGCCATGGCGTGGTTCTCTGCCTGCCTGAAGTCTGGGGATCGCAAGGACGTCCTTGTCGCTGCCAGTAGAATCGAAGACTGTATACCGGTTGGGCACCCTTCGGTTGATGAGTACATTCACATGCGGACGAGACGTGACGAGGCCAATCGCTGGAAACCCACCAAAGCGTTCCACCGGAACTTCTTGTCGATCG
The DNA here is from genome assembly GCA_937905825.1 of uncultured bacterium. Classification (GTDB taxonomy): domain Bacteria; phylum Planctomycetota; class UBA1135; order UBA1135; genus JABACD01. The sequence continues at coordinate 10,179 of CALCXM010000181.1, forward strand.
CTGATCGCCTTCCTGAACAAGCTTGGAGAATCGGACATGCCCTATCAAACCTGTAAGAGAACGAGCCGCTTGATTTTGAGTGTCTCGGTTGCTGTTCTCTCGAGCGCGGTGTACCTGAGTGCGGCCCAGATTCAAACTGGTGGAACGACTAGCGTCCTCCGCGATCCCGAGCGGACTGGAAATGTAGCGTTCGGAAGTGGCAGCGGTATTCCACCCACTCGTCAGGAGAGGGTCTTGGCCAAGGCCCAAGTTCCCTTCACCCCCCTGCCTTGATGCTTGTCCTGCGGCTGGCTTGATGACGGAATACAGAGGAGCCTCACGCTGGTGGATCGCAATCCTGGGCTTTGTGGGGCTCGTCGTGGTTGGCGTGCTCCTGAAGGACAACGGTTCGACAACCGAGCCGCTTGGGCAGGCGCTGGAAGTGGTCCTCAGCGAGCTTTCCCCGGAGCCGGAGACAGCTGTCGGGATCCCGGTAGAGTCCACTCCAGAAGCAATCGATTTCGAATCGCGAGAATCTGCAAGTCCATCGAACGCGACACCCCCGGCAGGAAGTTCCCGGGAGACAATCGAGCTGGCCGCCTTCTCCGGAATCCTTGTCGACGAGAACGGTGGAGGCTTGGAAGGGGTTCAGCTCTCGTGGACTTGGTTTTCGAACGACCTTGTCGAACAAAGCAAGTGGCAAGACATTGGGCCATGGCTCTACGGGGATGAGTGGTTCGAAGCGAACACGACCTGGGCCGTTTCTGGCATGAACGGGTCCTTCGAATTTCCGGACGCCCCCGACATGGACGCGGACAGTCCATCGGTCGTTTGGGCGACGCAGCCCGGCACAGCGGCCAAGGCAATCCTGTTGGAGGCGGATCCCGTCGATTGGCCCCAAGGCGAATCGTACGTGATGGAGTCGGCGCAGGCATTGGATGTGCACGTGGTCGATGTCGCCGGGAGGGGACTCGAGGGCGCACTCGTTCACCTGATTGCACTGGTTGACAATTCTCGCCAACCCCTGGAGCCGCTCGATGGCGCCGAGTTGGCCCGGGTGTTCTTGCGGCGCAATGCACCCAGCCCAGTGGGTGGCCGCCTGTTGCTCCCCAATCTTGGGGGCACTCACCAAGTGCACGCGAGTTTGGACGACCAAGTTTCGAGCGCCTGGACCGGCGAGTACGTGGAGCCCATTCAGCTGGTTCTCCACCCGAGTTTCACAGCGTCGGGTCGCATCCTCTTGAAGGGCGGGGGGCAGGTGACGGAGCCGGAGCTCTCCGTGGAAATTGACAGCTGGAGAGCGGGACAATTCCAAAGCGTGGCGCGCCCCGGAGTGGAGTCCGCGAGCCTCGAATGGGGTCCAATCAGAATCCCATTGACCGCTGCGGAGCGGTTCTCCTTTCGGTTGCGGACCAAGCACGTGGTTCCTCGAACTCGCTTCATCGACGCGCCCAGCCCCGGGGAGCACGTGTTCATCGAGATGGATAGCGAGCTGGGTCACGAGCTTTGGTTTGCCCTCGCAGAGGGGGGCGACACTTCCGGTGCCTTCTTGAAGGACGGCAGCATGGAACTCCTTTGGGATGGGATGGATCCCCATTGCACGTACTCCCGAAGGGTCCGTAGCGACGGCTACATTCGATTTGTCGCTTGCCCGCCCGGCCCGATCAAGACGATCCGCGGGAGTGCAGCGGGGTACGTCACGCGTTCCGCCCCAGGCCCCCGTGTACCTGAGACAGATCCGACCGTCCACATCCTCGATCTCGCTGTGGCAGGTTCGGTTCGTGGCCGTTGCCTGGCGAATGGTGAGCCGGTCTCTGATTTTGACATCACCTTGTGGGCAACCGAGACGTCCGAGGAGCAATTCACGCGGAGCTTTGCGGGTTCGGCGGATGGCCAGTTCGAACTTGACGAGGCGCCCTTGGGCGAATGTCAGTTGGTTGCATCCTCCAAGACCTGGGGACCCTCGCAGTCACGGGTTGTTCTCGTCCGCAAAGGTGAGGTCACCGAAGTGGAGCTTCAACTTCAGAATCCTTTGGCTGGACGAGGATTCGTCCAAGACGAGTCGGGTGAGCCCTTGCCGCAAGCGACGGTTCAGGCCTTTCTCCACGATGGGCGCAAACTCATTGCGAACAGGGGGGCGCCAATTCGGGTCGGGCCTGACGGAGGGTTCGTCCTCGAAGCACTCGCACCCGGGAGGAACGCGATCCGGATTCAAGCTCCAGGCTTCACGTCCGTCACGCGCTGGGAGGATGGAGACGCTGGCACACCGGTTTCGTTCGGCACAATCCAGCTCCAACCGCTGCTGAACCTAGAGGTCCGGCTTCGTTTCCCTGGGAGTTTCGATCCCGCTCTATGCCAGGTCAGCATTGAGGATCCTCCGGGTCAATGGCACCCCTACCGCCCACTCTCTTCTAGCGGAGTTGCCTTGTTCGAGGGAATCCCCTCCACGACTCGTTCCGTTTCTGTTCTCTTGCCGGACGGGACTGGACTGAGTCGCAAATTGCCCCGGCCGCGAGGACGAGACTGGGTGGTCGAGTTCGAAGTGGGGGGGTCCGGCGCGATCGAGGTCGAACTCGATCTTGGATCCTACGAGGGCGACCTTCCTTCCTCCGCGAGCCTACGGGTCGATAGCTACTCGCGCGGAACGAATGCGTTGGTGCGTGGAATGAACCTGCCAAAGAACGGGCACGCACTGATCAAGGAGGTGCCCCCTGGAACCTACATCGTGAAGGTCGCGCAAGACGTTCGAGTGTTGGGTTCCGCGCTCGTCCGTGTCGCGGAAGCCAGTACGGCGAAGGTGCACCTTCGCTTTGATGGGGAAGACTCCGTCTTCCGTATCGTCGACGGACAGGGTCGGCCAATTCCTGGGGCGGCACTTTCCCTGTACTCCCCGACCTACCCACTCTGGCGCCGCGCGGTGAGCGACTCCAACGGGATCTGCACGGTCGAAGGGGCGAGTCGCATGGAGGCCTTCGCTGGCATTCAGCACTCTGAGTTGGGGGAGGCCTGGGAGATTCCTGTGCAACTCGCCCAGGGATCCGCGCAGGTCACTGAGCTTGAGCTGAAGGCGGATCATTCGCTTCGCTTGAGAGTGCTCGACGGAGAGACCCCGGTCTCTGGCGTCGAGTGTCGGCCTTGCGCTGTTAGCAATCGCAATGTCGATGTGGCCCATGCTCGAAAGACAGATACGAATGGTCTCGTTCAGTTCGACAAGCTCAGCGCTGGAACCTACGGCGTCGACCTCTCCAGCCCAGAGATTTGGACTCGGGATATCGAAGTGACAGTGGGCCCAGGGGGCTCGCCCGAGACCGTCCAAGTCCGGCGACTCGGAGGCGCTCAATTTCAAGTGGAGACTGCCAGTTCCCAACCCTTGTCTGGTGCCGCGGTGAGCCTGACCTCCATCGAGTTCGGAGAGCCGCTCACGAGTTGGGTGCACAACCGGTTGATCGACGCCAATCCTGCATCCCTGCTGACGAACGAAAGTGGAGTCCTCGATCTCTCCGGGCTCCCCCGAGGCTCCTACAAGTGGCGCGTCACGAGTGCGCAGGGTTGGACCCAGGAGGGCGAACTAATCATCTCGCCTGGTGAGCTGTCCCTTGTTCACGTCGAGGCTCCCTAGGAGTCTGGGCCACAGATGGTTCGTGGCGCCCATAGGATCTAGGGGCTTGTCAGTTGCTTTCGATACCATGGGAGGTGCTGGCGTCTGGGAGAGATCCTTGACCGCCTGGGCGGGGAGCTAAGCAAGCCTCCTCTGATTCAGAGAACACTATGAAGAAGCTCATCACCCTGCTGCTCGCCATATCCCTTGCGGCGATTGCCACCTATCTGGTCGTCTTCAAGCCAGTGCCCGTCCATGGACACGTGATGGCCAAGGGGGTGGTTGTGCGCGAGGCTTTGGGCAGCGGGTCCATCGAAAGCCGCCGGATGGTGGGGGTGGGGTTCGAAGTCACCGCCAGGGTTGCTGAAATCCTGGTGGACCAGGGTGATCTTGTGGAGGCGGGGCAAGTGCTAGCCCGCCTGGATCAGAAGACCTTCCAGGCCGAGGTGGAGTCGGCGCGCCAGGAGGTGGCGCGCGCGGAGTCGACCCGGTTGCGGTTGCAGGCAGACATCGAACGCGCAAAGGCTGTGCTGCAAGGTGCCCAGGACAACCTCAAACGAACCGCTCCACTGGTCAACGCGGGGACCGCCTCCGCAGAACGGCTGGATGTTGCCGAGGAGCGCGAGAAGGTCGCCATCGCGGAGTTGGCAAGTGCGAAGGCGGCGATGACCGAGGGCGAAGCGGGCATCCGTGTGGCCCAGCGCAAGCTGGCGCGTGCCGAAGTGGAGCTGGGCCGAACGATCCTGCACAGCCCATTTGATGGCGCCGTTGTTTTGCGCGAGAGAGAGGTCGGTGATGTGGCGGTGCCCGGCTCCCCGGTGCTCAGGCTTGCGGCGACCGACACGGTCTGGTCGAGCGTCTGGGTCGATGAGTCGCACCTCGCGGGGCTGCAAGTCGGCCTGGCGACCCGCGTCGTTTTGCGCTCGAATCCGAACGCGGAGCTGCCGGGATTTGTCGCTCGAATTGGCCGAGAGGTGGATCGCGAAACCAGAGAGCTACTCGTGGACATCGCCTTCAAAGAGATGCCACAGGATCTTGTCTTCGGGCAAAGAGTCGATGCTTGGATCGAGTTGTCGAGGGCCAACGATGTCTTGCGTTTGCCTGCAGGACTGCTTGTCCGCCGAGGGAGTGAGCAGGGAGTCTTCGTTGAGGACAACTCCCGCGCACGCTTTCAAGCGGTCGAGCTGGGGTTGTCAGGGCGCGGCTTCTTCGAAGTCAAGAGCGGCCTTGCTGCCGGGGATTCCCTGTTGGCCTCCCGAGCCGCGAAGCCCGACTTGAAGGAAGGCGACCGAGTGACCCTTGTGGGCGCTCTGGATGGCGGCGGGGAAGGCGTGGAGGGAACCCCGTGAACCTAGCTCTGCGGGACATTCGGCACGATCTGAGTCGTTTTACTCTGACGGCTGTGGGGCTCGGCTTGCTGCTTACGGTGGTGCTGGCCATGACCGGCATCTACAACGGCATCATCGTGGACGCGACGGCCTTGCCCGCAAGCCTGCAGGCCGACCTGTGGGTTGTCCAGCGGGACACACGTGGTCCTTTCGCGGAACTATCACGGCTGCCAGCAGATCTTGAGGATCGCGCCTTGGCCGTGCCCGGGGTTGCGCGTGCTCGCAGCTATGTGGCCCACACGATTCAACGCGAACTCCCCGATGGCAGGCCTTTGCGCTTCACCGCTGTAGGCCTTGCTTGGCCAGTGGATAAAGGAGAGAGCATTCCCCTGATCGAAGGACGGCCCCTCGACCAGGCGCACTACGAGGTCATCGTCGATGAGTCCTTGGGCTTGCAGTTGGGGGAGCGCATTCGGTTGGCGCGGGACATGTACACGGTCGTGGGTGTGACCAAGGGCATCCTCGCGTCCGCTGGGGATGCGGTGGCTTTCTTCACCAGGGCCGATGCACAAAGCATTCAGTACGATCAGTCCAGCGAGGCGATTCGACTCGACCGAGAAGCGCGCACGCAACGCATCCGGGAGAGTTGGCTAGGCAATGACCCAGAGTTTGTGCGCTTCGCGGAAACGGCAACGGGCCTTATCCCGGCCATTGCTCCTGCGCCCGTATCGGCGGTCATGATCAACGTGGCACCGGGCGCCTCCATCGAGATGGTGAAGCAGCGTTTGGCCACCTGGAAGGACATTTCCGTCTACAGCCAAGAGGACCAGAACGAGTTGATCCTCGGGGGCATTGTGGAGAAGACCCGCAAGCAAATCGGCCTATTTCGCGCCTTGCTCGTTGTGATCTCCACGATCTTGATGAGCCTGATCATCTACACCATGACCGTCGACAAGTTGCACTCCATCGCGCTGCTCAAGTTGCTTGGTGCCAAGCAGACGGTGATCCTCGGAATGATTCTGCAGGAGGCGCTGTTGCTAGGCGCCATCGCCTACACGATTGCCATCGTCGTTGGTCGTTACGCCTTTGAGCGCTTCCCCCGGCGCGTCATCTTGGAGAACGAGCACCTGATCATGCTGGCCCTTCTTGTCCTGGCAATCTCTTCCATCGCGAGTGCGATCGGCATGAAAAAGGCACTTGCTGCGGATCCCAACGAGGTGCTGGCCGGATGAGCGAACGATCAAAAGCCGTGGTGGCCCGCAAAGTCTCCAAGCACTACGGGGAGGGCAATACCTACGTGCGCGCCCTAGGTGAGACCGATTTCGAGCTCTTGTCGGGCGAAGTGATCGCTTTGCTCGGGCCCTCCGGATCCGGCAAGTCGACCTTGCTCACGATCCTTGGACTGATCAATGAACCGGATGGTGGTGACCTTGAGATCGGCGGTCAAGTGGTGATCCGCGATGGCGAGTTTGTCGGGAACACCAACCGAGTCCGCCGCCGTGAGTTGGGATTCGTCTTTCAGCGCTCGAACCTGATTCCGTTCCTGACGGCAGAAGAGAACGTGCGCCTGGTTCTCGAACTCGACGGTGTCGGGCAGCGAATCGCCCGCCAACGTTCCCGCGAGATGCTCGAGACCCTCGGTGTCGGGGACCGTGGCGCTCACTATCCGGTGGAACTCTCCGGCGGTCAGCAACAACGGGTCGCGATCGCCCGCGCCCTGATCCACGAGCCAGCCCTAGTCCTCGCAGACGAGCCAACCGCCTCCCTCGACAAGGAGCGTGGTCGGCAAGTGATGGAACTTTTCCGCAGCGCGGCCCGCGAGCGTGGAGCCGGTGTCCTTGTGGTGACCCACGACCACCGTTCCCTGGACCTCGTGGACCGCACCCTGGAGATCGAAGATGGATTCTTGATTGCAGAAGGTATCGCTCAAAAGCCACAGGGGGGGAGCGGGGAGTAAAGCTCGCCTTCCATTGGCTCCTCGGAGCCAACATCCTTCGCGCATTGCTTTCGCGTTTCGTCTCTGCCACCCGAACGAGGGCTTCGCCCGCAAAGCGATCTCCCGCCCTGACGGTTTGCGCATGCTACGGGCCGCGATCACAGGCTTGAGCCTGACGCTGGCCTTGGCCGAAGCGTTTTAGTTCCGCTCCGTAGTGGCGTTCGCTATCGCCGCTTCCCGAGCTAGAGTTGCCCTGAGTTTCCGGCCCGACGCGAAGCCCGCAAAGCCTTGGGCTGGACCCACGCCGAAGTAGACCATGCCGGATGCGGAGACTAGCCAGGGGTGGTCTTCTGAGGCTGCCAATGCCAGGAGGATGGAAGCCAAGCCGAAACTCATGTGGATGGCGTGCTCTCGCAGGGTTGCGCGGGTTAGGTGGCGCTCGGCCAAATCCAGCTCCAGCGTGTCCCGGTGCTTGTACGCGTGCATGTTCATCAAGAACAGCACGCCGAAAATGGCGAACACCCCGGAACTGTAGATGACCATCATGCTCACCCCGTCGATGTCGCCTGGATTGGCCTGCTCGCCCCCCAATACCCGGCCCACAAGAACGCTAAACAGGAATTTGAGCGGATACACGTAGACGAGCACGAGGAACATGAACACCGCGTTCAACACCACCGTGTAGATATTCTCCAACCCAAACCGTCGGTGAAACTGAAAGTTGTAGAACCACAACATCACCATCATGCTGAAGCAGATCAAGAGCACCGGCACCTGCCGAAAGATCGTCGTCATCTCTCCCCAAGTCTCCGGCACTTCAAAGCTAACGATCAGCAAGGTCATGGCCAACGCCATCACCGCATCCGTCAGCCCTTCCAAGCGCGAGACGTCGCCACCGCGCCAGCGGAAGTAACGCTCGCCGCGCAGGGCTTGGAGGGTTTTGATCGTCTTCGCCATCGCCCCACGGTGCCGATTGACCGGCTCCAGGTCCAACTCAATCGCTCGGCTCGGCCATGACCGGATTCTGGCCCGAGGATGGGGCCGGGGGACGGCCGCGCCTAAAGTGGCTCCGAAGACCTACAACCGCACAAACGAGTCTTTGTGCTTTTCCGTGAAGTCAGCGAACTCCGCGGGGTGGGTGCAGGCCGCGAGAATCTCAATCGAGTCGATCAAGCGTGGGCCGGGGCGGTTGAAGAAGGCGTTGCCGTCGGCGACGTAGATGGCGCCGGTTTTGACGGCGGGCCAATCGAGGTCCGCGAGCAGGGCGTCGATGACTGGGCGTTCGCTGAAGGTGCGCTCGAGCTTGAAGCCGCAGGGCTTGATGAGCACCACATCGGGGGCGGGGTCGAGCTTCTGCAGTTCAGCTTTGGTGAGCGTCGGGGCGTGTTGGCCGGGCTCGGTGACGAGGGCGTCGCCGCCGGCGGCTTCGACGAGCTCGGGCATCCAGGTTCCACCGAGCATGACCGGGTCGAGCCACTCGATGGTGAGCACCTTGGGGCGCGTGCCGAGGGCGGCGCTGCGCTTGGTGATCGCTGCGCGGCGGGCTTCGATCTTGGCGACTTCGGTGCGGCCGCGTTCGGGAACTCCGAGGGCGTTGGCGACGGTTTGAATGTCGTCCATGACTTCCGACCAACGGGTGGGATGCAAGTTGACCAGCTTGGTGTCCGGCAACACTTGGGCGCAGGCGCGTTCCACATCCGCGAGGGAGACGGCGCAGACGTCGCACAGGTCTTGGGTCACGATGAAGTCCGGGCGGGCGGCTTCGAGGCGCTCGGTGTCGATGTCGTAGACCGCGAGCGCGTGGGTCATCAAGGCGCGCACGTCTTGATCGATCTTGAGGGAGCTGGGGGAGAAGTCGACCTTGCTGGAAGTCAGGATCGGATGCTGCTCGACTCCCGCGGGGTAGTCGCACTCGTGGGAGATGCCGACGAGGTTGGGTTGGCCTCCCACCAGGCAGACGATCTCGGTGGCGGAGGGGAGCAGGCTGACGACGCGTAGTTCTGGGGAGGGTTGGTCGCTCATGGTGTTGGCTGAAGCTGTTGGGTTGCCTACCTATGAAAGCGGCGGCACCAACCCGAGGTTAGCGCCGCCGCGTGCATTCTGGTGGTTCGCTTTACTGGAGCGGGCTGATGCTGATGTCGCCGTGGACCTTCAGCTGGCAGCAAAGGCGCGCATTGGCCTCGTCCGTGGTGTGCTCAAGCAGCTCGATCTCGTCCGTCGTCAGAGCTTGCACAGCCCCTTCCTCGCACTCAACCACTGCGGTGCAGGTACCGCAAGCACCGGAGGTGCACCCAAGGGAGATGGGGGAATCGTTGGATTGGAGGAAGTCGAGCAGGTCGGATCCAGCCTCGACTTCGTGGGAAGCTCCGGTGGTTGGAAAGGTGATCTTGGGCATGGGGAGTTCTATCTACGGACTGATTGGTACGGGGCCGCTAGTTGGCGCCCGACAAGGGTGCACCAGATGCGGCGCATTGGCAATTGGATGGAGGAGACAATTGAGCGTGTTCCTTTTATGGATTTAAGGCTCTTGAATTCTTCCAAGCGTGGAGTCTCAGACTCGTTAAGCTGCGCCCATGGAAATCGTTCTGATGCACCCGGAGATTCCGCACAACAGCGGATGTGCCGCGCGGCTCTCGGCAGCAACCGGCTTGCCCTTGCACTTGGTGAAACCCCTGGGCTACTCCTTGGAAGATCGCTACTTGAAGCGCGCAGGTCTCGACTATTGGCCCATGGTGGACTTGCATGTTCACGAGAATTGGGAGGCGGCCCGCGAGGCACTTGCGAGCTCTTCCGAACGTGCACTGGCAGAGCGTCTCAAGCTGTTCTCTGCGCGGGGCGGCAAGTCGCTCTTTGAAGCGAACTTCGAACTCGACGATGTCCTGGTCTTTGGCAGCGAGGGCAACGGACTGCCCGAAGCGTTGCTCGAAGCCCATGGCGATGCGCGCGTCTACATCCCAATTCGAGAGGGCATCCGCAGCTTGAATCTGGCCAACGTGGTTTGCCTGGGGGTCTACACGGCCCTCGATCGATGCGGGGCGGGGATGCCCACAAACGATGGGAGCTACACGGCCCACGCCCAAGCGGCCGAGCGCATCCAGCCCTCCCAAAGGGTCCAGCCGCCCCAGTGATTTCGAGCTGGAAGGCAATCAACCGGGGGGATTCAGAAACCTCTGCCTGCGAGAGGTGTAGCCCTTCGTCCCGGGGTCCCGTAGCTTGGACCCCAGATCCCCGGCCGGATTCACGACCCTGACCCGACCGAACCCAACATCAATGGAACTCTACTTTTGCGATCTGTGCCAGGAAGGCGTGCCGCGCGCGGACATCGATTCCGGTTCGGCCACTTTGAACGGCGAGCGCGTCACTTGTCACACTTGCAACCTCGCGATGGGGTCGAAGTCGTCTCCTGAGTCAAAGCCGGAAGAGACGGTGGTCTCCATCGCGACGGAGCACGTCACTCCGAAGGTGGCGGCGGTGCTCGGGCTCTTTGCGATCCTTTTGACGTTGACTGCGGTGGTCGCCACGTTTGTGAAGGACGAGCTGGATGGGCGCGAACAGGGCAGGCGCTTCGACGACTTCCAACGCAAGTTCGAGCAGGTCTCGGACCGTCAAAAGGGAACGCGCGAGGGAATGATCTCCGCGGGGCGCGAAGCCGGCGAGAACGCCGTGTACGCCGAGCTCAAGCGCTTCGACGTGTTCGAGCAGCAGTTGGCGGAATTGCGTGAGACGCTCAGCGAGGGCGGTGTTGGAATTCAAGGTGCCGAGCAGGACCTCGAAGGGTTTGCTCCCTCCACGGTTCGCGACCCGATGTTTGCCTCTGGCTCATCCGAGAAGCTGGCGGAGCTCGAGGAACAACTGCTCTTCTTGCAAGCTCGCGTCTTCGAGTTGCAAGAAGCGGCGGCCCGCGGTGGATCGCGGGTGGAGAAGCGCGAGCCAAAAGCCAAGGTGCTCGTGCCCGAAGGGGAACTCGGGCAATTGGTGGCCCAACTCAAGCACGAGGATCCGATCGAGCGCGTGTCGGCGCTCTTCGCTTTGGCCAACGTGAGTGACGTGGGCGTGATTCGCCACGTGACCGCCTTGCTCTCCGATTCGGATGCGTACATTCGCGCCCTTGCCGCGCGGGTCCTGGAACGTACCAAGTCGAGGTCCGCGACGAAGTCCTTGATCGTGGCGCTCGAGGATGGCGATGGCACCGTGCGCATGGCCGCGGTGAGCGCCTTGCGCGCGATCACTGGGAAGCAGTTTCGCTTCGATCCGCAAGGTCCGGCCGGGGAGCGCTTCGAAGGAACCAAACGTTGGGAAGCCTGGTGGGCCGCCAACTGGAAACAGTTCCTCTACGAAGGTGAGTGAGTCAGGGGAAGGCGAGTGAGCCCGGGCTGACTCGGGTCCGCCGCGCGCAGGCTAAAGGATCTCCGTATAGAACCCGCCGTGGGCGTCCGACAGGGCTTTCAAGAGGGAAGACCTTTGACCGATCGCGACCCCGTGAATCTGGATCTTGCGGTCGATCGTCAACTCCGCCACCCGATTCAGAATGGCCTGTTCGGAGACGAGCTCGCCCTTCGTCGGAACCCCGTCCGTTAGAAGATAGATGGTGTCGATCTGTTCGTCCTTCAGCGCGAGCCGCAGCCCATCGAACAAGGCGGTTTCCCCCGCGGGGAAGATCTGCTCCACTTGGTCGAGGGCCTTCTTGCGGGACTTGCTATCGAGCCTCGTGAGGTCGTTCTTGTAGGCCCGCGCCACGGAATCAAAGGTGATGTAGTTGAAGCGCACGCCATCCAGCAGTTGGTTGAGAGCGTTCTTCAATTCCAACTTGGCCACTTCCATGCGAGTGGTGTGATGGTCCGGTCCATGGGTTCCGCGACCGGAAGCACGCGAGGCCATGGACCCGGACGTGTCCAGGACAAAGCACAGGCGCGTGCTGGTGATCTGGAGTCCGTAGAAGGAAGCGCTCGTGCCGCCGCCCTCTCCGCTGCGGCGCACGCGACGGGCCTCTTCCAAGGCCAAGCATTCTTGCACCGTGGGCAACTGCAAAGTGGGGCCCGCGTCCGCGAACCAAGCTTCCCATCGAGACCGTGAGAATCCGTGGTCCTGACCGGTGAGCAAGCGCAAGGCGCGCGCTGCTTCATGGGTGATGAGGTGCCGCGGGGAGGCCAGCATGGGAATCAGCACGGGAACGGATTCGAGTTGGTGCTGCTCGGCCACTTGCTCTATCGCTGCCAGGCGCACGTCCAGATCGCGATCATTCAGGAGCTTGTGCAGGAGCTTCAAGGCGGGTCGCGTCGGAATGAGTCCGAGGGCGCGGGTCGCCCCGAGACGCACGGCGATGCTCTGGGACTTCGTGAAGGAGTAAAGCTCTGAGACCCACTCGGGATCGCCCTTGCGCGATTCGGCGAGCACGAGCATGGCTCCCACAACGAACTCCGGACTGCCGTCGGAGACCACGTCGCGTAAGCGGCGTAGCTGTTCCACGTCCGCGTTCTTGGCGATCTGCCGCACCGCGCGCAGTCGCACGACCTCGTCCTTGTCCTCGAGCCGCCGTTCGATCGCAATGCGTGCCAGCTCACTGCTGCGTTCCGACAAGACCGTGAGGATCGCCAACTTGATGGCCCGCGGCGTGTCGTTGATGCGCAGGTGACTGGCCATGGCTGCCTCCTCCTCCGGGCCGAGCATGCGCCGCAAGGCACCGATCAGGGGGACTTTGTTCTCACGCACTCCCGTGGAGTTCTTGAGAATCAACAAGCAGTTGCTGCGCCCGCCTTCCTCCAACATGCCCGGCAAGAGCGGCTCCATGGCGGTTTGCCGACAGGCTGCTAGGGGGTGTTGATTGAGCACCCGCATCAAGTCCGCGTCCGCCGTTTGCCAGAAGTAGGTCAGGGCGCGGGTGGCGGCAATCTGGTGCGTGTTGTTCGGACCCTTGAACGCCTGGCGCGTGAGGTAGCTGCAAACGCCGGTCTCGAGCGAGGAGCCCTTGTAGAGGGCGAAAGCTCCGTAGGCGGCCAAGGTCGGCACGGCGCTGTTCACGTGCTTCAAGGCATCCCGCAGGGTCGCAAAGGACTCCGCGTCGCGGCCTCGCGCCAAGTCAAAAAACTGCTGGGAGGTCGCGCCATTGCCCAAGGTCTCAATCTGAGCCAATTCGCCCTGGAGCTCGGCCCGGGTCGGGACCTGAGCGACCGCGGGTGGGGTTGGGCCCAAGAGCAGGGCCAGGAGCAGGAGCCAGTTTCGAATTCCCATGGAACGACCATAGTTCCCCTGGTCAGAGGGAATACGGACTGCGCCCCAAATTTGTGCTCGGGGTGGGTAGACTTCGCCGCATCCAACCATGACTGATCCTCAATCCACACGAAAGCCCCGCAAGGGGGACGAGCTCGAAGGCCAAATCGAGCACTTTGATCGCAAGGGCCACGCCATCGGAACCAGCGGGGTGTACAGCGTGCGCATGCGCGGCGGCGTCCCCGGGGACCTTTGGAAGCTGGTGGTCAAGAAGCGCCGGCGCCACGTCCTGGATGCGCATCGCCTGGAACTGCTCGAGGCGGGACCAGCCCGCGTGGAGGCCCGCTGCCAACACGCCGGCGACTGTGGCGGTTGCTCCTTCCAGACTTGCGACTACACGGTGCAGGTCGCTGAGAAGCAACGCATGGTCGAAGAGGCCTTGGCCGCCGCGGAGTGGCCCGAGTTGCCCATTGTCGACCCAGTCGTGCCCTGCGCTGATCCGTGGAACTACCGCAACAAGATGGAGTTCACCTTCAGCTCCCGGCGTTGGATCGCTCCCCACGAACCGCAAGGAGCCGAGTCGGCTTTCGCCCTCGGTTTGCATCCCCCCGGGCTGTTTAGCAAGGTGATTCAGCTGGCCGAGTGCCACATCGTGTTTGCTGCTGGCGAGAGCATCATGCGCACGGCCGGCAAGCTGGCCCTCGAGCAGGGCTTGGACGCTTGGCATATCTTCGAACACACGGGCCTCTTGCGTCATCTCGTGCTGCGCCACGCGGTGAACACGGACGAGGTGATGGTAAATCTGGTGACCTCCCGAGAAGCGCCGGAGTTGATCGAGCCCTTTGCAAAGGCACTGCTCGAGCATCACCCTGAGATCACGACCATCGTTCAAACGATCAACACGGGGGTTGCCATGGTGGCTCACGGGGAGAGCGAACGGACGCTGCACGGGCCAGGCTACATCGAAGAGTTGCTGCTCGGCATACGCTTTCGCATCTCCGCCCGTTCCTTTTTCCAAGTGAACACGGTTCAAGCGGAGCGGCTGTTCGAGATCGTTCGCGAGGAAGCCGGCGTGCGCGGGGACGAGGTGGTCTACGACCTCTACTCCGGCGCGGGCTCGATCGCCTTGGTGCTGGCTGCTTCTGTGAAGGTGGTGCTGGCCTTCGAACAAGTCCCCGAAGCGGTGGCGGATGCGATCGGCAACGCGGAACGCAACGGAGTCAGCAATGTGAACTTCTTCGAAGGGGACGTGCTGACGGAATTGGACGCGACCCTGGCCGAGGACAGCCCCTTGCCGCGGCCGGACGTATGCATCGTCGACCCGCCGCGCGCTGGCCTGCACCCGGACGTTCCCCCCAAGCTGCTGGCCCTGGGGGCCAAGCGCATCGTCTACGTTTCCTGCAACATTCACAACGGCGCCAAGGACATGGCGAAGCTGATCGAAGGGGGCTATCGCGTCACCCGCGTGCGCCCGGTGGATCTCTTTCCGCACACGCCTCACGTGGAGTGTGTGGTGACCTTGGAACTAACGGGCGAGACCAGCGAGTAGGCTCGTCAGGGGCAGGTTGCGCAGAACCGCCACGCGCGCCTCCCGCCCGACCAACTCCGGGGCGTCAACGCGCCGCACGGTCAGCCCTGCTTGAGTAGCGGGGGATTCGTGCAGCACCAATCGCCCGCTCCAATCCAAGGCTTCGAGCACCGCGCGCGCGCGCAAAGCCTGGGCGGGCAACCAAACTTGGAGCTGGGGGGCCTTGGAAAGGGAGAGCAGGAGGCCCCAAGTCGGAACGACAAGGAACCCTAGCAACCACTTGGGCAAGATCAGGAACAGCACCCAAGTGGAACCGAGTGCCGGCACCAGCACACTCACGCAGACCGCCAACTTGCGCACCCAGGACGTGCTTTGCAGCCCAGCCTTGAACCAGGCGGGCACGCGCTCCAATGGAATGAACGCGATCAACATGAACCACAAGGTCATGTAGTGGGCGCTTCCCATGGACCACCATGTGGCCAGGTGAAAGGACGTGGCCGCGGGCAAATAGATCCAGCGCAGGCGCGGGAAGAACATCACCAGGGGGAACGTGGCTTGCAGGGTGAGCGCGCCCACGCTGAACAGTTGAGCGACGGCAACGCTGGACGTGAAGGCCTTCGACAAGCTGTTGTCGTACTCCAACAAGATCGACATCAGCGTGTAGCCATTGGCCCATTCAAAGCCGGAGACCGCTAGCTTCGTCCAGCCCGCGAAGGCGTAACCGAACACGATGGTGATCTGCGTCAGGCGCAAGGGAAAGCTCGCCTCGCTCGACATAGCGGGCAAGCGCGGGCTCAGTCCCTTACGAGCCAAGCGCAGTCGCCGGAAGAAGGCGTCCAAGGAGAAGCGCGCGCCCGCCGGGGCCAAAGGCAAGGCGATCAAGGCGAAGGCCATGGCGATCTTCTCGTGGTGCGGCTTGTCGAAGGAGTAACAGTAGGCCGACCAGTAGAGCACGAGCACGCCGGCCACCAAGCAAGCGCTGCGCGTGAACAGGCCGCAGATCGAGAAGGCGATGGCGACGATGGCCGCGACAAAAATCCCCTGGGCCAGCGCGGTCCCCATGGGCTCGATCCCGAGCACGGAGAACAGGTAGATCGGACGCCAATTGGCCAATGGTGCGCCTGAGCTAACCAGCTTCGCGTTGGCGAAGGCTTGACCGGAGTAGGCGATCAGGTCCATCAGGCACAGGACCATCAAGAGGATCCTGAAGTACGCCAAGCGCAGCAGCGACCCCTCCGAAAACCAAAAGCGGTTCCAGGCTCTAGCGATCATCGAAGAGCTCCGGCGGATAGGCGCACTGCACGATGGGCGCGATGGGAATCGGCCCCGCTGGAGTCAAGCGCGTGCGATGGTCGAGCACCAGGAACCCGGCGTAGCTGGCTTCCAAATGGCTATTGAGCAGTTGCAGGAACTGCTCGCGCGCCTGGGCATCCCCTTGGGCAACCGGCACGAGGGCTTGGCGCAGTTGCGGTTCGTTGTAAGCCTGCTTCAGTCTCGGAAGCTCTCGCAGCAGCCCATCCACCCGTCGGATGTAGAGCTTCTGATGGTGAATGGCTTGGTTCTCCTCGAAGCTCTGCGTGTACATGGTGAACCCGACGAAGGGCCAACTGCGACCGTGGGGGAACACCAGACCGACGACCGCCTGGAAGCCAACAAGGATCAGCAAGAAGCAGGAGAGCAGGGCACGCTTGTAGCGAGCGAAACCTCCCCCGAGTTTGCGCGCGCAACCCAAGAAACCGACCAGCAGCAAGCTGCAGACCCCGAGCAAGATCAAGGGCAGGCGATTCGTCGCGAGCATCGCAGGGTAACGCACATGCACTTGGACGACCGCGGGCGCGGAACGTCGCAAGTCACGATCAAAGGCGCTGACGTAGATCTTGTGATTGCCCGGCTCCAGGCCCGCGAGGGTTTCTGCGGAGCGTTCCAGTGGCGTCCAGCGGTGTTGGTCCTGCAAGCGATAGCGGAAGGTGGCTCCACCGTTCGCTTGCCCTTGGGCTTGAAGCACCAGGGGATTCCCGTGATCGAGTTCGATCCGCTTTCCGGGGACGTGCCCCTGGCCATTGATGGTGAGCGCGCTGATCCCGGGGCCAGAGCCTTGGTCCGGCCGATACACGAACAAGCCGGAGCTGGTCCCTAGATGCAGCGCCCCGTCGTTTCCCGCCCAAAGCCCGCTGTAGGGCCCCCCCGGCAATTCCGCTGCAGGCACAGTCCGCCCGAAGGCCTGGCGCGTATCAATGCATCCGAGCTCGGACTGCGTGACGATCCAAAGTCGATCGGTCCCTTGGGCGACGATCCCAAGCGGCGCGCCCGCGGGTGCTCCATCCTTCAGCTCGACGGGGTCCAGGTGTTTCACGTCCGCGCTCAAGGCGAAGAGCCCGCGCTGCGCAGCGATGAACGTGGTTCCCCCCGGCAGCTTGTCGACGGCGTGAATCTCACCAGGCCCGCCTGCAAGCGTGCAGCCCAAAGGAACTCCGTTGCCTTGTGCCGGGTGGCCTTGCTCAGGAACTTGATCACGGCAAAGCTCGCCCCCTTCGATCTTCAGTCCGTTGGCGCGTAGCCCGGAAATCTGTTCCCTCTCTTCCGCGAGTCCAGCCGGCGCCGCAAGAGCGAGCAGCAGCCCGCAGAGAAGAGCAACACGCGGGCGCCCAAGGCGAGAATTCTTGGGAGGCTCCGCAAGCACCACTAGAGCGACTCGTCCCCTGGCCTAGGTGAACTGAGGTCCTCGCCCGCATCCAGAAAGCGCTCCATCATCTCCGGGTTCGGAAGGGAACAGACCTCACGCTTGCCGAACCAACGGTACCGATTGCGCGCGACCCAGGAGTAGACCCCGTCCCGCAGGAAAGGCGGAACGACGAGGAACACGGCGCCCAAGGACCAAGGCAAACCAAGCTGGCGAAAAATTCCAATCGCCGCGGCGGAGCGCGCCAGCAACTTGCCCTCAAGGACGAGCACCATGCTGTCGGGCTCTTTCCCCGCTGGCCAGCGCTTCGCGAGCTGTTCGCGGGCCACCTTGGACTGCAAGGAGGCAAAGTCGAATCGAGCTCGCTTGTCCCTGGCCAGCACCCAGCGCACGCTGGAGTGGCAGAGGTTGCAGACACCGTCGAATAGCAGCAATGGTCGAGAGCTCATGGACCGCCAATTTACCGGGGGGCTGAGCATTTGTCGCGGATCCCCTGTCCACGAAGGGAATTAGCGGTACGGAGTCAGGCACATCCCCATCAGTTCCCCGCTCAACGCGGCTGGCGAACGGGATTGAACTTTTCTGATGGGGGAGTGCCTGACTCCGTACCTCCGCG
>CALCXM010000182.1 GCA_937905825.1 uncultured bacterium
CCGGCCAAGTGCGCCGCTCTTCCTTCGAGTGCCTGGCAGCGGCCAGCGCCCTCGGCGGCGACGTCACCGCCATTCTCACCGGCCCCGAAGCAGCCCAAGCCGCGACCACCGTTGGCAACCACGGGGCCACCAAAGCCATCTGCTTGACAGGCGCCGACAGCTACAGCCCAGACGCCACCGCCAAGGACGTGGCCGCCGCCGCGCAAGAGTTGGGCGCCACCTGCTTCCTCGCGGCCGCGACCAGCACCGGCAAGGACCTCGCCCCGCGCGTCGCCATGCTGCTCGACTCCGTCATCTTCAGCGATTGCACCCAACTCGAAGCTGCGGGCGACACGATCAAGGGCACACGGCCCTGGTTGGCTGGCAAGGTCATCGCCCACTGCACCTCGGGCGGTGCGGTCTTCTGCGCGACCACCCGCGTCAACTCCTTCCCAGTTAAGGAGACCGGCGGCAGCGCGGAAGTCATCGAGAAGCCCGCGTCGACGGACGGCCTCGTGACCATCACCGGTATCGCACCCAAGGAAGGCGGCAAGCTCGACGTGGCGGAAGCTCCGGTCGTCGTTTCCGGTGGCCGCGGACTCAAGGAGCCAGAAGGTTTCAAGATCATCGAGGACCTGGCCAACGCCTTTGGCAATGCTGCGGTCGGCGCAAGTCGCGCCGTGGTGGACGCCGGCTGGCGCCCGCACTCCGAGCAAGTTGGACAAACGGGCAAGGTCGTTTCTCCCGGTCTCTACATCGCCGTCGGTATCTCCGGTGCGATCCAACACGTGGCCGGCATGAAGACCTCGGGCGTGATCGTCGCGATCAACAAGGACGCGGATGCACCGATCTTCAAACTGGCGGACTACGGCATCGTCGGCGACGCCTTCGAAGTGCTGCCGGCCTTGACCGAAGCGGTCATCGCGTCGAAGGGTTGATCTCTCCGGTCTTATGCTTCTGATCTGAATCTGGCCGGCTCCCCCCCTGGAGCTGGCCCCTCAGTCAGGAACAGGTCCGCTCAAAATAAGGCAGGCGGGTAGGTCGCGATGCGACTTACCCGCCTGCTTTGTCGTTGGCACTTGGGGGTCTCTGCCCCCCCCCACTCACTAGGAGTCTAGAGCCAGGTCACCGTCCAACCGTTGGAGTAGTTGAAGCCGCCGCCACAGGAGTTGGCCGGATCGCGGAACCAGAACTGGTAGTTCGTGCTCGCGCCGCTCGCGCTGTTGGCACCGAGCCCCGAGATCGAAGCTGCACCAGCGCCGCTCAAGAACTGCACGCCGTAGCGCGAGGTCGAGTTGGAGCACATGATGCCGTCTCCCATGGGGTTCATCGTCATCGTGTTTCCCTGGAAGAACAAGCCGGGCTTGCCTGCAGGAGCGCCAGCCACACTCAGGGAGAAGGTGTCCGCATTCACATCCGCGTTTCCGCCACCGGCAAGGCTAGCACCGGAACCGCTCGTGGTCATGCAGCCTTCGCCAGCACCGCCAGTCGCGCCGCATGGGCAAGCAGCTCCCGAGCCATCACCAAAGCAGTAAGCGTTGCCGACGTTTCCGCCTGCGCCGTCGGTTCCATTGAGCGTCCAGCCAGAGAAGGAACCGGAATCGCCACCGGCCCAGTCGTAGATGTTGAGGCTCCAGTTACCAGCAGGGCCGGTGATGGAACCCATCGGGGTGTTGTTGATGCCGTTCGTGCCGCTGATCCAAGTGGTGCCGCCGCTGCTGAAGGTCTGGTTGTAGGTCCCCGCAGCTGCACCGCCGGTGCCACTGGTCGTCGGCAAGCTAGCACCCGAGCCATCGCCGACGAAGGTGTAGCTCCCACCGTCAAAGTCGCCGGAGTTGCCGAAGTTGCCCGTGGCAAGGTAGCCAGGACGCAACCAGACGAGATGCTCGACACCGTTCGGGTCCTCGAGGGTCGCTTGAGTGTCCCCAACCCACGTGTGACTCAAGCCCTGGATCTGGATGGAGGTGATGCTCGTCACCGGGTTGGCGACAGCAACGCTCGAGGTGCCCTGCAGCCCCGCCTGGACCGAGTCGTAGAACGCCCCACCGTCCCCAGCGGAAACGGCGTCCCCGCCCGTTCCTGAGGAGGGAATGTTGGAGCCCCCACCACTCACGGAGAATTGGGCATTGGCGGTGGAAGAGAGTGCGAAGGCGAGAGCAGCGACAGCCGCGATCTTGGAAGTTTTCATGATTACCCCCCCGTGCGCTAGGCGCGGGAAATGGATTGTTTGCATCGGAAGCGAAGACGGCTTCCGATCAACGGGTTGCGAGCTAGCCACGCTAAGCGAAGTGCACAAATCTGTCGAGCCCGCATAGGGCGAACACCTCACACCCTTTATTCAATTTAGGGTTGGGCTCACTTCGCATTGGAAGGCCCATTTGCCTTTGCCTGAGCGACACACTCCAAAACGTGCACCTGGGCAGAGCAATGAAGCCAAGATCACTTCCTGAGGATCTGCACCGAGGAGAACGAAGCAGCACGGAAGCGCTTGGCTCCGACCTCAGGTCCACCTTCCCGTACGGGCAAGGCTCCCCATTGAGCTTCCAACTTGATCCCAAAGCCACGGACCAACGCCCATTGCACCTCCGCCACAACAAGAGTCCTCCCCCGAGCCCGCTCACCGACCTCTAGGTACCAGCCTCCGCAGCCTTTAGGAATTCGCGGCGGGAGGCAAAGTGCCCTACTGCCATTCGAACAACACCAACTCCGAACAGAAAGCCGGCCCCATCGCGAGCAGCAATCCGGGCGCCCCCTTACCGGGCGAGCCCTCCTCGATGGCTTCGTTGAGGGCCATGAGGACGGAGGTGCTGGACAGATTGCCCTGTTGATCGAGCACGCGCCAGGCAAAGCGCACGTCCTCATCTGACAGCTCGAGACCGTCCCGGATGGCGGACAACACCTTTGGGCCACCCGGGTGGCAGACCCAAGACTTGATGTCCTTGCGATCGAGCCCGCGAGACTTCAGGAATTTGTCCACATCCGGCGCAAGGCGCTCGCGGGCAATCACCGGCACGTCGGGGGAGAGCACGATGTCAAAACCCCGCTCAGAGATCTTCCATCCCATCACGTCTTCTGTGTCGTGGTAGAACACCGAGCGGGTGTCCACGATCTTGAGTCCGGCGATGCCGAGTTGTTTGGCACGCCGCTCACCGACGATCACCACGGCGGCCGCTCCGTCTCCGAAGAGACCGGTCGAAATCATGTTGGCCACGGAGGTGTCTCCCTGTTGGAAGTTCAGAGAGCAAAGCTCCACGGACACGAGCACGGCCACTTCGTCCGGGTAAGCCTTCACGTAGTCGGCCGCCCGTGCGATTCCAGCAGCTCCTCCCACACAACCCAATCCAAAGATTGGGATGCGCTTCACGTCGCTGCGCAGGCTCATGCGATTGGCCAAGCGCGCGTCCAGGGAAGGGCTCGCAATCCCCGTGATCGAAACCGCGAAAATGGCGTCCACATCCTTGGGTTCCAAGCCCGCTTTCTCGAGCGCCCCACGCAGGGCCTCTTCGCCAAGTTCTTGGGAGACCCGGATCCAGTGGTCGTTGGCTTCGCCAAACGTGCGTGGCTTGGCGTACTCCTCGAGGGGCAAGGCCAGATAGCGTTGGCTGACCCGCACGTTCTCGTGCAGGGACTTCAAGCGTCCGTTCGCGGAAGGACGTCCACTCCAGATTTTTTGTAGCTCCTGGCGGATGGTGTCTTGGTCATAGCGATAGGGGGGAAGAGCGGTGGAGACGGATGCGATTTTCATATGGTGTTCGGTTGCTGAAGGCCTATCTGATTTGGTGTTACTGATTGAGCTCACGGCGCAGGACAACCTGGCCGGACTCTCCGGTGATTCGTAGGGAACGATCGGCAGCGACCTCCAACTGGGCCGGGTCGGCTCCGTCGAGTGAGATTTGGCTGCCCTGCATCCGCCATTCGCCCGTGATCACCTCGAAGTGGGGCGGCGAGGTCTCAACCAGGGCGGCACCGGTGTAGTGCCCATCCTCTTGGAAGAGATAGATGATCTTGCGCACGGAGTTCGCCAGGCTGCCGCTGAGCCGCGTCGAGACGTAAACTCCGCTCAGGCTCTGCGCGGATGCCTGTGACCAGACTTGATCCTCGCGGCCCACTTCGCGCCCTCGATCCTGGGGCGCAACGACGCTGGAGGCGATGCAGGAACCGAGCGGCAGGAGAGCCAGGGCTGTGAGCCAAGAACCCTTCACTGCCCCTCCCCCGCTTTCGCCCGAGACCGCAGGTGAATCCAGAGCCGAACTTCATCCTCCGTAGAGATGGCTCCGAGAGCCTTGTCGGGAATGTGAACGTTGTAGTCCGCACGACTCAGGGGACCCTCCCCTTCAATGACCAGTCGCCGGCTTTCATCCACGTGGGCCCGCAAGGTCATCGTGAAGGGTTTGGTGACTCCGTTGATGCTCATTTGCCCGCGCGCGGTGCCCTCCAGGGTCTTGGCCTCTAGATCGATGGCCGAGCTTTCGAAGCCCTCCAGGGTGTACTGAATCGCTGGGTGGTCCTGCTCACCAAGGTGCTCCCACATCGCTTCGTCCCGGCCTTGCAATCCCGTCGCGAGGCTCTTGGACTGGATCGAAACCTGGCCAACCAAACCTTCGTTCGGATGGGCGAGGTCGACGTTGAAGTGGCCAGTGACTCGGTTGGAGACTCCGGTGAAGTCGTGCAGGGTGCTCTTGGCGTCGAAGCCCACCCGAGAGAGCTCTCCCAGAATCTCAAAGGACTGCAATCCGACGAAGTTGAAATCGCGGGAGGGCAAGTTGAACGAGAGGAAGGAGCGTTTGGCGGGGGCACTCGCGGGCTGTGGCGGCAGTTCCAAAGCGGGCTGCTCCACGGCCACGGGCCCAGGGTCGGAAAATTCGGGGACGGATGGGGTCTCGGTCCGTTCCAACCGTTCAAGTTTGGGTTCCACGGGCTGTCCATGGACCTCCTGTACCTTCGGGGCGCCGCTTTCGGCTGCACGCAACAGGGCGCTATTCAGCGCCTGGACTTGCGTCAACGCCGAGTCCAAAGCTCCCGCAGCCTCTCGAGCCCGCAAAGCGTGTGGCAGCGCCTGTTCCAGCCGACCGAGTCGTTCCTCGATCACTGCGGAACGCACGGCTCGCGCGTCGCCTTCCTCCGCAATCGCTGTCGCGACCAAGGTGAGATTGTTCTCGAGGGCCTTGGCCAGAGCGTCCATGTCTGTCGAGATCAAGTTCATGCGCTCGGCCAAGAGCGCTGCCTCGTCCGATGTACTCTCGCTAGTCTCCTGCACGGTCAGCGTGATGTGGTCCTTCGTCTCCATCCAAAAAATGGCCCCTGTGATGGTCCATGCGCCGAGCGCCAGGCTCCCGAGGACTTGGAACGTTTTGTTCGTCATGGGAGTCCTTGAGCAAGAAGCGGGCCAAGCCGGGAAACCATCACCGAGGCACTTCCCGGACCCCTTTCAGGAGCTGCGTGCGGTCACTTCTACCCCTGCGATCGGCAACTCTTACCGCGGCAGGCAAGTCCGACCGGCCCCCCGGGGTCCCCGGGCACTTGGTACGCCCTTTGCTATTGAGTGCCGTGATGAATCGCAAGACAGACTGGTTGCGCCTAGCGGCCCTCGTTCCTCTATTCCTCCTGGCCACATACGGACACCTTGGAATCCGAGTGGACGTGGAAAACCTCGCGATGAAGTCCACGGGCACGGAGATCTCGGAGGTGGCTGCCTTGCGCAAGCAGGAGTTCGGTTCCAATCCCACCGTGATTCTGCTGGCCCAACCGCGCGTGCCCGATCTCCTGGTGCAAAGCGATGAACTGGCCGTGGCTAGCTGGGTGAAGCAGGTGGAAGCGCGACCCGAGGTCGTGCGCGTCGATCAAGCACCGTCACCCTCTCCGGGCAGTCGCTGCCTATCTCTCGATCTCTTGGCCACGCCCGATGGACGCTACGCGGACACCGTGGGTACCTTTGTGGCCTATGCCAAAGAGACCCTGCCCCCCACCTACAAGCTCGCGATCTCCGGTTTCCCAGTGGTTGAAATAGCGATTGCCGAGAGCCTTAGTGAGGAACAGGAGAGGATCATCCCCCAGTTGATTCTGAGCCTGGCTCTCGTCCTCGCCCTGATCTACCGCCATCCGGCCCTGGTCGTCGGAGCCCTGGTCGCCCCGCTGACCGGTCTTTACTTGCTCGAGGGCGTCCAAGGGCTTCTCGGGTATGCGATCGATCCAATCTCCGGACTCTTGGGGCCGACCGTCTTGACCGTTGGGGTCGCGTCTAGCGTGCATGTCTTGGAGCGTTATCAGCATGAACTTCGCCGGCTCGACTCCGTGGAGTTGGCCAGCCGATCCGCCGCAAGGCAGTTGCGCGTCCCCTTCCTGCTGGCGCTTTTGACGACCATCGCCGGCTTCCTCGGATTGCTGAGCAACCCGATTCCGGCCGTGCGTCAGTTTGGTTTGTTGGCCCCCGTCGGGGTACTGATGGCCATGGGAACCGCTTTCTTGATCCTGCCCAGCCTGTTGCGCATCGCCCACCGTCCGAAGAGACAGTCCGTGGTGCCGGGCGGGCGCCGAGGGTCGATTCGGCACGCGTTGATTGTCCAGCGCTGGGCTCTGCCGATCGTGGGCCTCTCCAGTCTTCTTGTGTTGGCGGGGGGCTGGGCCCTGCGCGAGACGCACGTAGACAACGACCTGCTCAAGATCTTGGCCAAGGGCAACCGCGTTCAAGTGGACACGTCCACCATCGCCGAGGCCATGGGCGGAAGCCAAACGGTCGAGTTGCTGCTACCGCCCCGGGAGCACCGAGCGGAGCATCCTTCGGTTGGCCTGTTCTCCATGGCCGCCCTCATGGGTCGCATCGGTCAAATCGATGGCATCGTGAGTCCTGCCGCAAAGCCCCAAATCTCCGAGGCCGGCTATGGACTGCTTTCCTTTGTGATGGCCCCTGGTGGATCGGAGTCGCGCGCCAAGCTCTTTGATGAGGTTCAGAACACCGCCTGCGAAGCGGGCTTTCCAGGGGCCCAGGTCACTGGCTTGGCCGTCCACATCGCTAGGGACTCGAACGCGTTGGTGCACGGCCAAAGCATCGGAATTATCGCGACGGCCTTCGGCCTTTGGTTGGTGATGGCAATTGGCTTCCGATCCGCCAAGGTCGCGCTCCTCGGGTTGATTCCAAACCTGCTCCCCTTGATCTTGATCAATGGTGGCCTAGCCCAAATGGGGCGTCCCATCTCGGTGGCGTCCTCGATGATTGGAACCGTCATGATGGGACTCGTGGTGGACGACACAATCCATTGGCTGCACGCCTATCACAAGACTCGCGGCCGCACAGTCTTGCGTGTGGCTCGGGCCTATGCTGAGGTGAGACGTGCCATTCTTGTGACGACGCTCGTGTTGGTCGTGGGCTTCACTGCCACTCTGGGGGGAGAACTACCGCCGACACGCGAGTTCGGAATGCTTGCAATCTCGACCCTACTGATCGCCCTGCTCGCGGACCTCATGTTGTTGCCCGCGATGATTCAAGTGCGCAGCTGGAAGCGACCCCTTTGGCCGTTTGGAACCCACTGAGAAATCAACTGCCCATGCCCCACTTCCGGACACTCACTGGGCGCTTCGGTACCCTCTATGCCTTCATCCTCCTCGTCGTAACCGGGGTTTGTGCTGTCGTGTGGGTGCAGTCCTTGCAAATCCGGTCCGATTCAGCCCGCGTCATGGAAGAGACCCGCGAACTTCAGGTTCTGGTAAGAGTGCGGGCCAGCCTCAACGCTGCCTTGGAGTGCCTCGAGGACAAGACCTGCACCGGGAAAGAAGGGCGCGCTCGACTGGAGCGGATCATCCAGCCAACGGCAAGGGAACTAGAGAGGATGCGAGGGGGCGACCACGACCCGTCTTTGCTCGACCACCAAGCCGCGGAGGAGTCTCTGCTCGTTGACGTCATCGAGAGTCTGCGGAGCCTCGAAGCCATCCTGAGTGAAGGCGAGGATGACCTGGATGAGGAACCCTTCGCCAGCATCCTCGCTAGCGCAGCCCACGGGGTTGAGGTGATGGCACACGAAACTCTGGACGAGGCAAAGGACGCCGACCTCGACTTGCAGGTACGCACCACGAGTGTTCGCACCGTCATGCTAGTCACGGTCATCGTCGCGCTCCTGCTCTTGAGCGCGGCTTTGATGGCCGTTCACATCGCAGTGGTAAGCCCCTTGAAGGTCTTACGCGATGGTGCCGAGAAGTACGCAAAAGGCAGGCTAGAACACCGTATCCGCTTGCGAAACCGCGACGAGTTGGGAGATCTGGCCCACACGCTCAACGGCATGGCCCGCAACTTGTTCGATGTGCGCGAGCATCTAGAAGATCGCGTACGAACGCGCACCCGAGAGTTCATTCGCGCAGCTCGCTTGGTTGATCTGGGAATCTTGGCTTCCGGTGTAGCGCACGAGGTCAACACCCCCCTGGCGTCCATCGCCTCCTGCGCGGAAGGCCTGCAACGCCGCATCAAGTCGGAAGACCTGTCCCCAGAGCTACTCGAGGATTACATCGGAACGATCGTCCGCGAGGTGTATCGGGCTCGCTCGATTACGTCGAGGATGCTGGCACTTGTCCGACAAGAGGGACGTTCCCTGGCAGATGTTTCCCTTCAGCTGATTCTGGATCAAGGCCATTCCGCCCTCGGCCACAAGGCGGACACGGCCAAAGTCCAACTCGAATTCGTGCCGCCAAAGCGCGACCTCAGCATCCACGTGGAGAGCGGCGAATTGGTTCAAATCCTCGTCAACCTGCTGGCCAACGCCATCGACGTCTCACCCCCGGGGGGGGTCGTTTCCTTGCGTGTGGAAGAAGCCCCTGGCCTCTTCTCCTTGGTCGTCGAGGATTCGGGACCTGGCATCCCCGAAGAAAATCTGGATCGCATCCTGGAGCCGTTCTTCACGACCAAGGGCTCGGATGGCGGAACTGGTCTGGGACTTGCCCTGGTCAACAGTCTCGTGAGTTCCCACTCCGGGACAATTTCCATTGAGAACAGAGACTCCGGCGGGGCGCGCTTCAAGGTCACCCTGCCCATGGACTGGAGGATAGACGCATGAAGCCCCGCTTGCTCTTCGTCGATGACGATGACACGTTCCGCACGGTCCTCACCCGCGAGCTGACGGCTTTTGGCTATGAGGTCAGCGCCTGCGCCGATGGTGCAGCTGCCCTGGATTGCCTAGCGAATGAGCAGCAAGATGCGGCCTTGGTCGACCTACGTATGCCAGGGATGAATGGCCTCGAGCTGTTGACAGCCATTCGCGGGCTTTCCCCGCGCATGCCCGTGATTGTCCTGACGGGCCACGGCTCCTTTCCCGACGCGGTCAACGCCATGCGCCAGGGCGCCTTTGACTTCCTCGCGAAGCCGATTCCTTTGGATGAGCTCGAGCTAGCTCTCGAGCGCGCCGTAGAGCACGGAGGTCTGAAGCGTCAGAACCAAAGGCTGCGGCAGTTGATCTCCCGGGATGTTGCCCCTGACATTCTTGGGGAGAGCCCGGCCATTCAAGAACTGCGAGAGTCCATCGTCCTGATGGGCCGCAGCCCGGCAAATGTCCTGATCACAGGCGAGAACGGCACTGGCAAGGAGCTAGCGGCACGCGCTCTGCACGAGGCGAGTCCGCGCAAGGACGGCGCGTTTGTGGTGATCAATTGTGGCGCGATCCCCCACGAGCTGTTTGAGAGCGAACTCTTTGGTCATGCGAAGGGCGCCTTCACCGGCGCCGATAGCAAACGCCCCGGGTTGGTCGAACTGGCGGAGTCAGGAACCCTCTTCCTGGACGAGATTGGCGAGCTGTCCGGAGAACTGCAGTCCGCCCTCCTGCGCGTGATTCAGTTCGGCGAGTACCGTCCGGTCGGATCGGATCGGACGCTTCGCGCTGACGTTCGATTCCTCTCCGCGACCAACCGGGACCTGGAACAGGCCGTGGCCGCCGGAACCTTCCGGGAAGATCTGTTTCACCGCATTGGAACCCTGGCCCTTGAGATCCCCCCCCTGAGAGAGCGTGTCGGAGATATCGCCGTGCTCACGGGAGCACTACTCGCGCGACACAATGGGCGGCTGCCCGCAGAGGAGAGGAAGTCCCTGGCGCCGGCCGCGATCCAGCGGTTGCAGGAGCAACCTTGGACAGGAAATGTGCGCGAGCTCGAAAACGTCATCATCCGGTTGATGACGCTCGTCCCGGGAGAGGAGATCACGGGGGAAGACGTGCAGGAGCAGGTCCGTCCTCTCAAAGCCACCAGCTCCCCAGCACGCTTGGACTCCCTGGACCTCGAAAGCCTAGAGCGTATGGCCGTGGTGCAAGCCTTGCGTCAACACTCTGGGCACCGCAGCCGAGCGGCCGCCGAACTCGGAGTCGCCACCAAGACGCTCTACAACAAGATCAAACAACACCGTATCGAACCTCCGGAGTGGTCCTAGCCAAGGCCATGCATTCTAGGACGTGAAGCCCTCCATAATCTCATGAGTGAATCATCCAAGCTACGCGTCGCCATCGTCGGTGGAGGACCGGCTGGCCTCCTCGCCGCGATCTTGCTCGCCCGCCAGGGAATCCGGTCGGTCGTCTTTGAGCGCCAGTCCTGGCCCGTCGACAAGGTCTGCGGCGAAGGCATCATGCCGAACGGGGTCGAGGTGTTGGAACGCTACGGTGTCTTGGAACGAATCGATCGGAGCCGCTCGCGCCCCTTCTACGGTGTGCGCTATGTGGACAGCACGGGACGTACAGCCCAGGGCCGCTTCCATGGCAAGCCAGGAAGGGTCGTGCGCCGAATCGCCTTGAGCGAGGCGCTCTTCGAGATAGCCCGAGAAGAAAACCTCATCGACCTGCGCGCGAAGCATGAGCTGTGCTCCCTGAACGAGCAGTCTTCGTCCATCGGGGTCGAGGTCCACGATCTTGCCGACGGAGCCAAGAAGTCCATCACCGGCTTCGACTACGTGATTGGGGCGGATGGGCTGAGGTCCAAGGTGCGCCGCTTAGCTGGCCTGGATGGGAACGCCAAGAACTCGCCCGGCAAGCAACCGGGACGCATGGGAGCCCGCATTCACTACGCCATCGAACCCTGGGACGACTTGGTGCAGGTCTGGTGGCAGGACGGCATCGAGTGCTACGTGGCCCCAAGTTCAAATGGGTGTGTGGAATTCAACTTCGGCTGGGACAACGACCGCCTTCATCCCCGCAAGAACTGTGGCGAGGTGCTCTCCCTCGAGGAGGGACTCTTCCGCTTCTTTCCGGAACTCGCCGCGCGGGTGAAGGGTGCGCGGGCCACAAGTGAGATGCGTAGCTGGGGCCCCTTGCCCCAACGGGCGACACGGCCCCTGCTCGGCCGGGTTGCCCTGATCGGCGACGCGGGAGTGTTCTACGATCAGATCACCGGCGAAGGGCTTTCCCTTGCCTTCCTGCAAGCCGAGCTGTTGACGAACTCAATTGGGGACTGGGGAACAGAACGGGGGCGAAGGCGCTTCACGCGCGGGGTGCAGAAGCTCGCCGACCACTACATTCGCATCACCGACTTCGCCATGTTCTTCACCCGCCACCCGCGCTTTCGTTCGGCGATGATTTGGCTCCTTTCCCGTTCCCCCAAGCTGTTCTCTCACATGATGCACGCCAACATGGGGCAAGCGGCCCTAGTAGGCCCCGCTCTCCTACACGCCGTACAAGCTGTTGCGTGGCCCGCGAGTCCCGTGCCCAGGCACGAGGCGGCGCCCCAAGCGAGGGTCCTAGAGCGAACGACCCACGGTCCTGCAGGAAGAGCTTAGGTCATGAATGCTGGACTAGCGATTCTGCCGAAGTGCCCTAGGGGGCGATCGTCACGGCCAGGGCATTGCTCAAGTTGAAACCAGCTCCGCACAGTCCAAGAGGATCACGGAACCATGCTTGGAAGTACCAGGTGTCGCCGGAATTCATGTGGCAGGCAGCTGAAAGACCTTGGGAGTAGGCGACCATCCCGGGCCCTTCCACAAACGTCCCTGTAGGGCCGGAGCTTTGGACGGGAAAGCGGCAGAAGGTCGCCGGCCCCGGATTGACACACAGCTTTCCGTCACCAAAGGGGACGGGCGTCGCCTGGGCTCCTCCCATGAAGAGAATTCCAGCCTTGTTGGTCGGGGCGCCGGAGCCGGTCAACACCAGATCATCCGCGCTGGCGCTCGCGCTACCCGATGCGGTTAGCAACACGCCGCTCCCCAAGGAAGTAGCACAGCCCGCAAGCGGATCCTCGTTCGCGCAAGGACACCCGTACCCAAAGCAGTAGGCCTCTCCCGGATCCACGAACTCCCCGAGCTCCCCATCCGTCAACGCCCTGTGATAGATACGCACGTCATCCATGTCCCCACGAAAGACCCGGCCGGGGTGCCCGCCCTCGGCTGTGCCAAGCTGGAGGACGTTGGAGGAATCCGGGATCAGCGCGGCATTCCCAGAGCCGATGGACGCGCCATTGACGAACCCGGTGATCGTCGAGCCGTCGCTGCGGACCGCCAGGTGATACCACTCGCCAACTTGGAAGGGAAACGCCCCAAACCCGATCCATCCGGGGCTCGGTCCGACGATGAAGGAGAGGCTGCCATTGCCCAGGAAGAAGATCCACTTGGGGATGTTCCCCGGTCCATTCGATTGACCGAGCAAGTAGTAGCCACTGTCCGAACTGAACTGCTCCATGCGCGCCCAAGCCATGATGGTGAAGGGCCCGGCCCCGAGAGTCAGTCCAGGGTCGTCGGCTATATCGATTCGATCGTTGCCGCCGAAGTGCATCGCAGCGGAGGGCACCCCGTAACGATCGGCCACGGGCAGGGCCCCCACGACCGTTCCATTGTGGTTGTTGCCGCTCACATCCTGACCATCCCCATCGAGCGGATAGAACGCGGTCAGGCCTTGTTTTCCAGGGGCCTGAAGAG
Organism: uncultured bacterium; assembly: GCA_937905825.1. Taxonomy (GTDB): domain Bacteria; phylum Planctomycetota; class UBA1135; order UBA1135; genus JABACD01. Next base: position 12,842 of record CALCXM010000182.1, read on the forward strand.
CGAGCAGAACGATGGCCAGTACGACGAGAAAGCAGCGTGAATTCGAGTTCATGGGGTGCTCCGTAGCAGGGTTGCGGTCGATCGAGCGAAATGAGCGAAGCCCAGGAGGGCCTGTTCTGAGCTTAGGCGCAACCCTTCCGATTTCACAACAGCCCTCGCCCCGGCCCCGGTTTCCAGCCGGCTGACGGCGGCAACAGGCGCTGCCGGGGCATTGGAGAGGGGGCGCGAGATCCAAGGGCGAGGCAGAAAGCGCGGCCCCTGCCAACTCTAAGCCGGAGCACCCTGGCGGAACACGTGCACTCTCACCGAGGGGGCATTGTGCCCCGGCGCACATTCGGCGATAGTCCCCCCGTGCCAAGCTCATTCCAGGATCTCAAGCTCTCCCCCGCCCTCTTGGAAGTGCTCTCGGAGCTCGGCTATCAGGAGCCCACGCCCATTCAGCTTGGAGCGCTTCCGCCGCTGCTCGCCGGGCGCGACTTCATCGGCCAATCAAAAACGGGGAGTGGCAAGACGGCGGCCTTCGGACTGCCCATCCTGCAAAACATCGACTTGCAGGAGCGCGCCTTGCAGGCCCTCGTGCTGTGCCCGACTCGTGAGCTGTGTGCCCAGGTCGCCCGAGAGATCCGCAAACTGGGGCGCGCACACGGCGGGCTGCACGTGCTCGAACTGGTTGGAGGCCAGCCTTCCCGTCCACAGCGAGAGGCCCTGGCCCGTGGCGTTCATTTCGCGGTGGGAACACCTGGCCGACTGCTCGACCATCTGCAACGGGAATTCATGGACCCGCGCTCCATTCGAACGGTGGTGCTGGACGAGGCCGACCGCATGCTCGACATGGGTTTCGGAGACGACGTGAGCGAGATCCTGCACTACTTGCCGCCGACCTGCCAAACGGCGCTCTTCTCCGCGACCTTCCCTGAGTCGATCGAAGCCATCTGCCAATCGTTTCTGCGGGATCCTGCGCGGGTCACCATCGAGACTCCGGTCGAAGAGTTCAACGACATTCGACAGCTGCAGATGCCTGTTGAAAACGATGACCGCCTGGGTGCCCTCGCTCAAGTGCTCTCGAGTTTCCCCCACGAGTCGGCCCTGGTCTTCTGCAATTACAAGGCAACTGTTTCCGATTTGGTGAGCCAGCTCGCCTCCCACGGAATCAGCGCCGATCGCTTGGATGGCGACTTGGACCAATTTCACCGGGACCAAGTCTTGGCTCGCTTTCGCAACGGCAGCGTTCGCATTCTGGTGGCCACGGATGTGGCGGGCCGGGGCTTGGATGTGAAGGGCTTGGACCTGGTCGTAAACTTCGAGCTTCCGCCCCAACCCGAGATTTACGTGCATCGCATCGGTCGGACCGGGCGAGCTGGCAGCCAGGGAGTCGCCGTGTCTTTGACGCGCGGCGCGGGCGATTTGCGCATGGCGGCGGCAGAGGAATGGATTGGAAGCCCGATCGAGATACTCCCTTCCGATGCGCCAACAGCCGCGAGCCGAAAGGGCCTTCTGAACAGCCTGGCGAGAGAGGCCCCAATGGCGACGATCCTGATCTCCGGCGGTCGCAAGGATCGCGTTCGTCCGGGAGACCTGCTCGGGGCCTTGACGGGAGAAGCGGGCGGCCTAAACGGCAAGCAAGTCGGCAAGATCGAGATCCAAGAAAAGCTCTCCTACGTGGCCGTGTCCCGGGACGTCGCCAGGGAAGCTGTTCGCCAGCTCAATAAGGGCCGCATCAAGGGCAAGCGCTTCCGGGCGACCTTGGTGGTCTGAGTTCGTAACCTACGCGGCAATTCTGCATCCCCGAGGACCTGCTCGGCGAACGGCAACACCCCGGCAGCCCTGAGTCACAACCCAGTCCTCTTCGCGTACCTTGTGGACCCCCGGCCGTTGGGGCTTGCCTGCCCCACAGAAAGAATAGGAACAGATCGATGACCCAAGAAATCTACGACATGGCCGTGATCGGCGCCGGTGGCGCTGGAACGATGGCCTACCTGCGAGGAGTCCTGAACAACAACCGCGTGGCGCTCTTCACCGGTGACGCGGATTCCAAGCGCAAGGGCCGGGCGACCTGGGTCTTGGAAGTCGACAACATGCCCGGGATGCATGGGATCAAACGTCCGATCACGAAGACCTCTTCGGAGACCCTCAAGTGGCTCAAGGACCAAGAAACCCTCGGGGAGCGCGGGACGGTCTTCAAGTCGAAGGTGACGAGCATCAAGCGCGACGGGGACCACTTTGTGCTCGAGCATGAATCTCGCAAGGGCAGCGAAACCCTGCTCGCGCGCCATGTGGTGCTCGCCACGGGCATCATGGATGTCCAGCCGGGCATCGGTGGATCCATCGAACCCATCCTGCCCTTCGCCAACCGCGGCGAGGCGATCTACTGCGTGCGTTGCGACGGGCACCAAACCATGGGCCACACGGTCTCGATCATTGGGCGCAGCGACACGGCCATTCACATCGCCTCCATGTTGATGGACCGCTACGGGCACGAGTCCTTTCCCGTGCTCACGAACGGGCCGGGGGCGACCTTCTCAGAAGAGGCCGCGGCCGTCGCCAAGCTCTACGGCATCGAAATCCACGAACAGCCGATCCAGCAAGTGCTCGGGGACGACGATAGCGGCCTTCAGGGATTCCAACTCGTGGGCGGCGCGCGCATCGAATCGACGCGCACGATCATTGCCCTAGGCATCATCGCCTACAACCAACTCCTGACCTCCCTCGGCGGCGAGGTGGACGGCCAGGGCAAGGCGATCGTGAATGAGTCCTTCGAATCGAGCGTCCCTGACTTGTTCGTGGTCGGAGATCTCGTCGCGGGCAAGAAGATGCAGATTTACACGGCTTGGGATGAGGCTGTGGACGCGGCGGATCAGATCGATCGCCGGGTGCGCGCGCGCAAGCGCGAGGCACGCCGGGCTGCCACTCATTGAGGTCAGGGCCGCAGGGAAGCGACCGCCCCCTTTCGCCGAGTTCTGAGGGAGCTGGTAGCTTGAGAGTTCCGCTGCAACCGGGATGCACCCGCGGGTTTCTCGGTGCGCTGAACCGCTTGTTTCGTGCGGCTTCCCATGCTTTCCGATGGTGATTCCCAGCCTGGGCAATCCATGGCGGCCGTCGCCCAATAACCGGACTTGCAGGCCTGATTAGGGTAGACTCTGCACGTCTCTCTAATCCCAGTTCCAGAGCAGGTAGCCCTATGAGCACTTCCTTGCAGACCGTCCAGTACCCCGGCATTCGGATCACCACCAACGGAAACCAACTGGTCTCCTACCACACCGAGGCGCGCATCGCCGAAGCCGGCGTTTTCTACCCGATCACACCTTCCACGGAGATGGGCGAGAACTTCCAGCTCGCCTTCGCTGAGGGCAAGTTGAACGTCTTCGGGCAAAGCACCATCGCCATCGAGACCGAGGGCGAACACGCCGCGCAGGGTGGAGCCATCGCCGTGTCCGTCACGGGCAAGCGCGTGGTCAACTTCACCTCCGGTCAGGGCATCGTGTACGGCCTCGAGCAGTACTACCACGCCCCCGGCAAGCTCTCGACGATGGTGTTGCACGTGGCTGCCCGCGCCCTGACCAAGCACGCCCTCAACGTGCACTGTGGTCACGACGACATCTACGCGGCCCTCGATGTGGGTTGGACGATGCTCTTCGCCAAGGACTCGCAACAGGCCGCCGACCAGGCCGTCATCCTGCGCAGGGTCACCGAGCTCTCGCTCAACCCGGGCATGAACATTCAAGACGGGTTCCTCACCTCGCACTTGGAACGCACCTTCTTCAAGCACGAAGCGGGACTGTTGCGTGAGTACCTCGGAGCGCCCGACGACATCATCGACTGCCCCACCGAAGCGCAGCGTGAACTCTTCGGTCCCCAGCGCCGACGCGTGCCGAAGATGATTGACCTCGCCAATCCAATGTTGCTCGGCCCGGTGCAAAACCAAGAGCACTACATGAACGGCGTCATCGCCCGCCGCAACAACTTCAACGAGCCGATCCTCGAGTTCCTGGAGCAAGCTTGGAAGGACTTCGGTGACCTCACCGGGCGATACTACGGAAGCCTTTCCCAGTACAAGTGCGACGACGCGGAAACCGTGTTCCTCTCCATGGGCTCCGCTGCGGAAAACATCGAGGCGGCTGTGGACCACCTGCGTTCGACAGAGGATGCAAGGGTCGGATCGATCCACCTCAACGTGATTCGGCCTTTCCCCGAAGAGGCCATCGTCAACGCGCTCGCCGGCAAGAAACACGTCATCATCCTGGAACGCACGGACGAAGCCCTGGCCGGCAACAACCCCCTGGCGCGCGACGTGCGCACGGCCCTCGGCAAGGCGATGGAGAACCACCGCTACAACGCCCACGAGGACCTGCCGATTCTGGCACCCGCGGATGCGCCCCACGTCTACAACGGTTCCTACGGACTCGGTTCTCGGGACTTCCGGCCGGAAGGCATCCTGGGCGCCTATCAATTCGTGCAGGGCAAGATTGCTCGACAGGACGGCAAGAAGGCGAGCGACGGCGTCAGCTTCTTCGTCGTGGGCATCGATCATCCCTATGCGGTTGAGTCGAAAGAAACACCCTCCCTACTGCCCCCGGGAGCGATCGCCGTGCGACTGCACTCGATCGGCGGCTGGGGCATGATCACCACCGGCAAGAACCTCGGCGAAATCGTCGGGGCCTTTGGCGAGGACTTGAGCAAGACCAAGAACGAGCTCGATGAGTTTGGCCGTCTGGCGGAACAAATTCACGTCAGCGCCAATCCCAAGTACGGCTCCGAGAAAAAGGGCGCACCCACCGCTTACTTCCTCGTGGTCGCCCCGGAACGCGTGCGCGTCAACTGTGACCTAAGACATGTGAATGTCGTGCTCTGTTGCGACCCGAAAGCCTTCACGCACTCCAACCCCTTGGACGGAATCGCCGAGGGCGGAACCTTCATCTGGGAATCAAGTGAAGAGCCCGCAGTGGCTTGGACAAGGATCCCGCAGGAGTACCGCAAGCAGATCATCGACAAGAAGCTGAGGATCTACACCTTGCCCGGCTTCGACATTGCGCGCGCGGCGACGCAACAGCCTGAACTGCAGTTGCGCATGCAAGGCAACGCCTTCCTCGGCGCCTTCTTCGCAACGTCGGAATTCCTGGACGAGTTCGACATCTCCCAGGATCGTTTCAAGGAAGTGGTGAAGGCCCAGTACGTGAAGAAATTCGGGCGCTTCGGCGACGCCGTGGTCGAGTCGAACATGACGGTCATGACCGAAGGCTACTCACGCATTCGCGAAGTGCCCTACGGCGCAATCGAAGCTGCGGACACCTCTTCCATGCGCGGTATCCCGATGCTGCCCTGCGACAGCTGTGGATCCACAAGCAACTGCCTGCCGAAAGAAGGCCAGCCCGAGCGCGCCCCGATCGCTCGCACGGAAACCTTCGACAAAGAGTTCCGCGCAGGTCTCGGCTACTTCCAACCGGCCTCCCCGCTCTCCTCGGTCGGCATGATGGCTGCGGCCACGGGCGCCACCGCCAGCAAGTACGTGGCGCGCCGCGAGACCCCGCTCTGGATTCCGGAGAACTGCACGCAGTGCATGGATTGCATCACAGCCTGCCCGGACACGGCCCTGCCGAACGCTGCACAAGAGTTGAGCACCATTCTACAGACGGCGGTCAACGGCTACTTCAGTGACAGCGACCAGCGCGCGCAAATGACCGCGGTCCTGCCGGCCCTCGAGGCCGGTGTGCGCGAGCGCATGAAGGCCGTGGTGAAGGCCAAGCAGCAGGACAGTTTCCTCGCTTGCTTGCAGCCTGAGTTGGAAGCCCTCGAAGGAATTGCAGAGGAGGCCAAGCAGGCGCTCGCCAAAGTCTTCGAGACGATCCCCGTGGCCTTCCAGCGGGTCACCGCTATCTTCGGCTCCCCCGAGAAGAAGCAGGACGGTGCCGGTGGAGTCTTCCAGATCATGGTTTCGGATCTCTGCAAGGGCTGTGGCGAATGCGTCACCGAGTGCGGCGAGCACGAAGCCCTGGTGATGCAGCAGGAAACGGAGGAGCTCAACGCGGAGCACGAGAGCGGGACGGCCTTCCTGCAACTTCTGCCGGACACTCCCAACCAATTCCTGGGCAAGTTCGATCCGGACGACATGGCGGGTTCGAGCAGCGCTGCCCTGCGCAACCACTTGATGTTGCGCAGCAAGTACGAGGCCCTGGTCAGTGGCGACGGCGCCTGCGCGGGCTGTGGCGAAAAAACAGTGCTGCGCGCTTTGGCCTCCATGACGGAGACCTACATGCGCCCGCTCTACCACGCGAAAGCAGAACGCTTGGTTGCCAAGGCGGCACGGCTTGAAGAGCACGGAACGGCGCGCTTGGAGGCCCTGCGGCAGCGCAGCGAGTCGGAGTACGAACTGCTCAAGCGCGCCGTCTGTCACCTGATCATGCGCCTGGGCGGCGAAGACGACGCCGACACCTTGCTACGCATCCAAGCCGCCGGGGAGATCGACGATGAACTGCTGATCAAAGCCCTCTCGATGGTGATGCGCCAAGACGCGTTCAACCATCGTGACTTGCAAGCGATCGACGGACGTCTGGCCAACGGCATGAGTGTCATGGCCATGGGCGCGCACACCGGGTGCAACACGGTCTACGGCTCGACCCCCGCCAACAACCCGCACCCCTACCCCTGGATGAACTCTCTCTTCCAGGACGGCGTCACGGTCACCTGGCTCTTCGCGGAGAGCTTCATCATGGATCATGCGCGGCGCTCGGTGATCCCCGAACGCCTGTGCGATGCCCTGCTCAACCGCGAGTCGGGCACCATGAGCGAGAAGGAATACTTCGAGCTCTGTCACTTGCACGATACGGGCATGACCGACTTGGAAGTGCGCGAGTTGCCCAAGGCTTGGGCCATCGGTGGCGATGGCGGCATGGGCGACATCGGATTCCAAAACCTTTCGAAGGTGGTGCTGCAGAACCGTCCGAACGTGAAGATCCTTCTACTGGACACTCAGGTGTACTCCAACACGGGCGGTCAGAACTCGGACTCGACTCCGATGCTCGGCGGCGGCGACATGAACCAGTTCGGCGCCATGTCCCAAGGCAAGCTGACGGAGAAGAAGAACGTGTCGGAGGTCTTCCTTGGAGGCCACGGCTCGCCCTTCGTCGCCCAAGTCTCCTTGGCCAACGCTCCCAAGTTCTTCAAGGCTTTGCTCGACGGCCTCGAGTATCGCGGAACGGCTTTCTACCAGTGCTTCACCACCTGCCAACCGGAACACGGTGTGGGCGACGACATGTCCACCGTGCAGGCCAGCCGCGCGCGCGACTCGCGCGGCATGCCGGAGTTCGTCTTTGATCCGCGCCACGGCGAGACGTACTTGGAAACCATGGACCTCAAGGGCAACCCTCAAGTGAACCGTGACTGGGCCGAAGTCAAGGTGCCCGGCATGAAGTTCAAGCGGCCCTTCACGATCGCCCACTGGGCGACGACGGAGGCGCGCTTCCGCCGTCACTTCAAGGTCGCCAAGCCGGACGCCGTGTTGATGGACTTGGAAGCGATGCTGCTGTGCATCACTCAGAAGGACATCACCTATCGCAACTTCCTGAAGGAGGATCACCGCTCCTACATCCCCGACTTCCAAGTCGGCTTCGAGATTCCCGATGGCAAGGGCGGGTTCAAGACGATGGTGGCTTCGCGCCAGTTGGTGCTGTTCTGTGTGGAACGGCGTCGGGCCTGGCGCATGTTGCAGTCCAAGGCGGGAGTCATCAACCTGGACTACCAAGCGCAACGGGCCTTGCTCGCGAAGCATGAGAGCGAGGAGATCTCCAGCGCGGAACTGCGCACAAACGGCGTGGAGCTCCTGGCCAAGGAACTCGAAGCACTCACGGCAAAGAAGGCTTAGGCCGCAAGCTTCAGGAGGACGAGGCCGAGCCGGCCTCGTTCACTGCAACTCAAGGCGAGGGCGATCTTCCACCACTGGGGGGTCGCCCTCGCCAAATTCTTGCAACGCGTCGGTGAACTCGACGATGTCGAGGCCCATGTAGTAGGGACCGAAATCCTTGACCACACTTTGCAAGCGACCGATTCCCGCGCTGAACAGCTTCTGCATCCCGCGCTTCTGATCCATGCGGATCTTCAGGCAACCAGCGGTGCACTGAATCAGGCCTTGGATGAACTGGGCTTGAACCTTGTCGTGCTTGGAAACGTGCCAGAGACCTTCCCAAGCTTCGTGGGCTTCCCACAAGAAACCAGCGTTGTAGAGGTCCACTCCAAAGAGATAGTCCGCCGACGATTTCCAGTTCTCCGGCTCCACACTGGGCACCGCCGATTCCGGACCTTCCGAGTAGGAATGCCCGCGCGGATCCCGCGTTGGATGGGGCGCCTCCCCGGGAACGAAGGCGTAGGAGGGAAAGGCCTGGGTCGTGTATCGTTGTGCGCTCATGAATGGTTGGGTTCGCCAGCCTATCCGATTCCGACCACGCACACAGACCCCATGGGCCTCTTCGAACGCTTTCGCCGCAAATCGTCAGCGCCCCTAGCCAACAACGCGAACGAGCGCTCTGCTCCGACCTTCGACGCCGTGGATCAAGTCCGTCGCTATCACCATGCGACGAAGCACAGCCCCATGCGCTACGCCCGCGGGCCCCACGGTTTGAACTGGGAAACGCAGCCGGATCCCTTTCGGCGTTATGCGGGCGCGCCTCTGCTTCAATTCTCCTTGGATGCCCCTCGGCGAGAGGTGTCCTTCGACGCAACAGTGCAAGAAGGCGAACTCTCCTCACAGCCCTTCGATGAGACGAGCCTTTCCGAGCTCTTTCGCTATGCCCTGGGCTTGTCTGCTTGGAAGGAGTACGAGGACTCCCGTTGGGCTCTGCGTGTGAATCCATCCAGCGGGAACCTGCACCCAACCGAAGGCTACGTCCTGTGTGGCCCAGTTCCCGATTTGCACCCCACGGGTCTGCTGGCGCATTACGCGCCCAAGGAACATGGCTTGGAAGTGCGCTGCGACATTCCAGTCGAGCTGTGGCAGCAAGTCAGCGCAGGCCTACCCGAAGGCGCGTTCTTCGTGGGCCTGAGTAGTGTCCTTTGGCGTGAAGAGTGGAAGTACGGGGAGCGCGCCTACCGCTATTGCAATCACGACGTGGGCCATGCGATCGCAGCGCTGGTCTACTCCGCAGCCAGGCTCGGTTGGAAAGTTCGTATGCTCGACCGGCTCGCCACCGAACAGATCGGTGCGCTGCTAGGGCTGTCCGGTTTCGGCGAGGCCGAGCCGGAAGAGCCCGATGCCTTGCTCGCGGTCTTTCCTGGAGAGGTCTCGGATGCTCCCACGATTGACGAAGAGCTAGTCCAACGCATCGGCGCCTTGCCGAAAGCGGGGAAGGCCAACCAACTCAGTCCAGACCACCTGGAATGGGACGCGATCTACGCCTGTGCCTTCGCCTCTGAGAAGTCGGCGACGCAAGCCCTCGCACCTTGGCCGCGCCTGCCACGGGTGGAGGATCCGCGCGATGCCCGCGAGGTCCTGGCCCACAGACTTTTTCTGCAGCGACGCAGCGCGCAGAGCATGGACGGCAAGAGCTCCATGAAGCTCGAAGACTTCTTGGGCACATTGGCTCGGTGCATGCCCACTCAAGGCCAAGTGCCGTTCCATGCGATGCCTTGGCAGCCGCGCGTGCATCTCGTGCTCTTCGTGCATCGAGTGGACGGCTTGGAACCCGGTCTCTACGTCTTGCTGCGTGAGGAGCAAAGCGGAGCGCGCTTGCGGGGAGCCATGTACGATGCCTTCCTGTGGGAATCACCCGAAGGCGTGCCCGCTTCCCTGCCCCTCTATCGACTCAAGAACGGTGCGTTCAAATCCGTGGCCGCTGGCCTTTCCTGCGATCAAGCCATCGCCGGGGAGTCCGCCTTTAGCTTGGGCATGCTCGCAGAGTTCGACAGCGCCCTGCTGGAACAAGGCGCCTGGTTCTACCCGCGCCTCTTTTGGGAGACCGGGCTGATTGGCCAGGTGCTCTACCTGGAAGCGGAAGCCGCCGGTTTGCGCGGCACGGGCATCGGATGCTTCCACGACGACCCCGTCCACCAACAACTTGGGCTGCAAGGCAGCGCCTTCCAAAGCCTCTACCACTTCACGATCGGTGGCGCCCTGGAAGACAAGCGCCTGCAAACCCTGGCGCCCTATGGCGAGCGCGAGCCCGCTAGTTAGTCCTCGAACAACTCCATGATCTTGGAGAGCGGCCGGCCGATGGCCGCCCGGCCCGAGTGCACCACGATCGGGCGTTCCAGCAGAATGGGGTGGGATTCGATGGCTGCAGCGAACTCTGCGTCGCTCGAGTTGGCGCTGAGTCCCGCTTGCGCAAAAGCGCTCTCGCCGCTGCGCACGCATTCACGCATGGGAGCCCCGAGCAGTCCGCGCAGTTCCAAGAGCTGCTCGCGATTGAGCTTGTCCTCCAAATAGAGCCGTTCGGTGAACTCGATGCCCTGTTGCTCTAGCCAGCCCTTGGCGGCACGGCTCTTGGAGCAGTTGGGGTTGTGGAGCAGAAGCGGGTTGTTGTCCGTGAGACTCATCGAAGTAGGCGCAGAGGTTGAATCGAGTGGGTGCCGGTGCTTTGCGCGAAAGGATAATTGAAGTCCCGCCGCCTGCCAACGGAGCGGCGCACAGCAGCTCAGCGCACGAAGCGAGCCCGCCGCTCCCGAATCGATGCCCACCAGATCTACCTGGGAATGTTAGAGTGCGAGCCACCTGGGTTCACAAGCGATGGTCATGGCGGTTTCACCGGAACGCTCTGCCCGCCTCGACTCGCTCGATCAACGGACAAACAACCAGCGAAGCACGTGGACGCTATGGAAGAAAGTGACCTGCGAAGTACCGAGTCAAATCTGGCTCTGTCCGTTGAGGTGGCCATCCTGGACCAGATGGTTGAGGACGTCAGCCGAGGTGAACGAAAGGGCGTGGAGCACTACGCCGGGATCTACCCGGGAGACGAGGCGCGAGTCGCGCAAATCTACCAATCCGTACTCTCCGGCGACCCGCAAGCGGCAGACAGCGACCCCACTCAGATCAAGGTCGTCGGTGGTGTCATCCTGGAGCGCGAATTAGCGCGCGGGGGCCAAGGGGTTGTCTTCCTCGGTCGTGACCCGCAGCTTGACAGGCAGGTGGCGGTCAAACTGCTGACCTCATGGACGGCCTTCAATTCCGCGGCGGTGACCCGCTTGTTGCGGGAAGCGGAACTCGCGTCGAAGTTTGAGCACCCGGGAATCTGCACGATCTACGGCTCGGGCATGGATCAGGGAGTGCCCTACATCGTGATGCGCTACGTCGCCGGCTCGAGCCTCAAGGAATGGGCTGCGCACATCCTGCGAGACACCCGCGACGGGCGAAATCAAATCGTGGCGGCCATCGAACAAGTCGCGCGCGCCTTGCACTTAGCCCACACTCAAGGTGTCGTTCACCGGGACATCAAACCGGGCAACATTCGCGTGACGCCAGGAGGACAACCGGTCTTGCTCGACTTCGGTCTAGCGCGCAGCTTTCACGACGATGGAAACGACTTGACCGCGAGCCATGACCTGCTCGGCACACCCGCCTACATGGCGCCGGAGCAGGTAGATGCCAAGGGGCGTTTCCTGAGTCCGCGCACGGACATCTTCGCCCTGTGCGTGACCCTCTTTGAACTCTTGACGGGACAACGGCCCTTTCAAGGATCGACCATTGAGAAGACCTACAAAGCGATTCTCAGTGAACCGGTACCCAACCCACGCAAGCTCAATCCGGCCATCGACCACGACCTGAAAGTGATCCTGGAAACAGGCCTCGACCGCGATCCAGGTCGGCGCTACGTGAGTAGCGAAGCCCTGGCCGATGACTTGCGAGCCTACCTAGAACACCGTCCAATCGCGGCGAAACCGGCCGGTGTGCTCATGCGACTGCGGCGTTGGCACACGCGGCAACCGGCCCTGAGCCTCGCTTTGGTGATGGTCTTCTTGAGCATCCTGGGGGGATTGGTCTCGACCCTGCACTTCTTGAATGAAGCCACGATCGAGAGCGAGCGGGCGAACAGCAAGGCGACGGAGTACGAGCACCTAGCAGTCGGCCGTACCTTGGATCAGTTGATCAACGAGGTGGATGCCAGCTTCTTGCAAGTCCACACCGACAGGATCGAGGTATTTGAGGACTGGCTACACCGCGCTGAAGTCTTGACCGCTAGCCTCCCCATCTACCGAGAGACATTGGTCCGCATGCGATCACGATCCGTTGTTTCGAGCTCCGTTGCTACACCTGTGGAGGCATCCTCACTCCGCGAACTGCGCGAGTTGACCGATCGGCGAGCACAACTAATCGAGCAGGGTCTGCACGAGGCCGCGGCAGGACCCGACTGGACGAAAGTACTAGAAAACTTGGACGAGTCTATCGGGAAGATCAGCCTAGCTTTGTCCAGCGTGGAGCAACGAACGTTCGACTCCCCTGCCGAGGCCTGGCACTTCGAACAACTCGCGAAACTGGTGAAACGGCTCGAGGCCTTCGAGGTGGAGAGGCCCGGAACCGTTTCGATTCCTCTCGTGAAGGCTCAACTCGGCGCATCGAGAGTCATTGCAGAGGAGACCGTCGATCAACATGCAGAAGCCTGGGCTGAGGCCGCAGCCGCCCTCGAATGGGACGATCGCTTCGACGGAGTAGAGCTCCCCATCATGTTGGGGCTGGTTCCACTGGGCGAGGACCCCTACTCACGGCTCCAGGAGTTTGCCGTGTGGGAGACCGGCGAGATTCCAACGCGTGACGCTGAAGGAATGCTTCTCCATTCGGAAGACTCAGCAGTCGTTCTCGTTTTGCTACCGGGAGGGATCGCAGAGATGGATGCGGACCTCAAGGTGCCCTATGAAGTGCCACTCGATCCCTTCTTGATCGGTAAGTACGAGGTGACCCAGAATCAATGGAAACGGATCATGGGAGACAACCCCTCCAATTACCATCCGCTACGAGCTGACAATGCGCGGGCCAAGAACTACCGCCATCCGGTGGAATCTGTTTCGTGGTACTCCAGCACGGAGTTCGCCACGCGACTAGGTTTGGCTCTACCGACAGAAGCGCAGTGGGAGTACGCCTGTCGATCCGGAAGCGACGACAGGTTCACTTGGGGCAACCAAGATGAAGACCTTCGCGGCCGCTCCAACATCGGGGACATCTCCCTTCGTGACCTCGGGCTAAAAGGCGCGCCATGGGGAGACGGCTTCTTGAGTCACGCACCCGTCGGTTCGTTCCAACACAACGAGTTCGGACTCTTCGACGTTCACGGAAACGTCTCCGAGTGGTGCCTCGACAGATACGAGGCAACTCCTCTCCACGTACCCAATCAACGTCCAGGCACGGGGCTCGACTTGAGCGCCACAGGGGCCAACCGCTCGTTCCGCGGCGGAAGCTGGTACGTCGCTCCCAGCTTCTCCACTGCATCCACCCGCAACCAAATGGAACCCGGACGCTCCTCGGCCGCCACCGGCATTCGATTGGCTGGCAGCCTGAATCAGCGCCGGAAAAAGAAGTAAAGTTACTTCATCTAGGGTCAGGTCATTCCCACTCGGTGTCCGAGGAGAATGCCCAGAGGAGGTCCACCGAATTCCTAACCCCTAGAGAAAATTTATGGCCACAGAGAGAGCCTCAGAAGATTCCACCGAAGCAGCAACGGAGAGCACCACGAGTTCCGCGACTCGCGTCACCTTGCCTGCGTTCGATCCCAACGACAGCGCATTCGCCTACCAGAGGCTGCTCGTCCGCGCTGGATTCTCGTATGTCCGGTGGCGCGTTGGCCCCGGGGGGCCGGACCCCACTCAATCCCTGACCACGTACGACATTCACCAAACGCTCCCCGTAGCGGGAACCGGTCTGGATCCGACCGAGCTGGTGCAAGTCATCATCTTCCTGCCCACGTGATCGAAGCCGTCGGCCCTGCGCTCTGAGCCTAACGCTAGGCTTGCCCGCCCGTCGCGACGACGCCAAAGCTAGATCAGCGCATCCGGCAACTCAGAGAAGACCGACTCGGGCATCGATGCCCGCAACTTTTGGAGGGCGCGGTGGTACCTAGTGGCCACCGTGCCTTCTTCCAGATTCATGATGAGCGAGATCTCATGATTCGCCGCCTGCTCGATCCCGCGTAGGATCACGATCTCCTTGTCGATCTCGCCGAGGCTCTCGATCGAACGCAGCACGCGCTCGCCAACTTCCGAGCGAATGGCGTTGGTCACCACGCCGATTTGATCCCTACCCATCAGTTGGGACTCCAATCCAGCAGCGCTGGAGTCCTGTGTGATGGGGACCCTAAGTGGCTTTCCGTGCACGTGCTTGTGGAGCAAGTTGCGGTACTGATTCAGCAGGATCTGACTGAGGAACTTGATCAGAACTGGCGTGATCCGATCCTTCCGAGGCACCAAGTCACCGAGCTTCCCAAGAGCCGTCATCCAGGCTTCCTGCACCATGTCTTCCGGGTCATAGAGACCTCGCAAGTGCCTCGAAAGTCGGTAGCGAGCCTGAGACAGCAAGAGCGGCGAAAGCCTCTCCACGATCCATCCGAGACTCTCCTCGTCACCGCCAACGGCGCGGCGCACGTGTATCGTGGTCATCTCCTGGTCCGATTGCGGCATCTCGTTTTCGCCTTGATGACGGGCTTTTCGGAAAGTGGAAAGCGCGGCCTCGGGGCCAGGGTAGCCGCGCTTGGGCGTTTGATCAAGATCACGCCAGGCCCGAGCATGCCCGGACTCGCGGGCGCCCCCGGAAACCTCCGGGGACCTCTTCGGGACGCGCCGAACTGCTGCCAAAAAAATCTGAACTGCCTGTAATCCGCGGGCGGCCCGCCACATGGACAGCAGTGTGGGCGCGAGCCTCGCTCACGATTCCCGATGAAAGAGATCCGCTGTTCTGGCCGCTTCCCGATTCCGGTGGCCTGGGCAGTGTCCGTACCCACTCGACTCCCCAGGCACCACTCCCCCACTATTCCTATGCTCTCACCCTACCTGCAAGTTCCGATCGTCGTCCAACAGGCCATGACCACGCTCTCCGCAAAGTGGTACAACGCTTTGGTCTCGGGGTCCGGCTTGAGCCGTTCTGAGTTCCAACTGGTTCAAGGCTATGGCGCGATCGGAACGACCTCCGAGTCACTCTGGAGAATCCTCGATCAGGTTCCGCCCGATAGCTTTTGCCGCCGGCACGATCCGGCCAAGGCCCGCAGCTTTCTTGGGGCCTATTCTGACCTGTCCGAGAACGCCATTGCCGGCGGAGCCCTGCGCTTCCGCAAGTGCATGGGGGATTTCTTCGCCCTCTGGGAAAACGATAAGGCCAACCTCGACCCGATGCCGATCAGCGCGCTGCAGTGGGTGCGGGAGTTTGTCGATTGGGCCTGCGTCAGCCTTCCAAATGCGCTCACGCAGAAGTGCATCAATCACTACAAGACGGCCCTGTTGGACCCGACCTTTTTGGCAGCCCACTTGTTGACTGCCTTCAAGTTCACCCAACGCACGGCCGCTGTGCCAGCCTTCACCCTGACATCCAGGAAGCTCACTGAACTCCTGGACAGGTCGGAACCCCGATCGATCATGTTCAATAGCATGGACGCGCCGGGTTCCCTGGCCGGGGCCTGGTCCCAGGCTCAGGAAGGCGGGACCTTCAATCTCTTCGGTGGTTCCCAAGGCACTGATCACATCGCTCCGACCCTCAAGCTCACGAATGCTGGGGTCAATGTTCGGTGCACCTTCCAGAAGCTCGTGAGCGCCCAGGCCCGGCCCCTCGCGCGGCCGAGTTATGACCCGGACCTCAAGGATTGCACGCCCTGGTTCAGCCCCGCCGCCCTGCAAAGTTCCTACGAGTCGGGCCTCGAGCCAAGTTGGAACCCCAAGGCCATGGCCGATTGGGAATGGAACTTTGGTCCGAATGGGAACCTGCCACGGGCCTGTGTTGGCCTCGTCGTTGCGGACGGGATCAAGTTGACCTTGACCTCCAAAGCGGGCTTGACCGTCGACGAGCAGGTCGATTTCTCAAGGCATGCGAGCGAGGGGATCTTCCCCTTCTTCAAGCGCTCCGGCGCAGAAGGCTGGGTCACCGATTGGAGCTTCGACCGGGCCGGGAACGCGATCGTTTCCTCATCCTGCAAGCCCGGCAACCCGCAACTGCTCGGGGTGCTCGTCAACGGGATCAGCGAGATGCTGGGGTGAAGTCCGCGCGCGTTGTCGGCGCACTGCGGAGAGCTGGGGCTGCTGCCTCGCGCTGGGCGCAGCAACGTGCGCAGCGGCACTTCAGGGTCGACGCTCCAAGCTCGGCCCCCGAGGAAAGAATCGGTCGCCGCAGGCGTCACTGCCAGGGCCTAGCAGCGATCCATGCGTGGCGACCGATCAATGCTGCGCCTTCGACGGCTTACTCTTCCTCAACCCGGGACCACTTGGAAGAGCCCGAAGTGAGCGTGTCCAATTCCATGTCCATCTCCATCTCCCCGAGAGTGATCGTTCCCGTGATGCGGGCCGCCATCTCCTTCCAGGTCATGGAACGACTGAAGCCTTCCTTCACGTCGAACTCGATCTTTGAGACAGACTCGAAGCCCTCTCCCTCCAGATCCGCTTCCACATCCATCTCCATCTCGCCTAGCATGAGATCCATCAACTCGATCATCTTCTCCGACAGTCCAGAGGCGTCCAACTCATAAGTGAGCGTCTCGGTGAGATGGGCCACGGCACCCTTCTCCCCCAATTCTTCTAGGGTGCACGTTCCCGTACCGTTCATCTCCAAACCCGCGGCAGCGAAGGAGCGCTCGACGCTCCACTGCCCACCAACTTCGGGGCTCGTCTCGGGCAACATGGAGAAGAACTGAGAGGCCAGCATGGCGGTCATGTCATCGGCGCCCACCATGATCCTGGCCGTGTCCGAGATCATCTTGGTGAGATCGGTGTCCCCCGGGAGATCGGCCAGTGGATCGCCCTCCATGCTTGCCTCGATCACCTCTCCCTGCGGAGTGAGCAACATCTCAAACTCCACAGCCATGGATCCGCGCACGAGTTCCTCAAAGAGCTCCTGCACGTCGTCGCCCGTGAGCAGGGGTAGGTCCGAGGTCAGAACCACATCGACAGTCACTTTACCTTCTTCGTCGCGCTCTCCAAGCAGCTCCACATCGAACATGGCTGACTCCTTCGCCATCTCGAAGCGGTTGACCGTGATCTTCAACAGCATGTTGCCCTCTTCGGTCACATCCGCCACGTGCACCAAGTGGACGGTTGTGTTGTCCTGGTCTTCCTCTTGCTCCTGGTCCATGGTGACCGTCTTGCTCGAGACGCTCGAGCTCGTCTCCACAAGATAGGACGCGCCTTCCTTTAGCTTCCAAGCAAGCTTGACGGTTTCGACGGGGATTGCCGGAACAGAGCGAGTGGAAGGTTGGGTCGAGAGCAAACCAACGGCGAGCGTGAGGGAGGCGAGAGTTGCGAAGTTCATCGTGCTTTGGGTGGCTGGTGTTTCAGAAGTTGTCTGGCGAGAATCCGGGGGCCTCGCCGCAGGTCGTTCCTGCAGCCAGACCCCCGACGGTCAGTCCGTGGGCAGCAAGGCCGCACGCACAGGGGAAGCGTCGGCTCCCTCAAGTTTTAGTGGGAGCGCGATCAAGAGGTAGTTGCCCGGCGCCACGTCCTTCAAGACGATGCCCTCGAGCACGGCCAGGTCGCGGCGCAAGAGCACTTGATGGGACTCCAAGACCTTGTCCGAAAAGAGATCTGCCGAGGGTGTATCGATACCGACCAAGCGCACACCGCGATCCGCAAGCCAATCCAACAGCTCCGCCGAGAAGGCGACGAAGTCCTCGTTGAAGTTCTCCGGGTCGGGAAAGGAACTCGTCTTGAAGAGCACCCGTTCGGATCGAGGCTCTTGCGCTAGGTGGTTGGGACGAATGCGCTCGCCGCGGGGCACATCCACCTCGAGCACTTCGCAGGGACCGTAGTAACGGTCAAGCGAACGCTGCTCCATGGTCTCGCCATCGAGGCCGTAGTGGCTCGGCGCGTCCGTGTGCGCACCGAGATGCAGCGTGCCGTGGATTTCACCGAGATCGATGATCGCCCCGTCCGCCATGGCCAGGTTCTTCTTGTAGGTGTAGGGGGTGTCCCCGGGCCAAACTCCGATGCGCGCTGAGACAACCGGAGTGATGTCGATCAAGCGCGTGCTCATCCGACCGTCGCCGTCCCCGCCGCTGCGAGAACTTTGAACTCCACCGCGATCGGTGTTGGCAATGCGCGCACGGCAATCGTGGTGCGCGCTGCGCCGACGCCTTGGAAAGCCTCGGTATAGGCACGGTTGAAACCCTCGAAGTCACGATCCATGTCCACCAGGAAGACGGTCACGTCGAGCACGTTTTCCAAGGTCGAGCCCGAGGCTTCCAAGACGCTTTTGACGTTTCCGATGACCGCCTTGGTTTGCAGGTAAATGTCATAGTCGAGCTTGTTGCCCTGCTTGTCGTGAATCGGTCCGCCGGGGATCGAGTCGTCCGCTGCCTGGCGTGGACCGACGCCCGAGAGGTAGAGCAAGTCGCCCACACGCCTAGCGTGAGGATAGGCGCCGACGGGTTTAGGCGCGGCGTTGGTGCGCAGGGCGCCACCGGGTTCGCCTGCGGGAACCTCGTGCACCGAGGCGGCCCCGGCGCGTTCCACCTGCGTGGTCGAGGTCGTGGTCGTGGCTGAAGCGGGAGTCGCTTTGGCTTTGCTGACCGCCGGTGTCTCCACCGAGCCCAACACGCTGCGCTCTCCGCCGAAGACCTCCACATCGCCCTCGTCGTACTCCTTGTCACCGACCTTCGAAACGGATGGGGTCAAAGAAACCACCGCGCCACCAGTTCCGTGCAAAGCCTCGTAGGCCAGCACTTCTCCAGCGTAGTCGTTGTGGGCTCCCATGACGGCGGACAGCCACCACATGGACTTGAAGTTGACGACCTTCGGGATGCGGATCTGTTTGTGTATCTCGCGGCTGAGTTGCGCCACGTCCTCGAGTCGGCCCTCGCCCAGGAATTCCAAGACTTTGCGGTTCCACTCGTCGTCCTTGTCGGAATGGATGCGATCCTCTTCTGGCTTGATGAACTTGGTGAAGAGCCGGTTGGAAAGGGTCATGACGACCACCACCACCGCCTTCTTGTTTTGGGCCTTCAGAGCGTCCACCACGGACTTGCCGAGCACGACGGTCTCGCTGCGATCCGAGTACACGTTGCTCGAGAGGATCACCGCCGGCAGCTCGTTGTTCGGGTTGAGCATTTTCAGCGCCACAACGGAACCCGTGTCGATCGGAAAGCCCTCGTAGTCGATCGTGCGCGCCGTCAAGGCGCGGGCTTCTGCACAATCGCGCAGCTCCTTGGCCAGTTCCGTGTCCATGCGGAACTTGTAGGGAATCGATCCAAGGTCGTGGAACAGCTCGTCCACATGAACCCACTCGGGTTCCGGTCGCGCTTGGATCTGGTGACCGATAATGGACGGCCACATGGTCGAGTACACGATCAAGACGTCGGCGTCGCTGGCGGCGATCTCCTTGCGAGCCTTCTCAAAGGCGTCTCGCAAGCGTCCGTAACCGGGGTTCGCTTCGGGTGTCAGCAGAGGGTGTGGCAAACCGGGGACGATCAGTCCCTTTAAGACGGGGTGACTCATCGGGCCAACGCTCCTTTGGGATACCAGCCGGCAACCGCGTTGCCGGTTCCGATCACGGTGCCGTAGGCGTACACCTCACCGGGTTCTTCCGGGTACTCCATGGCCGCCATCAGCCAGGCGAAGCTGCCCGCGTCCATTTCTGAAATCGACTGGGTGATGAACTCGGGCATGATGTCGATCATCTGACGGGTTTGACCTTTCTTGATCATGTCGATCATTTGCATGTCCCACAGGTAGAGCGCGTGGCTTGATACGTGTTCCATGCTCATGTCCTCGGGGATTTCAGACTCCGAGGTGAAGTGGCGGTGGGAGAGGGAACTGCTGCTGAGCAGGGCGGCGCGCTTGCCGAGTTTCTCGACCGCCTTGCGCGTCGCGTTGCCCAATGCCGCGGCCATCTCTTGCATGACTTCGACCCCGTAGTAGGACGCCGAGCGGTTCGAAGAGATCGAAACAATCGGCAAGTCCCAGGCGGGCCGCGTCAGGTGGCAGGAGACGATCGTGCCGTAGTCCACCCGGAAATCCGGGTTGCGCATCATCTTCATCTCGAGCCCCGCGTCCACAGCCTCGTCATGAATGGCCTCCGCCAGCTCCACGTCCACGTTCATCTCGTAGCTGTAGCGGAAGAGGTTCGGGAAGATCGGATCGACCGAGAGCGACTTGAAGTGCGGAACCCCAAGCAAGTGAGTCCCGACGTAAGTCTGCCAGTGCGGCGAGTGCACGATCAACACGTCCGGCTTGGTGGCCGCGACGTCCGCGCGCATGCGTTCGTAACCCCAGCGCAAGCCCTCCCAACCACACTCAGCGGTCGGTTCGTTCTGGGGCGGATTCTCCGCGTAAATCAGATGGGGCGGGTGAGGCGCCAGGGCCCCGGCCACGATGCGTCCTTCGGTCATGACAGTTCGTTCTTAAAGTTGAATGCAGATGTTGCGGCTTTCGCTGAAGAACTCGAGGGAGTGTCGTCCCCCCTCGCGGCCGACGCCGCTGTCCTTCATGCCGCCAAAGGGCACGCGCAAATCACGGAGCAGCCAGGTATTCACCCACACCATGCCGCTCTCGATTCGCTCGGAGACGCGGTGGGCGCGGGAAAGGTTCGTGGTCCAAACGGATGCGGCCAAGCCGTAACGCACGCCGTTCGCGATCTCCAAAGCTTCCTCTTCCGTATCGAAGGGATGCAGAGTCACAAGAGGACCAAAGATCTCCTCGGTAGAGCAGCGGCTGTTGGGCCCGAGGCCTTCAACCACGGTGGGTTCGAAGAACGCGCCTTCGGAGAACTCCCCGTCGAGCTGGGGACGCTTGCCCCCGCAGAGAATCGTCCCGCCTTCTTCAATGGCGAGCTTGGCGTAGCTCTCCACTTTGTCGCGGTGCCCAAGGCTGATCAGGGAACCAAACGAGGTAGCGGGGTCTTGCGGGTTCCCAGGCTTGAGGGCCTTGACGCGTTCGACGAAGGCATCGCGGAAGCGCTCGTAGATCGGGCGTTCGATCAAGAGCCGCGAGCCGCACAGGCAAACCTGGCCTTGGTTCGCAAAGGCGGCGCGCACGACGCCTTCGACGGTTGTCTCAAAGTCGCAATCCGCGAAGACCACGGTCGGGTTCTTTCCGCCGAGTTCCAAGGAGAGCTTCTTGAACATGGGAGCGGCGGTGGCTGCGACCCGGCCGCCGGTCATGGTTCCGCCGGTGAAAGAGATGCCTTGGATCTGTTCGTGCTCGACGATGGCTTGCCCGGCTTCCGCGCCGAGACCATGAACGAGGTTGAAGACTCCCGCCGGCGCATCCACGTCCTTGAAGACTTCCGCTAAGGCGGTTGCCGTCAAGGGAGTCAACTCAGAGGGCTTGGCAATCACCGCGTTGCCCATGGCGATCGCGGGAGCCGTCTTCCAACTCAAGAGGTAGAGCGGCAAGTTCCAGGGGGTGATCAAACCGAAGGTCCCCACGGGGCGCCGCAAGGTGTAGTTCAACGCGCCCTGCATGGGATGGCAGCTGGTGCTTTGGTGGCGAACCGCGCCGGCGAAGAACCGAAAGTTCGCGATGGCCCGGGGGATGTCCACGCTCTTGGCGAGGGAGATCGGCTTGCCGGTGTCGCGTGACTCGAGTTCCGCGAAGTCGTCCAAGCGCGCTTCGATCCTGTTCGCGATGCGCTCGAGCAAGTCAGCGCGCTCGGCGTCCGAGGACTTGCCCCAGGCCGCGGCTCGCGCGCTGTTCGCCGCTTGCACGGCAACTTGAACATCCGCTGCGTTCGAGCGCGGAATCAGGGCCAGGGTCTCGTTGCGCGCGGGGTCCAGGTTCGGAAGAGTTTCACCACTCGCGCTTGGCAGGAATTCTCCACCGATGAAGTTGTGCACCTTGTTCCCTTGCGCGTGCGGCAAGAGGCGCAGAGCACTCAAGACATCCTCCCAAAGCCACTGTCGCGATACTGGCTATAGTCGTAGTACCAACGATCCTCGTCGGGATCCCATTCGTTCCATGTGGGATGCTCTTCCAAGCGATCCACCAGGTGCGGCGGAACCACGCCGGGAACCAGGAACGCCTTCTGACGATGGAGCGAGTAGGGATTGCGCAGATCGAAACCGAGCACGCCGAGCACAGCCCGCGCCACGTACCAAGTCGCTTGGCTGTTCCAGCCGTGAGCAATCTTGATCACCACGCCCAAACCCTTGGGGTAGTCCGGGTGTTCGATAGCGAGACCCAGCAAGCCGTCGGCGCCCTCCTTGGCGATGACCTTGCCATCGCAGGCCTTCAGGATGGAACTGTCCAAGCGGTTGAAGCCGCCGATCAAGTCGGGGTGACGCACCATCGCTTCCCAGACCCAGTCTTCGTCCTTCTCGGTCACGAGGCGTGCGTAGAGCCGCGCCAGTTCGTTGACGGTGTTCGAAGTTGTCGGCAAACCGCAACCGTCCCGGGCCACGCGCAAGGGTTCCCAGTCTGCGCCAAGCGTGCGGCGCAACACTTGCAGGTAAGCGTCGAACAGCGGGTGCTGGGGCAAGGTGTAGCCCGCGCGGTTCCAGCCCTTCAAACGACATCCGCGCAAGAGGGCCGCGTGCTCGCCGGAGCAGCAGTGGTACCAACGGCGACGGCGACGCACTTGACGGCCGAACTGCACTAGGGGCACATCCAAGGGCGTCAGCATCAAGCCGTGCTCTTGCTCGCTGAGAATTGACTGGGCCGCGGCCACGTGTTCCGTGTCGCCGTTGTGGGATGCCACTGCGATCGCCTTTTGCTTCCACGTGAGCACGGAATCCAGTTCAGGAGCCAAGCCCTTGATCATGAAGGGCTTCATCATGCTGCGGCCATAGCAAAGAACGTTGCCGCCAAAGCTGTGCACAATGTCATCGCCGGAAGCCCATGCCACAGCCCCGTGCACAGTGGTCTCGCTCACGTCGTTGCGACGGTAATCCAAGAGCGGTTCCCAGGCCACGTCGCGGCCCGTTGGAATGCCTGCGTGCTTCTCGCCGAGCACGGTCTTCGGGTAGACCGCGCTGCCCGGCCGGCCGGGGGTCACGGCCGAAGGTTGCTTTTGATGTTCGCTCAACTCATCGCCTCCAAATTAGCTTCGACCATGGGCTGCACCTGTTCGGTGAAGGCCCGCATGTTGCGCATCACTCGCGCGGAGTCATGGTTGAAGAAATCGAACCAGAGCATCAGGCGATCTTCCGGGTGAAAGCGCTCGGCGACCTGCTGCGCGATCTCTTCGGCGTTGCCGACCAAAGCGTTGTTGGCCGCGCCGGCGACCTTTTGCGGATCGATGGTGCCTTCGAGCGCCTTCCAGTACTCGCCGAGGGCCATGTCCGCCTCGGCCTTGGCGGCGTTGGAACGTTCCTGCGCAGTGAGACCTTCTTCGTGGTTGAGGAAGACGAAAACCGTGCGCGGCATCATGCTGCGCTGCCAAGGTCCCCCATCGGAGTGGTACAGCTTCGCGAGTCGCGCGTGAGTTGCCTCGATCTTCTCAGGACTCGTGATCGAGAGGTTGAAGACCTGCACCGGAGCGAACTGGTTCGCGTAGTCCTGCAGCGCCGGATCGTGGGAACCGATCACCGGTTGAATGAGTTCCCGGCGGAATTCCTTGGGCACCAGCTTGATGTTCTCGAACACCCAGCGCTTTGCCAGGGGGATCTCAGCAGGGGCCTGCGCGAGGCCGTCGCGCTGCATGGCTGCCTTTTGCACGCGCTCCCAGTCCTCGTCGGAACGGAAGTTCGCGCGGGTCATGCTGCTGGTCGGGATGACGTCGCTGTTGATTGTTTGCCCATCCAACAGACGGAGGAAGATCTCGGTTGCCTCCTTTAGCGTCATGCCTTTGATCGCAGGCCAAGCGGCCTCTTCCACTGCATCACGGGGAGCGACGCCGCTGGCGAGGTTCATGAACTCAAAGCGCCCCGAGGCAAACCCGTAGTTCAGCTTGCGCCGCTCGTTTGGATCGTTGCCGTGCAGGGTCAAGAAAGTCGCCAAGCGCTCCGCGTGGGCGATCGGACCGCCCATGCAGACGATGTTGCAGATTGCAGAGCCCACCTCGATACGCTTCGTGCGTGCGAAGACCCGCGTGGCGAGCTGCAGGATGTCCGTGTTCAGCCCGACCTCTCCTTTCCAGTGAGGAATCACGGGATTGCGATTTGTCTTTTGGACTTCCGAGGACAAGTGCGACTCCGCCACCCAGGCGGTTCCGAAGCCGAGCTCATCGGCGAGTTCCACCTGCTCGAAGAAGTTGCGAAACATCTCCGCTTCGCTGGGCAACACGTCCCCCACGGGGGTGTGACAAATGCTGAAGAAGACGTCGTACTGCACGGGAATGTTCTCCTAGATCGAACGCAAGCGGCCGCCGTCAACCGGCATCGAATGACCGCGGATGTAAGCACCCGCGGGAGAGGCGAAGAAGGCCACGGCTTCCGCGGTTTCCTCGGGTTCCGCCAAGCGACCTTCGGGAATCTGAGCAAGCCACCCGTCGCGCACTTCGTCGGCCGACTTGCCGAGGCGCGTTGCCGTCGCTTCTTTGAGGGAACCGAGGCGCTCCGTGTCCGTGAAGCCGGGCAGCACGTTGTTGATCGTGATGCCGGGGGGCAGTTCCGAGGAAATCGTCTTGGCCCAGGAAGCGACCGCCGCGCGAGTCAGGTTGCTCACGCCGAGGTTCGGAATGGGCTCGCGCACGGAAGTGGACAGCACGTTGATGATGCGGCCATAGCCTGCGGACTGCATACCGGGAAGCAGTGCCTGCACCAGCAAATGCGAAGCGAACAGGTGACGACCGAGGGCCGTTTCCATGGCCTCCGTTTCCGCAGCCAACAAGGGACCGCCGGGCGGGCCGCCGGTGTTGTTCACCAGGATGTGCACGGGAGGTGCTTCGGCCACGAAGGCCTCGAGGATCTTGCTGAGGCCTGCGCGGTCGTCCAGGTCGGCGGCGAGGGCGCGCGCCTTGCCTCCGGCAGCTTCGATCTCCTTCACCAGCTCAGCGAGCACGTCCACGGAACGTGCGAGCAGGGTCACCTCCGCGCCCCGTGCCGCCAGCAGTTTGGCGGTCGCGCGACCGATGCCCTTGCTCGATCCGCAGACCAGGGCGTGCTTGCCGTTCAAGAGAAGGTTGTCACATCCGTTCGTCATGCTTTGAATCCGTAGTACTCCGCAGAGTTGAGCGCGGGAAGTGCCGATGCCGGCAGGAGAATCGTTCGGACCATCCAAAGGTCCGTGAAGATCCGGTACTTGAGTGTGCTTTCGAGGTAGTCGACGCCCGAGGAACCGCCAGTGCCCATGCGGCGTCCGATGACGCGCTCGACCATGCGCACGTGACGCGTGCGGAAGAGGACCAAGAGCTCTTCCAAGTCGACCACCACGTCGAGCAGGGTGCGCGGCCAAGCGAGCAAGGGCAGCTCGCGGTAGGACTCGATGAAGAGCACACCGCAACGGGCACGGGAACGTCGCTTGCGTTTGGCCGGTGCGATGTCCGTGGCGCGCAGGAAATCTTCCGTTTCCTGCAAGGTGATATCCAAACGCACCTTGGCGTCGGCCTCACTGACCGTGCCTTGGGCTCCATAAACCCGCGCTTGATTGGCGAGGTGATCGCGTTGGGCGCACACGTACTCGGCAATGAAGGACTCGAGCGTCTCGTCATCCGTCGCGTCCTCTGGACCGGAGCCTTGGATTGGCGTGCGATAGAGCCAGTCTTCAAGGGCCGTAGCCAGGTTCTGTTCCGCCAGAGCGTCTTTGATGCGCTGCTTGGCGAGCAGTCCCCCGGGGGAATTCCCCGCTAGGTCTTGAATCACGCGGATCGGGTCTCCGAAGCCCGAGGCTTCGCGATTGGCCGGGTCGAGCCCCAACACGATCTCGAGCTCGCGCAGCTGGTAGGACTGAAATCCGCTGGCGGGCACGAGCTTGTCGCGGAAGGCGAGGAAGTCCTGGGGCGTCAAGGTTTCCATCACCGCCCACTGGTGCATCGTGTGCTCGATGATTTTGCAAACCCGCTGCAAGTGACGGACCACGGTGGGAATGCTTTCTTCCGGCACGCTGCTGGCCGAAACGGCGTCACGGGCAATGCGCAGTTCCTTCAGCACCAACTTGAACCACAGCTCGAAGACTTGGTGGACGATGATGAAGTGCAGCTCGTCCGCGCTCGGCTCCTCACCATCCGGCAGTCCGTCTTGCAACGAGAGCAACTGATCCAGGCCAAGGTATTCCCAATAGGTTGGATTCGTTGTAGAGGGAGGCTTCAATGGATTCTCGTGGTCGGTAGTTGGATGGATGAGATAGAGCGTTCCTAGACGGCTATCCGTCGGAACGCTCCCATGTCGGTTCGCTAATCAGGCTTTCTTTGCCCGCTCAGTCGCTGTAGCAGAGACTCTTCCACTGGCGCTCGTAAAGCGTGCTGTTCGGCACGGGCACGTACACGTTGCAGCCGTTCATCTCACCGCCGTAGACATGGATCGTGACGGCGGTCGCGTCGGCTTTGTTCTCGATGACGTGGTAGTCGAAGGGCGGGATCAGGGCGCCGGCATTCCCGATGGCCGCCTCTTGGGTTCCGCAGAATTCGACTGTGACGCGATCCTTTTCCGCCGTGTCACAAACTTCGTAGGAGGTGACGAGGATGTCTCCTTGGTAGACACACTCAACGCACCACTTGTTGTCGTGATCGTGAATCGGCGTGCCCTGTCCTTTGCCCCAGATCATTGCGACCACGGAGTAACGTCCGCCCGGATCGTTGTGCAGCAGGCGTCGCCCGTAGGAATCTGGACAAGGCTGTGTGCAGTCCTTGTCCAAGTGCAGGGCGCCAGTCTTCATGACTTCGATAAGGGCATCTTTGACACCGTTCGCGATCGATTCGATACCGTTCGCTTGAACGGCCTGATCGAGCAATTCGACCATCTTCTGAGTGCTTGCTGAACTGGGCATAAGCCCATCCTATCGGGGGGTTATGGAAGGACAAGGGCCACCGGCCCCAAGCTCCAGAATCGGGGCCAAATCGGAGGATTCTGGCGTGGGAAAGCGCAGACCGTGGGCCGCTCCAAGTCAACGCCCCGGGTCCGCCCTTGCGGGCCGCGACCGCCCGGCCGCAGAATGGGTCCATGGAATCAAAAGTCCGCCTTGAGCCGAACGAAGCCCGCGTCCTCGGGGTCCTGATCGAAAAAGAGCTCACCACTCCAGACCAGTACCCGCTCTCCGTCAATGCGACCACCGCTGGTTGCAACCAAAAGTCCAATCGCAGCCCGGTCATGATGCTCTCCGAAACGGAAGTTCAGATGCAGCTCGACAAGTTGGTGGTGTTGGGCCTAGCTGGGCGCGTCTATCCCGCCACGAGCCGGGTGGAGCGCTTCATGCACAACACCTGCGCGGTGCTCGACATCAGCACTCACCAAGCGGCGATCCTCGCAGAACTCATGATGCGCGGCCCGCAAAGTCGTGGGGACTTGCGAACGCGGGTCCATCGCATGGGACCGGTGCCCACCTTGGAAGCCTTGGCCGCCCACTTGGATCCGTTGCTCAAGCGCGAGCTGGTCAAACGCATCCCGCCGGCAGCGGGGAGCCGCGTGGAACGCTTCGCGCAACAGCTAGCGCCAGATTCGCAGGGAGTGCAACCCTCGGCAGCTCCATCCACGGGCGGCCCCGCTGCTGCGCTGGCCTCCCCTAGCCAACTGCAGGATCTAATCGCCCGAGTCAGCAAACTCGAAAACCAGTTGGCGACACTCTCCGAGAAACTGGGCGAGCCCCTCGAGGATTAGGATCCTGCGCCACAGATAGCGGCCCTACTCAGCATTTACTGCACTCCGTTCAAGAACGCAAATCAGGCGCGTCAGAGCGAGCTCCCGCGGTCATGATAGGAACTCGAACGCAACGGTCCACCTAGTCATGAATAGCACCATGGGCAATCGCCACTTCCTTCCAGTTATCGCGCTCCTCATCGTCAGTTCGTCGCTCTACGCGCAGACCGTTCACTGGCCCACTTGGCGTGGACCTTCCATGAATGGGCGCGCGGCTGAAGACGCCAATCCGCCTATCGAGTTTGGTGAGGACTTGAACCTCGCGTGGAAGACGGAGCTCCCGGGCCTGGGGTCTTCAACCCCGATCGTGGTGGACGACCGCATCTACCTGACTTCGGCGGCGCCCGTGGAGACGGACGGTTGGTTGCGCGAAGATGGCACGTACCCGCCGCCCACTGCAGTTCCTCACCGATTCTTGGTTCACGCGCACAGTCGCAAGGACGGGTCCCTCCTCTGGCAACGGGAGGTCTGCCAGGCAACGCCTATGGAGAAAGGGCATCGCGATGGGACCTTCGCATCCGGATCGATCGTGACAGATGGCACGCGCCTGTTCGCCTTCTTCGGTTCGCGCGGCGTGTTCGCCCTCGACATGGATGGCAAGCTGCTGTGGTCCAAGGACCTTGGGGAACAACAGACCCTCGCAGGCTTCGGCGAAGGCGCAAGCCCGGCACTGTGGGGTGATACGCTGATTCTGCCCTGGGACCATGAAGGCCCCTCCGCCCTCATTGCACTCGACACGAAGAGCGGCGACGAAAAGTGGAGGCAGGCGCGCGACATGGATTCCGCCTGGAGCACGCCGATCGTGGTCGAGGTGCAAGGCAAGCCGCAAGTTATCGTGACGGGATCCAAGACCACCGTGGGATACGACCTGGTTACCGGTCAGCCCGTTTGGACTTGTGCCGGCATGTCCTTGAACCCCACAAACTCACCCCTCGAAGCGGACGGCGTGCTCTACGTCATGAATTCCTACAAGGGCAAGGTGATCCAGGCCATTCGACTCGAGGGGGCCAAGGGCGAGCTTTCGGAGAGCCCTGCCTTGATCTGGAGTCACGGGAAGAGTGCCTCCTATGTCCCGGGCGGGGTGGTTTCCGGCGGGAACTACTTCTTCCTGCGGGAAGACTCCGGGACCCTGAACTGCCTCGACGCGATCACCGGGGAAACACGCTTTTATGGAGAGCGGTTGGACGACCTGCGCGTGGTGCATGCGTCGATCATGTCCGCGGGGAAGCGCCTGTACATTCCCGGACGAGGTGGAGCGGTTGTGGTGGTGAGTGCAAGCGCGACCTTCGAGCAACTAGCCGTCAACAAACTAGACGACACCTTTGGGGCTTCGCCCGTTGCGATCGGCCGATCCCTCTTCCTGCGCGGGCACCGCTACCTGTACCACTTGCGGGAGTCGGAGTAGCTGTTCCTAAGGACGCCCAGGGGGCTATACGTTTGAGACGAAAGCGCCACAGACTTGGGGCCAGCTCTCTGCGATAAGGATGGAGATGACCGGAAACTCGCCTGTTGGCTAGATGTCGTAATTAGGAAGGTCACGCCATCGAGCGCAAGGCAACTTAGCCGCGCTCTATGAGTTCTATTGTGGAGGGCTGATTGAGCTCAGGCCCTTTGTCGGCTAGCCCAACAAAGGGACAATTCGCATCCGCGGGTCCGCTCAATGCCTCGCCCCGCCCGTTCATCGGCTGCGACGGGTTGAGCCGGTCATGTCAATGGGTCGGACGGTCGAAGAGACTGGCGAGGATCCAATCCGCCCGCTTGATCCCAAGCGCCCCCTCCCGCACGGCAGACTGCACCAAGGCATTCCAGTCTTGTCTTTGCATGGTGCTTGCGGGAGCATCACAAAGTACATAAGACTGTAGACCTCACAGTCCAACAACCCTCCGCCTGCGGAATGGCGCTTAGCTGTCGAGTCCCGGCCCCCCTTTGGTGGCAGGAGCAATCACTTGTATGAGGACCCCATGAGCCAGCGACGAGAACGAATCACGAAGCGCCCCGCAGAAGTCCTACTCGTGGAGGACAATGAAGACGATGTCCTGATCACGAGGCGTGGATTTCGAGGTGTGGAGTTTTCCATCAACCTGCACCACGTGCCGAATGGCCTGGAGTGCCTTAACTTTCTCAAGAAACAGGGCAGCTACGTGCACGCTCCGACGCCGGACCTGATCCTGCTCGACTTGAACATGCCCGTCATGGATGGGCGCGAAGCCTTGGCCAAGATCGTGGGAGACGAGAAACTGCGAAAACTGCCGGTGGTGGTCCTGACAACCTCATCGAGCGAACGTGACGTGTCGGCGATGTACGACATGCGCTGCAACTCCTACATCACGAAACCGGTGGAGTTCTCGGAGTTCAAACAAGTGTTGGAGGAGCTCGGGCACTACTGGTTCTCCCTCAACCTGTTGCCCGAAGAATACTCTTGTTGATTCGGGGTCTGCGGCGTTCAGGGCCTCGAGCACTCAGAACCATGACATCGCGGACGAAGGATTAGATGAGCGACTCCACTGAGAAAAGGTCTACTTCAATTGATGAAGGTCAAATGAAGGCCATCCTGGATACGGCCTCCAACGCCGTCATCCTGATCGACCACACCGGCGCGATCCGGTACTGCAATGCCCATGCCGGCAAGATCTTTGGCTATTCCTGCGACGAACTGCTCGGTTTGAGCATGGACCTGCTCCTCCCGGATAACCTGCAAGCGGGCCATCCGGCCCAGCGTCAATCCTTCTTTCGGGATCCATCTGCGCGCGCGATGGAAGCCAGACGCGACCTGCGAGCTCGGCACAAGAACGGCTCGACCTTCCCCGTGGAAATCGGTCTGAACCCGCTCCAGACCCCAACCGGGCTTATGGCAGTGGCCTCCGTAATCGACATCTCGGGACGCGTGCTTCACGAACAGAAGGATCGCGTGCACGCCGAGAGAGTCGCCCTCCTCAATCAGAAGTTTGAAGGGGTCCTCGCCGCGTCCCCGTACGGGGTGCTCACCACCAATGAGGAGGGAGTGATTCTCTTTGCGAACCGGGTAGCCGCGACGCTGTTCGGATACACGCTCGAAGAACTCACGGGCTTGAACGTGGATCAACTCCTGCCGGATGGGATGCAAGCGGGCCACCAAGCCATGCGTGATGCCTTCATCCGGAATCCTTCCATGCGGGCCATGGGAGAGAATCGTGACCTTGTTGCTCGGCGCAAGGACGGGGTCGAGATTCAGGTGGAAGTCGGGCTCAACACCATGCAGACAGAAGATGGCGTCGAAGTGCTTGCCTCCATCTTGGACATCACCCAACGCGTTCAGGCTGTGAAGAGGCAGGAGCGTCTGAACCAGGAGCTGATGTCTTCCAACGACGCCCTCGAGGAGAGCAACTTGGAGCTGCAGCAGTTCGCCTACGTGGCATCCCACGACTTGCAGAGCCCTCTACGCAGCATGGCGTCCTTCGCCAAGTTCCTTCAAGAGGACTACTACGACACGCTTGACGAGGAAGGGAAGCAGTACACGCAACGCATCATGGATGGAGCCACGCGCATGAAGGCGTTGATCGATGATTTGCTGACGTACTCCCGTGTGGAATCCCGCTCCATGCCCTTCACGCCCGTCGACATGGAGCTCGTGCTCGACGAAGTCCTGGACATGCTCACGATCTCCATCGCAGACCTCGATGCTGAAATCACTCGTGATCCCTTGCCTTCGATCCTAGGGGATCGCGGTCAACTGACGCACCTAGTGCAAAACTTGATCAGCAATGGCATCAAGTACCATGGTGACAAGCCGCCGAAGGTGCACGTGTCCAGCAAGTTGCTCAACGGCGCCCAGACCTTGTCCGTAAAGGACAACGGCATAGGCATTGACAAAGAACACCACGGCAAGATCTTCGAGATTTTCAAACGCCTGCATGGACAGCAGGAGTACCCAGGAACAGGAATTGGCCTGGCCGTCTGCAAACGCATCGTCAAACGGCACAACGGCGCCATCCGCGTGGAATCCGCAGAAGGGCAAGGGACCTGCATCTTCGTCGACTTTCCGCCTGACGCGACTTCTACGACGGCCTAAGCCGGGGACATCCCGTGCAAGACCTCGAGCAGTTCCGCGGCAACCGAGACCGCGATGGCCTTGGGTTCCTTTGATGTCTTCGCGGTTCCAATCGGGCAGACCACACTCGCGATCTGCTCGGCACTGTAGCCACGTTCCGCCAGTCGCTTTTGAAAGCGCAGCCATTTGCGGCCGGATCCGATCAAGCCGACGTAGGGGAACGTTCCGCGGCTGAGCGCCCTCTCGAGCACGCGCAAGTCCAAGGCGTGGTCGTGGGTCATGATCAGCACCAACGAGCCCTCTGGAATCACCTCGATCTCCTCCTCAGGATCATCCACACACAGCAAGGACCAGGAGCGCTGCTCGGGAATCGGCGGCTGCAACTCCGCCTGCTCCCGACTGTCGATCAAGAGCAAATCACTGGCCAGGTATTCCTGCAGTCCCGCCAAGGCTTGGGCCACATGCCCCGCGCCGAAGACGACCACCTGACGCGTTGTCCACGGGTACGTCTCGTAGAAGAGCGTGACCTTGCCGCCGCAACACTGCCCGGTGCTCTCAGCGAGCGGGTAGTCACGGCTTTCGGAAACGTGCTGGCTCTGCTTCAAGAGCTCGGTTCCGTGCGCGATGGCCAGGTGCTCTAGATTTCCACCGCCGATGGTTCCCCATGCGAGCTTGCCCTGCGCGACGATCAGCCGGGCCCCGCTCTCGCGCGGAGCAGAACCGCTGACCTCCGTCACCACCACCACGGCACAGGGTGTGCCAGCTTGCTTCAGCTCTGCAAGAGCTTCGAACCAGGTGGAAGGGTAGGTCATGGGATTTCTGTGCTGGACTCCCGAGGAATCGCGCCAGTGAGTGAATCGACCCAGTGAGTGAATCGAGTTTGATGGCGGGCAGAGTCTAGAGGGATCTCATGCCGCGACAAGTGAGAACGGAAGAGGATTCAGCTCGGTTTGACCCGCCCGTGTGCCGCGCCTACCAGGCGGGTCAAGACTTGCGCAACGGCTTCTGGTCAGGAGCGGCCTGTTCGACAACTGGTCCGCTTGAAGCTTTGGGGGCTTGTTTGTCAGGATGCACCGCGTGTAGCGAGGAAGCGGGGAATGAGCCTCCTCAGCTCAAAGTGCCCAGGTCAATTGCAGGGCGTTCGATGTGTTGAAGCTCGAACCGCATGGGCCGGGAACATCGCGGCACCACAACTGATAGTAGCGTGTGTCCCCAGGGGCGACCCCCCCGCCGACGCGCAGGCGAGCCGAGCCCCACGGCCGCATGGTTTTGTCCGTATGCGAACCTCATGCGGATCGGCGCTGTCCTCGCACTGGAACGACTTGCTAAGCTCTCCAATTCCCATGCCTCCCTCCACCAAGAACCCGCAGCTCAAGAATTGGATCGTGGTGCTCGCCAAGCAACCGATTGCAGGTCAGTCCAAGACGCGGCTTGCCCGGGACATCGGTGTCGAGCGCGCCCAAGCCTTGGCCGAGGCCTTTGTGCTCGACACCTTGGAACTGACGGCGAACCAAGCAGACGCTCAGGTCATGATCGCCTTCGCACCGAAGAAAGCGCACTCTTGGTTTGCCGAGCACGCCCCCGCAGCCGAGCTTGTCCCGCAACCTGAAACAACCTTCGGCGAGCGCATTCAAGCCGCTATGGTCGAGGCCTTTCAACGGGGAGCCGAACGCTGCGTCGTGATGGGCATGGACACGCCGCATCTAGGTCCCTCAACTCTGACGAGTGCCTTCGCCGCCCTCGACCAAGCGGATGCTTGCATCGGACCTTCGGAAGATGGCGGGTACTATTTGGTCGGCGTGCGCGAACCACAACCCGCACTCTTCATCGACATCCCTTGGAGCACGCCGGCAGTGCGCTCGACGACCTTGCAACGGGCGTCGCAAGCGGGCCTGCGCCTGCGTGAATTGCAGCTCGAGGTGGACGTGGATGATGGCGAGGATCTGAAAGCCCTGCAGGCCATTCTGCGCGAGCGCCCCGCCTGTGCAGCGCGGACGCGTAGGGTCCTCTCCGAGCAATTGCGCCAGCCACTCTAGACGCCTGGGCGCCCGGCGACATGGGGCAACGACCTGCTCGCCTCGAGTGCCCCGATCGTCAACGGATCCCCGGACGGAACCGGCAACTTGGCCATCGGACGGCACGCTCACGCTCGGTGTCGCCTACTGCTTCGGCGATTCGACGGGCGCCGGATGCCCCTGTGGCAACTCCGGTGGTCCCGGTGAAGGATGTTCGAGCAGCACGGGCGCCGGCGCGATCATGACAGCGAGTGGCGCGGCCGACGTGGCCAATGACAGCCTGCTCTTGAGCGCAACCCAATGCCCGGCAGGCATCCCCGCCATCTTCTTCCAGGGGAACAACCCGCTGATACGCCCGGCGTTCGTGGGGGACGGCTTGCTCTGCTTCTCCGGTCCCATTCGGCGTTTTGGCGTGACGTTCACGAGTGCAGCGGGTGAAGCGGGTGAAGCGAACTCGAGCGCGACCAGGCCCCCACGAGTCCGAGCTACTTGCCCCCAACCGGCAACCAGCCGTGCTCTTCCACCACCTCTTCCATCAGCGCTCGGAACGCTTGGAACTCGGGCGGGGCTTGGCGACCATAGTCCGCGATGCTCTTCGTGAAGCCCTCGCCCTCGAAGGTCAAAGTGATGGTCTCATCGTCTGTCCATGAGGCGGAGTAGCTGTCCTCCAGATCCAAGAGCCCCGAGCGACCGGCCATCGAGGAGAGCAACCCAAAGCCACCGGCCCAGACACGCGCCGTGTATTCCCCTTCCCGCAGGGCATGGCGACCTCCGACGTAGCGACACTCTCCGCTGCGCAACAAGTCCACCGTGTACTGAGGACAAGATCCATAGCACCCACCTCTCGTCAACGTGATGCGCTTGAAGGGAAAGCCTGCGAGGACTTCTTCGTCTGTGCGGCGTTCAAAGGCTTGGTACCGGAAGTACTCCCCGCTCTCCCGCACAATCGAGGCTTCGATCGGGCCGAGCGGAGGTTCCGCGCCACAGCTCGCCGCCATGCTCAAGCTGACGGCGACTAGGATTCTGATTGAAAGGCTCATGTCATTCGGCGGAAGTTGCTTTGCTCATTCCCCGCTGGCACGGGCTCCCCAAGGCGTGGCCCGTGCCAATTGCATCCATCTGGGGTGTGGAGGGAGCGTGCAAGCTAGCGTGCCCGCCGCACTCATGCCACGGAACGCTCGCGCGAGGACGCTCAGCGTTTTCTCCCAAAGCGGAAGGTTCGTCGTGGATGGATCGCCTCGGAAGGATTCGAGGTTCCCCTCTGTGTCAACGTGGATGAGACAGCCTTCGACGTCGGCCCTGAAGTGCGAGCTTCGGGGGGTCCCGCTGGTGGGCGATACTGGACTCGAACCAGTAACCTCCACGCTGTGAACATGGCACTCTACCAATTGAGTTAATCGCCCAGCGGGGCGGAGACTTTAGTGGGAGGGATCCCGGGGGGCAAGACCTTCGGGCGGGATTCTGGTGGCGAGGGGGCGGAAACCGGCGAGGGGCCGGGGAAAGGGACTTGGGGGACCTTTCGAGGGGGTTTCCGGGGGGGCGAGCGCTCGCTCTCTACTCGCCGGGTTGCTTGCGCAAGAGGTCCCGCAGGCGGGCTTCGGCGCGTCGCAAAAGCATGCGAACGGCGTCCTCGCTGCGGCCTTCCATGCGTTCACCCGCGGCGCGCAGGCTGAGGCCTTGGAAGAAGACCAAGGTGATCGCTTGGCGATGGACCTCGGTCAGCTCGCCGAGGGCCTTGCGCAGGAGATCGAAGTCCTCGCCCTGCTGCACTTGCATGGTGACCGTGAGATCGTCGGCGGAAGGTTCGAAGACCTTGCGTTCGCCGTCCTCGCCGGTGGGTCCTTCCATAGAGCGTTCCTTCGAGAGGTCGCGCTTGCCCGCGGAATAGAACTCGGCCCGGTCGCGGATCTTGTTTTGCAGAATCTGGATCAGCCAGGCGAGCAGGCTGCCCTCGCCGCGGTAGCTGTAGCTTTGAAAGTCCCGATGGGCCTCGCGGAAGGTGGTCTGGGCCAGGTCGGCGGGGTCTTCCTTGGAACGCAAGCGCGGACCGAGACGGCGCCGGGCCATGTCGACCATCCGCTCGTAGTAGCGTTCGAACAGGCTGTTCAGCGCGTCCACGTCACCGCTCTGGGCCTGGTTGACCAGGACTGCGGTTTCGTCGATCGGCTCTTCGTGTTCGTTGGTCGGCTCGCTCATGGTTCACTCAGTTCTTTCGGGCCCCGAGCAGTTTGCACTTTATAGGGGAGCTACTGAGAGTCCAAGCGCTGCAGAAACGCCTCTTCCAGCAAGACCTCAACCCCAAGGGCCACGGCTTTCTTCGCTTTGCTGCCCGGTTTTCCGCCGACGATCAGGAAATCGGTCTTGCCGCTGACCGAGGAGGCGACCTTGCCCCCCTGGAATTCCACGCTGTGCTTGGCTTCGGCACGGCTCATGCCTTCGAGGGTCCCGGTGAACACGACGACTTTTCCGGCGAACGCCCCATCCTGGGAAGGGGCTTCCGAGTGGACGGGTTCGACGCCGCCTGCTTGCAGCCGGGCCAGGAACGCTTGGTTTTGCTCGTTCTCGAACCAGCCCATGATTTCGGCGGCGACTTCCGCGCCGATGCCATCGATCACCAAGAGGTCTGCCTCTTGCGCTTGACTCAGTTGCTCGAGGCTTTCGAAGCGCTGAGCGAGCAGTTTGGCAGTGGCGGTCCCCACCTCGGGGATGCAAAGGGAAACGAGGAAGCGCTCGAAGGGCACTTTTCTGCGCTCTTCGATCTGGGCAAAGAGATTGTCGACGCTCTTCTCCCCCCAGCGTTCGAGACCCAAGAGAGTCTCCCGGTGGGCGGGGTCGCGGTCCAAGTGAAAAAGGTCCGCGGGAGTTTTCATCAAGCCCGCCGCGTAGAGCTGGGCGATTTGCTTCTCGCCGATGCGGTCGATTTCGAATCCGCGGCGCCCCGCCATGACCGCTGTACGTCCGACGAGTTGCGGTGCACAGGCGGAGCTGTTGGGGCAGCGCCAGTACTTGCCCTCTTGCACGGACTCGGTTCCGCAGGCGGGGCAGCGGTCCGGTGCGCTGAAGGCCTCGGCGTACTCCACGAACATCCCGGGCAGGGCGTCTCCGTCCGCGCTCAGTAAGTCGGCGGGCCGCGCCTGCTTCCAATCCTTGGGAGCTCGGCCCGTGGCCGGTTTGGCCACCCCGGAGATCTGCGGAATCACATCGCCCGCGCGGTGCAGGAACACGCGGTCCCCGACAGTCAGGCCCAGGGAAGCCACGTGCTCGACGTTGTGCAAAGTGGTGTGGCGCACGGTCACCCCGCCCACCTCGACCGCATCCACGTGGGCGCGCGGGGTCAAACGGCCGTTGGTGCCTACGGAGATTTCAATGGCTCGCAAAGTCGTGGTCGCTTCCCGGGGAGCGAACTTTTGGGCGTACTGCCAACGATGGGCTCGCGCTGTTTTTCCCAAGCGCGCACGCAGGGACAGGTCGTCGAGCTTGGCAACGACACCGTCCACTTCGAAGGGCAAGTCGTCGCGCTTGGCGTCCAAGTCCCGGTGATACTCGAAGCACGCGTCCAGGCCGAGCACCGCCTTGCCGTAGCCGGAGAACGGAATTCCCCAATCCAACAGCGCTTCGTTCAGCTCGGACTGACTGGCGAATTCGTGGCCGCTGCAACGGGGAGCGGCGTAGGCGTGGAACTCGAGTGGATAGCGCGCGACCTCCGCCGGGTCGTTGCGCCGCATGGCGCCGGAAGTGGTGTTGCGCGGGTTGGCGAAGGTGTCGAGCCCCGCCTCGGCGCGCTCGCGATTGAAGGCTTCAAAGCGCGCCAAGGCGATCAAGACTTCCCCGCGCACTTCCAAGAGTTCTGGAATTGGGCGTTTGCTCGAATCGAGTTCGAGGGGGATGTTGCGCACCGTGCGCAGGTTTTGGGTGACGTCCTCCCCCACTTGGCCGTTGCCGCGGGTCAAGCAGCGCACGAGTCGACCCCCTTCGTAGATCAACGCGGCACTGACCCCGTCGAACTTGGGCTCCACCAGCCACTTCAGACCGTCTCCGCTCTCGAGTGCCAAGAAGCGCAAGACGCCCTTCTCGAATTCGCGCACGCCTTCCTCCGAGAAGATGCTCTCGATGGAAATCATGGGCTCCACGTGGGCGACCTTGTCGAAGCTCTCGCCATCCGGCAAGGCGGCCCCGACCCTTTGGGTTGGGCTTTGCGGGCTGACCAAGTCGGGGTGTTCTTGCTCGAGGCGGACCAGTTCGCTGAAGAGCTTGTCGTACTCCCCGTCCGAAATCTCAGGCGCGGATTGGTTGTAGTAGAGGCGGTTGTGGCGCTCCAACTCCTGACGAAGTTGCAGAGCGCGCTCGGCGGGCTTGCCTGTCATCACGGCTGATCGCCTTGTGCTTCGCCGGGCAGGTCCGCTTTGTTGAATGCGCTGGGCAGGAGCTCTCCCATGCGCCACTCGAGGGCCTCAGCGCCGGACCCCACGCAGACCACGACGAGATCCGGCGCGAACTCCATCAGCACTTGGCGGCAGGCTCCGCAGGGAGTCAGCACTCGATCTTGGTTCGTGGCGATGGCCACCGCCACCAACTCGCCGGCTCCGTCCGCCACCGCGCGGCCGATGGCGTTGCGCTCGGCGCAAACCGTCAGGCCATAGCTGGCGTTCTCCACGTTGCAACCGCTGAAGGTGCGCCCCTCCCTATCGAGCAAGACAGCCCCCACACAAACTCCGGAATAGGGGCTGTGCGCTCGGGTTGCCACGGCCCGAGCAGCCTGCAGGAGCTCGTCGCGGGACACCGATTGTCCCGACCAGAACGCATCGTCGCTGGCCGCCCGCTCGCCAGTTGTGGGGGGAAGTTTCATGGGACCATGATTCGTTCTCTCCGCCGACGGGGCAAGCCTTTTGGGCTCTCCCCGCCCGTGCTTCGACCCCGCAGCGAGATTCCCCCTCGGCTCGCGGAGAACCGGATGCGCTGGGAAAGCGACCTTCAGCCCAGACCCTCCTTGACCGCCATGGGCTGACCGGAGTCCGCCTGTTCGCGATCCCTGGCGCGTCCTTCCATGGCGAAGCCGTCGTAGGGAACCACGTTGCGCCGTTGCCGGCGTCCGGTCATGGGGTTCTCCCATTCTTCCGGCACGAGCTCCACATCGAGGCGACAACCGAGCAGTTCGTGGGGTTGCATGTCCACGACTCCGTTGACGTCGAAGCCCAGGGCCTCGAGCAAGCGCTTGGCCCGGGGTGAGCCCCGCTCGCTCCAAATGATGCCGTCCCAGCCAGCGACCCGTCCGCTGTAGACGCCGCCCTCCACCACGAGCTTGAGCCCCCAGCGGGTGTCGGCTTCCTTCGTGCGGCCCTCACGCACCTCTTCAATCTTCACCGTGTACCAGCCCTGGGGCAGGCTGGCGAAGTCCTCGGTCTCGGTCACATCCGTAAAGTCGTAGCGCATGTTTGGCCTCCTGCCTGCGTTCCTTGGGTTCACGGGGACAGACGCAGGCCAGGGGAGCGAGTCACGCTGCTTTTTCGGGAATCGCGCTGGAATCGACCCTCCCTCCCCAGGGACCCGATCGGCATGGTCCAATCTAAGAGCGCGAGCCGCCTGGTTTCTCCTGCAACCCTGTCCCAACCCGAAGGTCTCAGGATCTCTAGCTGGTGAAGCGACTCGGCATCCGCGATCACGGGAACCACAACAACGGAGAGCCCCATGACCTCGCCATTCATCCCAGTGCAAAACAGACCCCGCTGCCGACGAGCGCCTGGGGCTCTAGCGTACTTTGGCCTCGCGACTTCCGCCGTGACTGGCCTGACCACTAGCCTCGCGCTCAGTCTCTTCGCTTCGGCGAGCCCAGCCCAGGTGCTCTTCAAGGATGTCACAGCCACGAGCGGTGTGACCTATCACCAAAACGCCACCGACCTCTCCGACATGTCGGCCATGTGCGGTGGGGCCGCTGCGGGTGACGTGGATGGGGACGGCTGGGTTGACCTCCTTGTCACTCGTTTGGATGCGGGCCCGCTCCTGTTCATGAACCGAGGTGCGAACGCCATGGGCCAACACCAAGGGTTTGTGGACGGGACGCTGAACGCATTCGGCGGGGCGACTCCCCCCGCCAACTTGAACGGGGCGTCCATGGGGGATGTGGACGGGGACGGAGACCTGGATCTCATGTGCACGGGTTTAGCGAGCCCGCGCGGGTACCTTTGGATCAACAACGGCGCGGGGCAATTCGTCGAGGAAGGAGCCACCCGCGGGCTCAACTCCCCTGGGGGGCTCCCGCGCGGAGCGTTCAGTTCGTCCTTTGGCGACTACGACCGCGACGGCTTCTTGGACTTGTACGTGACCGAGTGGGGGCACTTCGACGGGCAAGGTCCTCCGACCACCTCAGGCTCGCGACTCTTCCGCAACCGAGGAGCCAGTGCCCCGGGATACTTCGAGGACGTGACCGATGCGGCGGGAGTCGCCCTCGAGAACGTAACGCCCCAATCCCAAGGAACCTCTTGGACCGGGGTCAACTCCTTCACGCCCAAGTTCGCGGACTTCGATGGCGATGGCTGGCCAGACCTCGCCATCGCCGGCGACTTCTCCACCAGTCGCCTGTTCTGGAACAACGGCGACGGGACGTTCCTCGACGGCACCGCGGCAGCCCACGTGGGTCGGGACGAAAACGGAATGGGAGCGGCCGTGGCCGACTTCGACGGGGACGGGAATCTCGACTGGTTTGTGACCTCGGTGTACGACCCGCGCGAGACCTGTTTCCACGTGCCATGCAACTGGGGCGCCACGGGCAACCGGCTATACCTTGGCGACGGCGCACGGGATTTCGTGAACTCGACGGACACGGGCGTGCGCAACGGTCGTTGGGGTTGGGCTGCGACGCAGATCGACTTTGACAACGATGGCCAGCTTGATCTCGCGATGACGAACGGCATGGATCTGCTCAGCACCAACTTGGAGGACAAGTTCAACCACGACCCCTCCGTGCTTTGGCGCAATCACGGCGGGAGCTTCGTCTCCGAAGGCCTTGCTCGGGGCATTCATGACCGGCGCTCAGGCAAGGGCATCGTGGTGCTCGACTACGATCGGGACGGCGACCAGGATCTGTTCATCGTCAATGCGCGCGACCTTCCCGTGCTTTACCGGAACGATGGAGGCAACCAGGCGCATTGGCTGCAAGTCGAATTGCGCGGGCAAGGGAGCAACCGTTTCGCGATTGGAGCCAAGCTCAGCCTCATGCCCAATCTTGGGGACAGCCCCCTTGTTCGCTATCAAAGTGCGAGCAGCAACTTCCTCAGCCAGAACGAACCCCTGGTGCAGTTTGGCTTGGGAGCGGACGCCGTTGTCCATCAGTTGAGAGTTCGTTGGCCCGATGGCAGCAGCACGCTCTTGCAGAACATCCCCGCGGGCCAGCGAATCCTGGTGCAACAGCCCTAGATCCTATGGGAGCCACTCGGTCGGGGCAGATTGCATTGCGCATACTTGCCTCGGGGGCGGGAGCGCGCCAAGAATCCGACTACAGGTAACGCAGCACGATCGGAATCGAGTTCGTCAGTCGAGAACCGCTGGAGGTTGTGACCTCCGCTTGGGAGTAGAAGGAGAACCCGTCCGGGAAGAAAGTCGGAACGGTGAACTCATACTTCAAGCGACCGGTCGCCGGGATCGCGCCGAGGGTGTAGGCGCGTTCGTGGGTGACCAAGTTGTCCATCTCCTGGGTGCCATCGATCGTCACCAGGGGACTGCGACCGAGGTAGAAGGTCACCTGATCACCAGGGGTGCCGTAGATCCAAAAGGTCTGCTTGCGGCCAGCTTGCAGGGTTCCCGTGCGCTCGAGGTAGGGATCGGCCGGAACAGCGAGGGTCGCAAGGGAGCCCGCCTGAATCAGGGTGCTGGTCATGTTCACGCCGGAGTAGCGCGCGATGCTTCCACCAGCCAAGGCCATGCCGTAACCACGGGCGCCATCGGTGAAGATCGGGAACGAGTCCCCCCATCCTTCCCAACCGAACATGATGGTGTCCGTTGCGTCGCCCGCAATCACTGCGCGGCTGCCACCGCGTAGATAGATGCCGTCCCCGCCGTCCCCGCCATAGGGGTCCGACCACTCACAGAAGCCATCTGTCTGCCCGCCGGGGCCGCCATCGCAGGTTGTTTGGAACACGCTGATGATCGAATTGTTTGAGGCCCACAGAGCGCTTCCGCCGTCGCCAGCATCCCCGCTGCACCCGACGTAGAAGCCTTCCGCTCCGGCGAGGTAAGAGTCAACGACTTCCAAGCGTGAGTTCACCGCCTCGACTCCGTTGCTACCCGCCACGGCAGTGCCCATTGGAGCCGTCACGTTGCACTGGTACATGCGAACATCGAAACAGTTGTTGATAGTCACGACACCGGTTCCAGCGAAGGCAGGATTGATCCGAATGGAATCCAGAATCACCGGCGCGCCGTTCGAGTTCAAGTTCATCGCCTTCAAGCGCAGCCCGGTCAAGACTGCACGGCCAGGGCTAGTCAAGTTGGCGATGGTTACGGTGCCATTCACGACGCTCGTATGGTTCACATTGAACCCCATGATCGTCAGATTCTTGCCTAAGTTGAAACCCGAGTAGGTCCCCGGGTGAACGATCAAGAGATCCCCCGCACTGGCAGCATTGATCGCGGGTTGAATGTCCGTGAAGTCGATCCCGGCACCTCCACTATCGTCGATCCACCAGGTTTGACCGGCGAGGGCAGACGTCGAGGAGAGGGAGAGCAGTAGCCCAGCGAGGGCATATCGGATCATTTTCATGGTACTTCCCAGGGCAGATGAAAAAGGGTTCGGGAGCGGAGAGCCGGACTGACTCTCAACTCTCATACTGGCGGAATTCTTGGTTTTGTCTACAACTGTTGACCGGGACTTTTGGGGCGCATTGAGGAAGAACCCCTTCAGGGCGAGAGTGCCCATAAGCACGCGGAAACACCTAATTGGCGAGGGTTTCGCCGAGCCACCTCTAGCCCGAAATTCTTTCGGAATCCTGTCCCAAAACGCCTTCCGGGTTTCACAACCCGGCAGCCCCTCAACTCGCCTCTAGGGAGGCCAGTAGAGCGCGCTCCATGTTGCCGCCGCAGATGGCAGCAATGTCCTCGCGGCTGAATCCACGTTCGCCCATGGGACCAATTAGCGCTGGATAACTCGACGCGTCCGGCAAGCCTTCCACGGTCGTCGTGATTCCGTCGTAGTCACTGCCAAGCCCCACATGCTCCACCCCGGCGACCTCGGCGATGTGCTGGATGTGATCGATAAGGCGCTGGATGGATAGGGGCGGCATGACTGCCTGCATGTGCGCGGTGCGCACGACTTCCAACTCGGTTCCGTTGGAGGCGGCAAGTCCCCGGTAGTCGTCCGTGTCCCGCAGCCGCGCCGACGTCGCTTGGGCATCGGAATCGAGAAACGACGGCAGGAATGGAACGCCCACCACACCTCCATTCCCAGCGATCGCGCGCAACTGATCGTCGTCCAAGTTGCGCCGGTGAGGGTTGAGCGCGAAGCACGCGCTGTGGCTCGCGATCACGGGTTTCGTACTCGCCTCCAAGGCATCGTAGAAGGAGCGCGTGCCACTGTGGGACACATCCACCAACACCCCCAACTCGTTCATGCGCCTGACCAGGTGGCGGCCGAAAGCACTCAACCCCGCGGGGACGTCCGGCCCCGCATCCGGCTCGCAGGATCGAATCCAAGGCAAGTGATTGTTCCAGAC
This sequence comes from uncultured bacterium, assembly GCA_937905825.1. GTDB lineage: Bacteria > Planctomycetota > UBA1135 > UBA1135 > JABACD01. The sequence goes on from CALCXM010000182.1 coordinate 56,406, forward strand.
CAACGTGAGCACTCGCAGGCCCCGTTCCGCGAAGTGCTCGAGCTTAGCCTCACTGGCTTCGAGGGGATGTCCACCTTCCATGCCCGCAAGCAGAGCTAGCTTGCCCTGGGCTCTGGCCTCGTTCCAGTCCGCTTGGGTTCGAATCAGCTTGGTCTGTTCCGGAGCCCTTTGCGCGAGGCCATCCAACTCGTCGAGCAGCAACTCGGCGCGCTGAAAGGCCCCGCCGTTCTCCGGCTTGCAGTAACGCGGGTGAACCCAGGCGGTCATCACCACGGCCCCTAGACCGCCGGCGCGCGCACGCGGCAAATCGAGCTGGCCGGGAGACGTCTGCGCCAAGTTGACTCCCATGTCGAGGGACAGTTGCAGCGTGTCCACGTGCGCGTCGAAGAGGAAGGGTGTCTCCATTGGCAAGAGACTACCGCTTCAAGCCCGGGTCCTCATATGCCGTTCTGCTCAAGCCTGCCGCTCACGCCTGAACCCGCGGGAGGTGCGCGGCTTTCGTGCGCACTTGCCGCCAGCGAGGAAGGCGCGTGCAGATCTCCCAGCCAGATACGGAGCTTCCCGCAGCCTCGCTATGGCGGAACGCCCCGAATCCGCCCCTGGGGAACCCCAGGATCCCAACTCGCTCGCCTCCCTCCCAGGGGCCCCGATCAGAAGCCCTTCGGATCCAGATTTCCCACCGTTCCGGTGACGGTTGACGCATCGGGGAATCGACGAAGTAGACTGAACAGGGCGCTTGAAGAGCCTCTCCCGTTCCATCGAATGCGCCCCCACCAGGATCCCATCAGACCTTGATACCGTTTCTCCTCAGCCTGTGCGCCACTCTCCAAGTTGATGATTTCAGCTTGGATCGCTATTTGGCGAGCCAAAACCCGCCGAGCCTCGAGCTGGTCTTGGAGAGGCTGGGTCCTGTTCCCAAGCTAGACGACCTGCTCGATCCGGATCGTCCGAAGGGAGACCCGCTGCCCCTTCCGTCGAGCGATGACAGCATTCCGCAGAAGCATGTTCAGCGCTTGGAGGAAATCGCTGCTTGGAGCAAGCTCGTCACAAGTGAGCGTGCAAAGGGGGACCACGAACAGGCCTCCCTGTGGGCAGCCAAACAAGCGAGCGAACGCCAAGCGCTCTTGCGTCCGCGACATCCCCTGATCGCCAGTAGCTTTGGCACCCTGTCCTACTGCCTCTACAACCTCAATCGGAATCTTGAGGCCCGCGACATGACCCTGGCGGCCCTCGACATTCAACTGGACGAGTACGGTCGCCTGAATAGCAGCGTCCGGGAGTCGCTCGTGCGTTTATCCAACCGCTGCGAACGGTTGGGCGACGGCGCCAACGGGGAGCGCGCCTTGCGGCATGCACTGGACATTGCAATCCTGTGCGATGGCGCCACCTCTCCCGCAGCGGCCAGACTTCAAAGCAACTTGGCGTCCATCCTGACCGATCTAGGCAGGCCAGCCGATGCCTCCCAAACCTATGCACGCAGCCTGGAGATCTATGAGGAGTTGGATGGACCCAACGCCAGTTCCGTGGCGATCCTCTGCGCGAACATGGCCCAGACCGAGATCCGATTGGGACGCACGGGAGTCGCCCTGGACCTTCTAACGCGCGCGGTGGACATCCATCGCGCACTCGACCAACTCGACTCCCGTGCAGGTCTCGTTTGCTTGCTCGTCATGTCGGATCTCTGCCCGCCGATGCAAGCCCTCGAGTACATGGAAGAGGCCATGGACATCGCGGAGAAAGTCTTGGAGCCCGATGACTCGATCTGGCCCACCGCCTTGAACAAGTACGGGTGGGGACTCGTGCAAGCCCGCGAACTCGAAGCAGCCGAGCCGCCCTTGCGCCGCGCCCTGGAGATCCAAACGGAACGCTATGGCCAGGAGAGCGCGCAGGTGGCCGACGTGCTCAACAATCTCTCCGGGTTGATGAAGGTGCGTGGCCAAACCTTGGAGGCCCTCGAGCTGTTCAAGCAGAGCTTTGCGGTCAAGCGCAAGTTCACCCCTCGCAACCATCTCTCCCTGATCATCGGCTGGAACAACCTCGCCGTGCTGCACTCCGATCTTCGACAGTTTGAAGAAGCCGAGGAGGCCTGGCGCCAGGGCCTAGAGCTCTGCCTGGAACTGCTGCCCGCAGAACACGAGGACACCGCTCGGCTACTGACCAACTACGGCACCATGCTGTACGAGGTTCAGCGTTTCGAAGAGTCCGAGGCCATGTTGCGGGACGCGGTCGACATGCGCAGAAGCTTGCTGGGGAACCATCCGAGCACGGGCAGCTCCGAGTCCTCCTTGGCCCAAACCCTGTTTGCGCTGGGTCAGGTGGACGAGGCCGACGAGCTCCTGAATACGGCGGAGCAATCCCACCGTGCCGATCTCGGAGCCCACGGCCTTGGCCTGCCCGCCGTGCTCCGCATTCGCACGTCCATCCAACGCTCGCGGAACGACAAAGAAGCCGCCTACCGCACCTCCCGGGAGGCGTTCGAGATGATCGATGCTCAGAAGGAGCAGTTGGTCGGGACGCCCTCCGAGGAAGCCCTTTTCGCGGAGGCTCTCTCCCACGGAAATCTCGCGGCCTTGCACGCGGCGACGATCATCGATTTGGGTCGGCCGGAAGAGGCCTTCAGCGTTTACGAACGGGCCCGCGGACGCATGCTGCTCGACTTGCTCGATCAACGCCGCAAAGCACAGCCCCAATGGCAAGCCGCCACGGTGGTGACCCCCAAACAGATTCAGGGCGGACTGCAGCCGGGGGAACAGATCCGCGCCTACTTCTGGTCAAACCAGTGCTTGCTGATCTACGACGTTGGGCCAGAGGTCATGCGGGCAGAAGTCCGCGTTTGGGGCACGGGCAACATGACTCAGTTGGGCAAGGACATTGATCGCTACGCGCAACTTCTGGCGGACCCGGAGAATTCCGAAGGCCAGGAGCACCTAGGCCAGCGCCTGGTGGCCACCCTCTGGCCCGAGTCCACGGATGATCCGAAGCGATGGATCATCTTGCCGGACGGCCCCTTGCAGACTCTGCCCTTTGAAGCCCTTCCACGGCCCGGAAATAGCCAGCCGGAGTTTGTCTACGCCAGCTCGAGCACGCTTTATCAAGATCGTTGTCGCCTCGCCAAGCAGCGGGATCCCGATTTGAAGGTTCAGCTGCTCGCTGTTGGCGATCCAACCTTTTCCCCGGCAAGCGGTTTGACCCCCCTGCGCGCCACGCGCTCGGAAGTGGAAAACGCGGGGCGCCTCGTGCGTGAATCGGGCGGAGAATCTCAACTGCTCTTGGGTGCACATGCCACCTTGGAAGAACTCAAGCTGCACGCTAGCTCGTGCACGCTCTTGCACCTCGCTACACACGGTCAACCGGGCAGCCCGGCGGATCCACTGGGCGCATCCTTGGCCTTGGCGCGGGGCTCCGCGCAAACGTCCGACCTAACCTTACGCATGCTGTTCGAGGACTGGCAGTCCCAACTCCCCAATTGCGATTTGGTGGTGCTTTCCGCCTGCGAAACGCAAAAAGCGACGCGGGTCGGTGACAGCCTGATGGCGCTCTCCTGGGGATTCTTCTACGCGGGCGCCCCGACGGTTCTGGCGAGCCTCTGGAAGGTCGACGACCGCGCCACCGCGTTGCTCATGGGCCGTTTCTACGAGAACCTGTTGAATGGTCAGGGCGACTCGAAGCTGGTGGCGTTGACGAAGGCGAAGCGCTGGCTAGCAGAGGCCAACCGGCGCGAGGTTCGCGAGTACGAGCGCAAGCTGGGCCTCGACGCGGTGACCGAAAATTCGCAGCGCTCCTCCGGGGGCAGCGGCGGTAGCGGTGGACTCAACTCCGGGATGTTGAAGCCCTATTCCGACCCCGCCTACTGGGCTGGGTTCGTGCTGCTTGGGTCGCCAGAATAACTCTTCGGTAGGTTGTGAAAGACCCGCCTCGTCGCTCCGCGCGCACCACAGGACGTTGCAAGGGTTCGTCCACGAGGGGCGCACCCCGGGGGCTCTCAGGGACTGATGCGAGACTCGTCAAGAATCGACTCAGGTGCCCCGCGTCCGCAGTCGTCGCAGCCTTACTCCCGAAAGGCCTGGCCGCCGCGGTAGAGAACAAGGCGCCTCTCGATCTTCTCGGCTAGGCGAGCTTGCCCTTCCGACTGCGCCAGGTGCAGTGCCTGCTGCGCGACGCGGGCAGCTTCCGTGAAATCCCCCGCTTCCGCCAAGGCAGCGGCGAGCACATCGAGATGCTTGGGCCGCGCGTTCCCGCTGACTTTGTTCAACCGACGAGCAACAAGCACCGCTTCGTCACCATCGCGAACAGCTGGGTCGCGGTCCGTCGCGAGCGCCCAAGCGAGCAGCATCAGCGCCCGTTCGAAGTCGGGCCGCAACTGCAAGGTGGCGCGGTATTCAGCGAGCCCTTCCGGCACCCGCCCCAGCTGGCAGAGCAGGTAGCCGTGGTTGAAACGAATCAACTCATCCTTGGGGCGGAAGCGTGCCGCCGCCGCGAAGCGTTTCAGAGCGCCCTCCTTGTCCCCCCGCGCGAAAAGCAAATTGCCGTAGTTGAAGGAAGCCTTCCCGTTCTTCGGCCGCAACTCCAGGGTGCGTAGGTAAGCGGCCTCGGCTTCATCGTCCCGACCCTCGTCCTTGAGCGCGATCGCCAGGTGATTCCAAGCGCGATCATTGCGCGGCATCTTCTCAACCGTGTCCTGCCAAAGGGTCACGAGCGATGCGTAATCGAGATTCCGCCGAATGCTCGACTCGGCGAAGACGGCGGCCACCAGCAAGACCATGCAGGCTGCAAGGGCCGGCGTTCTTTCGAACAGGGCACCGCCGATACGCCAGACGACCAACACGCCCATAGCCACCAGTGGCACAAGGGGCAAGTACATGCGGTGCTCTCCGAGCAGCTCTCCCGCGAGTGGAATCACACTCGAAGTTGGCGCCAGAATGGCGAAGAAAGACAGCCCCAGCAAACCGAAGACCGAACGCCTCAGGACCCCGATCACCGCAGCGAGGAAGCCCATGCCAAGCAGCGCCGTCTCGAAGTAGACATCCGACCAGGCGCGCACCAGCGGGAAGCTGTGGTAGTCAAAGATGAAAGGCTCCGACAGCAGCGCAAGTCGCAAGTAGCGCGTGATCCCGAGTGCTTGGGTGCGCAGGTAGTCGACGCCGTCGATGATCTCCGCGTGCTCGAATCCAACGGAGGCCCCGCGGTCTCCGCTCACGATGAAAAGCGCCAAGAGCCCCCAAGTGGCCGCAAGTCCCAGATAGAGCCCCCAACGCTTGCGCAGGGCGGCAAGGATTGAACCTGCGCCAAACTGACGATCGAGGGCCACAACAGCTAGGGGCAAAGAAACCGCGACCTCCTTGCAAGCCATGGAGCAAGCCGCGCAGACCACGCACGCGATGGACCAGCCGCGGCCCGCTCTCGAGCTGAAGCAACGCATCGCGCAATCGAGGCTCAAGAGATAGAACAACCCCATCATGGCTCCGTTGCGGTACACCACATGATTGAGGGTGTCCGTGTGCAGCGGATGCACGCTCCACAGAAGTGCGATCGAGAAGGCTGCTCCCAACACCTTCTCATCCGGGTACAGCTGGGCCAGCACGCGCCGCGCGAGGCTGAAGAGTGCCAGGGCGCTGAGGGCCAGAACGCTGATGTTGAAGAGGTGGTAGCCGAGCACGTCGCGGCCCCCCAACGCGTAGTTCAAGGCCAAGGAAAAGGAGACCAGGGGCCGCCCGCTGCTGCCCGCTCCCGGGGGTGCCCCAAAGGATTGGGACAGCGGCCAGAGGTGCTCGATGAAGGGATTCTCAACGATCGAGGGCGTGTCATCGAACACGAAGGGGCTCTCCAGGGTATTCGCGAAGATGGCAAACACCGCGAACACCAGCCCAAGGCAGGCTGCCAAGACACGTCGACTCTGCGGGGGCATCGGCTCACTTTAGGTAGGCGGGAGCTAGAATGCGCGGCCCCTCCCCTCGCCCAAAAAAATCTTCCACGAATTTGCGGGCAGGGGCCTGGCGCCAGGGTCTCCCCCCCAGAGATCCCCCAATCCCTACTCGTGTCCCTGTTTCTCGACTCCCAAGAATCTCCGATGAAACTCACTAGGACTGGACTGCTTGGCGCCGCCGCCCTTCTTGCCACCGCCTTTTTCCTACGCTCCGAGACCTCCGAGCCTGCGCTCAACGCCGTCCCGGACGATGGCAGCGCGTCGATGATCCAATCGCCCCAATCCTCCCAAGGCCCCCCGCAAAGCGAGCCGACGGTGGAAGCGAAAACCACCCAGTTGCCCGGCGCCAATCCGCCGCCCCCACCGACCCCTGGAAACGACTTGTGCCTCGGCGGCTCCTGGGAGCCGACCATCGCCGTCGATCCCTTGGACCAGGACACGATTGCCTGCGTTCAATTCAGGACGATTCGAGTGTCGTTCGACGGCGGGGACAACTTCCTCGCGGCCGACACCCTGGCTCCCACGGCGCCCCCTGGAATCTCGTTTGGGGGCGACCCAAGTCTCGGTTTCAACAGCCGCGGGATGCTGTTCTTGACGATCCTCGGATCACCCAGCTCTCCGAGCATGCCCGGTCGCGATGTTTATCTGTACGGATGGACACGGGTTGGCAACAGCTTCGTGCAGACCATCGGCCCCATCAACGTGACCGCGGCTGCGGGAATGGGGGCTCCCGCCAATGCCGACAAGGAATGGCTAGCCGTCGACTGGTTTGTCACGAGCCCGAATCGTGACGCTCTGCACGTGGCCTGGTCTCGCCTGGACAGTACCCCGGACTGGACCATCATGAGCACGAGCTCCGCCGACAACGGGGCCACCTGGACCCCTGCCGCTCAACTCTCGATCCCTGCGGATGGCACTCGCCCTTGGGGTGTTCACAACACGGTCGACTTGAAGGGCGATGTCTACGTGACCTATCACACTCAACCCGGCTTCTTGACGGTCAACCCGAGCGTGCCGGACGGCATCTCCGGCGGCGTCGCTATGCATCGCTCCACCGACGGCGGCGCGAGCTACACCCGCACCGCGGCCGATCCTTTCAAGCCCGGGCAGGCCGACGCGACTTGGAACGTACAGAATGCCACCAACGGTGTTGTCGCCGGCAACAACTCCTGGTGGCAAGGCAACTGTCAAGCTCCCGTCCTGGCGGACCCGACCGAACCCGGCACGCTCTACGTAGTCTCCGTGGATGACCCGGACGACAACGTCGACGCGGGTGATCCGGCGGACATCTTCATCGTGCGCACCACGGACTGGGGTGCCACCTGGGACCCGCGAGTCCAGGTCAACGACGGCCCAGTGGGAGCTTTTTCAATCTTCCCCGCCGCGGCGATCGACCCGATGACCGGCGCCATCGTTGTGAGCTGGTACGACAACCGGACCTTGAACATGGGCACCTCGGGCCAATTCTTGCTCGACTTGAGGGCCGCCAGCAGTTCTTCCGGAGGACTCTTCTGGTTCCCTTCTGCGGACGTGAACGATGGACAGTTCGATCCGGGTCTCTCTCAGTCTTGCCGCTTTTGCTGCGCGGGTTCCTGCGGAGCGGGCGTTCCCCCAACCATGCGCATCGGCGAGTACAACGGCGTCGCCATGGGCGAGTGCACCGCTCACTTTGTGTGGGCCGACAATGGGATCTGCAACAACAGCACGAGCACCCTCAACATGTTCTACGACAGGGACCCGGAGATGGGCGGCGACTTGACGCCACCTGTGGTGACTTGTCCGCCGAATGTTTCCCTCGGGTGCTTGGACTCCACCGATCCCCAGAACACGGGCTATGCGGAGGTCACGGACAACTGTGATCTGAACCCGAGCTTGATCTTTGTGGACGAAGTCATCGCGGGCAGCTGCCCTCCCGGAACGGTCTTGGAGACGATCAAGCGTCATTGGAGCTCGACGGACGCCGCGGGCAACTTCGGTGGCTGCACCCAGGTCATCACGGTCGTGGACTTCGACGCTCCCCAGCTCTTCAACATCCCCTTGCCCCTGGTGATCGAGACCGAAGCCGGTTGCGTGCTGCCCAGCGATCCCCAGATTCAGGCTTGGATCGCGCCGATCACCGCCATCGACGAGTGCTCGAACGCTGACCTGCAGATTCTCATGCCCGACATCTTCCTCGGGGCCTGTGGCGACGGGAAAGTGCACTTCATCACGGTCGCGACCTCCGACGAGTGCGGCAACGGGACCTTTGAAGTCATCAAGCTCACGGTCAAGATCCCACCAGGGCGCGGAACGCCCTTCTGCTTCGGTACCCAAGCCGCTTGTCCCTGTGGCAACAATGGCTTGCCCGGCCACGGTTGCGACATCGCGCAGCAGACCGGTGGAGTTTGCTTGAACGACGTCAACTTCCTTCCGAACGGATCCGGTGGCGGCACCGTCCAGTTGATGGGCGTGGGCTTTCCCTTGGGAACCAACCCCACGGTCGTCGCGATTCGAAGCCCCCTGACGCAAGCGCCATCGCCCTTGGGTGACGGGGTTCTATGCTTGGGTGGTCAAGTGCATCGGCTCGCCACGCAAGCGGCCGCCGATGGCAAGGTCCTGTTCAACCACGTGCACACGCAAGGGGCGGGCCGCTTCTACTACCAACTTTGGTTCCGCAACCCGCCGGCGGCGTTCTGCAACGCCCAAGCTGCCTTCAACCTGTCGAACGGACTGGAACTGCAATGGAAGTGAGCCGCGGCGCGGGCTAGCCCGCTCGGCAGAAAGGGGCCCGCTGCGAAGATGGTTTCGCAGCGGGCCATTTTGTTGATCCTGGACTTTTTTTCCTGTGAAAGTGCCTCTTTGACCTCGATCCAGGCGCCTCTACGCACGAGACAGCGGGGTTTCCGGCCTGACCCATGGACGGGTATATGCGGAGTGCACTTTCCGAGTACACTCCCGGCCGCTAGCGAGAGCCTCCGTGCGCGCTGGCTGAGACCATGAAGAAAGATCAACTGACGACCTGGCAACTGCTTCGCCCGCACGTGAAACCTTTGGCACCGCTCTTTGTGCTGACAGCTATCATCGGGATGGTTGGTTCCGCGATTCAGGCATCCGTGCACGTGCTGCTTCGGCCCATCTTCAACCTGATCTTGTTTCAGGAAGGCGTAGGCCAAAAGGCACTGGACCCCGAGGCCGCGAAGATGGCCAAGGCCGCTGGAGTCGGCGGAGAGCACGGACGAACGGAAGAGTTCTTTTCGGCGGCCGGCGCCTACGTGCGAAGCCTCAGCGATGCTGAGTGGTTGCAGGATCCGCGGGTAGGGGTCTTGATCGTCGTGCTGTTCGCAGTCCTGGTCATCACCGTCGCGGCGGCCGGCATGCAGTACGCGTTCAACCAGATGTCGAGCTACATCTCCCTGAAGATGGTCATCAGCTTCCGCTTGAAGCTCACCCGGCACCTGATGCGCCTGGGATTGCGCTATCACGGCAAACGCAAGTTGGGTGACCTGCTTAGCCGCATCAGCGCCGACATTCAGAAGACCCTCGACATCTCCAACCTGTGGTTTCGCGAGTACCTACAGAACGGGTTCTTGGCGATCTTCTACCTGATTCTAGCGGCAACCCAGGAGCCCATGCTGACCGCGATCATGGTGGTCGGCCTGCCTGCTCTTGCGATCCCGGTGAAGATCCTGGCGAAGCGCGTGCGCAAGCGCTCCACAAAGAGCAGCACGACCTTGGGTGCCTCCGTTCAAGTGCTCTCCCAGATGTTCCTCGGTATCCGCACCGTGAAAGCCTTCCGGGCAGAAGAATCGGAGCTCAAGCGCTACGAGGAACTGAATGAATCCTACCTGCTCGACTCCATGCGCACGGTGCGCGCGGTCTCCATGGCTCAAGCCTGGACGACCATGTACACGCACCTGGGGCTCGGCCTTTTGTTGCTCGCGATCGGCGCCGGCGCCATCTACTTGGACCTCTTCACCAATGCCGGCTCGCTACTCACCTTCCTGCTTGTCAACTCGAAGTGCTACACGCACATCAAGCGTCTGACGCGCGCCATGACCAGCGTGGAGGAATCCGTGGGTGCCTCCGTACGACTCAAGGAGGTCCTGGACGAAGAAGCCGATGTGGTCGATATGGAGAATCCGCATCAACTGGAGGGCTTCCACAACTCGATCCGAGTGAAGGATGTGAGCTTCGACTACAAGGGCGGCGATGGCCCCGCGCTCTCCGGAATCGACCTGGACATCAAGCGCGGGGAGACCTTGGCCATCGTAGGGTCCTCGGGATCTGGCAAGTCGACGCTCATGGCGCTGATCTGTCGCTTCTATGATCCGAGCGAAGGCGCCATCCTGATCGATGGCACGCCGCTGACCGACGTCAGCATGGACTCATGGACTTCTCTGTTCTCCATGGTCGATCAAGCACCCTTCCTTTTCCACACGTCCATTTCCGCCAACCTGCGCTACGGGAAACCAAACGCAACGGAAGAGGAACTGCACGAAGCTTGTCGCGCCGCTCAAATCCATGACTTCATCATGACCTTGCCGGAGGGCTACGAGACAAACGTCGCCGACGCCGGTGCGCGCCTGTCCGGTGGCCAGCGTCAACGCATCACCATCGCTCGCGCTTTGCTCAAAGGCGCGCCGATCCTCTTGCTTGACGAGGCCACCAGCGCCCTCGACACCGAGTCGGAACGGGGAGTTCAAGAAGCTCTCGAGACCCTGATGGAGGGGCGCACGGTGATCGTCATCGCTCACCGCCTGTCCACGATTCAAAACTCCGACCGCATCGCGGTGCTGGAGCATGGCAAGGTGGTCGAGCTCGGATCCCACAGTGAACTGAACCAGAAGGGCGGCGCCTACGCTCGGGCCTTGGAGCTGCAAAAGATCGCCTAATGCCGCGCTGCGCCGAAAGGACGGGCGACGGCATTCCTGGCCACTCCCGATGAAGCCCGAGTTCTGCGAAAACTACGCCGAACTCGATCGGGAACATTGGTGGTGGAAGGCGCGCCGCATGTTCTTGAAGCGCGAGCTGGCGAAGATTACGGCGGGCACTACCAACACCTCGATCCTGGACGTGGGTTGCGGTGACGGCTTGTTCTTCGACGACCTCAGTGCTCATGGTGACGTGCACGGGATCGAGCGCGACCCCCGCATGCTCACCGCCAATGGGCGCCACCGGGAACGAATTCATGTGGGGCCCTTCGACGGCAGCTTTCAACCGAACAGGCGCTTTGATCTGATCTTGATGTTGGACGTCTTGGAGCATGTGGACGAGCGCGGGGCCGCTCTGCGTCGAGCTAGCGAGTTACTCTCCGCTGGCGGCCAACTGATCCTCAGCGTCCCCGCCTTTCAAGCGCTCTGGACCCAGCACGATGTGCTTTGCGAACACCGCCTGCGCTACAACCGGAAGAGCCTAAGAACGGCTGTTCAACAGTCCGGTTTCGAAGTGCAGCGGGCGCGCTACTTCTTCCACTGGATGTACCCGGCGAAGCTCGCGGTCAGGCTGATGGAAGCCATCGTTCCAAGCCATCCGCGCTCTCCACGACTGCTGCCGCGGCCGCTGAATCGACTGATCTACGGGGTTTGCCGCCTGGAAGAGGCTCTATTCGGCGGGCTGGGCTTGCCCTTCGGCAGTTCCCTGTTCATGGTGTGCCGCCCGTCCCCCACCGACTGAAGCCCCCATGGAATCCCCCGAAGACCTGGCCGCGCACCTGCGCTGGCTCGAAGAGCTAGCCGCCGACCCGGCGCGCCAGGCGCATCTGGATGAGGAGACTTTGTTGCGGGTGCGCCAAGCCTCCGGACAGATCGCCCGTCCGGACCGTGGGGAGCGCAAGCAGTTCGTGCGCGCCCGTCGCAAGAACAAGAAGCGGCGTACTCGCGAACAGGACGACGCTGCTTTGGAAGCGACCAGCAACCGCGCCAAGAAACGCGCTCTCGCCTTTCCTACCGCACCCAAGGAGTTGGCGATCAGCGCGGAGCAACGGGAACTGCTCGAGCATCAGGCCCGGGACCGCGTCGCCACAGCAGAGGCGAACCTGCTGGCCGAGGCCCGGGCTTGTTACATCTGCAAGGAAGACTATCGAGAGCTGCATCACCACTACGACTCCATGTGCCCGAGCTGTGCGGCCTTCAACTGGGAGAAGCGCCAGGCGACGGCAGACCTGCGCGGGCGGGTCGCGCTGGTCACCGGTTCGCGGGTCAAGATTGGTTTTGAGATCGTGTTGATGTTGCTGCGGGCCGGGGCGCGCGTGATTGCGACGACGCGTTTCACCTGCGACGCGGCCAGACGTTTCGAGCGCGAAGCGGACTTCGATGCTTGGCGCGAACGACTCGACCTGCGCGCACTCGACTTGCGCCACACGCCCACGGTGGAAGCGTTCTGTACGGAGTTGCGAGAATCCGAAACGCGCCTCGACTTCCTCGTGCACAACGCTTGTCAAACCGTGCGCAGGCCTCCCGCCTACTACGAGGAGATGGTGAAAAACGAGGATCCGGGCACCCTGTCGGAACGCTCCCGCACGCTCCTGGGGGAGCACAGCCGCTCGAGCGACCTGGCCCTCTTGGGGTCTGCGCCGAACACCGCGGCCTTGACCCAACTCGACCTGCTTGGAGAAGCCAACCAAAGCCATTTGTTTCCCACGGGGATGCAAGACGGTGAGGGGCAACAACTGGACCTGCGCGACAAGAACTCCTGGCGCATGGAGTTGGCGGAGGTCCCAACGGTGGAGCTCTTGGAGGTGCAGCTCGTCAACGCGATCGCCCCCTTCGTCTTGAACGCGCGACTCAAGCCATTGATGATCGCCGTCGCGACTCGGGACAAGCACATCGTCAACGTCTCCGCGATGGAGGGGCAGTTCTATCGAACGCTCAAGACCACGCGCCACCCGCACACCAACATGGCGAAGGCCGCTTTGAACATGATGACGCGCACGTCAGCCGCGGATTACTTCAAGGACGGCATCCACATGAACAGCGTCGACACCGGTTGGGTCACGGACGAGGATCCCTTCGCTCAAGCGGTCAAGAAGGAAGAAGCCCAACGCTTTGCTCCTCCCCTGGATTCCGTCGATGGAGCCGCGCGCGTGCTCGACCCGATTCTCGTCGGCTTCAACACCGGGGAACATTACTGGGGACAGTTCCTGAAGGACTACGCCTCGACCAGTTGGTAGCGAGCCGCTTGCAAGCCCGTACACTTCCTTGTCAGCCCACCGACGGAACCGATGAATTCGACGACTCTTCAGATCTTGCTTCTCGTCAGCCTCTTCGGCGGCTGTCAACCGAGTTCTCCAAGTCCGGCGCCTGCACCCGAGTCGACAACGGAGACGGCGACGGAGACGAGATCGCTAACAACGGAAACGGACGCGGCCACACCGGCAGCCGTGGCGACGCCCGCGCCGACCACCACCAACTTTGACGAGCTCTGGAACTACCAGGACCCGGCCGCCACCCGGGGGAAGTTCGAAGCCTTGCTGGACGAAGAGGCAGGGGAATGGCCGCTGGACCTGCGCTTGCAGCTGATGACGCAGATCGCGCGGACCCTGGGCCTCGAGGGAGAGTTCGAGAGCTCCCACGGAATCCTCGACGAGGTCGAACAGTCCTTGCCCGATGGCCCCAGCGTCGCGCGGGTTCGCTACCTGCTGGAGCGTGGTCGTAGCTTCCGCTCGGACAAGCAGACTGATAGGGCGCGCCCGCTGTTCGTGGCGGCTTGGGAGATGAGTCGCGAACTCGGCGAGGGCTTCCACGCCGTAGATGCAGCGCACATGCTGGGCATTCTGGAGCAAGGCCAGGCCTCTCTAGATTGGAATCTCAAGGCGCTGGAAGCTGGCGAGGCATCCAGCGACCCGCGGGCCAAGAAGTGGTTGGGCGCGATCTACAACAACACAGGTTGGACCCATCACGACAACGGCGACTACGAAGCCGCCATGGATTTGTGGGTCAAGGCGGAGGTCTGGTACAAGGAGTTCGGCAGTCCACGCACCCAGCGCGTCGCACTCTGGGCCATCGCTCGGTGCGAGCGTTCCATGGAAAATTACGAGCGCGCACTCGAACTGCAAATGGGCATCCTCGCCATGGATGTCGACCCAGAAGAAACCGGATACGCCCACGAAGAAGCCGGGGAGAATCTGTGGGCCATGGGGCGCAAGGAGCAAGCGCGCACCCACTTCGCACAGGCCCATGAGATCCTGTCCAAGGACAAGTGGATGCAGGACAACGAAGGGGAACGTTTGGAACGTCTTTCACGCCTGGCTTCCGGCGCTGATCACTAGCCTGGGATAGTTGGGCTGGGGCGGCCGAGCGGGAGTACCATGGCGACCATGAAAGCAATCCTCACTCTCGCCGTCGCGCTCGCCCTGGTGGCGACCTCCTGGGCCGCAGCACAATCAACTGACGAGCAAACGGAAGCCATCGCCGCTGCCGGCAAGATGTTTCAGACGAACTGCAGCACCTGCCACCAGATTCCGGATTTGCAGTTTGAGGTCGACCGCGCTTGGCTCAAGCAGGTGCAAGACACCGCCTGAACGGAGACTCCCAAGAGTGTCCGTGAGGCACTGCAGAAGTTTCTTCGAACGCAATCCATCGTAAGTCCGGAAGTTGTCGCTGCTCCGCCGAAGAAAGAGCTCGAGAGTGACGGCTACATCACGCCTAGCTTTGCCCGTGGCGCGCTGCTTTTGAAGAACGCAGCCGGCGGAGTGACGCGACTCTCATGGGAGGCAGACGCGCCAGAGTCCGCGGATCGCCGCCGCGCTCTCCCGGCGGGCGAGTACAAGTTGATCGGCATTCGCCTCAACGCCAAGGATGAGAAGGGGGACCGCTGGGACCTTTCCGCTAGCCACCAAGAGCTAAGAAAGATCACGGTCAAGCCAGGCGACACCCAGCTGATCAAGGTGAACGAGACCATCCGCATCCGCCACCAACTGCGGCCTCAGATGGTCGGCTTCGACATCTCCATGGAGCAGAAAGCCGGAACCACCATCTACCGCAACGGCAAGCGCACCTCCATGTCCTACGAGTTGCAAGACAAGGAAGGCAAGACGCGCTTTGAAGGACCTTTGAACTATGGCTGAGGTGGTGGAGGTTGGGCTTCGTTGAAGCCCTCAGACATCCAGCTCACTTTGAAGCTGAATTACCCAATGCCGCCCTTCCCCGTGGACTTGGTGGCTGGCAAGTAGACCTCTGTTTTTGAACTCCAGCGGTGAGCCATTGATCGACACGGAGAACGCTAGGGTCGTCCTCGTCTGCAACGAACTTCAGCCCAACATCGACTTCTTCAAGGAGCGTTTGGGCTTTCGTCTCGACGGGATCTCGCCAGCCGATGCACCAAAGGTTGCGTTGATGTCGGGTCGCGGGCTGAGTCTTGAACTTCGCAAAGGATTGGAAGGCTCCCCCACTCACCTACGCATCGGGTCAGGTCAGGAGAGCGAACTGCGAGCGCCCAACGGCACGCTCGTCGAGCTACGGCCGAGTGCGCCAGAGGTCAGCCTGCCGCCAATCCAGCAGGAACTCGTGATCACGCGCTTGCAGAGCGAACGGGGCTGGGGCACGGGCAGGGCGGGAATGCAATACCGCGACTTGATCCCTGGACGACTCGGAGGTCGCTTCATCGCTTCGCACATTCGCATCCCCAAGGGCGGCCCCGTGCCCGACTCGGTGCACTACCACCACATTCGCTTCCAGATGATCTTCTGCGTGAAGGGCTGGGTGCGCGTTGCTTACGAGGATCAAGGGGAGCCGCAACGCTTGGAAGCTGGAGACTGCTTTTTGCAACCTCCCGGCATGCGCCATCAAGTCTTGGAAAGCTCCGATGGACTCGAAGTGATCGAGATCGCTTCCCCCGCGGAACACGACACCTGGATGGATCACGATTTGGTCCTGCCCAGCGCATCCGTCCAAGCGAATCGCGAGTTCGAGGGTCAGCGCTTCGTCTTCCACCAGGCCAGCCAAACCCCCTGGATAGCTCACGTCATCGACGGCTTCGAACGACGAGACCTGGGAATCGGAGCGGCCACTGGCGGGCTCGCGCAAGTCGCAGTCTTGCGGCCGCGAGCAGGGCACAAACCGCGGGCGCCTTGGCCAAGTCCAAAGGAGTTCCTCTTCCTCTATGTGCTTCGCGGCGGGCTCGCCTTGGAGCAGAGTGGCGGAGAGGGATTCCAGCTAGCAGCCGGCGACTGCGCAAGCCTGCCCCCCGGTGAGGCATGGACCCTTGGCGCACTCGACGACCAGCTCGAGTGGCTGGAAGTCCGGCTCTAGCGTTCAATCACTTCACGATCGTCGCCGACTTGATGAAATCGAGCTTCGGGAAGTCTTGCTTGAGGTAGGTATTGCCCTCGAACATGACCCGGCTCTGGTCCGGCCCCGTGGGGGGCTTGTCGCCATAGCCCGAGAACAAAGAGTCGACCACGTCCATGCCCGCGGTCACTTCACCTATCGCTCCGAAGCCCATCGAGTCCAATCGGCTGCTGTCCCTCATGTTGATGAAGAACTGCACGCTCCGGCTATTCGGTCCCCCCATGGCGAAGGTCAGCCGTCCGCGCAGGTTGCCCTGCAACACTGGCTCGTCCTTGATCGTCGCGTTCAGCCAGGGATCCGAGATGTTTGGGTCTGCGTGCAATCCGAACTGCGCGATGTAGCCCTGAATCACCCGAAAGAAGCTCGTCTCGACGAAGTAGCCCGCCTCTACCATGTTGTAGAGACGGTCCACACCCAAGGGCGACCAAGCGCGGTGAACGAGAATCGTGATGTCGCCCTTCGTGGTCTCGAACTTCACGCTGAACTCATCGGGAGCGGTGGCTGTGAAGGTCTCCGGCTTCTTGATGTTCGGCCCGGACTCTTCCTTGGCTGCGGCGGGCTTGAGGTCCGGCTCCGGCTCCGGCACCGGATCGACAACCGGTTCAACCACAGGAGCCGGCGCTTCGCTGACGGTCCTCCCTTGAGAGTGATCAGGCTCAGCCTCCGTGCCACAGGCGAAGAGGACCAAGGACGACAAGAGGACGGCGGCGATGCGTGAAGACATAGGGTATTGCTGGTTCTGTGGAGACTAGCGGGGGAGCGATTCTTTGTCGCGTTATCGCGACAAACGGGCGCGTAAGCGATCTTCGTAGGTAGCCATCTCGGCCAACTTCGTAGGGCGCTCGAAGCCATCCAACCCGTTTGCTTGGCCAGCCAGAACGCCCTGCACTTGCTTCGCCAAATCTCGCTGCCTCGGAGACAACCAAGCTTCGGCGTCCTGCTTCGTCCCGAGAGCTGAATTAACTCGGCGCGCTTGCAAGGGGCTCAGGGGCAAGTGCTGGAGTGGCGAGCGCTTGAGGTAATAGAGCTGATCCGATTCCTTGCTGACGCGCAGGCTGCCCTCCATGGCCACCGCCGCGTCCCCGACTTTAGAGCGCGCCAGCTCGAGCTGCTCAGCGGTCGTTGTGAACACGCGCGCCGTGCAACTCTTGGACTTTGCGAATTCGACGAGCTCCCCGAAGTCGACCCGACTCGCCAGGTAACTCACTTCAACGACTTCTAGTTCTTGATGCCACGCTGCCCGCGTGGAGACGACACCGGGTACAGATCCCAGGTGCGCCTCACCCTCCCAGAATCAGTACATGGCGAAGGAAGCGACTTGCACTTCCTCGCTCGATGTCTCGTCCCAAAGGGTGGAGAGCCAAGCGGGCACTGGCTGCTGCGCGGCTTCGAGCACCTGCACCACACGGGATGTCACGTCACCAAGATCCCAAACCCGATCCTTGCGCGGCAGAATGTCTTTGCCCTGGCCGTCGACAAAACGCATCACCGGATTGTTCCAGGTGGGCTCGTCGAAACGCTCGAGCACTCCCTTCTCGTAGCCCTCCACGTTGTTGCGAATCATCACGGGCGTGAAGAGCGTCTCCGCAGCTTCGACCAACAACGGGTAACTGAGTGGGCCTTCCCCGAAGGCCTTGCAGGTGCTTCAGCCAGGGACTTCCTGAAACTGGAGCCAGACAGGCTTTCCCGTCTTTGTGGAATCCGCGAGCGCTGGCTCGAGCGTCCGTTGCCATGCGACCCGACCAAATTCAGTGGGCGCTTCTTCGTTCGGTTGGGCAGTCGCGCAAGCGGCGAGTGCCAGGGTGGTGAGTGCTATGGCCTTCATGAGGCCGCCTACAGTAACCGCGGGCGGCTGTGACCGCCAAAGTTCTCCGCGGGGCGCGGAGCCCCCCCTCTCTGCTCGGGAGTCTGGCAGCCCCTTAGGCGGCCCGGCTCTCGCGGTTGTCGAAGTTGAAAATCGCCTTCTCGCCGAGCACGTGCTGACCCAGCTTCTCGGTGTACTCGCCGGATCCGTTCATCCCGAGCACCTTCTTCCAGAAGCCGATGGCCCGCGGACTGTTGGGGTACGTGGTGATCTCCCAGTTTCCGCGGTGGAGGTCAAAGCCCTGCTGCGCAGATTGCTCGGCCACTCCCTTGCCCCGGAAGCTGTGCAGGATGAAGAACTCCTCAACGATGAAGTCCGCCTTGATCTGGTGGGGAATGTGCGGGGGGGAGGCGATGATGTTGAATCCCGCGGGCAAGCCGTCTGCATAGACCAAGTAGGGAAAGATCCCTCCCGGGTGCTGCCACCAGCCGTCCAGAGTCCCCTCCAAGTCGAAGTAGGAGGCGATGTCGTGGGAGGCCCCGACGATGCCGTGCTTGTTCGGGCGCCGGCCATCGAACTCCGAGATGTCGTTCACGTAGAGCGGCCAGAGGTTCTTGACGATGTAGGCATCGTCCCGGTCCGTTAGTTTGAGCTCAACATTCATGGGGTCGTTCGCTGCTAGGGTCACTTGCGCTAGGAATCTCGGGGGTGTCCAGCACCGGATTCGGCACAAAGGGCGGATGGCTCATGCCCCAATTTCTCGCCCCAGGGGCCGGACCCAATATAGGGGTGGGCTTCACCCAAACTCGGAGCAGGCAAACCCGGGCCAGCACCTGAAAACCCGCCCTGAGGGCCCGCTCTGCCCCCTAGGACCTGTCATCGTGACAGGCGAGAAGTAGGCGCCCGAACCATCCTGCCAGGTTGGCAGCTGACGCCGGATCCTATCCAACGAGCTCCAGAAGGGCTTCTGAGAAGGCGCGCGGATCCTCCATAAGCGAATAGGCAATAAGGGTTTATGGCACCCACTAGGCAATCCGCCAAGCCCCTTGGGGACGGGCAGGGGAACGTAGGGCCCACAAAGCTGCCCCCCTATCCACCCCTCCGGGCGCCGGGGGTAGCAATCCACCCCAGCCCCAGCGGCGGTCAGACCTTTGGCACGGCGATTGCTTTCTGCGGGCCCGCACGGAGATTTCCGGCGCCCCCTACATGATGTCCATCGACCGCAGAATCCTCATCGCTGACGACGACATCGAGATCCGTCTCGGTGTTGCGGATCTGTTGGAGCCCCTCGGTCTCGAGATCATGCTGGCAGAAACCGGCACTCAGGCCCTGCAGATCCTGCGCAACGGCGGCATGCACTTGGCGCTCTTGGACTACCGCATGCCTGGAGCCACTGGGCTCGACATCCTGGCGGCGATTCAAAACGAGTTGATGAACATCCCCGCCATCCTGTACTCCGCCGACGCTGCAGGCGACGTGGGCATCCTTGCCATGCAAGCCGGCGCCTTCGCCGTGCTCTCCAAGCCGGTCGTGCCGGCCGTCTTGCGTCGGGAAGTCGTCCGCGCTCTCAAACTCCCGCCTTCCATGGGACTTACTGGCCTCGCCTAAGTCCCCGCTTTCGTTCAACCGTCGCTCCCTGCGGCGGTCACTTCTCAACACTTTCTCTTCAACAACAAACAGAACTAGTCATGGCCGCCAAAACCAAAGCCGCCCCCAAGAAAAGCACCAAAGTCGGTATCCGTCCCCTCGGCGAGCGCATGCTCGTCCAGCGCGTCGAGGCTGAGGCCAAGAGCGCCGGCGGCATCCTGCTGCCCGAGTCCGCTAAGGAGAAGCCCAAAGAGGGCATCGTGATCGCACTTGGCGAAGGCCGCATGCTCGAGAGCGGTGAGCGCGCCGATTGGTCCGTCGTCGTTGGCGACCGCGTCCTCTTCACCAGCTATGGCGGCACCGACGTCAAGTACAACGGTCAGGAATACCTGATCATGGAAGAGCGCGACATCCTCGCGGTCATCCAAGGCTAATCGCCGAATTCGATCTAATCACCAACCGTTAAGAGCGAACCATGGCTAAGCAAATTTCCTACGACGCCACCGCGCGCGAGCACATCAAGAATGGTGTGATGCAACTCGCCCGTGCCGTCAAGACGACCCTCGGCCCCCGTGGCCGGAACGTCATCATCGAGAAGAACTTCGGCAGCCCGACGGTCACCAAGGACGGTGTCACGGTCAGCAAAGAGATCGACCTCGAAGATCCCTACGAGAACATGGGCGCGCAGCTCGTCAAGCAGGTCGCTTCACAAACGAACGACCAAGCTGGCGACGGCACCACGACCGCAACGGTTTTGGCCGAAGCGATCTTCCTCGAAGGTCTTAAGAACGTCACCGCCGGCGCCAACCCGGTTGCCCTCAAGCGTGGCATGGACGCTGGCGTCGCCGCCGCCGTGGCCGCTCTTGAAAAGGCTGCCAAGCCCGTCAAGAGTTCTGCCGAGATCACCCAAGTCGGCACGATCGCTTCCAACGGCGACCAAGAAGTCGGCGAGATGATCTCGAAGGCAATGGACCGCGTCGGCAAAGACGGGGTCATCACCTGTGAAGAAGGCAGCGGTCTCGAGACCAACGTCGAGTGGGTCGAAGGCATGCAGTTCGACAAGGGCTACCTTAGCCCGCACTTCATCACGGACGCCACCACGATGGAGTGCGTGCTCGAAAACCCGTTGATCCTCGTGCACGAGAAGAAGATCTCCTCCATCAAGGAGATGATCCCGCTGCTCGAGCAGGTCGCTCAGAAAGGTCGCCCGATCCTTCTGATCGCCGAGGACATTGAAGGCGAAGCTCTCGCGACGTTGGTGGTCAACCGCCTACGTAGTTCCTTCTCTTGCTGCGCCGTCAAAGCCCCTGGCTTTGGTGATCGTCGCAAGTCCATGATGGAAGACATCGCTGTCCTGACGGGCGCCACCCCGGTGCTCGAAGCACTCGGTGGAAACCTTGAGTCCACCACCCTGGCCGAGCTTGGTACCGCCAAGAAAGTCGTCATCTCCAAGGACAACACCCTCATCATCGAGGGCGCTGGCACGAAGGCCGCGATCACTGGCCGCATCGAACAGATCAAGGCCGAGATCGCAACCGTCAAGTCCGACTACGACGCTGAGAAGCTGCAGGAACGTCTTGCCAAGCTCTCCGGCGGCGTTGCTCAGATCAACGTTGGTGGTGCTACCGAGTCGGAAGTCAAAGAGAAGAAGGCCCGCGTCGAAGACGCTTTGCACGCGACCCGCGCTGCTGTCGAAGAGGGCATCGTCCCCGGCGGCGGAACGGCTCTCGTCAACGCGATCCCCGCAGTGGAAGCCTTGGCCCTCAAAGGTGACGAGCGCGTCGGTGCGATGATCATTCGCCGCGCCCTCGAAGCTCCGATGCGCCAGATCGCTGCGAACGCTGGTCAGGATGGCTCGGTCATCCTGCAGAACGTGCGCGCCGGTAAGGGTGCAGCGTTCGGCTACAACGCAGCCACGGGCGAGTACGAAGACCTGATCAAGGCCGGCGTCATCGATCCCAAGAAGGTCTGCCGTGTCGCTTTGCAGAACGCCGCTTCCGTGGCGAGCTTGCTGCTGACGACGGACGCTCTGGTAAGTGAAGCCCCCGCGCGTGCGAAGGCATCCGCTGGCGGCCACAGCCACAGCCACTAGTTGAGCGCCTAGCTGCGGGCCCCGGTCCCCAGCAACAAGAACAGAGCTGCCGTCCCCATCCCGGGGGCGGCAGCTCTTCTTCGTTGGAGCCTCGCCGCTCGCAGCCTCACTTCAAGGCTCGCAAGGCCGGGGCTCGCACGCTAGTTGTCTTTGCCGCGAAAGAGGCCCACGGCAGTCTCGGGAGTCTCTGACTCGAAGCGCCAGGCCTCGGAACGCGCATCGTCCACGTAGAGCGCAGCGCAAACAGAACACTGCCAAGCCAAGCGTGTCTCGCGATTCAATCGCGCCCGAATCGCCATGCAGGCGGCCTCCTTCTCCGCTGCTGTCGGGCCCGACTGTTCAATGGCCGCGTCTATGGCGTCGAGAACATCCCCCCAGCTTTGGTCGGGGAAGACACGCGCCTTGTTTGGCATTCCGTCGGCCCCATCGATAATCTGATGACCACACGCACAGTTGATTTTCATCGTAGTTTCGTCTCGGACAAGGGGGACGCGCCAATCACGGGAGGGTTCACAGGTGGTGTTCCCTTAGGCATCCGGCGTCCCTCGGTGGCCTGGCTCAAGCGTACCGAAACGCGTGCGCACTTTTCCCATGGAGGGTTCCGTGAGCCATCGGATCTTGATCTCCCGCTGGCTTCTAGCGCTCGATCACGAACTTTCCAGCTTGCACCCCTTCCCGACGGGTCATCTTCCCATCGGCCCAGGTCACGATCACCTCGTCCGCGGATTGTTTGGGCCCCAGTCCGAAGATCAGTTCGGGAGCGTGCCCGCTCAGGTAGGAAACGTCCGAAGCGTACCACTGGTACTGCTGTTTGCCCGCGCAAGTGACTTGCACCTTTGCCCCAAACATCAGGGCTGCGGGTGCTCTCAACGCGATACCCAAGGAGGCCCCAGCGCTCACCGTTTCATTGCGCAGCAAGAGCGGCTGTCCTTGGTTGATCCCAACCGCGAAGTCCACGTCCCCGTCTCCGTCAAAGTCGGCGGCAGCAAGTGCGCGGGCTGAATGCAAGGAAGAGCAAGTTTCGCCAGCGGTCTTGGCCACCTCGAGGAAGCGCGCTGCTTGGCTCCAGAAAAGGAAGATCGGCTCTGGGCGCAAGTGACTCGTGTCCCCATTCACTTCCAGGGTGCTGCCGTTCACGACGGCGATGTCCACCCGCCCATCCAAGTCCAGGTCCACCATCGCGCTGCCCCAGCCCACATGGTCGATCGAAACTTCCCCCAGCCGCAACTGGCGGGTTCGATCGCGAAACTCGTGGCGTCCGCCGTTGGGGGACAGCCAGCTCTCGTAGATCGCGTTCTCCTGAGCGACCCAGTGGGTGATGAAAAGATCTGGCAGGCCATCCATCGAGCCGGTCGTCTCTCCAATCTCGCCAACGGACAATCCCATCGAGCCACGGGGGTCCGCCGTTCCTGTCATCAACCCCATCTCTCGAAACCAAGGACCGCTCGCTTCCTTCTGCTTGTCTCCGAGGTTGCGGTAGAGCCGGTTTGTCGAAACGTCATTGTTGACGTACAAGTCGAGCCAGCCATCCCCATCTAAGTCGCAGAAGCTCGCGCTTAGACTTCGCCCGGCGGGGTCATCGACTGCCTGAACGATGGCGACATCCTCGAAGGTACCATCGCCTCGATTGCGATAGAGTCGATTTGGCTGCGGATCAAATGAGTTTGGATTGAGCGCAAAGGGGACCCCTTCCCAAGCTGAATCCTCGACGGTGATGCTATCGCCTTCATCGTCGTCCACGTAGTTGCAAACGAAGAGGTCCACGTGCCCATCGCGATCGTAGTCCCCCCAGGCAACGCCCGTCGACCAGCGGCTGTCGTCGACTCCTGCTAAGCCGCCAACCTCTTCAAAGGTCCCGGATGCGAGGCCGCGATAGAGCCGGTTCGGGCCGCGGTTCGTCACGTAGAGATCGAGCACTCCGTCAGCATCGTAGTCTGCGAAGCTCGCCCCCATGCCGAACCCGCCGGCATCGCCCACACCAGCTTGATCGGTGATGTCGACGAAGCGATCCGTGTCGTTGCGGTAGAGCCGGTTCTTGCCATCGCTGGGTTCACCACTGGCGTTCACACCGGGCATGTTCACGAGGTACAGGTCCCAATCCCCGTCACCGTCGATGTCCCCCCAAGCGATTCCAGAACCCGTGTCCTCGACCAGGATGCGGCTACGCCAACCCGATCCGTGTTGCATAGAGATCCCGAGTTCGGCGGCCACATTCTTGAAGCGCACGGGCGAGCGGTCGCCGATGTCCTCCATGAAAGCTGAGGTCAATCCGGCGGTGGGATCAGCGAGGTCCGTATCACGGCCTGCATCCACCCAGTAGGTCACGGCGCCCAAGCCAACCACCCCCCCAAACGTGCCCAGCAGTGCCACGCGCATTTTGCGGACACGCTTGGAAGGCTTCGCCGTACTCATTGGCCTCCAGCCCCTGGTGCAGAGCTGTCTGCGCTGCCGGAGGAGACGACCAGCGTGTGCACGGCAGAGGACTGCAAGAGCGTCGGTTGCATCACGTTCGAATCACGTTCCATGTCAGGGACCACGAGATCGAGGAACTCCTGACGGTAGCGGCGAAAGTTGAGATCAGCTTTGACGGTCAGTGTCCCTTGGAACTCCTCTGGCACGACGAAGCTGTAGACTTGGCGGTCCGAGTAGTGCGGAAACACCACACGCTGGCCAGCCCCACCGGCTTTCTTCCAGAGCTCGTGACGGATGAGCTCATTGCCATGTTCGTCCATGGGCTGGGCTTCCAGAACCAGGGTTCCTTCCGATCGAGAGTTCGCTGGCTCGTGCAGCACTCCCGCTTCGTCTTCGATTCGACGGGTCTTGGAGTCGATCGCTCCCCACTCGGCGAAAACATGTCCTGCCTCGTCCTGCACTTTGAGATGCACCCAGACCCGCACGAAGTCGAGGGGCCCAGTGATGAAGTTGTGCCCCGCCTTGCGATTGGCGATCACAACGGACAGCTTGACCTCTTCCCCCGGCTGCACCGTTTCGGGTCCACCGAGCGTTAGGGAGGCCACCGGGCCATCCGGCCAAAGGTCACCGAGCTCCGGGATCTTCGTCTCGCCGGCCACCCACTCTTGCGTCAGCCTGACTTGCTCTTCCCAGTGCGGAAGCTTCAAGACTTCTGGCATCAAAGCATTCGTGGCGACCGTTCCGTGGTGGCGATGAGATCCATCGCCGACCGATCGACGAACGTCTCCGCCCTCGCCGCGGCCCGGGTCCGTGGAGTCCGCCACCAGTCGCATGTGACAGTCCCGACAGCTCATGTCCTCGACGGGGTCGTCCTTGTGCCAGTGGCTCTGACGCCATTCGTCGTACTGGTTTTGTCCGGGACTCACACCGAAACGATTGAGGGCTTCGGGGATGAACTGCTTGTGGCAGGCCCCACAAAATTCTGGTGTGCGCAGAATGTTGCGGTCGTAGTCCGCGAGGTGCTGGCGCGGGTACGTACGAATCAAGAAGTCGGACAGAGTCTTGCTCAGACCCTCGGCGCCTTCCCACAGGTACTTCGAGGGCGGCGTGAGCACGTAGTCCGCGTTCCCGCGCTGATCGACCTCTGAGATGCTGTGGCAAACAACGCACGAGGCACCCTCTTGAATTCCAGGAGCATCGTCACTCATCTCGTGAATGTTCACTGCGCCCGCAAAGAGGGAGATAGGATCGTGACAGCCCGCGCAATAGCGCGTTTCCGCTGGTTCGCGCTCCTTGGCAAAGTTCGCCTGGACCTGCTGAAAGGGCGGATTCATGGCCGCGAAGCGGTGCGCGCTTGGTTGCCACTCGGCAAGAATCTGTTCGTGGCACCCACTCGTTCCACAGGACTCCGATCCAGCGAGGACTTCCGGACGAATGAAGTCGCCGCTAGCCGTGCGCGCATAGGTCGGGGCGAAGATGCTGCCCCGGTACTCATCAAACTGCTGCGCGTACGCCGGCAGTTCGTAGTCGTCCCCTGGAGCGAAATTGACGGGTGCGGGTTGCCATAGCATGGCACCAGCCAAGATGGGTAGCGCGGAGAGCACGACGACCCCAGCGCCGCGCACGAAGAAGCCACGAACCGCTGCACTGAACTCGGCATCCCGCCTGTAGGAACCGACCCGTCGGACCAAGACGAAAGCGATGTGCACGACGAGCAGCACGCTGGACAGCAGTCCTGTGATGAGGTGCATGCTGTCCCAAGTGGGCGAAATCCGAGCTTCCCCGAGCCCTTGGGCAGTGACAACCAGCCCACTCACCAAGCAGACGAAGACACTCAAGGTGAGCAGATAGCCGAGCAACATGTCGGCGGACGCTTTCTGAGAGCCCCACATGCGCAGGTGCGCAACTTGATACACCAAGTACGGCACGATCACGGCGACGCCCAAAACCGTGTGCGACAAGACCTGCAACTGAGAAGCGACCGAGAAGGGAGCCAAGTAGATCCACACGCCCGTGATGCCCTCGATCAATAACAAGGAGGTCACGAACATCGCGAGTGGAGAGCGCCATCCGTGCAATGCCTTCTGTTCTGCGCTCATTGAGGCCGGGGAGCCGGGGGGTGTTTGGTTGGTGGGGCTGTCGGTCATTGCTGCTGACTCCGTGGGTCGGTTTCGGGTTCTATCGACATTCTATCCAACAAAAGAGCGGCATGTCCGGATATGTCTCCAGGAGTTGAGAATAGCCCTAGGGCCCTCTCGGGGCCGGTTCCGAGGGCAAACCGCCCCCACGAGCAAACCTCGACTCGAGAGGTGCGTGGCGGCCCAAGGCGAACCTCCAGACGGCTCCGCTCCACCCGTGCCGCAGGCAGTGGACGGGCCGAGCCCGCCACTAATTGGGGGAGGCCGACATTCGCTTCGTGCAGTCTGGTATCGACCGGCAAACTCCTGATGGCCGCGGCCCGTTCGAGACCCACCGCACCACCGAGCGCCCCTTCGAACGCAGCCAGACACGGGGAACGACGGCCGTCTTCGTAAGGAATTGCGCTCAGGGCGCAACTGGCGGGCTGGATTCCCGCGGCGCTCCCCCCGCTTCAAACCCCTTCGGTAGACTCAAAGGATGAGCACTCTTCGAATCGGCGCTATCGCCGCCTCTATCTTTTGGCTCGCCCTGCCAGCCAACGCGCAATCGATCACGACGGAAATCGTCGCCACCGGTCTATCAAAGCCGCTTGACCTGCACTCCCCGCCGAATGACAGCCGGCTGTTCATCGCCGAGCAGACCGGAGCGATCCGTATCGTCAGCGGTGGTAACCTGCTGCCCACCCCCTACTTCAATGGGAGCTCCCTGGTTGCCTCCGGTTCCTTTACGGGCCTGCGCGGTTTCGCCTTCCACCCGAACTACGCGCTCAACGGTTACGTCTACATCGCCTACGACACGGTGACCTCGGGAGCCGGTGACGTCGTCCTCGACCGCTTGACGGTCTCCCCTGGCAACCCGAATCAGTTGGATCCGGCGAGTCGGGTCGAGCTCTTGCGCGTCACCCAAACCGCTGCTTGGCACGGCGGTGGCTGCATGCAGTTCGGGCCAGATGGCTACTTCTATGTGGCCTTCGGGGACGGACACGGAACTGGAAACGATCCTGGCTGCCATGCTCAAGACGGCAGTTTGCTGCTCGGCAAGATCCTACGCCTCGATGTGAACGGAGGCTTCCCCTACGCCATCCCCCCCAGCAATCCCTTCGTTGGGGACCCGAGCGTGCGGGACGAAGTCTGGCACATGGGCTTGCGACACCCTTGGCGCTACAGCTTCGACTCGAGCAACGGAGACATGTACATCGCGGACGTGGGCCAATCGGCCTTCGAAGAACTGAACTTTGCGCCCGCGGGCGTCGGCGGTTTGAACTTCGGCTGGCGAGTCATGGAAGGCACGAACTGTGTTGGATCGAGCGCCTGCGCGGGTTCCCCCGCTTGCAATGACCCGAGCCTCAGCATGCCTTTCGTGACCCAAACCACCGGGCTGAACTGCTCGATCACCGGCGGCTTTGTCTACCGCGGCAGCGCGATCCCCAGCGAGCAAGGGAACTACTTCTTCGCCGCCTACTGTTCAGGGGCTATGTGGAGCTTGAAGTACGACGGCAGCACCGTCACTGACTTCACTCAACGCAACGCCGACTTCCAGCTGAACTTCACCAACATCACATCGATCGGTGAGGACGCCTTTGGCGAGTTGTATACCATTCAACAGAACGGCACCGTGCGCAAGATCGTGCCGGATTGTGCACCGGGTAGCCCCTACTGCACGAGCAACCCGAACTCGGCGGGCACGAACGCAGTCATCAGCATGTCCGGGAGCGCTTCGGTCTCCGCCAACAACCTGGTGATTGAGTGTCAGCAAGCCGCCCTCAACAAGCCCGGTGTGTTTTTCTACGGGCCCAACCAGGTCTCCATCCCATTCGGCGATGGAGTGCGCTGCGTTGGTGGGCAGATCTTCCGCTTGCCCCCGCCGCAGTTCACGAGCGTCGCAGGAGGCGCCGTGCGCACGATCGACTTCAACGCTCCGCCGACCGGCGGCGGAGGTCCCGGCACCGTAGCTGCGGGCAGCACCTGGAACTTCCAGTTCTGGTACCGCGACCCGGCAGGAGGTCCGAGCGGGTTCAACCTGAGCGACGGCTTGAACATCACCTTCTGTCCGTAAACAAACTGCGGGGAACGTTCTCGTTGGAAGAACGTTCCCCGCAATTCATTGGTTCGAGGCCTTGGGGCCCCCGCGCCTCAGGGGAAGCGCATCCCTTCCCACTCCTCGGGAGTTGGGCCGAATTGACGCCCGCTGATTCGCAGCAGTGCGGCATGGGCCCCATTGCGCACAGCCTCGGATGGATCGCGCAGCGCTTCCACCAGATCACTGGCAGCCCAACGGGACTGGAGTTCGCCCAGCACGCGCGCGGCTTCGAGCTTCACGGAGACGTTGTTCGCCCTTAGCAAGGGAGCCACTTCTCGTGCCAGTTCATGACGCGTGAGCCGGTGACGACCGATTTCACGCAAGGCGGCTTTTACGATGTTCGGGTCCCGACCATCGAGGCGCGCCAGGATTTCGCGCCGTTCATTCTTGATCCAGTCGGTCTCGGACTGGAACCACATCTTCCAAACATCCGCCGCTGGATGCAGGGACATGGTGGTGATCCCCTTCAACGCATGGGAAGCATTGGTGGCCACACCAGGCCGTTCATCTCCCAGCAGTTCGATCAGGGTTGGCAAGGCCGACTCGTCTTCCATCACACCGATCGCGAGGATCGCAGCTTGAGCGTCCTCCTTCGTGCCGGAGTCAACTTGTTTGAGCAGACTCCCGGACAGCTCGGCGTTGAATCGCCTGTCGTTCGTCGGTCCGAGGACTTGAACCTGGCAGGCCGCGAGGCGCGCGTGGTTCGGAGAGAACTGAATCAGGTCCAGCAGCAACTGATTGCCCCGGGGATCCCCGTTCTTGCCAATCGCGCGAATGACCGACCCCATCCAGGGGTCCGGCAACACATCCCAAGTGCGCTGAATGTGCGCCAAGGCGCCTTGGTCCCGGGCCATGATTCCCAACACGGCTTCCACCAACGAAGTCCGCAGGTTGCGGGACAACTTCGTCTTCGACTGCTCGTCGAGTTTCAACAGCTTCCAGATCAGATCCAGGTCTTCCGTTCCGCCGAAGGCTCCAAGAGCCTGCAACGCGGCCTGCACCGAGAGGGTCGGCGCGGCGGGCGTTGATTCCTCGCCGGCGGATTCGGCAGCGGGCTCGGCGGCAGGCTTGTCCGCCGCGGCGATCGCAGCTCCGTAGCGCAGTTGCCAAACGGGAAACGCGTTCCCTCGCCCGAACAGCTCGATCGCCGTGAGCATGGCCTCGACCTGCGACTCGCTGAGTGCCTGGGGTCGCTCCGCGGGGTCCGTCGGATTCGGTAGCGCCCGAGTTTCAAGAACAACCAAGAGGCCGTCCAAGACGCCGACACCGAGGGACTCGATGCTCTTCGCGACTTCCTGAGGACCCGGGGCCAGCGGGTCTCGCAAAGTCCTGAGCAGGCTCAAGCACTCGGACTCGGCAAATGAATAGCTGGCTTTGCTGGTCTCGCTGAACTTGCCAGTCTCACTGGCGTCATCGAGTTCGCAAGCGCTGGCGCTCCCCCCCGTTCCGAACGGAACGAGAAGGAGCGCGCCAAGCAAGCTAGCAGTTAGAGAATTGGGCTTCCACATCGGGGGAGTAGATGAAGCTGCGTCAAGCTTTCCTTATGGGTGATAGGGGACGTGGCGCCAAGCGACCGTCACGAACTCTCGTTCCTGGTTGTTTTGAGCAACCAGCAGGGCTTCGTCGAAGTGCACCTTCGAGTTGCTATCCAGGTGCACGCGTCGCGCGATCAGAGACCCGAAGAGCTGAAAATTGCTGTTGATCTCTACGCTGGCTTCGGGTGCGTACAAGGTCCCGTAGAACTCCGCGTTTGAGTCAAAGTCAACGGCGTCGAGGTCCACGTTCATGCCCGGATCGATCACGTTGTCGGACAGTAGCGTGACCTTCAGTCCTGACGGAACTCGGTCAACCGGTGCCAGTGTTGTGTTGCTGTTCATGACAAAGTCGTTCAGCACGTAGATCTCCACGGGCCCGTTCGTCGTATCCGCGAACAGTCCTCCGTTCGAGCTCATCTCAAAGGAGTCGAAGACTAGCGTCGCCGGGCCGACGATCACCGCGTTGCCGTCATCGATCGTGACCGCACCGAAGGAGTACTCGCCCGAAGGGATGTACGTTTGGAAGGCACCCGATCCGGAACCATCCATATCGAGATCGCCCATGTTCGTAAACGATGGAGCGGAAACGGCAGGCATGTCCACCAGTGCTGCAGCCGGAGCAGTTGAGCCGGACACAGCCGCATTGCCTGTCACCGTGGCGCTTCCACTCGGCCCGGGAGTCAGGTCTCCGTGGACCTTCACATTCGAGTCCGCCTCGGCGTCCGCATTGGAGCCGACGTTTCCGTTGGAGAGGGCGTAGCTTTTGGAACCGCTGCCGTTCACATCCTGGGAGGAGTAGCTGCCCAGAGATGAGTTGTAGCTATCCACCTGAGCATTGCTGTCCATGGTCAGCCCTTCGTCTCCGAAGGCTGCCCATACATGTAGATTGCTGGAGATCTCCTGCATCACCACTTTGATTTGGGAGCCCACGCCGTTCTCTACGCCCGTGGAAGTCAGCTCGAAGAGGCTGCCCCCGAGGTCGTCTACTTCCACCCAGAGTTCACCGCTACCGAACTCTACGGGGTCTTGAACGGACCCCATCGGCAGAGCGTCGATCGCCATCCCTTTCGAGAAGTTCATCACAGCGACACTCAGTCCTGCCTCGCTGACGTACCTCGCATTGACTTCTTCGCGCGCACCCTTTTGGCTGCGCGTTGATGAATTCACCAAGCTAAACATGGCTAGCGACAGCATGGCGAGACTCACCATCACCATGGCTACCGCCAGCAAGGACATCCCGCGCTTTGACTGCTTTCCTTTTCTATTCGTATACATTGCCCTGGTTACCCCTCTTAATTCCTCATCATCACGGAGACGGAACTCGTCCTCGTGTCTATTCCTCCATTGCCTTGAACGCCTTGCAGGGTGAGGGAGATCGTCAGTAGATCACCGTCGCGCTGAAACAGCAGGCCCGTCTCGTCCGTCACCCCGTTGCCATTCTCGTCCCCGGCCCCAGCGGTCTCCCCCTCCAGGAAGCGCGCCACGTTCTTGCAGAGGATGACGTTCGTCGCGTTGGCGGTTCCGATGTCACGAATGAAGGCCAAGTGGCCTTCATCGATCAAGCCATCGCCGTCGTTGTCCAGCCCATCGATCACATCATTCGGATCATCGCGAAAACCGATCGTCATGAAACTGCCTAGAACGGCTGCGCCGGCGACGATGTCCGTAACCGGCTGGATGGCCAAAACGTCCGCATCTGCGGCGCCGGGATCCAGCGGAGGAATCATCGTGGCGAGAGAGCCGTGCTCGAGCTCGGAGACGACTCGGTCAAGGGTCGCCTTCACTTGAGACTCCAATTGCGCCGCCGAACTCGTCTGGCTGTAGGCATCCTGCGCGGATCCCCCAACGGTCGCCCCCAGTCCAAGAACGACCGCGAAGAGTCCCAGGCTGATCGCTAGTTCTAGGACGGTGAAGCCGGCGCGGCTGCTCTTTTTGTTCTCGTGAATTTGCATGCTGATCTAGAAATCCGAAAGGATCGTCTTGAACTCGACTCGGCCGTTGGTCGCGGCACCGCGCCATTCAACGCGCACCAAGACGGGCAGGATCGCGTAGTCACCCGAGTGATCCGCGTTGTCCACCACCCCGTCCCCGTTCAGGTCCCGGGGCATGCTCAAGCGCGACTCATCGGTGTCTTCCCTAAGAGTCGCGTTGCCCCCGTCATCGAGCTCCGGCCAAATAATCTGACCGCACAGGCCATCTGCATCGTCCGTGCGCGGAGTCAGCCCTGGCACGTCGAAGGCAGCTAGGCGCGCGGTCATGCCCCCCGGATCGTCTGCCGCGCTCGAGTTGTTTGCGGCGAAGACCGCACTGAAGTTCTCAGCACGCAGGGTCTCCATCATCTGCCGGGCGGCGTCCGTCGCGATGGAAGCTTCGCGTGCCGTGCGCGCCGCCTTCGACGAGCCCATCAGGGCCTGACAGAACCCCATGAGAATGGTGACGAGGATGGTGACCGAGATGGAGACTTCGATCAGCGTCATCCCGCGGGTCGAGGATGCGGGACCTTGATTCCGATGGCCAAAGCCGGTCCATAGAGGGCGGAGCGATTTCATATCCCCACAATCGACCCTCTGAAGCAAGGCTCTTTACAGGAACGCCCAATTGTAAACGACTCTCCCCTAGGAAGCCCTCAAAGCCCGACTTTCCGCGCTGCGTGAGCCATCAGGCGGGGCATCAGGTCCGAACCGAAGGGCGATTCCAGGCCCGAGGCCTCCAGAATCCCAAGCAGGCTCTTCGTCCCCCCGAGGCGACAGAGGGCAAAGTACTTCTCCAGGCAACCCTCATGGTCCCGGGCATCCAACATGCCCAGCTGCATGGCGCTGGTCTCCGCGATGGCGTAGTCGATGTAATAGAAGGGGTAGCGGAAGATGTGCAACTGGCCGTACCAGCGTGCAGGCGCGAAGCGCGCGGCCTCCCCGCTCCAGTCCAGCCCGGGCATGTACGTGTCACGAATGCGCACGAAGGCCGCATCACGCTCATCCCAGCTCGCGGCGGGGTGCTCGTACACCCAATGCTGGAACTCATCGACGGTGCAGACGTAGCAGCAAAGAGTGATGGCTTTCTTCCAACGACCACGGGTGAAGGCCGCTTCCTGCTCCGGCGTGAAGAACTCATCCATGTAGGGCAGGCTCAGGAACTCCATTCCCATGGAGTGAATCTCCGCCGCGTCTGCAGTCGGCCAACGCAAGTTCACCGCGTCGATGGGCATGCTCTCCCAAGCTTGAAAGGCGTGACCCAGTTCGTGGGAAAGGGTCCCCACATCACTCGCGCCCCCGGTCGAGTTGCAGAAGATCGCGGCGCGGCTCTCGTCACTGAAGTCCGTGCAGTAGGCGCCCGAGGCCTTGCCCTTGCGGTTTTCCAGGTCGATCAGGTTCTCCGACCGCATGCGCTCAAAGTGCTCCAAGAGCCTCGGAGACAGGCGCTTTAGGATCCTCCCCATCTTGTCCAACTGCTCACCAATCGGCTCCGCCACATCAAGGGGCAGGCAGAGCTTCGGGTTGTAACCCTCGTCCCAAGGGCGCAAGGCGGGCGTGCCGAGGTTCGCTGCGTGTTCTGTCGCCATGCGCAAGAACAGGGGGGAGGCGTGTTGGCGGACCGACGCTCGGAAGGCCGCTGCTTGCTCCGGGCCATAATCCGTGCGCCCCATCATGGCGTAGCCCAGGGGCACGAAGTTCTCGTGACCGAGGCGTTTGCCCATTTCGTCGCGGCGCTCGACCTGGCCCTGAAAGATCGCGGCGAGTTCGTCGCGGTGCTCGAGGAACCAACCCCAGTGGGCCTCATAAGCGGCGCGACGCGTGTCCGCGTCCGGGGAGATGGTTCGGGAGCGGGCCAAGGAAAGGGTCATCTTCTCCCCTTGGACATCCACCTCCGCCTCCGCGACGAGCTTGTCGTAGGACTTGGCCAGGTCGGAAACCTCGACCCGCAGCTCGCTATTCTCTGGAGCCAGTGCTGGCTCCCCCACCCTTAAGACGTTTAGCAGCTGGTCGCCAAATCGCTCGGCAACCGCAGCGCTGTGCTTGCTCGCCAAAAGCGCGGCCACCAGCTTGGCCTCCCCGTCCTCGGCGACGGGCACGACCTCTTGACGGTGGATTCGCTCGGCGGCTTCCGCCTCCCCATTGCCCATGTCCTTTGTGTAGCGATAACTCAACCGCGCCTGCTCGCTGCTCACGTAGGACTTCAGCTCATTCCAATCTTCGGAGAGGTGCAGCCAGTCCTTCGCAGTCTCCTGGGCTTCAGCGCCGTCAACCCGCTCGGTCAGAGCGGAGTAGGCCTGGAGAGCCCAGTCTTTGGTGAGGGACGCGGGGCGATCGGGCATGTGGGCGAATTTCATAGGGTCTCCTGCTGGGGGGGCGCCCAAGCTAGCCTGACCCACCCTTGTCGCGAGAGACAATTCCCGTGTCTGGCCCCATGCAGGCCGTTGTTGAGGAAGGGACGACCCCCTCGAAAAACTTTCCTAATTATCAAAACGCATGGGTTACAACGTCAAATGGACTCCCTATAAACACCTGCCTGGGAAGGGAAAGGCGTCGGACCACGCCTCTCCCACAAAACTCCCAGACACATCTCTATGGTGATTGAGCCCCTCGGGGCTCGCAAGCGCCGGCTACTCTCTCTCTCCTCCCCCCCGAGTTCGGCGTGCAAGACCCCGACATTCCTTGTGAATGTCGGGGTCTTGCGAATTTTGGGCAGGACCGTGGCTCCGAGCTCCTTGCCAGTGCCCCCCGACGATTGTTTCCGGGGGCCCAAAACTGGCGGTTAGGATGCTCTAGCCGGGCTTGATCCAGCGATAGGGACCCTGAGCCGGGCACCTTTCTCGAGAAAGGTGAAACGCTGGAGGCCTCGGCGGCGACTCTTTCTCGGAACGAGTCAACATCATGGATCACTCAGCAATCAACGACCCCGCCAAAATCCTGGAGCACACAAGTTGGCTGCGCTCCTTGGCGAAGCAGTTGGTCGCCGACCCAAACACGGCTGACGACGTGGTGCAAAACACCTTGATCGCGGCCATGGCTTGGGAAGGCACGCCACGAGAGAGCATGAGGAATTGGCTCGCCGGGGTGGCACGCAACGTCGCACGGCAGATTCGCAGGGGGGAAACCCGAAGGAACGTGCGAGAGGCCGTTGCAGCTGTCCCGGAGTCCATTCCCTCGTCGGAGGAAATGGTCGAGCTGGTGGAGACACAGCGCTGGCTCGCGGCGCAAGTCCTCGAATTGGAGGAGCCCTACCGCTCGACCATTTACCTTCGTTACCTCGAAGAACTCGCCCCGGTCGAGATCGCCAAGCGCCTGAACATTCCGAGTTCGACGGTGCGCGTGCGACTCAAACGCGGACTCGCTCTGCTGCGCGAACGACTGGAAGAGAGCAACACCAAGTCGGAAGGTCACTGGAGCCTCGG